>NC_013173.1:3337630-3942657 GCF_000023225.1 Desulfomicrobium baculatum DSM 4028
ATCGAGCACGTAGCCCTGGGGCAGAATCTTGACGGCCTCGTCCTCCAGAAAGCGCAGGGCTTCATCCAGGGGACGGACGGCCACACCGCTGATCTTCACGGCGTTGAGCTGCTGAAAACGGTTCAGGGAACGGGCCACGGTCGTTTCCTTGATGGTCGCCACGGAGGACAGGGGCACGAGCACGCCATCCGGTCCGGTGACGTGGATGTTGCTCAGTTGGTCCGGAGTCAGCCGGTCGACCCGCTGCACCTGCGGGATGACCTTGTAGCTGCGGCCGTCGATGTTGAACCGGTTCACGTAGTTGCCGCCCATCATGGCGCTGACGTCGCCGCCCACGGACGCGAGGCTCAGGCCCATGGCCGCGACCTTGTCGCGGTCGATGACCAGTTCGGCCTGGGGCTGGTCGATTTTGACGTCGATGAGCGGCGGGAAGGCGAACATGCCGCTCTGCATGGCCTTGACCTGGATCTGCCGGGCGAAGTTCAGGATCTCTTCCTGATCCGCCGTGGAGGCGAGGATGAATTCCACCGGAAAATCGCCGCCACCGGGCAGCGCCGGCGGCGTGACCGGAAACATCTGGATCCCCGGAATGGCGGCGAGGCCGGCTTGCACTTCGGGCAAAATCTCGTCCACGGTCCGCTCCCGCTGTTCCCACGGCGAAACAACCAGGCCGCAGAACCCGCTGGACGGGAACGTGACCTGGAAGGTGAACTGGGCCTCCGGTGTATCCATGAAGACCTTGTTGGCCGCCGCCGCGTACACGCTGGTCTGATCCAGGGTCGAATCGGCCGAGGCGTCGAGGATGCCGAAGATGACGCCCTGGTCCTCGGACGGGGCCAGCTCCGTGGCCGACATGATGAACATGGGCACGGTCAGTCCGCTGATGACGATCCAGATCAGGTACATGGCCGGACGGGCATTGAGCGTCCCATCCAGCAGGCGCCCGTAGAAGCGGCGCAGCCGGGCGAAATCACGCGAAATGCGTCCGGCCAGTCCATGCTCTTCCAGGCCCGGCTTCAAAAGCTTGGCGGACATGAGCGGGGACAGGGTCAGGGCCACGATGCCGGAAATGGTCACGGCCCCGGCCAGGGTGAAGGCGAACTCGCGGAACAGGGAGCCGGTCAGTCCGCCCTGTAACCCGATGGGCGCATAGACCGCGGCCAGGGTGATGGTCATGGCGATAAGCGGCCCGATCAGCTCGCGCGCGCCAAGAATGGCGGCGTCCAGCGGCGTTTGCCCCTCGGAAATATGGCGCTCCACATTCTCGACGACCACGATGGCGTCATCGACCACAAGCCCCACGGACAGCACCACAGCCAGGAGCGTGAGCAGGTTCACCGTGAACCCGAATATCTGCATCAGGAATACGGCGCCGATCAGGGACAGCGGGATGGCGATGACCGGAATGAGCACGGCCCGAAAGGAGCCTATGAACAGAAAAATGATGACCACGACGATAAGCAGCGTGTCGCCAAGGGTCTTCAAAACCTCGTGGATGGCGCTGTTGATGTATTCCGTGGCGTCGTAGGCGATGCGGCCCTTCATGCCCGAAGGCAGAGTGCTCTGGATGGCTTCCATCTCCGTGCGCACCAGACCGATGACATCGATGGAGTTTGCATTCGGCAAAGGCCAGACGCCGATGAAGACTGCGGTTTCGCCGGTGAAGCGTACCTCCGCGCCGTAGTCTTCCGCGCCGAGGGCGACGTCCGCGATGTCCCCGAGACGGACCACGGCTCCGTTCTCCTCGCGGATGGCCAGCTGTTTGAATTCATCGGCCGAACGCAGATCCGTATCCGCCGTGAGGTTGATCTGCACCAGCTCGCCCTTGGTCTGGCCCAGGGCGGAGAGGTAGTTGTTGGCGGCCAGGGCCTGGCGCACCGCCGCCGGGGTCACGTTCAGGGCGGCCATGCGGTCGGGCTTGAGCCAGATGCGCATGGCGAAGGTCCGCGCGCCCAGAATGTCGGCCCGCTGCACGCCGGAGAGGGCGGAGAGGCGGGGCTGGATCACGCGCATGAGATAGTCCGTGATCTGGTTCTGCTCCAGATCCGGGGAGGTGAAGCTCAGGTAGGCCGAGGCGAACTGGCTGTCCGCCGACTCCACGTTCAGGATGGGCACCTCGGCCTCGGGCGGGAGATCTCCGCGCACCTGATCGACCTTGGCGCTGATCTCGGACAGGGCCTCGATCGGGTCATAGTTGAGCTTCAGCCGGACGTTGATGGTCGACAGGTTCTGGGCGCTCTGGGACTGGATGTAGTCGATGCCGTCGGCCGCGGCGATGGCCCGCTCCAGGGGGGTGGTGATGAACCCGCGCACCAGCTCGGCACTGGCGCCGACATAGGTCGTGGTCACGGTGACCATGGCGTTGTCGCTGCGCGGATACTGGCGGACCGAAAGGGAAAAGATCGCCTGCAACCCGGCGAGGATGATGAGCAGGTTGATGACCAGGGCCAGCACCGGACGACGAATGAAAATATCGGTGAATTTCATGGGGTGATCGCGTGAAAATGTTGCTCGAAGGTTTTGGCCCGCATCAGGAATTTTCCGGCGTGGGCGCGATCTTGAATTCGGGATTCAGGGCATTGTCCACAATCACGGACTGGCCGTTGCGGTACTTGAAGACTCCGGTGCTGACGACGGTCTGCCCGGGCGCTACCCCTCGGGTCACGGTCACGAAATCGCCGCGCCGCTCGCCCAGGGTCACGAACTGCTGCCGCAGCACGAGGCCTTGCGTGCCGTTCCCTTCGGCCTGCTCGACCACAAAGACCGAATCGCTGTATGCCGCGAACAGCACGGCGGTGGCGGGCACGAGCGTCACGTCCTGCCGTGCGGGCAGGACCACTCCCGCGTTCACGAACATGCCGGGGCGCAGGATCTCTGCGGGGTTGTCGAACACGGCCTGCATGCGCACGGTGCGGGTCGCGCTGTCGGCCAAAGGCTCCATGGCCACGAGGCGGCCTTCCAGGGTCTGTCCTGGCAGAGCGTCGGAGGTCACGCGGACGGTGTAACCGGTCCGCACCTGTCCAACCTGCTGCTGGGGCAGCACGAACTCGACGTAAACGGAGTCCAGCCGCTGCAGCGTGGCGACCTTGTCGGCATCCCCCAGATTCTGGCCCAGATTCACATGGCGCAGGCCCAGCGTTCCGGCAAAGGGGGCGCGGATTGTTTTCTTGGCGATGACGGCCCTGAGCGCGTCCATTTGCGCCAAAATCTGACGGTGTTCGGCCAGGGCCACGTCATACTCGGATTTGGCGGTGGAGTGCTGAGCCAGAAGGGTTTCGATCCTTTTCAAGCTGATGCGGGCCAGATTTTCGCTGGCCTCCAGGGCCCGCAGCTGCGCGTTTTCCTGAGAGACATCCAGTTGCACGAGCACTTCCCCGGCTTCGACCCGCTCTCCGGAGTCGAAATCGATGCGCACGACCTTGCCCGGAATTTCGGCGGTCAGGGTCACGCCCTGCACGGGGGTGACCGAACCCACCGCGCGCAACACCGTCTCCCAGGACGCGCTGGTGGCGTTGGCCGTGGAGATTACCGCCGGGGGCATGACAAAGGATTCGCCCTGGGCGATCATTTTTCTGATCTGCAAGGCCTTGATTCCGACCAAGGCACCGGCCACAACTACGACAAGAAGAACAGCAAGAAGAATTTTTTTGATCATGGGAGTCTACGGATTGAAGTTGATCCATTTTCCGCCTTCTGGCGGCCAATGACGCCATCTACAGGCAAACATGCCCTCCGTAAATACCTGAGCGCGCAATATGCGGCCTGACGCAGAACGCATTCGGCGCAACCTCCATCCGAACGGACGGATCATTGCTTGCCCGTTCGGAACTTCCCCCAGCCCGGCGACAATCGCTTGATGTTGTGGTATTGTTCAGCGATTCTCTTCTTCACACGTCGTGCGCCCACGCGCTCAAGCCGGACTCCCGCCCCTGCGGGCAAATCGTAACGCTCCCAAGGAGGTGCCCCCCAATGCTGAAAAACTTCACCATGCTCTTTGCCCTGTTTCTCGCCGGATGCGTGAGCATGCCGGAGAATGTGCGGCCCGTGGAAAATTTCCGTTTAGATGACTATCTTGGAAAATGGTACGAAATCGCCAGACTCGATCATTCCTTCGAACGCGGGCTGAGCCGGGTATCGGCGGAATACACGCTCCGGGATGACGGAGGCGTCAAGGTGGTCAATCGCGGATACTCCGCAAAGGAAGGAAAATGGAAGGATGTCGAAGGAAAGGCATACTTCGTTCAAAGCCCGGACCAGGGCTATTTGAAGGTGTCTTTTTTCGGCCCCTTTTACGGGTCCTACATCGTCTTTGAACTTGACCACGAACAGTACCAATACGCGCTCGTCAGCGGGCCAAACACCTCATACCTCTGGATTCTGGCCCGCACACCGACGCTCAGTGACGGCATCCGGGACGAGCTCGTCAAAAAAGCGGCGGCGCGCGGTTTTGATACGAGCGCACTCATCTTTGTCGAACATGAATGATCAAAAAATCACTGGCCCTGTCCGGGCCAAAATGCATACTATGACGGAAACGACGGCCAGGCGCACTCAAAGAGACTGTCGGGAATCAGGAGCACGGGGCATGAACGGATCTTGTTTCGAAGAAGCGGACTTGTTGAACGTCTGTCAGGAAAGCATCGACTACCAGGGCATTGTCAGACACATCAACGACGGTGTGCTCATTCTGCGTGAGGGCAACATCATCTTCACCAACGGCGCGTTCTGCGAAATCGTCGGTGCCAACCTGACGGAGTTGCTGGGCAAGCCGTTCACGGATCTGGTCATTCCTGACGACCGGGAACGGGTGGAGCGGCATTGCGTCGACAAGCTCTACACTTCCGACCTCTCAAACCGGATCGAATTCTCCATTTCGAGGCCCGGCGAAGACGCCATCGTGGAAATGAAGCTGACCGTGGTCGAATGCGGCGGAGGCCCGGCCATTCTCGCCGCCATCACCGACATCACCGAGCGCCGCAAGACCCGCATCGAGTTGCAGCGCGTCAAGGACCGGCTGGAAAGCATCCTGCACGCCTTGAATGACGTGGTCGTCTCCCTCTCACCCACGGACCAGTCGATCCTGGCCATCAACCCGGCCGCCGAAGCCCTGTACGGCATTCCCAGGCGCGCCTTCAACGCCGGCGAGATGCAACTCATGCATTTCGTGCATCCCGAAGACCGGGAGGCGGTGAGCAAGTACTACCGGTCACTGGTGGACGACGAGTTCGGCGAGATGCAATACCGTATCATCAGCAGCAACGGACGCATCAAATGGGTCCATGATGAAGGGCACCTGGTTTACTGCACCACCAGGTCGATCCGCCGCCTCGACCACGTCATCCGCGACATCACCGAGCAAAAGGAAGCCTTGGACGCCCTGACCCGCAGCGAGGAAAAATACCGCGATTTCTTCCAGAGCACCAAGGACATGGCCTATTCCGTGACCCCGGACGGAACCTTCATCGACATCAACGAGGCCGGCATCCAGATGCTCGGCTTCACCGACCGCGAGGAAGCCCTGGCCAGCAATCTCAAGGATTTTTACGAGAACCTGTCCGAGCGGGCAGATCTGCTGGCCCAGATCAATGAAGAAGGGTTCGTCACGGACAAGCATGTCCGCTTCCGCCTCAAAGACGGCCGCTCCATCGAGGTGGCCATCACGGCCCGGGCCAAGACCGACGATTCCGGTTACCTGCTCTATTACGAGGGCATCGCGCACAACATCACCCAGGCCATGGAAGACCAGCGCAACCGGGTGCTCAGAAACGCCGCCGGGGGCATGTGCCATTATCTGAACACGCACCTCATGCACATCGTCAACGCCAAAGACGGCATCAGGGAAGAGATCGAGAGCCTCGAAGAGACCGCGCCCGCCCTGTCCGAAGCGGCCAGGGAAACATGGACGGCCGCCATCTCTTCCCTGAACGCCTATTGCGAAGGGCTCGACCTTGCCTATCGCAAGATCACGGCCGTGACCAAAGCCTTCAATTCCGCCTTTCTGACCTACAAGGAGGAATCCTATCTGGACAAGGCCATCCTGGACATCTTCAATTCCTGTCTTGGGGACCCGCTGGATTGCGTCACGCAAGCACCCCCGCCCAGGAAAAAGGATGCGGATACATGACACGCGCGGCAGCTCGGCCCTGCCGCCGCAGGTGAGCCAGGCATGCATGTCCTGAACTGGATAGGCCTTCTGCTCCTGGCCGCCCTGGCCCTGGGCGCGGCAGGTCACGCGCTGCTGCGCAAAAGCGACCCCCGCTCGGCCCTGGGCTGGGTAGGCGTCTGCCTGACGTTCCCCCTGGCCGGTCCCATCCTGTACATCCTTTTTGGCGTAAACCGGGTCCGGCGCAGCGCATCGCGCATGCGCAAAGAAGTGGACGCCCTGTCCGCCGACGTTCCCCAGGCCGTCCCCTCGTACCCGAGCGCGGCCATCAACCCCACGGTCTTGCACCACGCATTCCAGCGCCTGGAGCGCGTCGGGCACAACATCCTCGGCACGGCGCTGGTCGGGGGCAACTGCGTCGAGCCGCTGTGCAACGGAGACGAGGCCTATCCCGTCATGCTGCGGGCCATGGAAGACGCCCGGCACAGCATTTATCTGACCACGTACATCCTCGACACCGACAATCTTGGCCTCAAATTCATCGACGCCCTGGCCCGGGCCGTGCACCGCGGGGTGGACGTGCGGGTCCTCATCGACGGAGTGGGCGAGAAATACTCCTGGCCCCGGGCTTCCCGGGTGCTCACGAAGAAAGGCGTGCCCAACGCGCTCTTCATCCCGCCTCGTCTCTTCCCGCCCGACCTGCACTTCAACTTGCGCAATCACCGCAAGGTGCTGGTCGTGGACGGCAGCCTGGGTTTCACGGGCGGCATGAACATAAGCCAGAAGCATCTCCTGCACGCAAAACCGCCCTGGCCGGTCACGGACATGCATTTCATCGTGCACGGACCGGTCGCGAACCTGTTGCAGGACACCTTTGTCGATGACTGGTTTTTTGCGACCAAGGAGCGCATTTACCCGCCCATACTCTTCACGGAACCAACCGGGGACTGCCTGTGCCGCACCGTTGTCGACGGACCCAATTTCGACGAAGACTACCTGAAGACGCTGCTCACCGGGATCATCTCCGCCGCCACGTCGAGCATCAGGATCATGACCCCGTACTTCCTTCCACCGCGCACCTTCCTGAGCGCCCTGAAATCGGCCAGGTACAGGGGCGTTACGGTCGAGATCCTGTTGCCGGGCCGCAACAACATCCCGTTTGTACATTGGGCCACCCGCCACATTCTCGAAGACCTGCTGCGCGCCGGGATCAACATTGCCTTCCAGCCGGCCCCCTTCAGTCACACCAAGCTCATGCTCGTGGACGGCTGCTATGTGCACCTTGGCTCGGCCAATCTGGACAGCCGCAGCCTGCGGCTCAATTTCGAACTGACCCTGGAAGTCCTCGATCAGCACCTGGCCATCCAGCTGACGCGGCATTTCGACACCATCATGGCCAAAAGCCGCCCGGTGACCCGCCAGGAACTCTCTGGACGCTCCCTGCCCGTGCGGCTCAGAGACGCCTTTTTCTGGCTCTTTTCACCATATCTTTAAAACCCTGGCTGACGGTTGCTTCGCGCCGGGCCAAGTGCCCGTCATGCCATGGGCCTTTTCTTAAAAAACGGGATTTGACTTTGACGCGCGAGCCGCGAATACTTATGAATAAGGCATTCCCGATACAGATCCATCATCAAGAGGAGAAACTCTGTGACCAAGGAATTCACCGTTTCCGCCACCTGTCCCGAATGCGGACACAGGACCGAGGCGCATCATACCAAAGAGGCCATGCAGGAAGCGTTCGGAAATGATGCAACCATCAAGATACTGTGCGCCCATTGCCAGGCCAGTTTTGAACAGCCCGTCGGTCTGGCCTGCGCAGAGTGGGACGAGTACTGTCATGAAATCTCCCTGCCCGCCGACGTCTAGGGCATAAACATTCATAAACTACGGAAAGAAAATGATTTTTGTCGTAACCAAATGCGCGGATTGCCCGCTGCTCAGCTATGTGGAAGGCCAGCGGGTTTGCAATGTCGGCCCTCCAAGCCAGCGTCCCATCGCAGAGGAAGACGAACGCCCCACGTGGTGCAGAATGCGCAAGGAACAGATAATTATACGGGATTTCAAGTAGCCGTCCCCCCGGATAGACTTTCGTCTTTCCTGTTGAAGTGTAGTCCCCTATCTGCTAGAGAGGCCGGTAGTGTTGACTTGACGGGGAAGGATGGCGGGTCTCATTGACAAAAACAGTCCTTCCCCATAGGGGGAGTCTTTGCAAACTCTTTTTCCGGAAGGAAAAATTTTGAGGAACAACATCTAAGGAGGAATTGAGCATGGCAATGATCGAATTCAAGGGTAAAAGTTTCGAGATCGATGAAGACGGTTTTCTGCTGAAGTTTGAAGATTGGGGTCCGGAATGGGCTGAATACGTCAAGGAAAGCGAAGGCATTTCCGAGATCACCGAAGCTCACCAGCAGATTCTCGACTTCCTGCAGGACTACTACAAGAAGAACGGTATTGCCCCCATGGTCCGTATTCTCTCCAAGTCCACCGGCTACAAGCTGAAGCAGATCTACGAACTTTTCCCCTCCGGCCCCGGCAAAGGCGCCTGCAAGATGGCTGGCCTGCCCAAGCCCACCGGCTGCGTTTAATTCAGCTGTTTTTCCAAAAAAAAGCCCTGCTCACGCAGGGTTTTTTTTTATGCGTTCACACGCCCCAAAGCGCACGGATCACTCCGCAACGCGTCCGTAAATCCAGGCCTGGAAACGCATTCGTGCCGCCACATCCCTGGTGGCCATGCCCGGCTGCATGCGCCATCCCCAATTGCCTCCCGCAACCCCCGGCATGTTCATCCGTCCCGTTGCATCCAAATTCAAATAATCCTGCATGGGAATGATGCACAGAGCGGCCACGCTGCCAAGCGCCAGCCGAATCAT
The DNA here is from genome assembly GCF_000023225.1 of Desulfomicrobium baculatum DSM 4028. Lineage (NCBI taxonomy): Bacteria > Pseudomonadati > Thermodesulfobacteriota > Desulfovibrionia > Desulfovibrionales > Desulfomicrobiaceae > Desulfomicrobium > Desulfomicrobium baculatum. The sequence goes on from NC_013173.1 coordinate 3,346,604, forward strand.
GACGTCGGCCGCGTCCTCTGCCGAAACGTGCCGGCCTGCGTAGTCACGCAAACGCCCCCGTCCCTGGTCATCGAGCTCGTCTGAAAACCAGCCCCGCACGGTGTTGTTGTCATGCGTGCCGGTATAGACCGCGCTTTGCACCGGGAAGTTGTGCGGGATGTAGGCGTTCTTCCCCATCTCTTCCGAAAATGCGAATTGCAAAATCTTCATGCCCGGAAATTCAAACTCGCGCATGAGCGTAACGACGTCCTCCGTAATGACTCCCAGATCCTCGGCCAGAATGGACAGACCCGGAACGCGCTCCTTCATTGCGCTGAAAAACGCGGCTCCCGGCCCTTTGATCCAGAGTCCGTTTTCCGCTGTCGGCTCACAGGCCGGCACCTGCCAGAACCCGCAAAAACCGCGAAAATGATCGAGCCGGAGCATGTCGAACCGCTCGCTCTCGTGCCGCAGCCGCTTGGCCCACCACGAAAAGCCGTCCTTTTCCTGGAAAGCCCAGTCATAGACAGGATTACCCCACATCTGGCCGGTCTTGGAAAAATAATCCGGCGGTGCTCCGGCGCAATAGATCGGCAAGCCCTCGCGGTCGAGCTCGAACAGCTCCCGGTGCGCCCAGACATCACTGCTGTCGAGACTGACATAGATCGGCACATCCCCGAGCAGGGCCACCCCGCGCGTGGCCGCATAATCGCGCAGATTCTCCCAGTGCAGGCTGAAAAGATACTGAAAATACCGTTCCCGCAGGATGTCGTACCCCAGGCGTTCGCGGGCCTGCTCCAAAGCGTCGGGTTCCCGCAGACGCAGCCCGCGCGGCCAGCTCAGCCATGGCGCTCCTCTCTGCTCGCGCTTCAAGGCCGCGAACAAACAGTAGTCATCAAGCCAGAAGCTGGCCTTGCGGCAGAAGGCGTCAAAACGTACGTCCGCTCGCAGGCCGGGAAATGCATTGTCGAAGGCCTGTTCCAGAATTCTCTCCCGCCATGCGGCAGCCGCGGCGTAGTCCACCCGGTCCTGGGGAAAATCGGGCGCAGGCTCCACGTCCCTCGGCCTGAGCACTCCTTGACGGACCAGCAGCTCCGGGCTGATAAAAAGCGTGTTCCCGGCAAAGGCCGAATAGCTGCTGTATGGAGAATTGCCCGCTCCTGCGTTGATGGGCGCAAGGGGGAGCATCTGCCACACCCCCTGCCCGCCTGCGGCCAGAAAATCTATGTACTCGTGGGCGCACGGACCAAAATCGCCAATCCCGTGCCGACTTGGCAGCGAGGAGACGTGCAGCAGCACCCCGCATCTACGCGCAAGATTCATGCGCTTGCCTCCGCCGGCTGGAAGAAGAGCACGCTCAAGGGAGGCAGAATCAGATTCACGGAATAGGGAAAACCGTGCACAGGAATGGATTCCGCCCGGACCTGGCCCATGTTCCCGACCCCGCTGCCTCCATAGAGCTGGCTGTCCGAGTTCAGGATCTCGCGCCATGTGCCGCCCGTGGCCACGCCCACGGCATAGTTCTCGCGCGGCACGGGGGTAAAGTTGCAGACCACCATGACCGGGCGTCCCTTCGTGTCCTTGCGGAAAAAGCTCAGCACGCTCTGGTCGGAATCATTGCAGTTTTCCCAGACAAAGCCCTCGGGACTAAAATCAAGCTCGTGCAGGGCCCCGCATTCCCGGTAAACCCGGTTCAGATCCCGAACCCAGGCGCGGATTCCATCGTGAGCCGGAAAGTTCAGCAGATCCCAATCCAGGGACAAGTCATGGTTCCACTCACGCCATTGGCCGAATTCCGCGCCCATGAAGAGCAGCTTTTTGCCCGGCAGCCCATACATGTAGCCGAAAAGGGCCCGCAGCCCCGCCATCTTCTGCCAGTAATCGCCGGGCATCTTCGACAGCAGCGACTTCTTTCCATAGACAACCTCGTCGTGGGAAAGGGGCAGGACGAAATTTTCGGCGTACGCGTACCACAAGGCAAAAGTCAGCAGGTTGTGGTGGAATTTGCGGAAGATCGGATCAAGTTCCATATAGGTCAGGGAGTCGTTCATCCAGCCCATGTTCCACTTCAGTCCGAAACCGAGTCCACCCAGATAGACGGGCTTTGAGACCATGGGCCAGGAGGTGGATTCCTCGGCGATGGTCTGCACATCGGGAAATTCCTCGTAGACGGCCTTGTTGAGCTCCTGCAACAGTTCGATGGCGGCGAGGTTTTCGCGTCCGCCGTAACGGTTGGGCACCCACTCGTCATGCTGACGCGAATAGTCCAGGTACAGCATCGACGCCACTCCGTCGACGCGCAGCCCGTCGAGGTGGAACTCCCGGATCCAATACATGGCGTTGCAGATGAGAAATCCGGCCACCTCGTAGCGGCCGTAATTGAAGATGGCGCTCTTCCATTCCGGGTGGAAGCCCTGGCGCGGGTCCTCGTGCTCGAACAACGCAGTCCCGTCGAAATTGGCCAGTCCGTGGACATCCGTGGGAAAATGCCCGGGGACCCAATCAAGGATGACCCCGATCCCCTCGCGGTGCAGGACATCGACCATATAGCGGAAATCCTGCGGACAGCCGTAACGGCTGGATGGGGCGAAATAGCCCGTGCTCTGGTATCCCCAGGAGCCGTAAAAAGGATGCTCCGCCACCGGCATGATCTCCACATGGGTGAAGCCCGCGTCTTTGACGTACGCCGCCAGGTCGTGAGCCATCTGGCGATAGCCGAAAAAGTTACCGTGCTCGTCGCGCCGCCAGGAACCCAGGTGCAGCTCGTAAATGGACCAGGGACTCTCCAGGGCGTTGTGCCTGGAGCGGTTGCGCATCCACTCCCCGTCTTCCCAGACATAATCCAGATCCCAGATGATGGAGGCTGTGGCCGGAGGCTCTTCACAAAGAAGGGCAAAGGGATCAGCCCGCTCGCCTTCTCCGCCCGGCCAGGAAAGATAATATTTGTAGCGCTGCCCATGCCGCGCCTGCGGCACGAAACACTCCCACACGCCGGAGCTGTCCGCGCGCAGGGTCATGGGCGCGGCGGCGCGGTCCCAGGCATTGAAGTCCCCGATGACCGATACAAAGGCGGCATTGGGAGCCCAGACCACGAAACGGGTTCCGGTGGAATCCGGCCCCAAGGATTCGGGGTGAGCGCCGAAATGTTCGTACAGGCGGGTATGCCGCCCCTGCTTGAACAGATAAATGTCGAGATCGCCGAGACTGTGCCGTGCGTCCATAAATTACCTCCGAGGATTCTGAAACATCACGATAGGGAAGAGAGAGGACCATTGGCAAGGACGGATAAGGTTTGGTCACAAAAAAAAAGCGCGGACAAAGCCGCGCTTAGAAATCCCGCAAGGAAGCCGTTCTTAATGATGGCCTTCGTTCATGCCTTCCTTGATGCGGTATACCGCCGCAACGACTATGGCCGCGAGATACGTGAAAATCCCGATGACCCCGATGAAGCCCTGCACCGTGCTGTGCATCATGTTCCCAAAAAGCTCACCCAACATGACTCCCTCCTCGTAACGTGTCCCAGAAATTCGTATGTGGAACTTTTCACAACCATATCTTGGCCAAAAAAGTCAAGGAAAAAGGCCTTCGCCGCATCCGGGTCCGGACGGGGATACCCTCCAAGGCCTACAGTTCCGCAAAGAACGTATCCCGCTCAACCGGGGTGAATCCCGTGGCGGCGATGGTCTCGACCAGTTCGGAGATGGTCATGCCCTTGGGCGAATCGGCGCCCGCCGCATGCCCGATTTTCTCCTCAACGATGGTGCCGTCGAAATCGTCTGCACCGGCCCACAGCGCCATCTGCGCGGCCTTGATCCCGGAAAAGGCCCAGTAGGCCTTGATGTGCGGGATATTGTCCAGGAAGAGACGCGACACGGAAATGGTGCGCAGATAATCCTCGCCCGTGGGGCCGGCAGCGCTCAGGGCGTTGTTGCGCGGCTGGTAGGCCAGGGGAATGAAGACGATGAATCCGGGCTTCTCGTCCTCTGCGGCGCGCAAGCGCTCCATGTGGTAGATGCGGTCTTCCCAGGACTCGATGTGCCCGAAAAGCATGGTGGAATTGGTTTTTATACCCATGTCGTGCGCCAGCCCGTGAATATGCAGCCAACGATCGGCGGTGACTTTTTCCGGGCACAGCTGCTCACGCATGGCCGGGGAAAAGACCTCGGCGCCGCCGCCGGGCAACGCGTCCAGGCCCACGGCCTTCATCTCGCGGAGCACCGTGGCCTCGTCCGTGCCCAGAGTGTCCGCGAAATGGGCCACCTCCACGGCGGTGAAGGCCTTGACCACGGCCTGTGGCCGCACTTCCTTGCACAGGGCCAAGAGATCAAGGTAGTATTGATAGGGCAGATCCGGGTTAAGGCCGCCGGTGATGTGGATCTCGCGGATGGGCTCGTGGATGCGGTCCGTGAGACGCTTTCTGGCTTCTTCCAGTGAATAGGTGTATCCGCCTTCCTCGCCGGCCTTCTTGAAAAAAGCGCAGAAACGGCACTGGTTGCGGCACACGTTGGTGTAGTTCAGGTGCTGGTTATAGACATAATAGGCCTTGTCGCCGTGCCGTGCGCGGCGCTGCTTGAGGGCCGCCTCGCCCAGCTCGTGCACCGAGGCATTGCGCGCAATTTCCAGCGCGAACTCCGGATCGATGCGCTCTCCGGCTTTCAACGTGCTCAGGCGCTTTTTGGCGGCGCTGTCGAGTCCACTTTCAATCATCGTTCTCGTCCTTTAAAAAAAAACGAGGCCGCACCCTTTAAGGATGCAGCCTCGCGTCATGCTTATGTATAGCGGGCACGAAGCTGCGCCAGGCTATTCTTCTTCGGTCTCGGCGTCGGTCTCGGTGTCGGCTTCGACTCCGGTCTCGGCATTCTCTTCCATCTTCTGACGGATCATATCGCCGAGGTTGCTGCCGGTCATGGAACCGCTCTGCGTGGTGCGGAATTCACCGGCACCGCCGGTGCGCTTGCGCTCAGGCTCCTGAGCCTTGAGAGAGAGTCCCAGGCGGCGCTCGTCGGCGCTGACGTGAATGACCTTGGCCTCGATGGCGTCACCTTCGTTGAAGGCTTCCTTGGGGCTTTTGATCTTCTTCTTGCTCATCTCGCTGACGTGGACCAGACCTTCGATGCCTTCCTCAACCTCAACAAACAGACCGAAATCCGTGATGTTGGTGATGGTGCCGGTCAGCATGGTGCCCACGGGGTAGCGATTGGGCACGTCCAGCCACGGGTCGTCGGCCAGCTGCTTGATGCCCAGGGTGAACTTCTCGTTCTCCTTGTCCACGGTCAGAACCTTGGCGCGGACAACGTCGCCCACCTTGTAGAGCTCATTGGGGTGACGGATCTTCTTGGTCCAGGACAGGTCGGAAACGTGAATGAGACCGTCGATGCCGTCCTCGATGCCGATGAACAGGCCGAATTCGGTGATGTTCTTGACGCTGGCTTCAAGGATGGTGCCTTCAGGATACTTCTCGGCGACCAGGTCCCAGGGATTGGGAGCGACCTGCTTCATGCCGAGCGAGATGCGCTTGCGGTCCACGTCCACGCCGAGGATGATGACATCCACTTCGTCGCCGGGGCGCACCATCTGGGAAGGATGACGCAGCTTGCGGGTCCAGGACATCTCGGAGATGTGCACCAGGCCTTCAACGCCGGCTTCCAGTTCCACGAACGCGCCGTAGTCCACCAGATTGGTGACCTTGCCGGAAAGCTTGTGCCCTTCGGGGTATTTCTCGGAGATGTTGGCCCAGGGATCCATGACCAGCTGCTTGAGGCCGAGGGATACCTTCTTCTCGTCCTTGTCGAAGGACAGGACTTTGAGAGTCAGTTCGTCGCCCAGCTGGACCATTTCCTTGGGATGCTTGATGCGCTTCCAGGACATGTCGGTGATGTGCAGCAGACCGTCGAGGCCGCCGAGGTCGATGAACACGCCGTATTCGGTGATGTTCTTGACCACGCCGACTACGGACTGACCCTCTTCGAGGGTGGTCAGCAATTCGCCGCGCTTGCGGTCGCGATCTTCTTCAAGGAGCACGCGACGGGAAACAATAACGTTGCTGCGACGGCGATTGATCTTCAGCACGCGAAATTCGAAATCCTGGTTGACCAGGGCATCCATGTCCGGAACCGGACGCAGATCGACATGGGAGCCGGGCAGGAAGGCCTCGATTCCCTTGATTTCAACAACATAGCCGCCCTTGATGCGGCGCACGATGCGGCCGACCACGACATCGCCGGAGTCGAGCAGTTTTTCCAGTTCGTCCAGGACCTGCATGCGCTTGGCTTTTTCCCTGGACAGGACGATGGAGCCTTCGCGCTCATTTTTGCGGACAACATATACGTCGACAGTGTCGCCAACTTTGACAGTCACCTGGCCGTTTTCCATGAACTCATCGAGTGGAATCTGACCTTCGGACTTGAAATTGACATCCACGAGAATGTAGCTGTCATCAATCTTCACGACCTCGCCCGAAACGATCACTCCCTCTTCGATGTCACCGAAATCGGAGTTGAGATAGTTCTCGAGTTGAGACTCAAAATCCATCTCCATGTCGAAATCATTCATGGACTCTGGCGTGGTTTGAGTGTTGTTCATATGTTTACCCCCTAACAAAATAAATTTGGGCAGTCCTAGCAGAGTGAATCTACCTTGACAACCAGAATAATCTCCGGAAAAATAACCAATTCATGCACATAATGCGTTGGCATCCAAAACCATTTTGCCGGCAAACGCATTTTATGCCCCTCCCGGCGCTTACGCCAGGGCCACCAGATCGTACGTCTTGACCTCCTCGATCACGGCCCGGACCATCTTTCCGGGCATGACCGACTCTCCGCTGACATAGGTGATTCCGTCCACCTCCGGAGCCTGAAACCAGGTCCGGCCTTCGTAAAGCCCCGGCCACTCTTCGTGAGCCCGATCCACCAACACGTCAAGCTCCTGGCCCTCGAATCCGGCAAGCAGATCCGCGCTGATATCGGCTTGCATTTCCATGATGCGGTCCCGGCGCTCTTCCTTGACCTCATCGGGCAGCTGGTCCGGAAGGATCGCCGCCTCGGATCCGTCCTCGGCGTAGTAGGGAAAAACCCCCAGATGCATGAATCTCGCCTCGCGCACAAACGACTCCAGCGCACGAAAGCGCGCCTCGGTCTCTCCGGGGTAGCCGACGATGAAGGTCGTGCGCAGCGCCGCCTCGGGGAAAAACTTGCGAACCTGCTCCACCACGGCCCGGGGGTCGCGCTGAAAGGGCCGCCCCATGGAAGCCAGGATATCCGGATGGGCGTGCTGCAGCGGAATGTCGAAATATGGGATAAAGGGCCTGCCCAGGTCGGCCAGGAAGCGCAGCAGGTCGCCGTCAAGTCCGGCCGGGTACAGATACATGAGCCGCATCCATTCCAGCCCGTTCAAGGGCGCAAGTTTTTCAAGCAGGCCCCGCAGGGCTTTTTGCCCCCGATCCCGACCATAGGCGGTCACGTCCTGGGCAATGAGCACCAGCTCCTTGCGGCCCTGAGCCAGGCAGCGCCGCGCATCGTCCAGAATCCCGGCCTCGTCCCGGCTGACCAGCGGCCCGCGGATGGACGGGATGGTGCAGAAGCGGCAGCGGTTATCGCATCCTTCGGCGATCTTCAGGTAGGCAAAGCTTTGCGGCGTGGTCAAAAGACGCGCCGCTGAAAACCCGCCAAGCGCGGCTTCCAGTCCCGGACGCGCATCTTCCCGAAGCTCCGCGAGCTCCCGCAAACGCTGTCCAAGCTCGTTCTGCCGGCCAATTTCCAAAAAAAGATCCACTTCCGGCAGTTCGCAGCGCAGATCCTGGCCGTAACGGGAGACCAGGCAACCCGTGACCACGAGGCTTGGCCTGGGGCTCAGCTCTGCCAGGCGCTGGGCCATGTCCAGGATGACCTGGAGCGATTCGCTCACAGCGGGTTCGATGAAGCCGCAGGTGTTAATCAGCACCACGTCCGCATCCTCGGGCTCGGCGGCGTTGACAAAGGACGCGCCAAACCCGCCCAGCATCCACTCCGTATCCACCTGATTCTTCGGACACCCCAGGCTGATGGTATGTATTCGCACTTGTTTCATTATTCCTCCAATTCCACGGCAATGTCCGTTTCGGACCAGAAATTCACATTTTCCCTGACGATGCCAAGCCTGGCCAAAGCCTCGACGTTGTCCCGACCATGCCCCCAAAGCTCGCCGCCGCAACGTGAGGGCAGAAAAATTCTCGACACCCGGCCAGCCAGGCCGGAGAGCCGTTCTTCCAGATAAAGCCTGAGAGCCAGGGAGCGCGCCATGTTGCCGAAGGCCGGGTGCCAGGGGCCGGCCAGAAGGCGCTCAAGCAGTCCCGGCTCTCCGGCAAGGCCCAGGCGGATGACCCGCACTCCCGCCTGCCAGAAATCAAGCACGGCCCGGCCGCTCTCTTGCACAGCCGTCTCCAGCGGCCAGGGCGCGTATTCGCCCCGGTCGTAGAGAGCCGCAAGGCCCGTGCCCCGCACCACCACGCACGGATAAATGCGCACCACGTCCGGGGCCAGGGCCAGGGTCCGTCGCACGTCCTCCCTCCACAAGGGGGCATCATGTCCGGGCAGTCCGGGCAGGAGCTGGATGCCAAGCTCAAGGCCGGCCGCCCGGACCATGTCGCAGGCTCCGGCGGCTACGGCCCCGTCATAGCCGCGTCCGCTTGTCGCAAGCACGGCCGAAGAAAAGCTCTGCACGCCCAGCTCGATCATGGACACGCCACTCCCGCGCAACCGCCGGAGGGATTCGGCATCCACACGATCCGGACGGGTGGAAACGCGTAGATGGACCAGGCCGCCTGGTCCCGCGAAGCGCGAGGCAAGCTCCAAAAAACGCTCCTGCCAGGCCAGGCTGAGGCCCGTGAACGTGCCGCCGAAAAAACCGAGTCCAAAAGCCCCTCCATCTTCCCGGGCCAGACGGTCACGCAGAGCCTCCAGGGCATCTTCGAGCCTGAGCCCTCCAAGGCCGGTCTGGGCATGCTGATCACAGAAAACGCAACGGCTCGGACAACCGGCAAAAGGCAGAAAAACCGGAAGAAGCTTCAGCCTCTTTTGCACTGGTTCGGGATGGGGAAAACGATGGCTAAAAATTTTTGTCATATTTGCCAAAAAGAAAAAAAAACAAGCTGTTAGGCTTGAAAAAAAAACCCACGTTGGATATTGCACATTTTAGAATAGCCATTTCAAGCGGCAACTTACGACCATTCTTCCACAAATCGCTTTTATTACAGGAAGATAGACATACCGTCATCCGGGAGCTTCCCGGACCAGGAGGATTGATGAGCAACAATACACTGACAAAAGCAGAAATTGTCGACAGCATTTACGAAAAATCAGAGCGCAATCGGGCCGAGGTCAAAGCACAGGTCGAAACCATGCTCGACATCATGAAGGAAGCGGTCAAAAAAGACCACTCCCTTCTTATCAGCGGATTCGGCAAGTTCGAAGCCTACGAAAAAGACGCGCGCAAGGGCCGCAACCCCCAGACCAGCGAATCCATAATCCTGTCCGAGCGCAAGGTTGTGGTCTTCCGCATTTCGCGCAAGCTGCGAGCCGAGCTCAATCCGCAATAATAAAGCATCCCGGGCTTTCTTTGGTCAAACGAAGCCGCATTGATTCCGCTTCGCCCAGGCTGGAGAAAGCCCCGACCTGCACCCGCCAAAACGTGGTGCCGTGCAGCTCGCCCTTCACGATCCTGGTGCCCGCAAAGCCCCGGGCAAGAAGACGCGATCTGAGCCTGCGCGCATTCTCTTCGACCACGAACGCCCCATACTGCACATAGAACGGCCCCACATACTGAATGCGCTGCCCGGCGATGGTCTGCAGACTGACCCGCGCCGTACCCGGGCCGACAACTCCCAGCACGCTCGCCGCCGCATAGGACAGATCAATGATGCGATTGCCCACGAATGGCCCGCGATCGTTGACCCGCACTTCGGTCGTTCGCCCGTTGTCCAGATTCCTGACCACCAGACGCGTGTGCATGGGCAGGATGCGATGCGCGGCCGTCATCTGGTACATGTCGTAGCGCTCGCCGTTGGCCGTCTTTTTGCCGTGAAAATCCGTACCATACCATGAAGCGACACCGGTTTCGGCGTATCCTTCTGCCGAGCCCAGGGGATAATAGGTCTGCCCGAGCACGGTGTAGGGTTTGTAGGTTCCCTTCTTGCCCGTAGGCGAGGAAGGCTGCGTCTTCTTTGAAGGAGCCGGGGGAATGCTGACTCCGGGGACATACCTCGAGCCGCATCCGCTTAAGGCCGCGCACAAAAACGCGATGGCCAGCACTGCGACCAGCCATCCGCAACCACCACGTCCCGACAACAGGCCCGGGCTCATCCAGCGTTCATCCTTACGACAAGGGTGATGTCTTCGCAGGCACCGGCCAGAATTTCTCGAACCTCGGCGAGGCTAACGGGGGCTTCGTTCCACTCGCAATCGCACTGCTGCAAATCGATTTCCTGGTCATCCACATATTGCAGCACGGCCTGCGGCGAGACGACAACCCCGCGCATGAGGACAGGCTTGAAGCAGTCCAGCGCCACGAAGTTGAACATCTTGACCACAGCCACTCCGCCCGTGCGCTTCTCCTCGTCATGCCGGCTGACCAGGTCGGGGCGAAAAGCCCGGATGGGGCTCGACCGACGCAGGGCGATGCCGCAGAGGCCCGGCATGGTGCCGCTCATGCCCAATTCGTCGCCGTCGCCGACAAGCTCTTCGCGCCACTCGTCCACAGGCGCGTTGTTGAGAAAAAGCCCTGGAACGCTGTTGGTGGCATAATCCACATCCATGCCGAGAATTTCGGTCATGAAATCACGCACGCTGACCGCCTGTTCAAGGAAAACACCCACTCCGCGTCGCAGCAAACCGTGCCAGACCGTAGCAGAAGTTTCCGGGATTGTCAGAATCAATTGATTCGACGTCGCACAAGTTATGTCACCCATGACATATGTCTCCTTTTTTCTTGACTTTCTGCAAAGACTGTCTGCTAACATGCCCTGAAAAGCAAGTTCAACACGCGCAAATGCGCTCAACCTTCAAGGAGCATGCATGAAAATCCTACGCATCAATACCAGAACCAAAAGCTTCAAATTCGAAGAGCTCGGCGACCTGGCCGGTCTTGGAGGCCGCGCCCTGACCTCCAGAGTGGTCAATAAGGAAGTCCCGGCGAACTGTCACCCGCTTTCCGCCGAAAACAAGCTTATTTTCGCGGCCGGCGTGCTGGCCCCGACCAACGCCGCCAACTCCGGCCGTGTCTCCGTCGGCGCCAAGTCGCCCCTGACCGGCGGCATCAAGGAAAGCAACTCCGGCGGCCAGTTCGCGCACACCCTGCCCAAGCTGGACCTCCTGGCCGTCATCCTCGAGGACAAGCCCGAGGCCGGTTCCCCCATGCAGGAGATCTTTATCTCCGCAGACAAAGTCGTGTTCAAGGATTCCGCCGTGGTCGGCATGCGCAACTATGCGGCCCAGGAAAAGCTCCTGTCCGCCTACGGCGACAAGTCCGTGACCGCACTGATCGGACCCGCCGGCGAGCAGTGCCTGTGCGCCGCCACCATCCAGTTCTCCGATCCGGAAGGCCTGCCTTCCCGTTCCGCCGGTCGCGGCGGCCTGGGCGCGGTCATGGGTTCCAAGGGCGTCAAGGCCATCATCCTTGACGGCGAAGCCAACGCGAAGACCGTCTACGGCAACGAAGAGCTGTTCAAGGAAGCCCGCAAGGAATGGGTCGACGTGCTGCGCACGCATCCCGTCACCAGCCAGGGCCTGCCCGGGTTCGGCACCGCGGTGCTGGTCAACGTCATCAACGAGGCCGGCGCGCTGCCGACCAAGAACTTCCGCATGGGCAAGTTCGACGGCGCGGAGAAGATCTCCGGCGAGACCCTGGCCGCCAATATCGAAAAGCGCGGCGGCAAGACCAAGCACGGCTGCCACACCGGCTGCGTGATCCAGTGCTCCCAGGTTTACCACGGCAAGGACGGCAAATACCTGACCACTGGCTTCGAGTACGAGACCATCTGGGGCTTCGGCGCGAACCTCCTCATCGACAACCTTGACGACATCGCGCAGATGGACCGCACCTGCGACGAAATAGGCATGGACACCATCGAGATGGCCAACACCATGGCCATGGCCATGGAAGGCGGCGTCTTGGCTTGGGGCGACAGCAAGGGCGTCCTGGCCGAACTGGACAAGGTCGGCTCCAAGGATCCGCTGGGCCGCATCTACGGCAACGGCACCTCCTACACGGCCAAGGCTTTCGGCGTGGACCGCATCCCCGTGGTCAAGAACCAGGCCCTGCCCGCCTATGACCCGCGCGCAGTCAAGGGCGTCGGCGTAACCTACGCCACCACCCCCATGGGTGCTGACCACACCGCCGGCTACGGCGTGTGCCAGAACGTGCTCAAAGTCGGCGGCGACGTCGATGGTCACAAGAATGAAGGCAACATCGAACTGTCCAAGAACCTGCAGATCGCCACTGCGGCCGTCGATTCCCTGGGCCTGTGCCTGTTCGTGGCCTTCGCCATCCTGGACGACGCCCGCGGCGTGCCCTGCATGGCCAAGCTGATTACCGGCCTGACCGGCAAGGAAATGAGCGTTGACGAGATGATGGGCATCGGCGTGAACTGCCTCAAAGACGAGCTGGATTTCAACAAGCGCGCCGGCTTCACCGACGAAGACGACCAGCTGCCCCGCTTCTTCCGCGAAGAACTCCTTGCTCCCCATAACGTGGGCTGGGGCTACTCCACCGAGGAACTGCAGGCCGCCAAGGTCTAGCCTTTCTCCGCGACCGGTCTTGAACGACGAATCCCCGCCACATGGCGGGGATTCTTTTTTTGCGCAGGCGCGCTGGAACGCGGCCAGGCGAGCCGAAGAGGCGATATGCGCCAAGCATGGCACTGAGCCGCAAAGGATCTCAGGCCTGCTCCTTCATGGATTTCAAGGTCTTGGCATAGGCCGTAAACACGTCTTCCCTGGCCAGTATTCCGAGCACCGTGGTGGGGTCTTCGCTGTCCACCACCGGGAGCTGGGCCAGATCCGATTCCACGAATTTGAGCAGGGCCGTATAAAGGTCCTCGTCGGGCCGCAACAGAACTGCCTTGCGCGCCACGTCCCCGGCCACGAGCAATTCGCACAGCGTGTCCTCGAACAGGACCTTGCGCAGGTCCTGCACTGCAAGCATCCCCGTTATCGTGTCATCTGCGCCGCGCACCGGAAAGCAGAGCTCGTTGGAATTGACGATGATGTCGGTCAGGGCGCCGAAATGCGTTCCCTCCTCCACGATGGTCACCCGGCCGGGCTTGTAGTGCGCCTCGACCTTTTCCCGCTCCAGAATATTGATGGTCGCGTCGCCGACATGGGCCGGGGACTCAAACTTGTTGTCGACCTGATTTTCATACAGCGACACGTTGCGCCCCAAAACCAACGCGATGGCCGTGGCCAGCATCAGCGGAGCGAGCAGGCCATAGCCTTGGGTCAACTCGCAGACCATGACCAGAGGGCCTATGGGCGCGTTGGCCACTCCCGAGAAAAAGGCGGCCATGCCCACCAGAACATAGCCCCCCGGCTCAACCACCACGGACGGAAACAGCCGCTGGGCCAGGGTTCCGACCACACCGCCGCTCATGCCGCCCACAAAAAGGGCCGGCGCGAACATGCCGCCGCTCATGCCCGAGCCAAGGACCACGGACGTGGCCAGCGTCTTGCCCACAATCATCCCGGCCATCATGGTCACGGACAGCTTGCCGAGCATGGCCAGCTCCAGCCAGCCCTGCCCGCCGCCGAGCAGTTCAGGGAACTGGTAGCCGATACTGGCCATGCCCAAACCACCCAGGGCCACGGCCGGCACAAACCCGAAACGATCGGTCAGGGGCCAGAACACCTTGAATTTGATGAAGCGAAAGGTGCGCACATAGAACCAGCCCGTCGCCGCGCACACCAGGCCCAGGATTGCGTAGACGGGCAGCTCGCGGATGTCGGAGAATTCGAACTTGGGAATTCCGAAAATGGGCTCGGACCCGAAAACCAGGGTGAACAGGGAGTAGGAAACCACGGAGGAGATGATGGACGGGAGTAGCGCCTCGGCCTCGAAGTCCTCGCGGTAGATGACCTCCACGGCAGTGAGCGCGCCGCCCAGCGGGGCACGAAAAATGGCGCCAAGCCCTCCGGCGGCCCCCGCCAGGAGCAGGATGCGCCGTTCCTTGGCCGAAAGGCGCAACTTGCCGGCCAGCCAGGAGCCGCATCCGGCCCCGAGCAGAGAGATGGGGCCTTCGCGTCCGGCGCTGCCGCCGGCGGCGATGGTCAGGATGGACGTGCCCACTTTCATGACCGGCACGGATGGCGTGATGTGCCCTTCCTGATGGTGGAAGGCCTTGATCATGGTATCGGTGCCATCCGTACCGCCATAACGGGTCTGGGGCACGAAACGGCGCAGCAGGAAACCGGTGAGGATCCCTATCCCGCCCAGAAAGATGAAAAGCAGCCAGGGCCGGGCTGGACCGGGGGGGCCCGAAAACAATTCCTCCCCGGCCGGAACGGGCAGGGAAAATCCGGCCAGCTGCCCGAGCAGCAGATGGCTCAAGGCCTCTATGCCGACATAGAACAGGATGGCCCCGAGCCCGGTCATGGCGCCGACCACGGCCCCAAGAGCCAACCATTTGAAGCTCAGAACGGAATGGTAGCTGTGGGCCAATTCCGTAGGAATTTTGAACAGGGATCTGAAAAGTGCGCGCATGAACCGGCCCTCAAACCAGCCGGGCTTCGGGCAGGGCCAGGATGGTCCGGGCCAGGGCGACGTCCTTGCCGATCTGCGCTTTAAGTTCATCGAGGCCGGAAAATTTGCGCTCGCCGCGCAGACGCTGCACGAAATGCACTTTCAATGTGCGTTCATAAAGGTCCGCGCTAAAATCCATGACATGCACCTCGACCGAGAGCACATCATTGCCGAAGGTCGGGTTGTAGCCGATATTGGCCACGGCCTGATGGATCTCGCCGTCAAGCTCGGCCCAGCAGCAATACACCCCGGTCTTGGGAAAAAGCTCGTCGACAAGATGCACGTTGGCCGTGGGAAACCCGAGCAGCCGTCCGCCCCGGTTCTGGCCATGGACCACGGTCCCGGTCACGCGGTAGAAACGGCCCAGCAGCGGTTTCGCCGCCCAGACATCGCCGGCCTCGACCAGATCACGAATGCGCGTGGAACTGACAATGGCCTGGTCGACCATCACGGGTTCAAGCTGCTCCACCCCGAACGCCCACTGCTTTCCGAGCTGGCTGAGCAAGGCGTAATTGCCGCGCCGGCCCTTGCCGAAGGCATAGTCATAGCCGATGACCAATTCCTTGATATGCAGGCCTTCAACCAGAATGCGGCGCACGAAATCCTCGGGGCTCATGCTCGCCAGCGCCTGGTTGAATTCAAGACAAAGCAGGTGATCTATGCCCAGGGAACGGATGAGCTCGGCCCTTTGCTCATAAAGGGTAATGAAAGGTGGGGTCTTCTTGCCCGTGAAAAAACGCAAGGGATGAGGCTCGAAGGTGATGACCACCGACGGCAGGCCGAATCCGGCAGCCAGATCCCGCACCCGGGCAATGAGACGCTGATGTCCGATGTGGACCCCGTCAAAATTGCCGATGGTGACGCAGGACCCTTTTTCCAGGCCGCTGATCTGATCCGGCCATGTGACGCAATGCATGAAATAATTTCCTCCAGGCAACAAGCTGGCTTGCGTCTATACCAAAAGACCCCAGGCTTCAACACAGACCGGAGCTTTGAAAAATCGCAGCGCATGCTCGTCAACAAGCTCAAACCATGAAAAATAAATTTTTTTGAAAAAATCGAAACAAAACACTTGCCAAAGCCATGCCCCTCACATAAACACGCTTCTCACGTCACGCCGAAGTGGTGGAATTGGTAGACACGCTAGGTTCAGGGTCTAGTCGGGGTTCCCCGGTGGAGGTTCGAGTCCTCTCTTCGGCACCAGTAAGTCAAAGGGTTGCAGCAGAAATGTTGCAACCCTTTTTCTTTTCCCGAATCTTCCCGTCTGCTCAAAACGCGAAACGCCGTCGAGCGGAATCCATGCAGCCATAAACAGGTCCGACCTATATAGCCGGGGGGCGTCATTTACGCTTCCGGCGAAGAAATGGTTGCCGACAAAGCCGGTATGTCCGTATGATTGTCTCCATGAGAAAAAGGCAAAGCCTTGATGCGACGACCGCACTCTTTATTTCCAAGGAGAGCCCGTGCTGAAACAAGCGCTGCTGTGCCTCGGCTTCCTGCTCCTGTGCATATGGCCCCAGGTCGGCATCGCCGGGACCCTCGACATCTACTACTTTGAATACCCGCCCTATTACCACCAGCTTGAGAATGGCCAGGCGTCGGGAATCATTGTTGATCTTGCCCGCAAAATCCTGGCTTCGGCCCAGGTCGAAGCCAAATTTCACTTCGTGCCCGCCAAAAGAATCCTGCACGAAATACAAAGCGACCGTCCGGCGGCCTCGCTGGGCTGGTTCAAAACCTCCGAGCGCCAGCAGTTTGCCAATTTTTCCCTGCCCATTTACGCGAACCGGCCCGCAGAAGTGTTTCTGCTGCGGGAGAATGAGCTCAAATTCCGCCCGTATGACAGCCTCGAAGGGCTGCTGCAAAGCAGGCAATTCTTTTTAGGGAGAGTGCAAGGATTTTCGGAAGGCCCCCGAGTCGACGCGATCCTGGCGAAGTACGAACACAAAACGGTGCAGGTCGCGGCGGATACGGTCCGCCTGCTCAAGATGCTCGAATCCAGGCGCTTCGATTTCATGCTGTTGCCGCCCGAGGAAGTCGATGTCCTCCTGCAGGCGGCCCAGATGTCCAGAGACAAATTCACGCTGCGCGCAATGAACGACATCCCGCAGGGCAACCTTCGCCACATCATGTACTCCAAAGCCGTGGACCAGGGCCTTGTTCGCAGGATCGACCAGGCCATACTCACCGAAATCGGCATGCTCCCGGCCGGACAGTAGCGCCCCGGTAGCCTCGCCCGGTCGCGATTTTTTTGGCGTAATTCAAGGCAGCGCTCATCAAGGGAGGCATCCGATGGTCAAGCTGATCGACGTGAAGATTCTCAAGATTTTTGTGAGCGAGGCGGTGCGGCACAAGGGCGCGCCCCTCTATGACGTCATCGTGAACGAAGCCCGCCGGCGCGGCATGGCCGGGGCTTCCGTTTCCAGGGGGGTCATGGGCTTCGGTGCGAGCAATCTTCTGCATACGGCCAAGATCCTGCGCCTGGCCGAGGATCTGCCGGTCATCGTCGAGATCGTGGACACGCCCTCGCGCATTGCCGATTTTCTGCCGGTGGTCGACGCGCTCGTCGAGGAAGGAAGCATCGTGGTTCAGGACGGCCAGGCCATTTTCCACCTGCCCATGCGCATCCGCGACGTGATGACCGAGCAGGTCGTTACCGTGGGAACGCAGACGCCCCTGGACGAGGTGGTGGAGTTGCTGTTGCGCAGGGAAGTCAAAGCCGTTCCGGTCATGGAGGCCGGACGCCTCGTGGGCATCATCACCGGCGGAGATCTGCTGGCCCGGGCGCGGATGCCCCTGCGGCTGGACATGCACGGTCACGTACCGACCGACCTGCGCCACAAGCACAGCCATTGCATTGAATTTGAGGGATTGCGAGCGCGCGACATCATGTCGGCGCCGGTCACGACCCTGAACATCACGACCACGGTCACCGACGCCCTGAAGATGATGGCGGCCCGGAACATCAAGCGCCTGCCGGTCACGTCCGAAGACGGAACGCTGATGGGCATCGTCAGCCGCACGGACGTGCTGGCCGCCATCGGACGAACCTCCGCGGTGGCGGCGCATCTCGACGTTCTGCCCGCCGGGATGCACGCCTGCGCCCGGGACGTCCTCTACACGAACGTGCCCACTGCCGCGCCGGACGCGCCCCTGGCCGGGGTTCTGGAACAACTCGTCGCATCTGCGCTGCGCCGGGTGGTCATCGTGGACGCGGACAAGACGATCCTGGGCATCATCCATGACTGGGACCTGTTGCAGTGTTTCGTGCGTCAGAACTCCCCCACGCTGGTGGCCAGACTCCTCGGCATCCTGACCCAGCGCGAGACCGAGCCTGCAGCTCTTGAAGGCATCGCCGAAGAGGTCATGTCCCGCGAGGTCTTGACCGTAGGCCCGGACGCGCCTTTAAGCGAAGTCATCCAAATCCTGATGGACAAAAAGGTCAAACGGCTCGTGGTTGCAGATCAAAAAGGGCATCTGCTCGGCATGGTCGACCGGGACGTGATCCTGAAGGCGCTGGCCAGACAGATCTCGCCCGCGCAATAGACGACGCCAGGTTTGCGATCTTGCCTGGGCGACCGCCTACAGGGAGACCCCGACCTCCTCCGGGGCGGCCATGCGGGGGGCCTCCTCTTCGCGTTCCTGGATCTGGAAACGCTCCTTGATCCGCGCCAGGGAGACCAGCTGCCCTTCCCGCGCCGAGGGAGTGAGAAAGGATTTGAGCTTCACTTCGAGCACCCGGGGATTGAGCTCGCTCTGTATGGCCCGGACACCTTCGATAATGATCTTCTGCAGCAGCAGATCGTGATCCGTGACCTCGCGAATCCGTGCGGCCAGGGGCAGAAAAACGAAGTTGGCCAGAATCACGCCGTAAAGGGTGGAGGTCAGGGCGATGGGGATGGTCGCCAGGACAACCCCCGTATCGTTCACGCCGGAGAGCATGCCGATAAGCCCCACCACGCTGCCGGCCAGCCCGATGGCCGGGCAGATGTCGGCCATGACCCGCAATACCCGCTCGGACTCGTCGCGGCGCTGCTTGAAAAAATACATCTCCGTGTTCAGGATGTCGGTGGTCTGCTCCCGGGAATAATTGTCGACCACGAAACCCAGGGCCCGGCGCAAGAACAGGATGGATGTCTCGCGCTCGTCCTCGACCAGAGTATGCAGCCCGCGAATCCTGCTCTTGACCGACAGGTCCACCAGGATCTCGACAATGGCGGCCGGCTCCCTCATCCGCGTGCGGTAGGAATTGCGCAGCACCTTGCTCACGAAAACAAGCCGCTCCATGCGGAAACTGGCGATGGCCGTTCCGAGGCAGCCCCCGAAAACAATCAGGAACGCGGACAGATTGAAATACTGGCCCACATCCCCGCTGATCACAAAGCCCGCTCCGAAGATCAGGGCGCAGAGCACAAGGCCCAGAATCGATTTTCCTTCCATCATTCGCCTCCCTGTTTCGACGCCGCGAGCCATTGCCGGAATCCTTCCCCGGCCGGGGCCTTGACCATGGGCAGCGGCTCCGTCGGATTCTCGGAACTCAAAACCAGCTCCACGCGCCAACCGGCGCCGGCACCGTCACCATCCACCAGCGGGCGCTGATCGCCATACCCGGCCACGAGCATGCGCTCGGCGGGCAGGCCTGCGTCCCGGATCAAAAAATCGGCCACATCGGCCGCCATGGCCACCGACAATTCCCACGGGCCCCTGGAACCAGCCGCAGCGCCACCGGGAGCGGCATGACCGACCACGGACAGGGCATGCGGCGCGCTGCGCAGAATTTCTCCCACGGCCAGCAGCGTTTCCTTGACATCTCCCCGCAAGACCGCGCGGCTCTTTTCAAAAAGCAGATCACCCGCAAGCACCACATGCAAGGACTTCCCCGGGACCGACTGCACCGCAACCAAGTCCTGCAGTCCATCGCGCGCGATCAGGTCTCGAAGACGATCATGCAGGCGATCCAGAATCGATCCGGCCAAGGCCTGGGGCGGAATGGTCTCGGTCCCGAGCGGCAAGGCCTTCACGGACAATTCCGAAACCGACTTGTATTGAATCTTCGGCAACTGAAAAATGTACAGGGCAGCGAACATGATGAACATGGTCATCATCAGGTCCGACCAGCAGATAACCCAGCTGGCGGGCCGCATCTGCTGCTCGCGGGCGAATATGTCAAAGTGTTGACTGAATGCGTTCACCTCGGGATGTTCGCCATCCGTACCGTGAATGCCGCCAAAGGGTTCGGCCGCGCCATACTTGGGCCGCTGGCCATGCCCGGGGCGGGAAAGCCGCGCCGACACGTCGCGCATGATTTCTGGTGTTGGTTCTCGCATGGGACTCCTCCGCCAGGACATGAGCCAGATTCATGCCAACGCAAAGATTCGATCAACGCATCCCAAACACGACACGGCTTGCACGGACATGTGGAAAGCTGTATGGCAAAAACCAAACGTAACCCCAACCAGGAGGAATCATGGCCATAGTCATCGACCACGAGGAATGCATCGGCTGCGAAAGTTGTGTGGAGATTTGCCCTGAAGTTTTTGCCATGATCGACGGCGAAGAAAAAGCCATGGTCACGGCCCCGGATTCCACGGCAGAATGCGCCCAGGACGCCATCGACGCCTGCCCCGTGGAAGCCATCAGCAAGGAATAGTTCGGTTTTTCATCTTGGGAATAGGGGAGTTCGGCTCCCCTTTTTCATTGGAGCCAACAAATGCTTGCGATTTCCCTTCGTTGTGCCCAAGGTGCGGCTTTGCACGCAGTCCCCGGCATGGAGCCTCAAGCGAAGAGCACATGGAAACACGCACCGAAAAAAAATATGTCCTCGACATGGCCCAGGCCCTTTTAGCCAAGACCATCATCAGCGCGCACTGCCTGCCCGATCCGCATTTTGCCGCAGCCACGGTGCACAGCATCTATTATGACACTCTCGACCTGCAATTCCTGAGCGAAAAGATCGACAGCACCTATTTCAAGGCCAAGGTTCGCCTGCGCTGGTACGGCGACTGGGACTTCAAGCCCGACAACGGACCGGCCTTTCTCGAGGCCAAGATCAAGGAGGGCGGATTGCAGCGCAAGGTGCGAATTCAGGTCTCCCGCACCGGACGCGAACTGGCGCTGCTGTCTCTCGGCGACCCCGAACTGGCCACCCTGCCCGCCCTGCTCGCCACACGCGGCGTAGGGCTTTGCGCCTCGGCCAGGCCGGTCTTCGTCATCAGCTATCGCAGGATGCGCTTCATCGATCCCATGACCGGCGTCCGCATCGCCCTTGATCAGGACATACACGCGTCGCGTCACGCCCTGTCCTGTCCCGGGGCGGCAGGGTCGCCGATGCTCTCCAGCGCCGTCATCGAAACCAAGGGAAACCTCGCAAGTCTCCCCCCGTATCTCGCGCCACTCATGACCATGGGGCTTAGGCCCGAGTCCTTTTCCAAATACCTGCACTGCTACCAGAGCCTGATGCAGCAACATATGTAAGGAGGCCCTGTGAACGAACTTCTCCCCAACAGCGTGGATTTTTTGGCCAACATATACGAGGCGCTGATCAAATCAGGAACATCCGGCCATGAAGAGATGGCGAACGTGGGCCTGACCACCTTCTTCATCCTGCTGCTGGTGTCCTTTTTCGCCTCGCTCTACATTTCGCGCCTCTATATCCGCTTCTACCGGCCGCGCGGCACCGGGAGCCTCGCCTACCGCTCCTTCCCGCTTCTTGGCATCTCGGTCACGGCCATCTTCATCTGCGTGCAGTTCTCCCTGCCCCTGTCCCTGGGCCTTCTGGGCGCGCTGTCCATCGTCCGTTTCCGTACCCCCATCAAAGAGCCCGAAGAAGTCGGATTCATCATGTTGACCATTGCCACCGCCATTTCCTGCGCAACCTTCAATCTTCTGTTCCTGCTCATTCTGCTGGCCGTCTCGACCTTCGGGCTGTTCCTCATCAATTGGCGCGGCCTGCCCCTGGCCGCCAGCGAACAGGGCACGATCCTCATCAATCTGCCCGGAAGCAACGCCGAAGCTTCCGCGACCACATTTTTACCCAGCGTCACCGGCATCGCCGGCGTGCGGGTCATCTCCGTGGTGGAAACCACAGAAGGCGCGGCCGTGACCCTGCGCTTCGCCAAGGGCAGCCCCGACCTTCTGACCCGTGTGCGCGGGCACGCCCTGACCTGCGCCCAGGGGGCCACGGTCTCCATGTTCAACGACCAGGTCAGCATCTGATGCCCGGGCCGCTCAGACGCCCGCTCGTCCTGCTGCTTGTCCTCTGCGGTCTGATTCTGGTCTACTTCGGGCTACGCCTGAACCAGTGGGGGGAGGAACGATCCTGGCGCATCGCCGTCTTGAGAGACGACCTGGGCAGTTCACGCAAGTCATCCCTGCTCGCCAAGCTGGGCATCCCCGTTACCGTCCAAAGACAAAAGCATGATGCCTCCGCCCTGATCGACGCGGCCCGGAACGACGCGCGCCCCTTGGCCGATTCCGCCATGCGGGTGGTGGCCATCCGCGTCGCGGACGAAGACCTCTATGATCCGGAAACCGGGCTCAAGGCCCACAGCCGCGAACGGGGAAGAAACTGGGAGCGTCCGGCGGGCGTCGTGGTCATGCAGGACGGGCGGGAGCTTTTGGCCGCGCCGGCCGGAATACGGCTGCAGGGCAATCGCGACACCCGCGACATGCTGCACAGCTTTCGCCTCTATTTTCGGAACAGCTATGGGCAAAAGAACGTTCCGGGCACGGCGTTCCTGGACGGTTCCGCAATGAAGATCCGCAAGGTGGTCGCGCGCACGGAAAAAAACCTCGTTCCCGGCTTCGTGAGCATGCTCGCCTTCGACGTGGCCAGGCGCATCGGCTCCATAACCCCGGACTATGCGCCGATCGTGCTCTACAGAAACGGCGAGAATCTTGGTCTTGGTCTAGCCAGCGAACACGTCAACCGCACGCACTGGGAACGAAAGCTACGCCACAAGGATTTCGCATTTTACATGCTGGAGTCCGACAATTCCGTCCTGGACACGGCCAGGTACAAGGCCCTGCGACTGCGCCTCGATCCTTTCTTCGGCCTGTGGGACTATGAACGCGTGGCGGGCATACTGGACCTGGATGATTTCATGAACGCCATAACTGCCTTTGCCTTTCTGCAATGGCAGGACTGGAACCAGGGCGCCTTCCTGCTGGACGACACGCAGACGGAGCCTCGCTGGCGCAGCGTACTCTGGGATGCTGACCAGGCTTTTGCAGGGCTTCGCGCAAACGCGATTCCCGCCAACCGGGCAGGCTGGAAAAACTTCCGCGACGCCCACGGCATGCGGGCCTCCGTCTTCAAGGGGATGTGGGATACCAGCCCGCGCTTCAGAAAAGAGATGCTGTGGCGACTGACCTGGAGCATCAACCATCGACTGACGCGGGAATGGATCGCGGAGCGCGTCCGGCATTATGCAGGGCTGGAAAAAGAAGCCGGACTCGAATGCTTCGACGAAAATCTGGCGCTGTCCTATCTGCTCGAACGCCGCGCAGAACTGCCGGCCGAAACCGTGCGCGAACTCGGCGCGCCCGAAACCGTCACGTGCCGCGTGCAAAGTCCCGAGCCGCTTCTCATCGACGGCGAAACATGGGGCAACGCATACGAAGGCATCTATTTCAAAGGCCAGACAATATCCCTCGAAGCACCTCCTGGCCGCGCCGTCTCCCGCTGGGAAGTCGACGGCCGCGAAATCCGGGAACCCCGACTCGAACTCGAACTCCACGCCGACACACGCATCCGCGCCGTTTTCTCCTCGGATTAGTGCATTCCTTCGGGCAGGTGCGTTCCGTGATCGGGCCTGCGGATGATCCACATGAAGATCGCCAGGCCGAAGAAGAAAAGGGCCTGCAGATGGAAGACATCCACGTAGGCCATATAGGCGGCCTGCTGCTGAGCGTAGCGATAGATCATGCCGGCGGCCGCCATGGGGTCGCCCAGGCCGGCTGTGAGGGCCTCCCGCGCCTGGATGAACGGTGTGTCGTAAGGCGTAAGGTGTTCAACCAGATGGTGCTGGTGCACCTGGGCCCGGCGGGCCAGGACCGTGGTCACGAAGGCCGTTCCAAACGAACCGCCCAGGTTGCGCAGCAGGTTGAAGAGGGCCGAGGCGTTGTTCATACGCTCGCGCGGGATGTAGGCCATGGTCAGATAGGACAGGGGCACGAAGAAAAAGGCGATGCCGATGGCCTGAATGTTGCGGCCCATGATGGCCGTGCCGATATCGATCTGCAGGGTGAACCGGGACATGTACACCAGGGACAGCCCGGACACGGTCAGCCCGAAACAGAGCAGCAGACGCGCGTCGATCTTTTCCGTGAGCTTGCCCACAAAGGGCAGCAGGAGCAGCATGATGGCCCCGCTCGGCCCCAGCACCAGCCCCGCCAGATAGGACGTGTAGCCCATCAGGTTCTGCAGATACATGGGCAGCAGCACGATGGACCCGAAAAAGGCGAAGAATCCGAAGAACATGACCACGTTTCCGGCCGCGAAATTGCGGACCCGGAAAATGCGCAGGTTGATGATCGGATTCTCCTGCCGCAACTCCCACCACACCAGGGCGGTCAGACAGACCGCAGCCAGGACGCTCAGGATGACGATCTGCTCCGAGGCAAACCAATCCTCGCCCTGGCCCTTGTCCAGCACGACCTGCAAGCACCCGAGGCCCACGGACAAAAGAGCCAGCCCCATGTAGTCGACCTTCTCCCCGGCCACGCGGCGCTCCTGATAGGGAGGATCGAAGATGAAGGTCCAGCACATCATGAGGGCCACGATACCGAGAGGCACGTTGATATAGAAGATCCAGATCCAGGAATAGTTGTCCGTGATGTATCCGCCCAGAAGCGGGCCCAGAATGGGGCCCAGCACCGCGCCCATGGCGAAGATGGCCATGGCCAGCCCGCGCTGCCGGGGCGGAAAGGTCTCCAGCAGGATGGCCTGGGACATGGGCTGCAAGCCCCCGCCGCCGAGGCCCTGGATGATCCGGAACAGGACCAGGGTTTCGAGGCTCTGGGCCAGTCCGCAGAGCATGGAGGCCAGGGTGAAGACCGTCACCGAGGCCATGAGATAGTTCTTGCGGCCCATGATCCGGGCCAGCCAGCCGCTCATGGGAATGACCACGGCGTTGGACACCAGGTAGGAGGTCAGGACCCAGGTCACCTCGTCCTGCCCGGCGGAAAGGGAGCCCTGGATGTGTCCCAGGGCCACGTTGGCGATGGAGGTGTCGAGGATCTCCAGCAGCGTCGGGATCATGACGCTCAAGGTGATCAGCCATTTGCCCGTGGCGGGTGCGGAGGCCATGGCCTAATCCAGATGGATGGTCGGAACCACGCTCATGCCCAGCCGCAGCGGCTCGGTGGCGTTGACCGGATCGAGGACGATCTTGACGGGAATGCGCTGCACGACCTTGACGTAGTTGCCCATGGCGTTCTCGGGCGGAAACAGGGAAAAAACAGCGCCCGTCCCGGCCATGACCGACTCCACCCGGCCCGTGAACTCACGCCCGGAAAACGTGTCCACGACCAGGGTCACGCGCTGCCCCGGACGGACCTTTTCCAGCTGGGTCTCCTTGAAATTGGCCGTGACCCAGAGCTGCTCGGGGTTCAGCGGCACCAGGGCCATGACCGGCTGGCCCGCAGCCACAATCTGCCCCGCCTGAATCTTTTTCTTGGTCACATGCCCCCTGGCCGGAGCCAAAATACGGGTATAGCCCAGATCAAGCTCGGCCTTGCGCACCTTCTGCCGGGCAAGTTCCACCCGCGCCTCCTGGGCCGCCACTTCCAGATCCTTGATGGAAGCGACCTCATGCCCGGTCTGGGCCAGGCCGATATTGGCCCGCAAGCGGGCCACATCCTCGCTCAAAGACGCCACATTGCGCCCCGCGGCCCGAGCCCGGTCACGGGCCGCTCCGGCCTGCGCCCTGGCACTGTCCAGTGCGGACCGGGCCTCGTCGAATACGGACTGGGCGATGATCCCTTCCTCGCGCAAGGTCGAAAAACGGTTGAAATTGAGTTCCGCGTTCCTGAGTTCGGCCTCGGCCTGCAGCACCATCTGACCCGCCGCCGCCTCTTCCAGCCGGGCCTGATCCAGGCCGCGCAGCAGGCTGTCGCGCTGGGCACGTGCGCCCGTGACCTGGAATTCGGTCTGGCTTATCTGCAACGGCACGCTCTTGCGCAGTGAAGCAAGCTGCGCCTCGGCCGTGGCCAGATCGGCGCGGGCCTGGGCCACGCCCACCTCGTAGCCGACGGGATCAAGGGCCATGAGCGGCTGCCCCTCCTCCACCAGCTGATTATCCTCGACCAGGTCTTCAACGATATAGCCATCCACGCGCGGCGTGATCTGATAGATGCGGCCATCGACAAATGCGTCATCCGTGGACACCCGTCCCATGCTGCGCACATACTGCACGGCCCCGAAAGCGGCGAGCGCAAGGAGCACCGCCAGCATGATGAAGCGTTTGCGACCGGTACGGCCATTGGTCACGGGTACATTCGAATTGGAGGTCATAAGCAGTCCTTTCTACCTGATTTCATGAGCACGAAACGCGGTAAACCTGTCCGCTCCCCTTGGCAAGAGCGCGAGTCTACTTTTTGGGACGCCAGTCCACGGGCAGGCGCACGGTCTTTTCCGCCTTGTTGCGGAAAATGAGATGCCCATGCCGCAGGCCGTAAAGAAAAAGGTCGCGAGTCACGGCCACATCCTGGCGGCAATAGGCGATGATGTCGGCGATGCGCCCCTGTTTCCACCAGGCAAGGGCCTGCATGCCGCTTGCGCTCTTGGCTTCGCCCAGCGTCTCGCGGGCCAGATGGTCCAGGGACAGTCGATAGCCCAGGGTCTCGTGGATGCTGCCCAGGATATCCAGGGTGGGCAGGCTCGCAAAGTCAAAACGGCTCAAGCCGCCGAGCACCGCGTAGTCGAACTTGAGAATATTGAAACCCACCACCATGTCGAACTCCACCAGGTCCCCGACCAAACGCGGCACGTCCTCCTGCAGGTAGTCACGAAAATCCCCGCTGGCTGAGTCATAGACCACCACGCAACTCACCCCCATCAGGTCGGCCCGGTGCCAACCGCCCACCTCCTGGGCCGAACGCCGTGTCTCCAGATCCAGCACCGCAAACCGAAACCCCTCCGGCAGCCCAGCCCCCTGCGCACGCGCATCCCCGACGGCTTCATTTCCCAACCCCGCCGGAGGGGTCCGGGGGGCATCATGCCCCCCGGCCGCCGGAGGCATTTCCCCATACGTCTCAGGCGCGGCCCCGGTCATCACTCCCTCCAGCACCAGCAAGGCCGCGCCCTTGGCGATGGGCCTGTTGCCGGAGCCGCATTTGGGCGAATGCACGCAGGCCGGACACCCGTTCTCGCACGCACATTGCCGGATCACGCCCATGGCGCGCTCCAGCAATGTCTCGTATTCGGCGTAGGCCTGCTCGGCCAGCCCGCATCCGCCGGGCAACCCGTCGTAAATGAACACGGCCGCGGACCCGACCTGGGGATGGAACGGAATGGAGATTCCGCCCAGGTCGTTCCTGTCCGTCATGACCAAAAGGGGCATCATGCCGATGGCCGCATGCTCCAGGGCATGGATGCCCCCCATGAAATGCGCCATCTCTGCTTCGACCGACCGCCTCACGGACTCCGGAATGGCGATCCAGACCCCCCTGGTCTCAAAGACTAGGGGCTCCATATCAAGGGGCACCGTGCCCAGGTTCCGGCCGCCGCGCGTGCTGATGCGGTCGTACCCCGTGACCTGGTCCGTGACCTTAAGCCGCCCGAGGCTGACCATGGCTCCGAACACGGGCCGGGAGGCGCTCACCTCCACGATCTCCGTGCTCTTCTCGTGCCGTACGCGGGTGTAGTAGGAGACCTTGGCCCGCCGCGCCTTCGCCATCCCGGTCTGAAGGTCCAGATCGACGACCACGTAGGTCACGCCCCGGTGCAGATAGACCGCCCCCGGATGGGTTTCAAGCACCGCGCGAAAACCATCCACCAATCCGATGCGCTCGCCGCTGTCCATGTCCATGATGACCACGGTCGAACCCGTGCCGCGCAGGGCCACGCCGCGATGAGGCTGTCTGACCTTGGAAAAGAACTCCAGCCCGTCTCGGCTCTGCAGGACTTGTCCGTCGCGCACCAGCTCCGCGATGAGTCCCGGATTTTCGCCGACCAATGGATCGTCCGCGTACAGCGAGGCCTCTGCCGCCGCGCACTGCAGGTGCCTGCCGGCGATGACCGGATTGTCCGGATTGATGACCGCCGGTTCGGGCTTGAGCGCAAAAAACTCATCGGGATGATGCATGAAATACTGATCGAGGGCATCCTCGTGTCCGATCAGGAAGGTCGCGGCCTCGCGTCCGCCGCGCCCCACCCGGCCCGACCGCTGCAGGCTGGCCATGATGGAGCCGGGGTAACCGACCAGAATGCACACATCGAGCCCGCCGATGTCGATGCCAAGCTCCAGGGCGCTGGTGGAAACCACGGCCAGCAGCTCTCCGCATGAAAGGCGGGCCTCGATCTCGCGCCGCTCCTCCGGCAAAAAACCGGCCCGGTAGGCACAGATGCGATCCTTTTCCGGACCATCACGCTCGCCCGCCCACAAGGCGATAAGCTCGGTCATTCGCCGTGATTTGCAATAGACAATAGTCCGCAAACCCAGTGCCATGGACTCTTGCAACAGGCCAATGGCCTTGCGGGCGGCTCCATCCACGCCGTTTATAAGCAGCATGTGTTTCGGTGGACTGGCGGCCGTGCCCTCAAGCACCGCGCTCATGGACAATCCGGTCAGGGCGGAAGCCAGCTCCTCGGGGTTGGCGATGGTCGCCGAAGAGCAGACAAAGGTCGGGTTCGCGCCGTACAAACGGCACAGGCGGATCAGACGGCGAAAAACCCAGGCCATGTGCGAGCCCATGACGCCGCGATAGGTGTGCACTTCGTCCACGACCACGAACTTCAGGTTGGCGAAAAATTCCGACCATTTTTCATGGCTGGGCAGAATCCCCAGATGGAGCATGTCCGGGTTGGTGAAGAGGACGTTTGGCGGATTTTTGCGAATGCGTAAGCGCTGCGAGGCCGTGGTGTCCCCGTCGTAGATGGCCGACGTGGGCGTGGGAAAGATACTTGCGGCCAGGGAGTCCAGGGCCCGGCGCTGATCCTGGGCCAGGGCCTTCAAGGGAAAGAGATACAGGGCGCGGGTCCGGCGGTCGGCGTGGCAGGCTTCAAGGACGGGCAGATTGTAAATGAGGGACTTGCCGCTGGCCGTGGGCGTAGCCACAACCACATGGCTGCCCGCGCGGATCAGATCAACGGCCCGGACCTGATGCTCGTAGAGTTCCCGCACGCCCAGCAAATCGAGGCCGCGCTGCACCGGGGCCGGCCAGGGCCGCTCGGGGACGGCAAATCGCGGAGCCTGCGGCGGAAAAAAACGACGCCCGGCGATATCCACGGCCAACCAAGGGGTAGCCTCCACCTTGGCCAGCAACTCGGCAACAGAGGCCTCGCTCATCCCGGACATGCTCTCAGGTCTTGGCCGTGATTTTGTATTTCTTGAGCTTGTACTGCAGCAGGCTCTTGGACACGTCGAGGAGCTCCGCCGTCTTGACCTGCACGAATCCGGAATGGACCATGGCGCGACGGATGAGGGCCGCCTCGATCTTTTCCAGGGTTTCGGACAGATTGACCTTCAGCGGCAAAAGATCCACGGCGCTCTTGAACTGCATCTCCTCGTCGCGAAGTTCCGGCGGCAGGTCGTCCACATCGATCACGTCGCGGTTGCTGAGAACCACGCAGCGCTCGATGACGTTCTCCAACTGGCGCACGTTGCCCGGCCATTCGTAGGCGGACAGATAGTCAATGGCCCCGGGAGTGAAGCCCTGGACCTGCCGGTTGTTCTCGAGTGAAAACTTGCGCAGGAAATGGCTGGCCAGGATGGGGATGTCCTCGCGCCGCTCGCGCAGGGGAGGCAGATGGATGTTGACCACGTTCAGGCGATAGAAAAGATCTTCGCGGAACCGGCCGGCCACGATTTCCTCCTGCAGGGTCTTGTTGGTGGCCGCGACCAGCCTGAAATCCACGGCAATGGTCTCGGTCCCGCCGACCCGCTCGATGACCCGCTCCTGCAGCACGCGCAGCAGCTTGACCTGCATCTCCTGGGACAGCTCGCCGATCTCATCCAGAAAAAGGGTCCCGCCCTGGGCCAGTTCGAAGCGGCCGCGCTTCAGGGCCATGGCCCCGGTGAAGGAGCCCTTCTCGTGCCCGAAGAGCTCGCTTTCCAGCACGCCGGGATTCAGCGACATGCAGTTGACCGAGATAAACGGCATGTCCTTGCGGTCCGAGGTGATATGGATGGCCCGCGCCACCAGCTCCTTGCCCGTGCCGGACTCGCCCGTGACCAGCACGTTGCTGCGCGTCGGCGCCACCTTGCCGGCGAGGGTCAGGACGTCCTGGATGGGCTTGGAGTTGCCGATGATGGTCTCCTTGCCGAATTTTTCGGCCAGGCTCTCACGCAGCAGCCGATTTTGCTGCTCAGCATGGGAGAGTTTCATGGCCTTGCCCACCGAGAGCAGGATCTCGTCATTGGAAAAGGGCTTGGTTATGTAGTCGAAAGCTCCGCTCTTCATGGCTTCCACGGCCCGGTCGATGGTCCCGAAGGCCGTCATGATCATGACCGGAACATGCGGATGGCGCTTGCGCACCGTCTCCAGAACCTGCTGTCCGGTCATGCCGGGCATTTTCATGTCGGTTATGACCACATCGACCTCGGATTCGTCGAGGTAGGTCATGGCCATGGCCGGATCGCCCAGGGCCGTGACCGTGTAGCCCTCCTCTTCGAGGATGGCCTCCAGAACCAGGAGATAGTTTTTCTCATCGTCAATAATCAGTATGTGATTGCCCATGTAGAATACCCGCTAGCAATGCTCGGAAAAAACCACCAAGGCTTCGGCCCCACCGTGGGGACCGTTCCTGAGGATCATTTCCGCGCCGTGAATCTGAAAAATGGAACTTGTTATGGCAAGGCCAAGGCCCGTGCCCGTATCCTTGGTCGTGAAAAAAGGCTCGACGTAGCGGTCCAGTTGCTTGGAGTCGAAGCCGGTGCCGGTGTCCTGCACCAGCACGGCCATCTGACCCTCATGACAGACCGGCATGATGCGCACCTGCCCGCCATCGTCGCAGGCCTGGATTGCGTTGCTGATCAGGTTGTAAAAACCGCGATACAAGAGATCCCGGTCTCCCTGGACCACATAACCCTCCGTCAGCGAGCTTTCCACCGCCACCCCGTGCTCCTGCCCCTCCTGGGTCAAAAATCCCACGGCGTGGCGCACGACCTTCTCCAGATCGACATCTTCCAGGGACGGCTGGCGCGGCCTCGCATAGTCAAGAAAATCGTTTACGGTCTGGCTCAAGCGCTTGGACTCGTGGAAAATGGCCTCCAGCATCTTCACATTGGCTCCGCCTTCGGCCTTTTGCCGTTTGAGCAAAAGTTCCGCGCTGCTGCGGATGATGCCCAGCGGATTGCGGATTTCATGCGCGATGCTGGCCACCATGCGCCCCATGGAGGCCAGTTTTTCGTTCTGGAGCAATTCCTTTTCCAGACGATCCTTGTCCCGCAGCCTTTCGTCGAGCACGCGGTCGGCCTTGCGGATGAGAAAAAAGATGAGTCCGTAAAGGGCGGCAGAGCCCATGAACGTGGTCAGGATGATGAGCCGCTGCAGATGCAGCACGGTTTCATAATCGCTGGTGATGTCCTGGGTTAATTCGAGAATGCCCAGAAGCGGCCCGGGCTGATCCCGGAAACGCAGATCTCGCTCGGCTCTCAGCGGATACACCGTGCGCAGCACCACGTCCCCGTCTTCGAGATTGATGCCGACAAGCACGTCCCAGATGCTTAAAGAGTTCAGCAACTCAAAGCTGATCTTGCCGCTGTCTATTGCCGCCTGCACGGCCTCGCCGCCCAATTCGTTGTTCCCGACCTGTTTGACATCGGTGCTGAAAGCGACCTCGTTCTGCTCGTCGTAGATACGCAGATCAAGCACATGAAAGGAGTGGATGGTCGATTCGATGACCTGCGCCAAGCGTTCGTACTGATCGTTGCGTTTGAGCTCCACCCGCCCGAAGCCGAGCACCACCGGCAAGGTGAAACGTCTGTAGATCTGATGATTGAGGTTCTCGGCCAATAGCCTGGCGAACGCCTGATTTTTCTTCAGCAGGGCGCTCTTGGCGTAATTGGTCATGAACACCGACATGAGACTGCTGGACGCCAGAATCAGCACCAGCGTGCTGATGGACAAAAATTTTACCAGTTGGAAAGGATGGGCCGGATCTACGCGAAAGGGATTGAGCTTCATGCTTTGGCCGAGGTCAAAAATGTGGAAGAGCGAATGCCGGGGCTCGCAGCCCCGGGACATCTTGTGTTAGGTTCTACGATGTGCGCCGGTCAAGACAGTAACGGATGAGGCCCAGGGTCGACGCATCGTGTCCGGCCACCTTCCCGCCGCGAAGTTCCGGCAGAATCACCCCCGCCAGTTGCTTGCCCAGCTCCACGCCCATCTGATCAAAGGAATTGATCCCCCAGATAACGCCCTGCACGAAAATCTTGTGCTCGTACATGGAGATCAGGCTACCGAGCACGCGCGGGGTGAGGCGTTCATAGACCAGCGAGTTGCTCGGTCGGTTGCCGGGAAATGCCTTGTGCGGGGCCAGCGCCTCCCGGGCCTCGGGCGCGAGGCTCGCCAGCTCCCCTTCGGCCTCGGCCAGGGTGCGGCCACGCATGAGGGCCTCGGTCTGGGCCAGAAAATTGGCCAGCAGGATAGTGTGATGCTCGCCAACCTCATGCAGCGGATTGACCGCGACCAGAAAATCGCAGGGTACGACCGTCGTGCCCTGATGCAAGAGCTGGTAAAAGGCATGCTGGCCGTTGGTGCCGGGTTCGCCCCACAGGATCGGGCCAGTGGCGTAGGTCACGGGCCGCCCATCCCGGGTCACGCCCTTGCCGTTGCTCTCCATGTCCGCCTGCTGCAGATACGCGGGCAACAGCGCCAGATATTGATCATAAGGCAGCACGGCATGGGCCTCAAGACCGTAAAAGTTGCGGTACCACACACCCAGGAGTGCCAGGAGTACGGGGATATTCTGTTCAAAGGGCGTTGTGCGGAAATGCCTGTCCATCTCCCTGGCACCGGCCAGAAGTTCGCGAAAATTCTCCATGCCCACGGCCAGGGCGATGGACATGCCGATACAGGACCACAGGGAGTAGCGCCCCCCGACCCAGTCCCAGAAGGCGAACATGTTGGCCGGGTCGATGCCGAAGTCTTTGACAGCGGGCTCATTGGTGGACAAGGCCACGAAATGCTTGGCCACGTCGGCCTGCGCCGCGCCGCTTCCAAGGAACCAGTCGCGGGCGGTGTGCGCGTTGGTCAGGGTCTCCTGGGTGGTGAAGGTCTTGGAGGCGATGATGAAAAGCGTGCTCTCGGGGCGAACCCTGCCCAGCACCTGAGCGATGTGCGTGCCGTCGATGTTGGACACGAAATGAAAATTCAGGTCGGGCTGACGGTAGTAGTCAAGCGCCGCCGTGACCATGCGCGGCCCCAGGTCCGAACCGCCGATGCCGATGTTGACCACGTCCGTTATACGCTCGCCCGTGCAGCCTTTCCATTCGCCGGAGCGGACCTTGGCCGTGAAAACCTCCATCTGGTCCAGTACCGCTTGCACCTGCTCGACCACGTTCACCCCGTCAACGAGAATGGGCTGCTCCGCATCCGCCCGCAGAGCCACATGCAGTACGGCCCGATTCTCCGTGGTGTTGATCCGCGTCCCGGAAAACATGGCCTCGATCCGCCCGGCCACGTCGGCCTCGCCGGCCAGATCAAAAAGCAGGTTCATGGTCGTGTCCGTGACCCTGTTCTTGGAATAATCCAGAAAAAGACCGGCGCCTTCCGCTGAAAAACGATCGAAACGGCCCGGATCGCGCTCGAAAAGCTCCCGCATGGGGACCAGGTCCGAGACGTGTTCGCGCAAAGCTTTCCAAGGAGCGGACTGGTCAATCACAGGAAACCTCCGGTCATTTTTTCAAACTGTGCAGAACCTGGCCGATCCTGTCCAGGCAACCGGACAGGGTTTCGTCATCGAGCGCATAGGAAATACGGATGCAGCGGTCATCGCCAAAGGCCGCGCCAGGCACCAGGGCCACGCCGGCCTTGTCCAGCAATAGCCCGCACAGGGCCGTGGAATCCGGCACTTCGGGCGTGTAATACCAATCCACCTGCGGAAACAGGTAGAACGCCCCGGCCGGCTCCGGACAGACCACATGCCCCCAGGACCGGATCTTGGACAGCCCGAGGTCGCGGCGACGCACAAAGGCTTCGCGCATGGGGGTCAGACATTCCCATCCGCCGGTCAGGGCCGCCAGGGCCGCCTTCTGGGCGATGGAGCAGATGTTGGATGTGGACTGGCCCTGAATCTTGGTCATGGCCTTGATCAGGTCCGCATGGGCCAAGGTGTAGCCAACCCGCCAGCCGGTCATGGCGAAGCTCTTGGCCAGGCCGTTGGCCACGGCGAAATTTTCGGGATAGCGCTGCCACCAGGGAGCCAGGGAAGCGGGCTTTGCCGGAGCGTAAACCAGCTGGTCGTAAATTTCATCGGAAATGACAAAAACGCCCTTGTCCACGGCCCAGGCCGCTATGGCATCAAGCTGCGCCTGGGTGTAATGGCAGCCCGTGGGGTTTGAGGGCGTGTTCATGATCAGGCAGCGAGTGCGCGGTGTGCGAACCGCTTCCAGCTGCTCCACGCTGACCAGGAAATTGTTCTGCGGCTCCGTGGTCACGAAAACGGACACGCCGTCGGCCAGCTGCACCAAGGCAGGATAGCTGACCCAATACGGCGCGGGGATGATGACTTCGTCGCCCGGGTCAAGCAGCACCTGAAACAGGTTGTAGAGGCTCTGTTTGCCGCCGTTGGTCACGACGACATTCTCCATGGCCGCGTCCACGCCGTAAAACGTCTTGAAATACCCGGCCACGGCCGTGCGCAACTCAGGGATGCCCGGTACGGGAGTGTAGCGGGTGAAGCCCTCGTCCATGGCGATCTTGGCCGCATCGCAGACATGTTCGGGGGTGCGGAAATCGGGCTCGCCCACGGCCAGGCTGACAATCTGCCGTCCTGCGGCGCGCAGCTCCTGGGCCTTGGTGTTGATGGTCAGGGTCGCGGAAGGCTTGATCCTGGTAATGCGTTGCGCCAGCTTCATTGTCGTGATGTCTCCATTGGGACGTTTGGTGTGTGAATGAAGGTCAGATTACCGCGTTGGCCACATGATCTTCCATCGCGATTTCCAGTTCCGCCAGGATGATGTCGGACAGCCCCAGAATCCCGGCCTCGCTACTGGTGACAAGGATCAGGTCGGGGTCCTGGCGCAGGCCGATGCCTATCTTCCTGCACACAAGATTGGCCAGCCGCACCAGAACCAGCAGGGTGTTGCCCTGGTCATAATCCCGGCGATGATGATCCCGGCAGACATGACAGTAGGATTCGGGCAGATTCCATTTTTCGAGCAACAAAAAACCGCATTCGGGGTGCATGGTTTCGACGAATTCATCGGCTGCGGTTTTGGTGATCCTGGGCGCGTCCTTGTCTTTCTCGCCCACCGAAACCAGGGCTTTCAAAACAAGGAGCTTGCCCACGTCGTGAATGAGTCCGGCGATGAAAGCCTCGGGGACGAGCTCGACGTGGTCGCAACGCCTGGCCAGCCACTGGGCGCCGAAAGCGCAGGCGACGGAATGTTTCCACAAGGTGGCCGTGTATTGCTGCACGAACGGGTTGCGGGAGCTGTAGTTCTTGCGCTGCGTGGTCACCATCACGCTATTGACCACCTCGCGCAGGCCGATGCGCACCACGGCGTCCTGAATCCGGCTGACTTTCTTGATGCCGCGAAAAAAAGAGGAATTGGCGACTTTGAGCACTTCCGCCGCGAGCACTTGGTCCTGGGCAATGTAACTGATGACCTTGTCGGTGTCCGGGTCGGCCTTGGTCGCCTCCTGGTGCACCAGAAGGGCCGTGCGATCGAAAACAGGCAGGTCGCTGCCGGGTTCATCCAGAAACTCCCGCACGCGGTCATGAATAGAGGCAATTTCAAACATTCCTAGACTCCGAGTATCCGTCGCAAATCGGCCAGAGGCCGGGGTTTCTGGACCCGAGGCAAGGTCCTCAAGACCTCTTCCACCGTGGTCATTCCAATCGCCGCCTTGGTGATCCCGTCTTCCATCAGGGAAATCATGCCGGCCTTCTCCACGCTGATCACGCGCAGCTCATGAGTCGTCTTGCGCTGCAACACCGCATCCCGAATAAAGACTTCCGGAATGAGCATCTCATACACGGCCAGACGGCCCTTGTACCCGCTGTGCCTGCAGGCCGCACACCCCCGCCCCTTGCGGAACTCGGCGCCGGCCAGATCGCCGTAGGTGCAGCCCATCCGCCGAAGCTGACTCAGGTCGGGCTGATAGGGAACCGCGCAATGCGGGCAGACCCGTCGCACCAGTCGCTGCGAGAGAATGCAGGACAGGGTCGAGGAAACCAGAAACGGCTCGATGTCCATATCCAGCAGGCGAACCAGGGCGCCGATGCTGTCCTCGGTGTGAAAGGTCGTCAGCACCTTATGTCCGGTCAAGGCGGTCTGAATGCACATCTCCGCCGAAAAATGGTCGCGCACCTCGCCGATGACCACAATATCCGGATCCTGGCGGACGATGTGCTTCAGCGTCTCCTCGAAGGTCAGGCCAATGGAGGGCATGATGGAGCATTGCCCAATCCCGCGCACCTTGTATTCCACCGGATCCTCGGCCGTGATGATGCTCACTTCTGGCCGGTTCAGATAATTGATGCAGCTGTACACCGTGGTCGACTTGCCGGAACCTGTGGGCCCGGTGACCATGATGACCCCGGACGGCGCGTCCAGGGCCTCGTCCATGAACCGGCTGAGCATGCCCGGAAGCATTCCCAGCTCGTGCATGGGCAACAGCTCTTCCTGATTCTTCAGCAGGCGCATGACGATCTGTTCGCCGTACACCGTGACGTAGAAGGACATGCGCAGGTCGATCTGCACGCCCATGTGATTAAAAATGAGCCGCCCGTCCTGATGCCGCCGCTTCTCCGCGATGTCCGCGCCGCACATGATCTTGAAACGGCTGACCAGCGGAGCCACCGCGCCGATGGGATAATCGCGGAAATGGACCATGACGCCGTCTTCGCGAAAACGGACCCGCAGCCGGTCGGCCATGGGCTCGACGTGAATGTCGCTGGCCCCGCGCTTGAACGCGGCCAGCACGATGGAATTGGCGATCTCGACGATGTTCAGGCGGTTCAAGTCCGCCCCGTTGCCGATGCGCAGCTCTTCCTTGCGCTTGCTCAGCACGTCGTCGAGCTGACTGACCCGCGTAATGCAGACGACAATGTTCTTGCCGAAATAGTCCCGCGCCGCATCCAGGCTGCGCGGATCCAGCGGATCGACAAAGGCGATCCGCACCGCGCCATCAGGCTGCATGTCGAAAGGCACAAAGCGGTACTGTTCGTAATACTCCACGGGACCACGGCTCATCAGTCCGGGGTCCGGCTCTTTGGCCGTCAGCTCCAGGATCGGCAATCCGAGCTGCATGGCCAGTATTTCCGTCAGTTTCTCGTCAGCCAGAAATTTATGCTGGATGAGGATGTCGCCGAGCTTCTGCTGCCGCCCGCCCTGCAGCTGCAAATCCAGGGCGCGGTTGAGCTCCTCGTCCGTCAAATAGCCCAAACCGTTCAGCAGGTCGCCGATGCGCAGTTCGCCCTGATTGCGGCGAACGGTTTGGCGGATGTTTTCATCCGTGACATACCCAAGCTCCCGCACGACCTCGCACAGCGGCTTGCTCATATGCAGCTTGGAGGAGACCCGCCGCGCGTATTGCGCCTGCTGGATGGTCAGATGCCCCTCGCGGATCAAAAGCTGGATAATGGGCTTGAAGACCTCTTCGTTGCCCGCGCCGTTACCGTTGCCGGTATCCAGATCACGATCCTGGCTCATGCATGCCTCCGCGCGGAATCAATGCAGGAGGTAAAATCCGAGTTCCTTGTCATACTCGCTCCTGGAAAACTTGGCTCCGATGACCCCGCTGCGGATATTGCGGATCGAGGCCGTTCGTTGGATGAAATTCTCAGGCGGAGAATCAAGACGAAACCGCACCGTAATCACGTCGCCGATTTGCAGGGCCTCCTGATCTTCTTCAGAAGGCGATTCAAGGGAAAAGGACAAGCCGCTCAGGGACAAATCGCGCACTTTCATTTCCAGATCCTTTTCAGTTCTGTGCACGTGGCACCATCCGACCAGCGACACGGTTCTGCGATAGTACTCCCTGAATTCGACCAGCATGATCATGCTTTCGCCGCAGCGGCACCGAATCTTGATGCGGCTGTCACGATTCCGATAGGCCGAGGCATCAAAAGTGGTGGCGAAACCGCAATGGGGGCAATGAAAGACTGCTTTGCCCTGTCTGTCGGCGTAAACTTTTAACATGGCCTTCCTTGAGGACATTTTCGGCTTATTGAAGAAACTGAACAAAAAAACGCTACGGCGTCGGAAACGCCATGTAAAGATTTATGGAAGGACCTCGTTTTCGCAAAAAAAACCCCCGACCTTATGCAAGTCAGGGATTTTCAGTCAGCAGGCGGCGAATTTCTTGCAACTCACCCCGGATCGCGTCCAGCGGGGCCCGCACGGAGGCCGCTCCTTCGAGTTTTTGGCGTGCGCCCTTGATGGTCAATTTTTCAACGTACAGGAGGTGACGAATCTGCTCCAGGACGCGAACATGCTCCTCGGTGTAGTAGCGCTGTCCCTTGGAGGTCCTGGCCGCGGTCAACTGGGGAAACTCCTCTTCCCAGAAACGCAGCACATACGGTTCCACGCCAAGCCGCCGGGCAACCTGCCCTATGCGCAAACGTTTTTCAGTGTCGGGCGTAACGGGTTTGAGCACGTTCCCTCCTGGCCCGCGAAGCCTGTCAGGAAAAACGGACAGACAACCTCTCGACCAGATGCTGACCAATGCGAAGATTGATTTTTTCCACTTCCTTGTCTTTCAGGGTGCGCTCCGCGTGACGGTACACAAAACGGTAGGTCAGATTGCGTTCCGCGCTCCCTTCCGGAGCATACACATCGACCAGAAAGACATCCGTAAGCAGCGGTTCCTGCATTTCCTTGACCGTATCAACTACCGCGCCGATTGCAAGACTCTCGGGCGCGACCAGGGTCATGTCCCGGCGAACCACCGGGAATTTCGGGATCGCCTTGAACGCGACATGCAGGCGCAGGCCCATGAGCAGGTCGAGATCCAGTTCCGCATACCAGACTTCGCCACGCGCCTGATAGGCGTCGGCCAGATCCTCGCGGATCATGCCGACCCGGCCCACGACCACGTCTCCGGCGCGTACCAGAATCTCAGGAGCAAGATATGCATGCTCGCCGCCGCGCTCAAAGCTTGCGGCCCCTACTCCGAGGGTCAGAAGGAGGTGCTCCACCAAACCCTTGATGTCGGCATACCCGAAGCGGCCTTCGGGGTACGGGTAGCGCGCGGGAAAACGGCCGCCGTGCAACAGGATGCCAAGACGGTTGTTTTCGCGGGTCAGGGTGTCGCTGCCCGGGTCCTGCACAAAGGAATGCGCGACCTCGAAGATGCGGATGCGGGTGTTGTCCTGACTCATGTTCTGCCGCAGCGAGCCCAGCATCCCGGGGGCCAGCTCCGTGCGCAGGACATTCATTTCCTCGCTCAGCGGGTTGAAAATATGCACCCGGCCCTCCAGGGGCAGCCCGCAACGATCCAGATCCGCCGTGCCGACAAAACTGTAATTCACCACTTCCGCAAGACCTGCGCCCCGGCCCCAGTCCTTGACCTGGCTCAGGAATGCAAAGGTCGGGTCGGCCTTGTCGAGATCGGCAAGGCTCTTCGTGACCGTGGGCAGAACCGCCTCGATGCGGTCCATTCCGTAGACCCGGGCGACCTCTTCGATGAGATCGACCTCGCGCTCCAGATCCAGCCTGAAGGATGGCGCAGTGACCTGCCAGGGTTCGCCGGGGGCGACGACGCATCCCAGGCGGGTCAGGGTTTCGCGGCAGAATTCGGGCGACATCTCAACGCCCAGCAGCCTCGTGGCCTTGGCCGGAGCAAAGGGAATGATCCTGGGCGAGAACGGCCGGGGCTCGGCCTTGGCCACGCCGGGAGCGACCGCGCCGCCGGAGACGGCGGCCATGAGACTTGCGGCCCGGTTCATGGCATGGGTGTTCCCGATCTGATCCACGCCGCGCTCGAAGCGGTAGGAGGCGTCGCTGGAAAGTCCCAGACGCCGGGCCGTCTTGCGAATGGACGCCGGATCAAAAACCGCGCTCTCCAGCAGCACCGTGGCGCTGCCTGCGCCGATCTCGGAATTGGCTCCACCCATGACGCCGGCCAGGGCAACGGGTTGCTCGTCATCCCAGATGAGCACGTCTTTTGCCGTCAAAGTTCTATCCTGGCCGTCAAGGGTGATCAGGGTCATGCCTTCTTGGGCGCGTTCGACCCGGATGCGGTTCCCGCGCAGCAACTCCCGGTCAAAGGCGTGCAATGGCTGACCGCACTCCATCATCACGTAGTTGGTCACGTCGACGATATTGTTGATCGGACGCAGGCCGACGGCCAGGAGGCGATATCTGAGCCAGTCGGGGCTGGGCGCGATCTTCACGTCCCGGATCAGGCGAGCCTGATAGAGAGGACACAGCTCGGCGTCCGGCTCGATGGCGAAGCCTGCGAAGGGTTCCCCGCTTTCAGCCAGCTCAGCCTGCGGAATCGTCAAGGGCAGACCGAAGGCGGCCGCCACTTCCCGGGCCAGACCAAGAACCGAAAGACAGTCCGCGCGGTTGGGGGTGATGCTCACGTCCAGCACAACCTGATCAAGGCCCAGAGCGTCGCAGATGGGGGTGCCGGGAACAAGCGCCTGATCCAGGACCATGATGCCCTCATGCCCCTCGCCCAGGGCGAGCTCACGCTCGGAGCAGATCATGCCGCAGGACGGCTCGCCGCGCAGCTTGGCCTTCTTGATCACAAGGCCGCCGGGCATGGTCGTGCCCACGGGGGCGACGGGCACTTTCTGACCGGCGGCAACGTTGGGAGCACCGCAAACGATGTCGAGGATCTCGCCCGTGCCGATATCCACCTTGCAGACCGAAAGATGGTCCGAAGACGGATGCACGGCCCTCTCAAGGACATGCCCGACCACGATCTTCTCCAGGGCGGCGAAGGGATTGGCTATTTCCTCCACCTCCAGACCGAGCATGGTCAACCTGTCACCCAACGCCTTGACGTCCCCTTCATAGGGCACGAATTCCCGCAACCAGTTCAAGCTTAGCAGCATGGCAAAACCTTATGTTCGCTCAGGCGAATTGCCGGAGGAACCGCAGATCGTTCTCGAAAAACATGCGCAGATCGCCGATGCCGTATTTGAGCATGGCGATGCGCTCGACGCCCAGACCGAAGGCAAAGCCCGTATAGATTTCCGGGTCGTAGCCGACTTTGCGGAACACGGCCGGATCGACCATCCCGCACCCGAGGATCTCCACCCAGCCCGTCTCCTTGCACACGCGGCACGGCTCGCCGTTCACCTTGCCCTTGCCGCCGCAGATCACGCAGCTGATGTCCACCTCGGCGCTGGGCTCGGTAAAGGGAAAAAAACTCGGGCGAAAACGGACCTTGGTGTCGTGACCGAACACGTTCTGCACAAAGGCGGTCAAGATGCCCCGCAGATCGGCCATGGTCACATGCGTGTCCACGAGAAGTCCCTCGACCTGATGAAACATGGGGGTGTGGGTGATGTCCGAATCCCGGCGATAGACCTTGCCCG
This sequence comes from Desulfomicrobium baculatum DSM 4028, assembly GCF_000023225.1. Taxonomy (NCBI): domain Bacteria; kingdom Pseudomonadati; phylum Thermodesulfobacteriota; class Desulfovibrionia; order Desulfovibrionales; family Desulfomicrobiaceae; genus Desulfomicrobium; species Desulfomicrobium baculatum. The sequence goes on from NC_013173.1 coordinate 3,388,233, forward strand.
GCGCGATGACGCCCAGCGGCGGCTTGCGGGCCAGCATGGTCCGCACTTGCAAGGGCGAAGTGTGGGTGCGCAGCAGGATCGAATCCGAAATGTACAGGGTGTCCTGCATGTCGCGGGCGGGATGTTCGGGGGGAAGGTTGAGCGCTTCAAAATTGTTGAAGTCGTTCTCCACTTCCGGTCCGGACACGACCTCGAAACCGAGGCTCGTGAACACCGCGCAGATTTCGCGGGTGACCAGGGTCACGGGATGCAGCGAGCCCAGATCCGGCTTCCAGGACGGCACCGAGGCGTCAAACGCGCCCAGAGCCTGCTCCCGTGCGCGGGACTTCAAGGCGGCTACCTGCTCTTCCCACAGGGACGTCATGGCGACCTTGACCTGATTGGCGGCCTTGCCCGCAGCCGGACGCTCTTCAGGGCCCAGTGCGGTCAAACCGGACATCAGATCGGCCAGGAGGCCCTTGCGCCCGAGAAAACGAACGCGCAGTTCCTCCAACTCTTCCAATGAAGAAGCCTGGCCCAGGGCTTCATTAAGCTCCGGGACCAGGCTTTCAAGCTTGCGAATAATATCGTTAGCCACTAGTTCGCCTTGGATTTTACCATTTGGCACAAGGCGGCAAAGGCGTCTTTTTCATAGACAGCCATGTCGGCCAGGGCCTTCCGGTTAAGATTGATTTCGGCGAGCTTCAAACCATGCATGAAACGATTGTAGGTCAAACCGTATTCACGCACGCCGGCGTTGATGCGCACGATCCACAGTCTCCGAAATGCGCGCTTCTTCTGCTTTCTGTCGCGATAAGCGAAGCACAAGGCGCGTTCAACGGTTTCTCGGGCGGTGCGGTACAGCTTGCTGCGTGCTCCGCGATAGCCCTTGGCCAGGGCCAAGTACTTTTTGTGCCTTCTGTGGGCAGTCTTTCCTCTTTTTACTCTCATGATCTTCTCCTTTCGCAATCAGGCATAGTGGGAAATGACTATACGCTGAGTCGTTCCGTCCCGGCACAATGCCGGAACTAGAAAATGTACGGTACCATACGACGAATCGCGCCGACACAGGACTGGGCAGTCATGGTGGACTGACGCAGCTGTCTTTTGCGCTTCGCGGATTTCTTGGTCAGGATGTGGCGCATGTTGGCGTGGCTTCTTTTGACCTTGCCAGTGCCCGTGACCCGAAAACGTTTGGCCGCACTTCTGTTGGTTTTCACCTTTGACATAGTTCCTCCTCAAACAGACTTGAATGGCCGCGTGAGCGACCGGCAATACTGCTCCCTCCCGCCAATGTGGCGGGAAATTTTTCTAAATAAGGCGGCAGAGGGAGCTTATTTCTTGGGAAGCCCTGCCAGCAGGAGAAACATGGTCCGGCCTTCGACTCGGGAGGTCTGCTCGACCTTGGCGACATCGGAGACCATCTCCACGATCCGGTCCAGAATGACCTGCCCTCGATCCTTGTGCGCCATTTCGCGGCCACGGAAAAACACGGTCACCTTGCAGCGGTCTCCGTCCTCGATAAACCTTCTGATGTGCTTGATCTTGGTCATCAAGTCATGATCGTCGGTGTGCGGGCGGAATTTGATTTCCTTGACCTGAATCTGGGTCTGACGCTTCTTGGCTTCCTGTGACTTTTTCTTTTCCTCGTAGAGGTACTTGCCGTAGTCCATAATTTTACAGACCGGCGGCTTGGCGTTGGGCGCCACTTCAACCAGATCAAGTCCCTTTGCTTCGGCCTGTTCCAAGGCCTCGGGCACGGTCATGATACCTAGCTGATTCCCATCATCTCCAACAACCCGGATTTCCTTGGCCCTGATTTGCTTGTTCCGGCGGGCCTTAGCAGCTGAAAGAATATCTCATTCCTCCATGTTTAAATGGTTTTTCGCATTCCTGCCGCAAGTGGTCGGCAAACGCATCGACGGACATGACGCCCAGATTGTTGCCACCCAGCATGCGCACGTTGACGCAGGCCTGCTCGACTTCCTGATCCCCAATGACCAGCGCATACGGAACTTTTTCCATCTGCGCCTCACGCACCTTGTATCCCAGCTTCTCGTTGCGCAGATCGAGTTCCACGCGCACTCCCTCCCGCTGCAACGCGTCCTGGCACTTGCGGGCGAATTCGTCGTGGTTGTCGGTCACTGTCAATATGCGGGCCTGGACAGGCGCAAGCCATGCCGGAAAAGCTCCGGCGAAATGTTCGGTCAGAATGCCGATGAAACGCTCCACCGAACCCATGATGGCGCGATGCACCATGACAGGACGGTGCCGCTCGCCATCTTCGCCCACGTATAACAAGTCAAAACGATCCGGCAAGGTGAAATCGACCTGGATGGTCGAACACTGCCACTGCCTGCCCAGGCAGTCGCGCAGCTTGACGTCGATCTTGGGACCGTAGAAGGCGCCGTCGCCCTCGTTGATCGTATACGGAAGCTCCATCTGGCCCATGGCGTCCATAAGGGCGCTCGTGGCGCGCTCCCAGTCCGCGTCGGAACCGATGGATTTCTCGGGCCGGGTGCTGATTTCCATGGAATATTCGAAGCCGAAGACGCCCATGAGATCCTGAATCCAGGTCATGACGCCCTTGATCTCGTCCAGAAGCTGGTCAGGACGGCAGATGATGTGCGCGTCGTCCTGGGTGAACTGGCGCACGCGCATGAGCCCGTGCAGCACGCCGGACAGCTCGTGACGATGCACGACGCCGAACTCGAACAGGCGGACAGGCAGGTCGCGGTAGCTACGCTGGCTGGTGTTGTAGATCAGCATGTGCGCCACGCAGTTCATGGGCTTGACCCCGTAAGGCACCTCGTCGATCTCCGTGAAATACATGTTCTCACGGTAGTTGGCGTAATGGCCGGAGGTCTCCCACAGGTCGCGCTTCAAAATCTGGGGGGTGCGCACGATGCCGTAGCCGCGGCGGATCATTTCCTTGTTCACGAAATCTTCGAGAATAGTCCGCACCAGGCCGCCCTTGGGATGCCAGTAGGCCATGCCCGCGCCGCCGCGTTCATGGAAACTGAACAGGTCGAGCTGGGGGCCGAGCTTGCGGTGGTCGCGCTTCTTGGCTTCCTCGATCATGGCCAGGTGGGCCTTTAATTCCTTGGGGGTGGCGAAGGCGGTGCCGTAGATGCGCTGCAGCATGGGACGCTTCGAATCCCCGCGCCAGTAGGCACCGGCCACGGAGGTCAGCTTCACGGCCTGCAGAAACCCGGTCGAGGGCAGGTGCGGACCGCGGCAGAGGTCCACGAAATTGCCGTGACGATAGAGAGAGACCTGATCGGCGCCAAGGTCATCTATGATTTCAAGCTTGTATGTTTCGCCCATGGAGGCAAAAAGCGCCCTCGCCTCGACAGCGCTCATTTCCTCGCGGGAAAAAGGCTGGTTCGCGACCACGGACGCCGTCATGCGCGCCTCGATCTTTTCCAGATCTTCGGGAGTGAACGGACGCTCGAAATCGAAATCGTAATAAAAGCCGCTCTCGACATCGGGACCGATGGTCACCTTGGCGGAGGGGAACAGTTCCTTGACCGCTTCAGCCATGACGTGGGCGGCGCTGTGGCGCAGCACGCTCAGCCCCTCGGCCGATTCCAGAAACACGGGCTCCATGACGGCGGTTCCGGCGGGCACCGGGCGAGCCAAATCGAGCAGCGCCCCGTCGCAAACGCAGGCCACCGCGGACTTCATCTTCTTGCCGGAGAGGACAGCGCGCAACACATCCGCGCATGTCTGACCAGCCTGAACCTCGACGTCTTGCCCTTGTATCTGAACCATAATGCCCTGCCTCACAAACACGATAGGGAGGCTGTGCCTCCCTATGAGTTCTTTTTTGGTAGGCGCGAGGAGGGTCGAACTCCTGACCCCTTGCACGTCAAGCAAGTGCTCTCCCACTGAGCTACGCACCTAAATGGAGAGCCGCATATATCTTCGCTTTTCGACTCCTGTCAATATCTCTTTTGCATGTTGCGCATTTTTTTTGAAACTTTTCCAGAAAGCCTGCCTCTCACGGCCGGCCGCAAGAAGCGCGAGCTGCGAATCCTTTTCCTTATCCATAGTAATGTTCCGAAACACGAGCCCGAGGTACGCGTCCCGCTCCGGGGACGCGCGTTCACGGATGCGCCAGGATCCTTTGCATTCCCGCCGATTTCAGCTATCCTGCCAGGACATCCCTCAACTCCACACCCCATGGCGAACACAGTGAAAGACACGACCCCCTGCATCCTCATCGTCGATGACGAACCGCTCAATATACGGCTCCTTGATATCGTCCTCAAAAAGAACGGATATCGCACCCTGTCCTGCACCAGCGGCCCCGAGGCCAGGGCACTCGCGGCCGAGCACTCCCCCGACCTCATCCTGCTCGACGTGCTGATGCCCGATGAAGACGGCTACGCCACCTGCGCGCTCCTGAAGCAGCAATCGCAGACTTCCGACATCCCGATCATTTTCATCTCCGCCCTGACGGACACGTCGAGCAAAGTCCGGGGCCTGGAAGTGGGCGGGGTCGATTTCATCTCCAAGCCCTTCGAAAAGGCGGAAGTCCTGGCCAGAGTCAAGGTGCACCTGAAGCTGCGCTTCACCTACCGCGCCCTCATCGAAGCCCAGGCCCAACGCCTGGCCCAGGTCCAGGACGCACAGCAGGCCCTGCTGGTCCTGCCCGCGGAATTGCCCGAGGCGGGGTTCGCAGTGCGTTATGAACCGGTCCTTGAGGCGGGCGGAGATTTTTATGACGTGCTGCATGTCGGCGGGACGACCTTCGACTACGTCGTGGCCGACGTCAGCGGACACGACCTCGGCACATCCTACATCACCTCGGCCCTGAAGGCCCTGCTCAGCCAGAACTGCAATCTGGTCACCTCCCCGGCGGAGAGTCTGACCATGATCAACAGCGTCCTCTGCCGCATCCTGACCGGCGGCACCCACATCACGGCCGGTTTCGCCCGCCTGAACCGCGAGCAGCGGACCCTGCGCTACATCAACGCCGGACACCCCTCGCCCGTTCTGGTTCGGGCCGGGGGAGGAATTGAAATCCCGCAACCCTCCGGGGACATCCTGGGCGTCTTCGATGCCGTCTGGTTCGAAGCCCTGGAACTCTCGGTGCAGCCCGGCGACCGGCTGTTCATGTATACGGATGGGCTCATCGAAGGTTTCGGAGACAAGAAGATGACGCGGGAGGACGGACAGGCCCGACTCTGCGCGATCTGCGAAGCGTACCGGAACCTGCCCCTGGCGCAGGCCGTGAACGCAATCCACGAAGCCCTCGCCGTGCCGGGGGCGCCACGGGAAGATGACACCATCCTCCTTGCTCTGGAGGTCTGACATGTTCAAATTGACGCCGCTGGCCCAAGGATTCGCCCTGGAAATGGACACAAGCCTGGAAAACGTGGACCGCTCTGTGGAGCAGCTCCGCATTTTTCTGGAGGAAAGAAACGGCAGCGAGCACCTCTTCCCGCTCTCGCTCCTGGCGCGCGAGGCGCTCAACAACGCCATGATTCACGGCAACCGCCTGGACCGCGCCAAATCCGTGCGGTTCCGGCTACTGGCCAGCGCAGGCGGCTTTGATCTGCAGATTACGGACGAAGGGCAGGGATTCGCCTGGGACAGACACATGCTGGCCAGCAGCCGGGCCGACGACGTCAGCGGGCGCGGACACGAGATTTTCCGCAATTATGCCCACGCCGTGCGCTACAACGACAAGGGCAACTCCCTGACCCTGGAATATAAAGGCTAGCCATGCACTCCATTCAAATCAAGACCGGCTCCAGAGAGGCCATGATCGACATCACCGCCCGCCTGGAAGAACTGCTGCGAAACCAGGGAACAACCACGGGACTGATGACGATCTACACCCCGCACACGACCACGGGACTGACCATCAACGAAGGGGCCGATCCCGACGTCTGCCGGGACATTCTGACCCATCTGCGGACCATGATCCCGCACCAGGCGGATTTTCGCCACGCCGAGGGCAATTCGGATGCGCACATCAAAGCCACTCTCTTCGGCTCATCCGTGCAGGTCATCGTGCACGAGGGACGGCTGATGCTGGGCACATGGCAGCGCATCTTTCTAGGAGAATTCGACGGTCCACGGTCACGCACGGTCTGGGTCAAGATCCTGGGCTGATTCATTCCTCGCGCAGGGGCCGGGTCATGAGCTCCCGCACGGCCTCGGCGGGATTTTTGTTCTCGAAAAGGACTCCATGCACCTGCCCGGTAATGGGCAGGTCGAGGCCCTGCTTGATCCCCAGCTCGTGCACGGCCTGGGTCGTCTTCACTCCTTCGGCCACATTGTGCATCCCCGCCAAAACCTGCTCCAGGGTCTGCCCCCGGCCGATGGCCAGCCCCACCCTCCGGTTGCGGCTCAAATCCCCGGTACAGGTCAGAACCAGGTCGCCCATGCCGGACAGACCCATGAACGTGGACGGGCGTGCGCCCATGGCCGCGCCGAGGCGCGACATTTCGGACAGGCCACGGGTGATCAGCGCCGCGCGCGCATTTTCTCCAAAGCCCAGGCCGTCGGAAATGCCCGAGGCGATGGCCATGATGTTCTTGACCGCCCCGCCGAGCTCCACGCCGACGACATCGCTGTTGACGTAGACGCGAAAGCTCTGGGTGGAAAAAAGCCCCTGCACGAAATCCGCCAGTTCCGGATCGGCGCAGCCCAAAGACACGGCCGTGGGCATGTTCGCGACCACCTCCGAGGCAAAAGACGGTCCCGAGAGCACGGCGTAGCGGGGCGCAAGACCGGCCAGTTCATCGTCGACCACCTGCCCCATGGTGCGGAACGTGCCCAGCTCCACGCCCTTGCTGGCGCAGACGATGCCGGTCCCGGCCGAAAAATGATCGCGGTGTTCACGCAGAAAAAGAGCCAGATTCTGGCATGGCACGGCCAGCACGACACAGGACGCGCCGGCGAGCACCAGGGATAGATCCGTGTCCGCCCGCAGCCTCGGACTCAAGACCTGGCCAGGCAGATAACGGCTATTGGCGGAACGTTCATTCACGTCTGCGGCGATCTCGGCCCGCCGGGCCCAAAGCCAGGCATCCTCGCCCTTGCAAGCCAGCACATTTGCCAGGGCCGTACCCCAACTTCCAGCTCCAAGTATTGAAATCTTCACGAAAAAACCTCCAGTGCGGATCTTCGGACAAGCCCTCCCACTATCGAAGATGCTCCGCGTTCTGTAAAGGGTGCTATTGCCAGCATATGGCGAAACAGGTAAGGAGCGACCCGAAACAAACCCGGAGTTTCGGGCTCCCCGAGGAGAAAAAGTGGATTTTACCCAAAGCGAACACGACATACTGCGCATCGTCCAGGACACCCTGCCCGACAGCGCCACCCCCTATGCGGACATTGCCCGCCTGACCGGCAGCACCGAGGAAGAAGTCCTCGCGCTGCTCAAGAAACTCAAAAAAGGCGGCCAGATCCGCCGCTTCGGAGCCACCCTGCGCCATCAGCAGGCGGGCTACGGTTTCAACGCCATGGTGGCCTGGTACATCGAGGAAGGTTTCGACCCCGATGAGGTTGGACGCATCATGGCCACGCGGCCCGAAATTTCCCATTGCTACCTGCGCCCCAGCTGCATGGACTGGCCCTACGACATGTACACCATGATCCACGGCAAAAGCCGCGAGGACTGCATGCAAGTGGTGAGTGAGCTCATGGAGCAGACCGGCGTGACCCAGTACGAAATGCTTTTCAGCATAAAAGAGCTGAAGAAGACATCCATGGAATATTTTTAGCGCAGTCAGGGAGAGATGACATGACCATATCACAGGAACTTTTCCAAAAGGCCGGAACCCTCATCCCGGGCGGCGTCAACAGCCCCGTGCGGGCCTGCAAGAGCGTGCACTGCGATCCGCTCTTCGTCGCATCGGCGAGCGGCAGCAAGCTCACCACCGAGGATGGAGCCGAATTCATCGACTACGTCATGTCCTGGGGGCCCATGCTTCTCGGCCACAACCACCCCGAAGTGGCGGCGGCCATCGCCCACACGGCGGCCAAGGGCACGAGCTTCGGCGCGCCTTGCAGGCTCGAGGTCGAACTGGCCCAGGCCGTGGTGGACGCGGTTCCCGGCATCGAGATGGTGCGCATGGTCAGCTCCGGGACCGAGGCGACCATGAGCGCCCTGCGCCTGGCCAGGGGATACACCGGCAAAAATGGTGTGATAAAATTTCACGGCGGCTATCACGGCCATGCCGACGCATTTCTGGCCAGCGCCGGTTCGGGCGTGGCCACCCAGTCCATCCCCGGCACCCCCGGCGTGCCCGCCGACGTGGTCAAACATACGCTGCTGGCCCATTACAACGACCTGGAAGCCGTGCGCGCCCTGTTCGAACAGCAGGGAGACGATATCGCGGCGGTCATCGTCGAGCCGGTGGCCGGCAACATGGGGCTGGTTCTGCCCAAGCCCGGATTCCTGCAAGGCTTGCGCGAGTTGACCAGCAAATACGGGGCGTTACTTATTTTCGACGAAGTCATCACCGGCTTTCGGGTCAGCTTCGGCGGAGCGCAGGCGGCCTTCGGCATCGACCCGGACCTGACGTGCCTGGGCAAGATCATCGGCGGCGGCCTGCCGGTGGGCGCCTACGGCGGTAAACGTAAAATCATGAGCCACATCGCACCCAGCGGCAATGTCTACCAGGCCGGCACGCTCTCGGGAAATCCGCTGGCCATGGCTGCGGGCCTTGCGACCTTGAAGGCACTGGCCCAAAAGGATTACGCGGCCCTTGCAGCCCGCACCGATGCGTTCTCCCGCGAACTTGAGAACATTTTGCACGGCAAGGGCGTGCCCGTGACGCGCAACCACATCGCGTCCATTTTCACCCTCTTCTTCACCGAGACCCCGGTCGTCGACTTCCCCTCGGCGCAGACGGGCGACAGCAAGGCTTTCGTATCTTTTTACCAGCAGATGCGGGAGCAGGGCATTTATCTTGCACCTTCAGGATTCGAGTGCGCCTTCACATCGTTCGCCCACTCCGAGCAGGATTTTGAACGGACTCTGGATGCGGCCCGGAAGGTGCGTTTCTAGAAAAAACAAAACCCTTTTCCCGGGCGTCCTTGACTGAAGACCAAGACCGTCGATATATACGTCCCTGCTTGTGCTTTTTGTAACTTTTCTTTCTGGAGGTAGAAAGAGGATGAAAAAGAAATTGTTGATCAGCCTGATCTGCGCGGCTTTCCTGTGCATGGGCGCCGTTATGAGTGTCAGCGCTGCCGACGCTCCTGCCGATGACTATGTCATCAGCGCCCCTGAGGGCATGAAGGCCAAACCCAAGGGCGACAAGCCCGGAGCGCTGCAGAAAACAGTGCCCTTCCCCCATTCCAAGCATGCAACCGTTGAGTGCGTCCAGTGCCACCACACCCTGGAAGCCGACGGCGGCGCCGTAAAGAAGTGTACGACTTCCGGCTGCCACGACTCCCTTGAGTTCCGTGACAAGGCAAACGCCAAAGACATCAAGCTGGTGGAAAATGCTTTCCACACCCAGTGCATCGATTGTCACAAGGCTTTGAAAAAAGAACAGAAGCCCACTGGCCCCACCGCCTGTGGCAAGTGTCACACCAAATAGCGTCCGCGCTAGAGACCGCACATCAGCACAAGCAAAGGCCGGCCTTTGGTTGCCCCTGCCACACCCCTGTGGCAGGGGCTTTTTTTTCGACTGGAAATCAGATAGTCCGCCCCGTGCATTGCCCTTGCTCAGGCTTCTTGATAAGAAAAGCCGATGTCCCCAACGCCAAGAAAGGATCACGCCATGACCACAAGCACCAACCAGACGGACGATATCATTGAACTGACGGAGATCGTGGAAGAAGGAATCTCTTTGGATAAAAAGTTCGAAGACTTCGCCATGGACAAGGCCGTTGACGCCAAAAGCCTGGATCAGGAGCTTGACGATCTGCTCCGCGACGCCGACACCCAGTCCAAGCCCGCCGCCCGGGCAGCCGATGACGAAATCGACCTGGACATCCTCTTCGAGGAACCGGTGGCCGCCGCAGCGCAGCCGCAGCCCCGCACCGCCTCCGCCGCAACCCAGGCGCCCGATCAAAGCATGGATATCTCGGACCTGGACGACCTCTTCGACTCTCTGGGCATCGGCGAAAATGCGGAGCACGACACCGCGCTCGACATCATTCTTGACGGTGACACGCCCGAACCGCGAAAGCACGGCGCAGAGCCTTTTTATCCATCCGATTCAATAGATCTTGAACTGGAAATTCCCGGCATGGAGAATGGCGACAACAATTCGAATATCCTGGACCTGACCGAAGATCTGCTCGCGGACATCCCGGAAACCGTCCTGCTGGAATCGGCGGACAAGCCCATACCCGAGCCCACCACCGCGCCTGAAAAGCCTGAGGCAACATCCTCAAAGCAGGCCCCGGCGCCAGAATCTCCCGCCGTGGACCCCGCTCCCGCGCCGGCGGAATTTGCCGCGGAGCCCGAAGGCCCGGCCGGGGGCAAATCCGGGCAGGCGGTTGTGGAGCAGGAAGCCTCGCTGGTGGACACGGACGAACCCACGCCGGTTTACGAAGAGCCGGACCATGCCCCTTCTTCGCCCCCTGTGACCGTGACGGATATTGAGCTTGAACAGCCTCGGATCGCTGCGGAGCAGGCCGTGACCACGGAAGCGGAAATCTCCACCGCCGAACTCGAAATCATCAGCGCCAGGCTCGATGCCCTTGAGTCCCGCCCTGAACCGTCTCCGGCGCCCGGCGCCGAAGAACTCCTGGCCCTCTTGCCGCAATTCCCCCAGGAACTGCCTGTGACCCGTAACCTGCGCCAGGAACTCATGGAACATGTCGAATCCCGGGTTTCGGAACTGGCGTCATCGTCCAGCCTGGACGGCCTGCAGGAGTCCGTCAGCGCCCTGCAAAGCCAGGTCGAAGCCATCCCCGACATCCGTGCCGAGCTGGCCAAGACCCCCCCCCTCTCGGCCCTGCAGAAACTGGAGGCCGACCTGGACGAAGTGCGCAACCTGATCCAGCCACGCGAAGAACTTCAGCCCGAACAGATCCTGGCCCTGCTGCCGCAGTCCCCGCAAGGATGGCCCGTGGCCCAGGCCTTGCGCCAGGAGATCATCGAGCATGTCGAATCCCGGGTTTCGGAACTGGCGTCATCGTCCAGCATGGACGGCCTGCAGGAATCCGTGAACGCCTTGCAAAGCCAGGTCGAATCCATCCCCGACATCCGGGCTGAACTGGCCAAGACCCTGCCCGCCTCAGCCATGCAGAAAATGGAAGCCGAACTTGAAGACTTGCGAACCCTGGTCCGCAGTCAGGAAGAAACATTGGACGCCCTGCAGGCGGCATTGTCGGACAAGGATGCCTTCATCGCGAAATTGAGCGACAACGAAAATCGCCTGCGCGAAGAACGTGACGCCCTGGCCGCCCGGGCAGGCGCCGCCCCCGACCCGGATGCGATCAAAAGCGAACTGCACGAATACGTCCAGCAGCAGGTGCCGCTCGCCGCAGCCAAAATCGTTCGCGAGGAAATCCAGGCCCTGCTCAAGGAGCTCGGCGGCTAAAGTCCGAAAGGCCCGTCCCTGGGCTCTCGACTCCCACTTTGGGCTGTGCTAGCTATGAAAAAAACGAAGGGATGGCTGCAAGGTTATTCTTTCTTTTTTTACCGCCCGGTTTTCCCCCAAAGCAGGTCGATACCATTCCCCCCGGGCGGTTTTTTTGTTGCATTTCAAACCAGAGAGACATTTATGGACCAGATCCAAAAACAAGCCCTGCAGGTCGCCAAGGAAATCGTCGTCAAGTTCATTGAAGTCGGACGCATTTCCCCTTCCAATTTTTCCGAATATTTCGAGCCCATCTACGACGACGTCTACCGCACCGTGACCAAGACCGGTCAGATTCCGGACACCGAGAAGGACTGCGCCGTTGAACCCGAATGAACACGGAAAGCGAGTCTCCAGCCTTTTCGACAACATTGCGACCTGGTACGATTTTCTCAATCATTTCCTAAGTTTGGGACAAGACATCTACTGGCGGTATCGTTTGGTGCGCACGTTGCGAACCGGCTCCACGGGCGCGGTGCTCGATCTTGCGGCCGGCACCCTGGACGTGAGCCGGGAAATTCTGCGCCGCCATCCCGCGCAAAAAGTGCTGAGCCTGGACTTTTCCCGCGCCATGCTCTGCAGCGGCAAGAAAAAGGTTGTGAACCAACCGTCCATTTTTCCGGTCCAGGCCGACGGCCGCGCCCTGCCTTTGCCCGACGCATGCGTCGACACGGTGACCATAGCCTTCGGCATCCGCAACATTCTGCCCAGAACCGAAGCCTACGGCGAGATCCTGCGTGTCCTCGCCCCTGGAGGGCGGCTGTGCATCCTTGAATTCGGTACTGGCCAGGCCAGAATCTGGCAGGGCGCATACAATTTTTATCTTGGCAAGGTCCTGCCCCGCATCGGGCGCTTTTTCTCCAAAAATCCGGAAGCCTATCAGTATCTGGCGGACACCATCCTGGCCTTTCCCCATGCCTCAGACCTGGCCAAAGAGCTCCGCGACGCCGGTTTCGACAAGATTGGTTATCAGGCCTTGAGCTCCGGAATCGTTTATATCCACGTGGCCCAAAAGCCATCCTGATGCGCCCCTGGCCGCGCCGTGCCGCAACCCCTCAACCGTCTCAGATATCACGCTAATGAGGAACTCATGATCACTTTCGAAGATATCGCATCCGGCGTCTCAGAAGTTGCCGTGGTGGGCCTTGGCTATGTCGGCCTGCCCTTGGCCGTGGCCCTTGGCGACCACTTCAAGGTCATCGGTTTTGATATTTCCCGGCCCCGCATCGAAGAACTGCGCGAAGGCAAGGATTCCACGCGCGAGGTAGCCCCTGAAAGGCTGGCCGGCGCCCGGGTCGAGTACACCGACGATCCCGCACGGCTTGCCGGGGCCGGAGTCATCGTGGTGGCCGTGCCGACGCCCATCGACGGCAATCGCAAGCCGGACCTGCGGCCCGTGGTCGGCGCCACCGCCACTGTCGGCGCGCACATGCGGGCAGGCTGCATCGTCGTTTATGAGTCGACGGTCTACCCAGGGCTGACGGAAGAAATCTGCGTACCGCTGCTGGAAGAAAAATCCGGCCTGACCTGCGGCAGGGATTTCACGGTGGGCTATTCCCCGGAGCGCATCAACCCCGGCGACAAGGTCCACACCCTGGAGAGCATCGTCAAAGTGGTCGCAGGCCAGGATCAGACCACGGCAGACCTGCTCGCCCGTTTCTATGCCTCCATCGTCAGGGCCGGCGTGCACCGCGCTTCGAGCATCAAGGTCGCGGAGGCCGCCAAGGTCATCGAGAACACCCAGCGCGATCTGAACATCGCCCTCATGAACGAACTGGCGCTCATTTTCGACCGCATGGGCATCGACACGAACGAAGTGCTTGAGGCCGCCGGCACCAAATGGAATTTCCTGCCCTTCCGGCCGGGTCTGGTCGGCGGGCACTGCATCGGAGTGGACCCGTACTACCTGACCTTCAAGGCCGAATCCATCGGCTTCCATCCGCAGGTCATCCTCGCCGGCAGACGCATCAACGACGGCATGGGCAAATTCATCGCGGAGAAGACCATCAAAGCCATGATCGACGCAGGATGCCTGATCAAAGGCGCCCGCGTCGGACTGCTCGGCCTGACCTTCAAGGAAGATGTGCCGGATTTGCGCAACAGCCGGGTGGAAGACATCATCCACGAACTTTCCGACTACCACGTCGATGTCCTGGTTCACGATCCTCTGGCCGACGCGGCGGAGGCCAAAGAGGAATACGGGGTGGATCTTTTGCCCTTGCCGGAACTTAATCAGCTCGACGCCCTCATCCTGGCGGTGTCGCATGCCGAATTCGCGCACCTTGACGCTGGCCGGATCGCGACCATGTTCAAAAACCCGGAAAATGGGATCGTCATTGATGTCAAGGGGTTTCTGGACCGGGACGCCTTGTCGCGGAACTTCAGATACTGGCGGCTCTAACCCAAGGTTCCTTCATGATTCTCCTGGCCTGCGCAACCCGGCACGAATGCCTGAGCGCCGTGAACCAACCGGCGGCGTCATCGCCGACGCCTCGGTTCGAGCCCATGCGCATCCGTGGCCGCGACTTTCTGCCGTGCCTCGTGGGTATTGGGCCGGTGGCCGCGGCCATGAGCGTGGGAGCCGTGCTTGAGCGCCATCCCGATGTGACAGGCATTCTGAATCTGGGCATTTGCGGCAGCTTCGACATCGCCCGCACCCCCTTGGGCTCGACCTGTGTCGCCAGCGCCGAGATCTGGCCGGAGTACGGAGTGCGCCATTTTACAGCGGCAGAGGAAGAGGTCTTTGGCCATCAGATGTTCGCGGATCTGAATCTTGACCCTGTCAACCGCCTCGATCTTGATCCCCTCGCGCAAGCGGCGGCCATGGGCATGACCCTTCATCACACATGGTTCACGGGGCCGAGCCTGACCGTGGCCGGAGTGAGCGGCGATCCGAAACGCGCGGAGCAGCTCCGCGAGCGCCATGACGGCCTCACAGAAAACATGGAAGGATTCAGCCTGGCGCTGGCGGCCAAAAGGAAGGGCATCCCGTTTCTGGAAATCCGCACGGTGTCCAACCCTGTCGGTGCCCGGGACAAGCGTCTCTGGAACTTCCGACTGGCCGTGAATGCCCTGCAAAACATCCTCCCCGTTCTCACCGGAGATTCGCCGTGACCCCCTTGAGCATCGCCATTTCCCCCTGCCCCAACGACAGCTTCATCTTTGGCGCCTGGGTGCTCGGCCTCACCCCTTCCCCGGACGAACGCGACTGCCGGTTTTTCTGGCATGACGTGCAGGAACTCAACCAGGGGGCCTTCGCAGGCGCCTGGGACGTGATCAAGGTCAGCGCCGCCACGGCGCTGCGTCTTGGCGAAACGCACACCATCCTGCCCTGTGGCGGAGCCTTCGGCCTAGAGCATGGGCCCAAGCTCGTGACCCGCAAGGATTTTTCCGGAACCCCGCGCAGAATCGCCGTGCCGGGCCTCGACACCACCGCGGCCTGCGTGCTGCGGGCGGCCCTGGGCGGGGAATTCACCCAGGTTCCCATGATCTTCCACGCCATCGTCGATGCCGTGCGAGCCGGAGAAGTCGACGCGGGGCTGCTCATCCATGAAACCGCCCTGGTCTACGAACGCTACGATCTTGCCCTGCGCCTCGACCTCGGGCATTGGTGGCGCAAGCACACAAACGCCCTGCCCTTTCCCCTGGGCTGCATCGTGGCTCGCAACGAACTCGGCGCAGACCTCCACGCCGGCATCGCAGACAGCATCCGCGCGAGCATCCTGGTCGCCAGGACCCGGCAAGACTCCGTCATGCCATTTATCGCCGCGCTGGCAAGAGAGCTTGACGCGGCCACGCTGGAACAACATATTGCCGCCTACGTCAACGAATTCAGTCTGGCCATGGGCCCTGACGGACAGGCCGCTCTCAACACGCTGCAAACATTGCGGGATCTTTCATGAACGAAGCCTTTGCCCAACTCAAAGCAACTTTCCTCAAAGAGCTGCCGGCTATCAATGCCGCCATCGCGCAGGAAATTGACGCTCTGCCCAAACTGGTCAGGCCCGTGGCCGCGCATGTCATGGAGGCCGGTGGAAAGCGCCTGCGGCCCATGCTCACGCTTCTTTTTGCCCGCGCCCTTTCTTTCCGGGGAGACAATCTGCAAACCCTGGCCAGCTCCCTGGAATTTCTGCATTCGGCCACCCTCATGCACGACGACATTCTGGACAACTCGGAATTGCGCAGGGGCAAACGCGCAGCGCATACCCTTTTCGGCATCACTCCCACGGTGCTGGCCGGAGACGTGCTCCTGGCCCTGGCCAACGAAATCGTGGCCCGCACAAACAATCCGGCCCTGACTTCCTGCATCTCCAAGGCCATCATGCAAACGGCCACGGGCGAAATCATGGAGATCGCCGCCATCCGCAAAGCGCACATCACCCGCGCCGAATACATCGAGATCATCACCGGCAAGACGGCCTACCTTATCCAGTCGGCCTGCGAGTTCGGCGTCATCGCGGCAGAAGGCTCCGAACGCGCACGGGCAGGAGCCAAGACCTTCGGCCTGAACCTTGGCATCGCTTTCCAGCTGGTGGACGACGCCCTGGACTACACATCGCGGGCCGACACCTCGGGCAAGCCCCTGGGCGGCGACCTGCGCGAAGGCAAGTTCACCCTGCCTCTGCTTTTGTATCTTGAATCCCTGCCCGAAGACCAACGCGAAATCGTCACCCGGGAACTCACGGATGTAAACCTGCACCCCGTCAGACAGGATCAGATCATCGCCGATGTCGTGGGGCAGGGCTTTGCCGAAAAAACCCGGGATGAAGCCCGATCCTATTTGGCACTAGCCAGTCAGGCTCTTGCCGTGCTACCCGAATGCCTGGAGAAAAAACTGCTCGGAGCCATGATCGAATTCGTCCTGACGCGGGATAAGTAGACATGCCAAACCAGGATCGCCTTCCCTCTCGCAATCTCGCAACCTCATTGCGCGCAAGCCTGAAAGCGACCTTTTCGCCAGCTACGGCCCAGCTCCTCCAGGAGGCTGTCAAATCCGAACCGAACTTCGGAGTCATCGCCTCCATCCTGAAACTCGATCCGGCCCTGGCCACTGCCATCCTCTCCCTGGTCAACTCACCCTACTACGGACAGACCAGCAAAATTTCCGACCTGCAACGAGCGGCGATCATCCTCGGCGACAATGAGATCCTGCGCATCGCCCTGTCATTGTCTTTGCAAAAAAACCTGAACGCAATTCTGGAAAAAAACGGTTTCGACACCTTCGCCAACTGGCGCATCATCATCTGGGCGGCCCTGGGCGCGGAGCTCATCGCCAGGCGGCTGGCCCCGGAAGAAGCGGAAACCGCGTATATTTGCGCCCTGGTCAAAGACCTCTCTCTGCTCCTCTACGCCGCCAACTTTCCCGAACACCTTCTGCCGCATCTCAAGCAACCGGACTTCGTCAACACCGGCCCGACATTCATGTCCTGGCAGGACCATCTTCCGGAGGATCACTCCAGCCTGACCGCCGATCTGCTCACGCAGTGGAGTTTTCCCGAGCCCATGATCGCGGCCATCACCGCGCACCACGATCTGGAACATGTCTTTGACTATCCTCCCCTGACCCAGGCGGTCATCCTTGGAACCAGATGGGCCGAAGCGGAGTTTCGCACCGACCCGGCCCCGGACAGCCTGAACCAGCTCAGTTTTCTCCTGGCCAAGGCCGGCGCTCTGCCCCCGGAAGGCATGGACGGGCTGCGCGGGCAATGCGCGACGCTTTTTGCGGAACTCTCCACGGCCATGAACGTCAAGGACCTCGACCCCGAGGACAGACTTTACGCCCACTCTTTGCAATCCATCCAGGACTTTCATCACCAGGCCAAGGAAGTCGAGGGGCTGACCGGCGGCAACGCGGCCATCGCGGCCTGTATCGGCAGACACCTGCGCTGGAACTGGGATTGCCGCAAAGCCGAGATCATCCTGCATGCGCCTGCCAACAGACTCTGGGAAAGATTCGTTCTGAATGATGCCGGGGTGCACGGGCCCGACATTGCCCCGACCCTCGAAAAACTCAGGGCGTTTTCGGACTCCGCATTCCCTCTGGAATCCGAGGGACACGTGGTCGGGGAACTGCGCCTGAACGACGGCAGCGATTCCTGCCAAACCAAAGCCGAGGCCACGCTCTACACGCGCCTCCTGGCCCGCAGCATCCGGCACCAGGCCAGCACCGTCGGACAACTTGAGATCAAGGCCGAACTGCTTGATATTCTTCCCACCGGAGTGGCGCTGCTCGACGCGCAGGGACGCATTTTACGGGCCAACCCCACCTTCACCGATTTTCTTGGCGGGGCAGCTCAACTTGAAGACCGACTGGCCCAGGACAAGGACCCGGAGCAGGCGCGGCAGACAGTACAGGGCTGGCGAGATTTCCTGCGCGATCCATCCCAGGGTGGCCATTGCGCCATCCATTGCCCGCTGGGCCCCGGCAACGCGCCCGCAGCATCGTCCTTTTCCCTGGCTGGTTACAAAATCAGCCACGGCTCGCAAACGAACATTCTGGCCATGGTCCAGGATCTGGCCGAAATCCGGGTGCTGGAATTCGAGGCCTTGCACCAGCGGGACTTCCTGAACACGCTGCTCGGCTCCATGCAGGACCTGGTCCTCACCACGGACAAAAACGGGACCATCACCTTCGCCTCCGGCCGCCACAGCGCGTTCCTGACCGGTCGCAACCTCTTCCGTCTGACCCGCCCCATGAACGAACAGGAAGATTCATGGGACATGGAATTTCTGGAACAGAGCCCCACGGCGGTGGAAGTGCAGATCGTCCTTGACGACGAACACCTGCAGCTCGAACTCGTCTTTTCCCGCTTTTCGTTCGGCACCGACTACGGACTTATTGTCGGCCGCAATATTTCGACCATCCGCAGGCTGGAGCGCAAGATCCGGGAGCAGGCCCTTTTCGATTCCCTGACCCAGGTTTTCAACCGGCATCACCTCCAGCCGCTTCTCGACAGGGAGATGTCCCGCGCCAAGCGCACCGAGACCCCGCTCGGACTGATCTTTTTCGACATCGACAAATTCAAGCTCTTCAACGATACCCACGGCCACCATGGCGGCGACAAGGCCTTGAAAGAACTGGGGCAGCTTCTGCGACGCATACTGCGCAAAGGGCTGGACTTTCCCTGCCGCTTCGGAGGTGACGAATTCGTCGTCATCTCCAGCAACTCCACCGTCGACAACCTGCTGACAATTGCTGAAAGAATTCAGAAAGAATTCAGCATACTGCATCATGGGCAGGTCACATTGAGCATCGGCATGAGCATGCTTGAACCCGGGGACTCCTCGCATTCCCTTCTTGAACGCTGCGACAAAGCCAATTATCAAGCCAAGGCGCAAGGCGGAAACGCCATCGTGCGCCTGCAAACCGACCAGAACCTCTGAACCATAAGCGTCACCGTAGGAGAACAACATGCCGATCCGAGTCGAAGTGGCTCTGCGCAAGGCAGTTACCGATACCCAGGGCAACAAGACCGCCCACAAGATCAAGAACGAGCTCGGCCTGACCGTGGGTCAGGTCCGGATCATCCGGATCTACACCGTCGACGGATTGAGCGAAGCACAGGTCGATCAGGCCATCGAAGCCGGCGCCCTGCATGACCCGGTCCTGCACACGGCCCACACGGCTCCGGCGGCCACGGATTTCGACTGGATCATCGAAGTCGGCTTTCGCCCCGGCGTGACGGATAACGAGGGCCGCACCGCCCGCGAAACCCTGCGCACCGTGCTTGGAAACCGCGACGCAGGCATCGCGGTCTACACCTCCACCCAGTATCTGATCACCGGCAACCTGAACCGGTCCCAAGTGGAACACATCGCGAGGGATCTCCTGGCCAACGAGCTGATCCAGCGCTTCCAGATCGCAGACAGGGCCGCCTGGACAGCCAGCCCGGGTTTTCCGGCCCGCACGGCGGCGGTCACCGGCGAAGCCTCCAGCACCGTCGATATCGTTGATTTGAGCGCCATGGATGATGACGCCCTCCTGCGGCTGAGCCGCGAAAACATCCTGGCTCTGAACCTGGAAGAGATGCGCTGCATCAAGGACTACTACACCAGCCCCGAGGTCATCGCCCACCGCAAGGCCAAAAATCTTCCCGCCGCACCCACGGACGCGGAACTCGAATGCCTGGCACAGACCTGGTCCGAGCACTGCAAACATAAAATCTTCAGTTCCCGCATCAGCTACGAAAACCGTGAAAACGGCACCACGGCGGAAATCAACAGCCTCTACAAGACCTATATCCAGGGCAGCACCAAACAGCTGCGCCAGCGCATGGGCAAGGACGATTTTTGCCTGTCCGTATTCAAGGACAACGCTGGCGTGATCCGTTTCAGCGAAGACATAAACGTCTGCATCAAGGTCGAAACCCACAACAGCCCCTCGGCCCTGGACCCCTACGGCGGAGCCCTGACCGGCATCGTCGGCGTGAACCGCGACCCCATGGGCACAGGCATGGGCGCGAACCTACTGTGCAACACCAACGTCTTCTGCTTTGCCTCGCCCTTTCATGACGACGAACTGCCGCCGCGCCTGCTGCATCCGCGCCGCGTTTTCGAGGGCGTGCGCGAAGGCGTGGAACACGGCGGCAACAAGTCCGGCATCCCCACGGTCAACGGTGCCATTGTCTTCCACGAGCGTTTCCTGGGCAAGCCGCTGGTCTTCTGCGGCACCGTCGGCACCATGCCCGCCACCGTGGCCGGACATCCCAGCTATGAAAAGAAGGCCCTGCCCGGCGACCGCATCATCATGACCGGCGGGCGCATCGGCAAGGACGGCATCCACGGCGCGACCTTTTCTTCCGAAGAGCTGCACGAAGGCTCTCCGGCCACGGCCGTGCAGATCGGCGATCCCATCACCCAGCGCCGCATGTACGATTTCCTGATGCGCGCCCGCGATCTTGGCCTCTACAACGCCATCACCGACAACGGAGCGGGAGGCCTGAGCTCCTCAGTGGGCGAAATGGCCCAGGACTGCGGCGGCTGCGATATGGACCTGGCCAAGGCCCCCCTCAAGTATGACGGCCTGCGACCCTGGGAGATCCTGGTTTCCGAGGCCCAGGAGCGCATGACCCTGGCCGTGCCCCCGTCCACATTGCAGGCCTTCATGGATCTGGCGGAGGAAATGAACGTCGAGGCCTCGGATCTGGGCTGCTTCACGGACACAGGCTATCTGCATGTGCGCTACAACGACACGATCGTGACCGATCTAGACATGCGCTTCCTGCATGACGGCTGCCCGCAAATGAAACTCCGCGCCACCTGGAATCAGCCGCAGGTCTGCTGCGGCTGTGAAACCCCGCACCCCAAAGTGACGGATCATCAGGAATTTTTGCAGTCCATGCTCGGCCGCCTGAACATCTGCTCACGCGAGTACGTCATCCGCCAGTACGACCATGAGGTTCAGGGCGGAAGCGTGATCAAGCCCCTCATCGGAGCCAGGAATGACGGCCCGGCCGACGCAGCCGTCATCCGCCCCCAGCTGGGCAGCGACAAGGCACTGGTCATCGCCAACGGCATCTGCCCGAAACTGAGCGACCTGGATACGTACTGGATGATGGCCGGCGCCATCGACGAAGGCGTACGCAACGCCGTGGCCACCGGCGGAGACATCCGCCACATGGCCGGCGTGGACAACTTCTGCTGGTGCGACCCGGTCCAGTCCGAGAAGACTCCGGACGGGGAATACAAGCTCGCTCAGCTGGTCCGCGCCAACCAGGCCTTGGCCCACTTCTGCCTTGCCTACGGGGTGCCCTGCATCTCCGGCAAGGATTCCATGAAGAACGACTACACGGGCGGCGGCACAAAGATCTCCATCCCGCCCACGGTCCTCTTCTCGGTCATGGGCGTGATAAGCGACTGCACCAAGACCATGACCTCCGACTTCAAGCGCCCGGACGAAACCGTCTATGTGCTGGGTCTGACCAAAAACGAACTGGGCGGCTCGGAATATGCCGACACCTTGGGAATATGCGGGGCCGTGCCGCAGGTCGACGCAGTATCCGCGCGCACCCGCTACGAGCGCATGCACGAAGCCATCACCACCGGCCTTTTGAGCGCGGCCCACGACGTCTCCGACGGCGGCCTGGCCGTGGCCGTGGCCGAAATGGCCCTGGCCGGACGCATCGGCGCGGACATCGACACGGACTTGGTCCCGGCCCTTGATTGCCCGCTTCCCGAACAGCGCCTCTACAGCGAATCGGCCAGCCGCTTCGTGGTCACCGTGGCCAAGGACAAACGCGCTGCCTTCGAAGCCCTCTTCGCCGGCGACTTCATGGCCGCCATCGGCACGACCACGGCCGACGAAAAACTGACCCTACGCGCCGGAAGCACCACCCTGGTCAGCTCCCCGGTCGAGGAACTGGCCGTGGCCTGGAAAAAGACGCTGGATTTCTAGGGGAAATGCCTCTGGCGGGCAGGGGGCGCGCCCCCTGCACCCCTTTTAACAGACTTCAATAAAAAACGGGCGGCCCATCGGGTCGCCCGTTTTTTATTGCATCCACACTATGCCCCCAAACCCCTGTACGGGGTGCAGGGGACGCGTCCCCTGCCCGCCGGAGGCATTATTTATAATACACTTTGATCTCGTTGGTCATGACGGTGCCCATGCCAGGGGTGGCCTGGCCGCTGGCGATGATGACGTTTTCGCCGGGGCGAAAGCCCGCGTACTCCTGCACGAATTTTTCCGCCCGCTTCTGATGACTGCGCGGCTCCAGCGGACTCTCCACGGGGGTGATGGCCCAGAAGAAGTTCATCCAGCGCATGATGCGCGCGTCCGTGGTCATGGCGTAGATGGGCTGGGCCGGACGGCGGGAGCTTATGTATCTGGCCGTGGCCCCGGTGGTCGAATGGCAGACGATGGCCGCGCTGTCGGCGTTGTCGGCCATGAGACAGGCGGAATAGGCAATGAATTTGGGGGGATTCTTCTCGGCCTTGGGCACGTAGGGGCCGCCCAGGCGCTCCAGGTAGTACGGTTCGGAATACTGCGCGATCTCGTTGATGAAGCGTACCGCTTCCACCGGATAGCTGCCGATGGCCGTCTCTTCGGAGAGCATGACGCAGTCCGCGCCGTCGATCATGGCGTTGGAGACGTCCGTTGATTCAGCCCGCGTGGGAATGGGATTCTTGACCATGGACAAAAGCATCTGGGTCGCGACAATGGCCGGTTTCTGGGCGTGGCGGCAGGCGCGCAGGATCTTTTTCTGGATGATGGGCAGTTCTGCCGGGCTGCATTCCAGGCCCAGGTCACCGCGCGCGACCATGATGGCATCGGCCACTTCCAGAATGGACTCGAGCTTTTCCACGGCGTTCTTGCGCTCGACCTTGGCCACGACCGGAATCCAGGTCCCATGCCGCGCAATCTCGGCCTTGATGTCTTCGATGTCTTCCTTGCTCTGCACAAAGGACAGGGCCACCGCGTCAATGCCGATATCAAGACCCTGGTGCAGGTCGCGACGATCCTTGTCGGTCATGGCCGCGAGTTTAAGCGTCTTGCCGGGAAAGGCGATACCCTTGTTGGAAGTCAGGATGCCGCCGTTCAAGGCCTCCATCAGCACCAGCCGGTCCCGTTCGATGACCTTTACGACCTTGAACTGCAGCATGCCGTCGGACAGGGACACAGGCATGTCCGCCTCCAGGCCTTCCAGCAGCTCCAGCGCATCGAGGCTTATGAAGATATCGCTTTCAGTCGTTCCCGACATGGCCGGGGAGCCCAGGCACACATAGGCCCCCTTACGGATCTGCAGGGGCGAACCCTTGACCTCACCGATGCGGATCTTGGGTCCGCACAGATCGCCCATGACCGTAAGAGGAATGCCGGTGTCCTTCTCCACCTGCCGGATCTTCTGAATGACCGGCCCGAAATACTCCGCGTCGGCGTGGGAAAAATTGAGACGGAAAACCCGCACTCCGAGCTGAACCATTTCCTTCATGACATTCTGATCCATGGAAGCCGGGCCCAAGGTAGCCACTATCTTTGTACGCATGTGCATGTCCCCGTTCGTATTGGTTGGCTGATTAAATGATTCCATACAGGGGTCTTCCCGGCAGGGCAAGCTCGTCCACCTTTTTTTCGATTTCCGCCACACTGGACAGCGCCGGAGCGTGATAGGTCTTGAGCCGGGCATCGACGACCATGCTCGTGCACCCCCAGTGCTTGCAATGCGTGAATCCGTTCAGCCCGTAGGTGTCCGTGGCCGGGTCCGAGCGGGTGAAGGTCACCCACAGGAAATTATCCCAGGACTCCGCCGTGAAATCGGCGTCGTCCGCGACGACAATCAGCGGGAAACCTTGCAGGTCCGCCCTCGCCAGGATCTGACACAGATTTTCCATGGCGGGATCAAAGGTGTCGCGTGGTTGCGCATGGGGCGGACCGGACAAAACCAGCATGCCGGGGGCAAAAAAACGCGGATTCGAAAAACCGTCCGGCAGGGTCAGGCCCTGCAGGGTCGTGGCCAGGGTGCGCTTGGGGTTCCCGGCCGCCGTCCACAGCACCTTGGAGCCCTGGTTGAGGCTGATGCCCGAATAATCAAGCGTGTCCATGGTCGTGCGGGTGATGAAGTGCAGGTCTCGCGACAGGTCCAGGCGCTCAAGCACGTGCCGGAAAAATCTGGGTACGTCGTGACAGGACAGGCCCGGATCGTCTTCGCGGGCGGCGAGGATAACGTACTTGGAAAGGGATGTCTGAGTCGTGCCCAGAAGCGAAAGGCCGTTGGTGATCAGTTCCTGCGGCTGGCGTTCGCCCGCGTACGGCACGTAGCGTTCGCTGCCCACGGCCAGAAGAAGCGGGTGCACCCCGGCCGCATCCACGGCGTGAACCTCGTGCACGCCGCCGAAAACCTGCGGCACAAGCTCGGCAGTGAGCTCGTGGATGAAGGCCCCGAACATGGTGTCCTCCTGCGGAGGCCTGCCCACCGTGGTGAAGGGCCAGATGGCGCCTGCGCGGTGCAGTACCTCGGTGACCCGCATGACCGGGAAATCATGCGCCAGGCTGTAATAGCCGAGATGGTCCCCGAAGGGACCTTCGGGCTTCTGCACGGCGGGGTCGATGTAGCCCCGGATGCAGAAATCCGCCTCGGCCGGCATCGGCAGCTCCCCGGGCCGCTTGACCATGGGCACGCGATGCCCGCCCAGCGCGCCGGCAAAGAGCATCTCGGCGATGCCTTCGGGCAGGGGCATGATGGCGGCCAGCGTCATGGCCGGAGGTCCGCCCACGAAAACGTTCACAGGCAGCTGCGTTTTGCGCGCGATGGCCTCGGCATGATGGTAGCCGATGCCGCGGTGGATCTGATAGTGCAGCCCCACTTCCCGGTCCCTTTCAAACTCGTTGCCCGAGAGCTGGATGCGATACATGCCCAGATTCGAACCCATGTACCCAGGCTTGGACGGGCTCTCGGAATAAACCAGCGGCAGGGTCACATAGGCGCCGCCGTCCATGGGCCAGGAAATGAGCTGCGGGAGCTCTGAAATGCTGGTGGTGTGGTCCAGGATCGGGCCGCCGCTCACGGTCTTGGGCAGGGTGTGCCAGGCACCCAGCGCCAGACCGGGCCAGAGCGCGGGCTTTTTCAGAACAAGAGCCGGGTCGGCCTTGGCCGAAAGCATGGCCTCCACGCGGTGCAGGGTGGAGCGAAAAATGAACTTGGTGCGCGCCAATGTCCCGAAAATATTGGCGGCCATGGGAAACTTCGTGTCCTTGACGTTGGTGAAGAGCAGCGCCGGGCCCCCGGCCTGGAAAACCCTGCGCTGGATGGCGCCGGCCTCTATGCAGGGGTCGATGAGTTCGTCAATGCGCACCAGCTGTCTGGTCCGCTCCAGATCGTCGAGACAGGACTTGAGATTGCGGTAGATCATGGGTGGCTCCGGGGGATGGGGCTTGAGGACGGTATGGACGGACACGGACCTTGGCCCCTGCATGGGGTGCAGGGGGCGAGCTCCCTGCCCGCCGGAGGCGTTATCTGTGAAAAGTGATGTGCACGTTCGGGTTTTGCCGCCATTCGTCGAATTTCTTGCGCAGCCATTGCTTGAAGAGGTTGCGCGTTGCCGGCAGCAGGATGAGCAGGCCTGCGATGTCCGTCAGAAAGCCCGGCGTCAGCAGCACCACGCCGGCCAGAAAGATGAGCACGCCGTCGAGGAGTTCTTCGGCGGGCATGAAGCCCTGGTCCAGATTCTCGCGGATGCGCAGCATGGTCGACATGCCCTGCATGCGCGCGAGGTGGGCTCCGGCCAGGGCCGTCAGGATGACCAGGGCGACGGTCGGAAGCGCCCCGATGACGCCGCCGACGGTGACCAGCAGATAAATCTCCGCCACCGGCACCAGCACAAAAAGCAAAAACAGCTTTCCAAACATTATTCCTCCGGTCCGGCCAGTTGATCCACGGTTTCGCGGTCCCGCAGGCCCAGAAAATAGAGCACGCCGTCAAGCCCCACGTTGGAGATGGCCTGTCCCGCGCCCTGACGGACCACAGGCTTGGCGTGAAAGGCGATGCCGAGGCCCGCCACGTCGAGCATGGGCAGATCGTTGGCCCCGTCGCCCACGGCGATGACCTGCGACAGGGAAATGTGCTCTTCGGCGGCGATGGCTTTCAGCAGCCTGGCCTTGCCCGCGCCGTCGACGATCTCGCCCACCAGACCGCCGGTCAAGACCCCGTCCTTTATCTCAAGCTCATTGGCATGCACGTAGTCGATGCCAAGATGCTCCTGCAGGCGGCGCCCGAAATAATTGAACCCCCCGGACAGGATGGCGATGGTGTACCCCAGGCTCTTCAAGGTGCGGATCAGTCTCTCCGCGCCCTCGGTCATGGGCAGGGTCGCCGCGACATCCTGCAGCACTGTTTCGGGCAGACCCTTGAGCAGGCTGACGCGCTTGCGCAGGCTCTGGGAGAAATCCAGCTCCCCGCGCATGGCCGCCTCGGTGATGGCCGCGACCTCCTCTCCCACCCCGGCCCGTTTGGCCAACTCGTCGATGACCTCGGCCTGGATCAGGGTCGAGTCCATATCGAAACAGACCAGCCGGCGAATACGTCGAAAGGCGTTGTCTTCCTGGAAGCCGATGTCGATGCCCTGTTCCCGGGACAGGTCCAGAAAAGCGGCGCGCATGCCGGAAATGTCCTCCGGGGTGCCGCGCACGGAAAACTCCAGGCATGACCGGGGCATGGCCGGCGGATTGGCCAGGGACCTGCGGCCCGAGAGACGGGTGATGCAGTCGATGCTCAGGCCGTGGGACGTGATCACCGCGGCCATGGCCGCCAGATTTTCCGCCGTTATCGTCCGCCCGAGCACGGTCACGATGTGCCGCTTGCGGCCCTGCACGCCGACCCAGCGTTCGTAATCGTCCTCGGTCACGGGTGAAAACTTGAGGTGCAGGCCCTGGTTGTGGGCCCAGAAAAGAAGGTCTTTCAAGATGGGCGAGGATTCATTCTCCTGCGGCACCTCGATGAGGACGCCAAGGGAGAGGTCGTCGTGAATGACGGACTGGCTGATATCGAGGATGGTCACCCCGGACTGGGCCAGTTGCCCCATGATTCCGGCCAGCAGGCCGTCCCGGTCCATGCCGGCGATTTGGATGAGAATAATTTCGCGCATCTTCTTATTTGTGCAGGAGGTTCCACATGCGGATGGCGACCCACTCCAGCACCACGGCTGGGTTGGCCCCCACGTCCAGACTTTCAAGCGCATTCTCGATGACGACGCCGACCTGACGCACCGCGACCACATCGAGCCTGGCGGCCAGCAGGCGGGCCAGATCGGTCAGGGGGTTGCCGTACCCTGCCTGGACCAGGCTGCGCTGCACCTCGCGCAAAATGGAGTCAGCCATCCGCGCGTCCACATTGCCCTTGCGGCCCGTCCATTCGAGCCACGCGCCCTTGCCGCTCTGGATGAACTCGCACAGGGCGCGCAGGCTGTCCCGCAGGCCAGGGTCTTCGAGATCTCCCTTGGGCCAACCCAAGGTAAGCACGAAACTGCGGGAAACCAGGGTCGGCAACAAAATTTCACGGCTCGGAGCCAAAAGGACAAAGACGTTGCCTGGGCTTGGCTCTTCCAAGGACTTGAGCAAGGCATTGGCCGCGCCGTCGCCCAGCGCCTGCGCTTCGGCCAGGATGACCACGCGCGGCCCCCGGCCCGCAGGCGGATCGCCGAGCACGGCGCGCACTTCCCGCACCGTGTCCACGCTGATCGACCCCTCGGCCCCGTTCAGGAGAAAAAGATCGCGGCAGGCGTCGCCCTCGATCTGCAGACAGATGCGGCATTTTCCGCACGGAGGAGCCGCCTCGCGGCACATCAGCCGCGCGGCCCAGAAAAGACCAAGCGCCAAGCGTTCGGCGGCGTTCCCGCCTTCCAGAAGCAGTGAACTCGGCGGAGCCAGGGCGAGGCGTTCCAGAAACCCCGCGATGCGGGGCTGAGTGGAGAGGATGTGCTGCCAGGATGTGGACATGATAAAAAAATGGGAGGCGGACCTCCCACTATCAACGCAGAATGGTCTGGTCCCGATCCGGGCCCACGGAGACGATGGAGACCGGAATGGCCAGAATTTCCTCGATGCGAGCGATATAATCGCGCGTTGCCTGCGGCAGCTCGCCATAGGTCCGGCACCCGGTGATGTCTTCGGTCCAGCCGGGCATGCTCTCGTAGACCGGCTCGACATGGGCCATGCCGTTCTCTTCCTGCGGGGGATAGGCGACTTCCTCGCCCCGGTAGCGGTAGGCCGTGCAGAGCTTCAGTTCATCCAGGCCGCCCAGCACATCGAGCTTGGTCAGGGCGATCTCCGTAGGGCCGTTCAGCCGCTGGGATTCGCGCAGGACGACCATGTCCAGCCAGCCGCAGCGACGTTTGCGGCCCGTGGTCGCGCCAAACTCCGCGCCCTTCTCCTGCATGTACGCGCCAGGGCCGTCGGCCAGCTCCGTCGGAAACGGGCCGGCGCCGACACGCGTGGTGTAGGCTTTGACGATGGCCACGATGCGATCGAACATGCGCGGCGAACATCCGGACCCGGCCGAGGCGTTGCCGGCCACGGTGTTGGATGAGGTCACGAAGGGATAGGTGCCGTGGTCGATATCGAGGTGGGTGCCCTGAGCGCCCTCGAAAAGCACGCCCTGTCCGGCGGCTTCCTGGATGGCCGAGGACACGTCGCCCAGATAGAGTGCCAGGCGCCGGGCCACAGGCAGCAGATCGTCAAAAATCTTCTGCGCCGACATGGGCTCCTGACCGTACAGACCGGTCAGCAAGGCGTTTTTTTCCACCAGTGCCTTTTCAATCTTGTGCCTGAGCAAGGTCTCGTCCGCCAGGTCCGCCGCGCGGATGCCTATGCGTGCGACCTTGTCCTCGTAGCAGGGACCAATGCCCCGGCCCGTGGTGCCGATCTTGTCCGACCCGCTCTTGAAATTTTCCCGCGCGCTGTCGATGGCGCAATGGTAAGGCATGATGAGCTGGGTCTTCTTGCTGATCAAGAGCCGCTCAGGGCTGACGTCGATGCCGGACGCGGCCAGCTTGTCCATCTCCTGGCAGAACACGAAGGGGTCCAGCACCACGCCGTTGCCGATCATGCACTTCTTGCCCTGGTGCAGGATGCCGGACGGAATGAGATGCAAGATGGTCTGCTTGCCATTCACCACCAGCGTGTGTCCCGCATTGTTTCCGCCCTGAAAGCGCACGATGGCGGCCACATCCGTGGTCAACAAATCGACTATCTTGCCCTTTCCTTCGTCGCCCCACTGGGCGCCCATGACTACGATATTCGCCATGAATCCGATCTCCTCGTCGTTGGTATATTCGCCGTCAGCGCAATGGCAAATGGCTCCCTTCTTTATGAGAAGGCTGGGGCGAAGTCAATTTACGCAATCGATTGATCCTCGGACTCGTGAGCTTCATGATTCGCCCACCATGTCCGCTTGGCCCCGAGCCCCGCCCCGGCTCAGGATTTGCCGTCCATCCGGGCCTGTGCTAGGGGCACATGGATTCACGCGGGACGGGCCCGCGCCTGACAACGCCAAATCCTCTTTTCGGAGACTATATATGAGTGATCTCAAGAAGATGTATCATACACTGAACCGGGACTCCTTTCCGGCCGACCTGACCTTGACCGTGGGCGGGCAGACCATCCGCTACGCCAAGAAAACCTGGAACATCGGCGGCGAACAAAAAGGATTGCGCTACGGCGAAAACCCGGACCAGCCCGCCGCCCTCTACGAGGTGGTCGAGAGTTCCTTCACCATGGACGGAGTCGCTTTCCAGCAGGGGCAGCACAAGCTCGTTTCAGCCCTGACCGAGGAAAACCTGATCCAGTCCGGCAAACATCCGGGCAAGATCAACCTGACCGACGTGGACAACGGCATCAACATGCTCCAGTACCTGACAGCCAAGCCCGCCGCCATCATCCTGAAGCACAACAACCCCTGCGGTGCGGCCTGGTCCGATGACGGCCTGTTCACGGCCCTTTCCCGCGCCTTCGCCTCCGACCGCATCGCGGCCTTCGGCGGGACCATCATCGTCAACCGCACCCTCGACAAGGACTGTGCCGACTTCATAAGCGCAAGCTACTTCGAGGTCATCGCCGCCCCGGATTTCACCGCCGAGGCCCTGACCGTCCTGACTGCCAAGAAGAACCTGCGCATCATCCGCATCCCGGCGCTCGGCGAGCTGGAAAAAATCGTGGGCACTCCTTTTCTGGACATCAAATCCCTGGTCGACGGAGGGCTCATCATCCAGGCCTCCTTCAGGAACAGAATCCTGACCGAAGACGACTTCCTGCCCGCCGAGACGACCAAGGACGGCACCACCTATCTGGCCCGCAAACCCAGCCACCGCGAAGCCGAGGATCTGCTCTTCGCCTGGGCCGTGGAAGCCGGAGTGACCTCCAATTCCATCATCTTCGCCCGCGACGGGGCCACGGTGTCCATCGGCACGGGTGAACAGGACCGTGTCGGCTGCGTCGAACTGACCATCCAGAAGGCCTACACCAAGTACGCCGACAAGCTGGCCTTCGAACGCCACGGCCTCTCCCTGTACGAACTGAAGCAAAAGGCCCTGACGGATCAGGGACTGGCAACGTCCCTGGCCGAAATCCTGGCCCAAACCGAACAGGACAAGGGCGGTCTGCCCGGCACGGTCCTGGTTTCGGACGGATTCTTCCCCTTCCGCGACGGCGTGGATCTGGCCATTGCCCAGGGCGTGACCGCCATCGCCCAGCCCGGCGGCTCCATCCGCGACTGGGAAATCATCCAGGCCGTGAACAGCGCTACCCCGCAGGTGGCCATGGTCTTCACCGGCCAGCGCTCTTTCAAACACTAGAACACGGCCTCCGGGCCGTTCATCCGAGCAGGCCCGGCCGGCTCACGCGCACTGCGCATAAGGCCTTTTATGTCCACCTCTCTCTCCCTGCAGCCCGGGTGCATCATGGAATTCCTGCAGGACAACCAGCCCGTCACGGCCTGGGTCCTGGACGTCCAGGGCCCGCGCCTGCGGGTTTTCACCTCCGGACAGCGCGAGCTCAAGCTCCCCCTGTCCAGAGCCCTGCCCTGGCTTGGCCCCCAATGTCCGGCGGGCAGCAGCCGCCAGGAAATGCTCGACCTGCTGCGCACGCACAACGGCCGCCGGGAACGCCTGGCCGAATCCGTTGACGCGCTGGAGATCTGGGACCTGGCCCAAGGCGAAGTGGACGAAGCAGGCATTGACTGGTTCGCGAGCCTGGTCTTCGAAGACGCGAGTCCCGATCAGCTCGCGGCCCTGGGGCGCAAGCTCCTGCAGACCAAGACCCATTTCAAATTCTCCCCGCCCCAGTTCGAGATATATCCGCTGGAGACCGTGGAACGCCGCCAGGAAGAGATGCGCAAGGCTCAGGAGCGCGAGCGTCTGGTCGGCTTCGGCCAGGACTTCCTGCGCGGGCTGTGGGATATCTTCTGCAAGCGCAAGAGCGCCCTGCCCCAGCCCGACCAAGAGCAGTCGGAGCGCATCCGCGAACTGCTCATGACCCGCTTGTGCAGCCCCGACGACCGGGATTCGGACGCCCTGTGGAAGACCATGAGTCAAGGCCTGCCGGAAGACCCGCACCTGCCTCTGTTCCTGGCCCAGGCCTGGGGCATCGTGCCGCCGCATTTCAACTTCCACCTCTGCCGCGCCCAATATTACTGGGAGCCGGACTGGGCCGCGGCCCACGCCGAAGCCGTAACTGACTTGCAGGAGCGGGTTCTGGCTACGCGCACCGAGCCCTCCGTCAGCATCGTGACCATTGATTCCGCCAGCACCCAGGACATCGACGACGGCTTCGCGCTGACGCGTGACGAAAACGGGTTCACGCTGCATCTGGCCCTGGCCTGCCCCTGTCTGGGCTGGGAATTCGGCAGTCCCCTGGACAAGGCGGTGCTGCACCGCTTCACCTCCCTCTATCTGCCCGAAGGCACCAGCCACATGCTGCCCGAGGCCCTGGGCAAGGATTTCTTCAGCCTCTGCGCCGGACAAGAGCGTCCGGCCCTGGTCATCTCCTTTGATCTGGACCCGGACGGAGCCTTGCGCTCCTTTGCTCCGCAAATCACCTGGATCCGCATAGAGGCCAATCTGACCTACACGGGCGTGGAAAACGAGATCGAGGCAGGCGCTCCCGGCATGCTGCATCACGCCCGCGACCTGGCCACCCTGCTGCGGCAGGCGCGCATTCGCGAGCACGCGGTGATCATGGACCAGCCCGACCCGCGCATGGTCCTCTGCAATGACCCGGTCAACCCGGAGGTTACGGTCGTCCAGTCCGAATCCACGCCCGAAGCGCAAAAAATCGTGTCCGAGTTCATGATCCTGGCCAACAAGGCCATGGGTTCCTGGGCTCGGGAAACAGACACGGCCCTGCTTTTCAGAACCCAGAACATCACGCTGCCCGCCGAAAGCGCCGGCGTCTGGACCGATCCCACGGACATCTACCGCATCATCAACAACATGGGCCCCTCCATCCTCGAATGCGAACCCAGGCGCCACGCCACCATCGGGGCCAAGGCCTATGCGCCGGTGACCTCGCCGCTTCGGCGCTATTCCGACTTCATCAACATGGCCCAGATCCTGGCCAAGCTGACCGGGCAGGGACGATTGCTGGACAAGGCGGCGCTTGAGAGCCTGCTCCCGCTCTTGTCCAGCCGGGCCGAACTGGTCGGACAGGTGCAGCGCATGCGGCCGCGATACTGGAAATACGAATATTTCAGACAAAATCACAAAAAGATCCGCTGGTCCGGGATCATCGTCGATCCCGGCTCACACCTGGTGACCATTTCGCTGCCTGACCTGCAGCTCTTTCTGAAGGCCCCGCGCAAGATCTTTGGCGACAAAATCCGGCTCGGCCAGCGGTTTTCCATCAGAATCGGCAAGGTCGATCCCCTGAACAACGAGATCAAGATCGTCGAGGCCTGGGAAGAGGAATGAACTTGTACGGCCGGCCATTTTCGAGTAGGGGATTTCGGCACATGCCAATCCAACTTTCCAAAGACCAAGGAGACTGCACATGGTGACAATATTCTGGCTCGCAATCAGCTATCTTCTGGGTGCCATGCCCTTCGGCCTTTTAATCTCCAGAACCTGTTGCGGCATCGATCCGCGCGAACAGGGCAGCGGCAACATCGGAGCCACCAATGTCGGCCGTCTCTGCGGCACCAAGTATGGCGCCCTGACCCTGGCCCTGGACATGCTCAAAGGCTTCCTGCCCGTGGCCCTGGCCGCGAGCTTCTCGGATTCCTCCTTTTTTCTGACGCTGGTCGCCACGGCCGCGGTCTGCGGACATATGTTCTCCATATTTCTGCACGGCAAGGGCGGCAAAGGCGTGGCCACCTGGGTGGGAGCTTTCGTGGCCATCTCCACCTCCGGCACCATAATCTGCGGACTTGGTTTCCTGGCGGCCCTGTACTTCTATAATTTCGTATCCCTGGCCTCCCTGGTCATGGTCGCGCTCATGCCCGTGGTTCTGCTTTTCCAGGGCATGTTCGGCGCCATACCTCTGGCACTGGTGCTCATGGCGCTGATTTTCTGGAAGCACTCCGCAAACATCCAGCGCCTCATGGCCGGTGAAGAGCATCCCTGGAAAATGAAGTAGCCTTACCTGTTGAATGCAACGCGAAAAGCGCGGAAACCTTGGGGGTTTTCGCGCTTTTCGCTTTTCAGGGGAGACACCTTAAGGGCGCACGACTTTCGTCATATGAAGCATGGATTCCCGCCTTAGCGGAAATGACGTGGTGACAGAGCGCAAAGCCCCAGCCATCGTACAGGCAAACCTTCAAATTGAGGCGCTGGTCATGTGTCATCCCCGCGCAGGCGGGGATCCATCACACATTATCCTTCGGACCTGCCTCACGGCACGGCCCCATGCGTCACAGCAGCGCTTTGACCCGATCCACCAACGGAGCCAGGGTCGGGCGTTCGATGGCGGAGATGAAGACCGCGTCGGGGTAGACGTAACCAAGGGTCTGGCGTGTCTCTTCGCTGATGCGGTCGATCTTGTTCAGGGCCAGGATGCGGGGAATGCCGTCAATGGACAGGTCGCGCAGGATGGACTCCACCGCCTGGACCTGGGCCTCCATTTCCGGATGGGAGGCGTCGGCCACATGCACCAGCACGTCCGCGCTCTCAAGCTCCTCCAGGGTGGCCATGAAGGCCTCGCGCAGATCAGCGGGCAGATGGCGGATAAAGCCCACCGTGTCGGTCAGGATGATTTCCCGGTCCTCGGGAAAGCGCAAGCGGCGGCTGGTGGGATCAAGGGTGGCGAAAAGCTTGTTCTCGGCCAGGACCACGCTCTTGGTCAGGGTGTTCAAAAGCGTGGACTTGCCCGCGTTGGTGTACCCGACCAGGGAGACAATGGGCAGCCCGGCCTTGTCGCGACGACTGCGCGTGGACTTGCGGTGCTTACGCACGCTGCCGAGCTCAGTCTTGATCTGGGCGATACGCTCGCGGATCTTCCGACGATCCATCTCCAGGCGCGACTCGCCCGGACCGCGACCGCCGATGCCGCCGGCCAGACGGCTTAAAGCCCTGCTCTGCCCCACCAGGCGCGGCATCATGTATTTGAGCTGGGCCATCTCGACCTGCATCTTGCCCTCGCGGGTCTGAGCGTGCTGGGCAAAAATATCGAGAATGAGCTGCGTGCGGTCCAGGACCTTGCGCTCGGTGATCTCGCTCAGGTTGCGCTGCTGCGTGGGGGTCAGCTCCTGATCGAAAACCAGGGTCGCGGCATTCTTCTGCAGGGCCAGCACTTCCAGTTCGGCAAGCTTGCCCCGGCCGAGGATGAGCTTGGGGTTGACCCTGGTCACCCGCTGCACGACCTGCCCCACAACGTCCAGTCCAGCGGTGGCGGCCAGCTCCGCCAGCTCCGCCAAAGATCGCTCCTGCGCGCTCTTGGACTCCGAAGCCACGCTGACCAGAATGGCCGCGCCCTCGCGGGCCGTGGTAGCCACGCTCTGGCCCGTCCGCGCAAGTTCGTCTTCCAGGGCCCTGACGCCCGCGCCGAAATCGAAATCCACATCGTCCCAGATCATGGCCGGGTGCACCTGATAGGGCAGCTCATCGGCGTTGGGCGGCAGGATATGGGCGATCTGGCAGGTTATGGGCGCCCCGTCGGAGGACACCGTCAGCACGCTGACCGCGTCCAGACGCAGAAAGACCATGTCCATGAGGTCTTCCTGGGTCAGCAGGGACGAATCAAGATGGGTGTGCAGCAGACGCAGGCCGGAAAGGCGGGAATCGGCTTGCCTATGACGTGAAAGCTCGGGGATCAGGATGCCATCCTGCTCGCCGACAATGACCATGACCGGCACGCCCTTGCGGTTGATGAGCACGCCGAGCTGTCGGCTGACGCCGCGGCTCAGGATGGCCAGTTCCCGGGCCTGGTCGGGAGTGCATCCGCCCTGATCGGGGAAGCGCCTGTTGTAGAGTCGGGAAATGGCCGTGATCTGACTGGGCTTGAGGCCTGTCAGATTGCCGAGAGGTTTGGATGCTATGGTGTTCTCTCCGTGGCCGGTGTGCGCCGGCCGGGCCGCTCCGTCAGGAGCGGCTCAGGTACTCGGTGATCATGCGGTCGTATTCCGAGGTCAGGGCAAAGGTCGCCACGGCCATGCGCTTGCGGAAGGCCAGGGAAAGGCAGCCGCCGTTGTCCTTCATCTCCTGCATGCATTCGGCATAGTAGGACGGACCCGGAATGACGGCCACGGAATGGAAATTCTTGGCCGAGGCGCGCAGCATGGTCGGCCCGCCGATGTCGATCTGCTCGACGGCCTGCTTGTCTTCCAGGGTCTGACGCACGGCTTCGGCAAAGTTGTAGAGATTGACGCAGACAAGGTCAAAAGGCGTCAGACGCAGATCTTTCAAGGTCTGCATGTGGGTGGAATCGTCCTTGTCCGCCAGGATTCCGGCATGCACGTGCGGGTGCAGGGTCTTGACCCGGCCGCCCAGGATCTCCGGAAAACCGGTCACATCGCTGACGGAACGCACCTTCAAACCCGCCTGGACGAGTTTCTTGCGAGTGCCCCCGGTGGAAACCAGCTCCACTCCCTGCTCTTGCAGAAAACGGGCAAAGTCATCAAGGCCTGATTTATCTGTAACGCTCAGGATGGCCCGGCGAATTGGCAACATGTTCATGGTGTCCCCCTCTCGAAAAGAATGTTCGCCGTGCACTGCCACCTTTGATCACAATATGCAATAACACAGGCAGGCCAGCCCCCGGATTACCGGGGACCGACCTGCCAGAGGGAGGGGAACGGAACCGTTCTAAAGCTGAGCCAGAAGTTCGGCCGCCGACGCGTTGGCGGGGTCCATCTCCAAAAGCCGATGCAGATGCGCCCTGGCCTCGTCTTTGCGGCCACACGACACAAGGCATCCGCTCAAGGCATAGCGGACTTCGCTTTTGCCGGGGTTTAACTCCAGATGCTGTTCCAGGGGGGTGATGGCCTCGGCCGTGCGTCCAAGCACGTGCGCGACCTGAACCAGCCCGAAAAGCGCGACGATGTTTTCAGGATTGAGGGAAAGGGCTTTCAGATACAGATCAAAAGCCTTGCCTTCCTGGCCCTGATGGGCGCTGACCAGGGCTATTCCCGCTATGGACTTGTCCGAAGAGGCGATATTCTCGGCCTTCTGATACATGGCCATGGCCTGGTCCAGGTCCCCACGCTGCACTGCGATGGTCGCAAGGCCC
Organism: Desulfomicrobium baculatum DSM 4028; assembly: GCF_000023225.1. Classification (NCBI taxonomy): domain Bacteria; kingdom Pseudomonadati; phylum Thermodesulfobacteriota; class Desulfovibrionia; order Desulfovibrionales; family Desulfomicrobiaceae; genus Desulfomicrobium; species Desulfomicrobium baculatum. The sequence continues at coordinate 3,424,917 of NC_013173.1, forward strand.
AGGTATGGATCAGGGTGGACGCCGTTGCTGCTTGCGGCTTTATGGTAATAGCTCTCGGCCTTGTCCAGCTCACCCATGAAAAGATAACATTCGCCAAGTTCCTTGTTGATTTCATAATCCAGATGCGAACTCATGGTTCCTCCTCCTTGTCGGCAGATCTCGTATGCGTTGACTCTCTGCCAGCGACTTAGCAACTTTGATGCCACCCTTTGCGCTAGTCAGAAAAACTTTTCCCGGAATATGGCTTTCACACGGCAACATTTTGGTATTAAACATTATATTGCATTCTGCTCAATCTGGAATGGTCATTGCAAACCAGACCTCGTCAGCATCCCGGCTCTGCTCTATCCAGAACAAGAAATGCCGGTACGACAAGGGGTTATCGAATGAAAAGCTTGTTTCCCGATCACATTGATCTGACGGCCAAGGTCATGGATTTTCAGCTCCAGCGTCAAAACATCGTCAGCGCCAACCTGGCAAACATCAATACGCCCGGCTACAAGGCGCGCACCCTGGAGTTCGAAAAAGACCTGCAGGCCGCCCTCGGACTCTCCGAATCCGGGGCTGTCGCCCGCACGCATCCAGACCACTTTCCTCTCGCCTTCGCCGCCGACCAGACCGAGGCCAGCGTCACCAAATCCTTGACGCCACGCGTGGTGCAGGGCGTGGACAACGTGGATCTCGACAAGGAAATGGCGGCCATGGCCAAGAACAATCTCCTTTACAATACACTTGCGACGGTGATGCAAAAAAGCTTCACCGGCCTGAAGCAAACCATCGCTGACGGAGGCAAATAATGGACTTCATGACCGCCATCGATGTCGGTGCGTCCGCGCTCAAGGCCGAACGCACCCATTTGAATGTCATTTCCATGAATCTGGCCAACGCCAAAACGACCAGAACCGTGGACGGCGGCCCCTATCGCCGCAAAGAAGTCGTTTTCAAGGAGACCGAAGTGCAGAGCCCCTTTTCCAAGGCCATGAACTCGGCCCTGGATCAGGACGTCAAAGGGGTGCGGGTCGAATCCGTCCAGAATGACAGACGGCCGCTGAAGCAGGTCTACGAGCCGGGGCATCCGGACGCCGACGAGGAAGGCTATGTCAGCTACCCGGACATCAACGTGGTGGAAGAGATGACCAACATGCTCTCGGCCATGCGCGCCTACGAGGCCAATGTCTCGACCATCACCACGTCCAAAAGCATGTTCTCAAAGGCCCTTGAAATCGGGCGTTAACCCGGAATGATAATCCGGGTCGGATAAAGAAGCAGTCATAGACAAGGAGGCATTCCATGGCGGTATCACCTTTGGCCATCAAGGCCTATTCCGCGGCAAGCGAGCTCTTGAGGAACCCCAAGAGCCTTGACGCCAAAAACAACTCCACCAAGGAAGCAACCCAGTCCTTCGCCGAGACCATCGAAGAGTCCCTGGCCAAGGTCAACGATATGCAGGGCGAAAAATCGCTCATGATCCAGGATTTTGTCTCGGGCAAAAACCAGAATGTGCATGAGCTCATGATCACCCTGCAAAAAGCCGGACTGGCCATGGATATGACCTCCGCTGTCCGCAACAAGGTCATGCAGGCATACCAGGAAATAATGCGCATCCAGTTCTGATTCTAATACACGCGAGGATTCACCATGCCCCCCTTTCTGCAAAACACTCTGGCCAAGGCCACGGACTTCTGGACCGACAAATCCCTGGCCCAGCGTATCCTCCTGGGAGGACTGCTGGTCTCGCTGCTGATCGCTTTCTTCGTCATGATCTTCTGGATGAACAAGGTAGACTACAGGGTCCTTTACAGCCAGCTCTATCAGGACGACGCGGCCAGCGTGGTGAGTTACCTGCAAAAGGAAAAAATCCCCTACCAAATCACCGATTCCGGAGCCACCATCATGGTACCGGGTGACATGGTCTACGAAGCGCGGATCAAACTGGCCGGCGAAGGCTCGCTGCACGGTCAGGGCATCGGCTTCGAGCTCTTCGACGAGAACAGCATCGGGCAAACCAACTTCGTGCAAGGCATAAACTATCAGCGCGCGCTCCAGGGCGAACTGTCCCGCACCATCTCCGAGCTGTCCGAGGTGGAAAGCGCCCGCGTGCATCTGGTGCTGCCCAACAAGAGCCTCTTCGTCGAAGAGCAGGCCCCGCCCTCCGCGGCCATCATGCTCAAGCTCAAGGGCGGGCGCAGCCTTGGAGCGCAGCAGGTGCAGGCCATCGTCAACCTTGTCTCCACCAGTGTCGAAGGCATGAGCGCCGAACACATCACCCTCGCCGACAGCCGGGGCAAGATCCTCTATGAGCCCAAAACGGACACGGACATCGCGGGTCTGAGTTCGACCCAGCTTGAATACCAGACCAGCATGCAGCGCAGCCTGGAGCAACGCATCGAACAGCTCCTGCTGCCCATTGTCGGCCCTGGACGGGTCATCGCCCGGGTCAATGCCGACCTCGACTTCGATCGCACGACTATCCGCAAGGAAATTTTTGATCCCAAGTCCGCCGTGGTCAGGAGTGAGGTCAAGAACGAAGAGGAAAGCAAGGGCTCAGCCAATGTCGACGGCGGCACGCCCGACCCCAATTACCAGGGCGAGAACGACCGCACGGCGTCAGGCACTGCGCAGGAAAGCGTCCGCACCTCTTCCACCACGAATTTCGACATCAACAAGGAAGAACAGCAGATCATCGCCCAGGTCGGAAGCATCAAGCGTTTAAGCGTTGCCGTTCTCGTCGACGGCAAGTACATTCAGCAACAGGACGGCACGTACGCCTTTGAGCCTCTGAACGCCGAGCAGATGGAGCAGATCCGGCAGCTCAGCCAGAGAGCCGTCGGCTTTGACGACGCTCGCGGCGACGCCATCGAGGTCTCCTCGATCTCGTTTGGCGAGCCTGTCGGAGCCGAACAGGCCCCGCTTCTGGATGTTGCCTCGCGCTATTTCCAGCTGCTGGGCAAGCCGCTCCTCAACACGCTCATCATCCTCCTGTTCCTGCTCTTTGTGGCCCGCCCCGTCGTGCTGGCCCTGATCCGGCCCAAGGTCGACAAGCCCACGGTGCAGACCGCCGACCAGCTTGGCGCGGCCCAGGAGCTCATGGCCCTGACCGAAGGTTTGAACGAAGAGGACATGGCGGCCGTGGACGCGGTCAAGCGCATCGAAAACGCCAAGCACCTCGCACAGCAGCTCGTTGAACAGAACATGGATCAGGCCGTCATGATCATGCGCCAATGGATGACTCAGGGACAGGGAGAAGCATAAGTGGCTGCACCTACTGGAAAACTGACCGGCCCGCAGAAGACGGCCATTCTCATTCTTGCCCTTGGCGACGCCTTTGCCTCCGAGGTCTTCAAGAAATTCGAACGCGCCGAGATCACGGCCGTGTCCCGGGCCATGGCCAAGCTGGACTCGGTGAGCAAGGAGCAGGCCGAGGATGTCCTGAAGGAATTCAACCAGGCCATGACCATCGGCAAGGAGATGCTCTATGGCGGCCCCGAACAGGTCCGCAAGATGATCTCCTCCAATCTTGATTCCGACACGGCGCGCTACATCCTGGACGAGCTTGATTTTGATTCCGGGCCCGTGCCTTTCAAGGAACTCGGCAACGTCAGCCCCAAGATCCTGGCCCAGATCCTGCGCAACGAACATCCCCAGACCCTGGCGTTGATTCTCGGCCATCTTCCGCCGGACAACGCAGGAAATCTTCTTCAGAACATGGCCCCAGGCGTACGGGCCGAGGTGCTCATCCGCCTGGCCAAGCTCGAAGCCGTGGCCGAGGAGATGCTGGTCGAGGTCGACCGGGTCCTGCAGAGCCAGCTCATCGCCATCGGCGGCAAGGAAGGCCGCAAGGTCGGCGGCGTCAATTCCGTGGCGGAAATCCTGAACGCCATCGACCGAGCCACGGAAGAAGAGATCATGGCCGACATCGAGGAAGAAAGCGCGCAGTTGGCCGAAGAGATCAAGCAGCTCATGTTCGTCTTCGAGGACATCATCAAGATCGACGACCGTGGCATCCGCGAAGTCCTCAAAGAAATCAGCAACGAAGACCTGACCATGTCCCTGAAGACGGCCCCCGAGGAGCTGCGCGAGAAGTTCTTCAAGAACCTGTCCGAGCGCGCAGGCAACATGATCCGCGAGGACCTGGAGATCATGGGACCGGTCAAGCTGTCCGAAGTGGAGGCCGCGCAGCAGAACATCGTCAAGCAGGTCAGACGACTGGAGGCCGAAGGCCGCATCGTCATCGCCGGCAGCGGAGGCGAAGTCCTTGTCTGATAACGCGCCACTCTCCTGCAGGGTCATTTATGGCCTGCACAGCCGCGACGGCGTCGGTCTGAACCGCCCACCCGCCCTGACCTGGAACACGGAGACCGAGGACCACTATATGGAACAGGTACGCCAGCGCGCCCAGCAAATGGCCAAGGAAATTCTGGCCCGAGCTCTGGCCGAAGCCGAGCAAATCCGCGCCCGCGCCGAGGCCGAAGGCTTCGCCGCCGGGCAAAGCAAAGCCAACGCCCTGGCGCAGGCGGAAACCGCGAAAGTCTGCTCCTTCATGGACACGATGCAGGCCGCGCTGGTCACTGAAAAGGAGCGCATCTACGCCGAGCACAAACAAAGCCTTTTTCAGATTCTGCGCCTGGCATTTGAAAAAACCCTGGGTGTTATGCTCGACGAACAGCGCGAACAGGTCCTTGGCACCCTCTTCGAGGAAGCCGTTTCGCAGCTGCAGACCAGAACCTGCATCACCGTGCATGTCTGCCGCGAGGACCTTGATCTGGCCAAATCCCTGGCCGACCAGACGCGGGAGAAACACTCCGATCTCCCGGAAATTCGCATCTGCGCCAGTGCTGAACTCGCACCGGGCGGAGTCCGCATCGAAAGCGGCGACGGTCTGGTGGATAATTCCATTACCGCCCGCTTTGAACAGGTCCGCGCCATTCTCGCTGGATACGTGGAAAACTCATGACCGCTGACCTGGACGGCACCCTGCATCTGCTGGCCGGTCTGCAGCCAGCGCAAGCCTACGGCAAGGTGACCAAGGTCGTGGGGCTTGTGGCCGAGGGACGGGGCATCAAGGCCCCGCTCGGCTCTGTCTGCCAGCTTCTGCCTGACGATACCGGCAAACAGGTCATCAACGCCGAGGTGGTCGGTTTTCGCGACGACGTCATGCTACTCATGCCCTATGGCGAAATGCGCGGCATCCGCCCGGGGAGCCTCATCCGCAACACCAGCACCCCGCCTGTTTTCCCGGTCGGCAATCGCTACCTCGGGCAGGCAGTGGACGCCTTCGGGCAGTCCCTTGATCCGGAAAAATCCATTTTTCCGGCCCGCTACAACCCGTTGCACGCCGACCCGCCAAATCCATTGACCAGACCGCGCATCACCGAACCCCTCGACGTCGGGGTCCGAGCAGTCAACGGCCTTTTGACCCTGGGCAAGGGGCAGCGCGTCGGAATCATGGCCGGTTCGGGGGTGGGCAAAAGCACCCTCATGGGCATGTTTGCCCGGTATACGTCGGCCGAGGTCAACGTCATCGGGCTTATTGGCGAACGTGGCCGTGAAGTCGTGGATTTTATCGAAAAAGACCTGGGACCGGAAGGTTTGGCCAAATCCGTGCTCATCGTGGCCACCTCGGACCAGGGCCCGCTGGTGCGAATGCGCGCGGCCTATGCGGCCACGGCCATGGCGGAATTTTTTCGTGACGAGGGTAAAGACGTGCTGCTCATGATGGACTCGGTAACCCGCTTCGCCATGGCGGCCCGCGAGGTCGGCCTTGCGGCCGGCGAACCGCCCACCACCCGGGGATACACGCCGACGGTCTTCTCGCACCTGCCGCGCCTGCTCGAACGCGCCGGGCGCTCGTCCAAAGGGAGCATCACCGGCATTTACACCGTGCTGGTTGAAGGCGACGACTTCAACGAACCCGTGGCCGACGCGGTCCGCTCCATCCTCGACGGTCACATCGTGCTGACGCGAGACCTCGCCGATCAGGGGCACTACCCTTCCATCGACGTGTTAAAAAGCGTCAGCCGACTGGCGCCCGACGTCACCCCAGCGCCCGTCATCGCCGCCGGGCGTGACCTGATCCGCATGATGGCCACCTTTCAGCGGGTCGAGGACATGGTCAACATCGGGGCCTACGCGGCCGGTTCGAATCCGGAAATCGACCAGGCCCTGAACATGGTCCATCCTATCCGCGCCTTCCTGCAGCAGAGCGTCGAAGAACGCTCCACCCTGGATCAGGCTTTTGAGGACCTCAAAAAGCTCACGGGCAGAAATCTTCCCAAATCCGTCAAACCCCGCACTTAATCGACGGAACCTCCTGCCACGCGCAGAACCTCTTCCACCGTGGTCACACCTTGCACGACCCTGGCCATGCCGTCGTCAAACAGGGACCGAACCCCTTTTTTACGCACCATTGCGCGCAGATCGCCCAGGTCGATGTTCTTGCGGATGGCGTCCTTGACCTCCGTGTCATAGGGCAGGATCTCAAAGATGCCGGTTCGCCCGTAATACCCCGTCTGGCGGCAGTGGTCGCACCCGCGGCCCTTCCACAACAGTTGTTCCGGCTGGATGTAGCTGTCCAGTCCCAGGGCCTTTATCTCCTCGTAATCGGGCTTGTACTGCACCTTGCAGTGCAGACAGATGTTACGCACCAGGCGCTGGGCGATGCAGCCGATGACGGCCGCATTGATGAGATAGGCGTCAAGGCCCAGATCGAGCAGGCGGGTCAGGGCCGCGCTGGCGTCGTTGGTGTGCAGGGTCGAGAAGACGATATGCCCGGTCAGGGCCGATTGCATGGCCTGCTCGGCGGTCTCCAGGTCGCGCATCTCACCGATCATGATGATGTCGGGGTCCTGACGCAGGATGTGCCGCAGCATCTGCCCGAAGGTCACCCCGATTTTCGTCTGCACGCCGATCTGATTGAAATCATCCACCACCATCTCGATGGGATCTTCGAGCGTGACCACGTTGACCTGCGGGTTGGCCAGCACCTTCAGGGTCGAATACAGCGTGGTCGATTTGCCGCTCCCCGTGGGGCCGGTGACGAGAATCAGCCCGTACGTCTTGTTCAGAAACGTGCTGTAGGTCGCATAATGGTCAGGGCCCATGCCCAGCTCTTCGAGATTCTTGAGCGTGCTGTCGCTGGAAAGGAGCCGCAGCACCATCTTCTCGCCAAAGGCCACGGGAATGGTCGAAACGCGCACGTCCGTCGGCACTCCCGCCAAAACCAGCTGCACGCGTCCGTCCTGGGGCCTGCGCTTCTCGGAAATATCGAGTCGGCTCATCCCCTTCAAACGGTTTATCATGGCCAGATGCACGGTCATGGGCAGGCGGTGCAGGTCGTGCAGAATGCCGTCGATACGAAATCGGATCAGCGCAAAATCCCTTTTGGGCTCGATGTGAATGTCGCTGGCGCGCTCACGCAGGGCCGAGCGCAACAGATAATCCACGGCCTTGATGATGTGCCGATGGGATTCGGGGTCGGATTTTTCCGAGACCTTGACCCGCGCTTCGAGATTGCCGATCTCGCTGGAGTCCATGAACTCGATCTGCGCGGCCTGAATGGCGGTGCGAAATTGATAATAGTCGTCAATGAGGCGGTTTATGTCCTGCCGGGTGCTCAGGAAAACCTTGTAGGGCAGATCGCTGACCCGCTCCATGTCCTGCCACAGCTCCGGGCGGAAAGGATTGAAGACGGCCAGCTCCAGCTCGCCATCGCGGATCATGATCGGAACCAGGGTATTCATGCGGGCGAAGCTCTCGGAGATGGTCTTGGTGGTCACCTCCAGATCCAGGTCAAAGGGGTCGACCCGTCGAAATTCAAGCCCCTCCCGCCAGGCGACGGCTTTGAGGATGACATCCTCCGTGATGCGCGATTCCGGATGCCCGGCCTCACTGGACGGCTTGCGGATGTTGAAACGGATCAGGTCGTCGATTCCGTCCGGCCCTTCCACATCGATCCCGTTCTTGACGGCGTGGTCCATGATGATCTTGGCTTGCGCCTCGCTTATCTCGCCCGCAGCGGTCAAAACTTCCAGCAGGTACGTTAAAGAGTAGAGTATTCGCCTGGTGTTGAAATTATCCATTTCCCACGCTCCCGTGCATGGCCACAATGCGTTCCACTGTTCCCGTGGTCGAATATCCGGTCAGCAACGGAATGGAACAGACCGTCCCTCCCGCCGCTTCCACCACATCCCTGCCGACTATCCGGTCCACGCTCCAGTCCCCGCCTTTGACCAGCACGTCGGGTCGGACTTTCTTGATGAGTTCAAGAGGCGTATCCTCTTCAAAAAGTATGACGAAATCCACGCAGGCCAGGGCCGCCAGGACCCGCGCCCTGCTCTGCTGGTCGTTGATTGGCCGCAACGCGCCCTTCAGCCGCCTGACAGAAGCGTCGCTGTTGAGGCCGACGACCAGACAGGCGCCCATGCTCCTGGCCCGTTCCAGATAATCCACATGGCCCGGATGGATGATGTCGAAGCATCCGTTGGTGAAGACGACCTTGCCGCCGTCGCCGGGTCTTTCAATTTGCTCGGGTGATGTAATTTTTTGCTCGGTATTCATCGATTCTTGTGGGTTTGACGTATGCCAAGGGGTGCCGTACATGACGCGAAAAATGAGTACGGGATGTGCAATGTCCAAAAGCTGGCTCAAATCCAAACATGATTCCTTTGTACGCGATGTCCTGCGCGACTTCTGCCAGATTGCCAGTGCTTTGGAAAACCATTTTTCCGAGTATGATGCAACCGGCTCCGTGAGCTTCCATTTTTTTGACGACATGCTGGGGCGCCAAAACAGCAAGGGTCTGCTCTGGAGGCTCAAAGACACCTCCCATCTGCTTTTTCGCAACGAAGATCGGACCTCGTTCGCAGTTTTCGGCGAATACCTGGACTGGGCGCTGGGGTACATCTTCCATGAGTGCATCAAGCTTAAAGAGGACGCGTACCAGCAGATGAACTACAAACCACGCTTCAAACAATTGCAGCAGGTTGTAGGGCTGACCCCGGAAGAACAGCACATCGGATCGGAACTTTATGCGGTCATCAGGCAGACATCGGAAAGCATCGAGCGTGAAGTTCGCCGCATCCGTTTTATTATCTTTCATTGCAAACGCCTTTTCATCCTCTATCTTCCCCTCCATCATGATAACCCGTTACTGGCCCGCTTTCTTTACGCGCAAACCGATCTCGTTCATGGGGTGTTCAAAGGTTATGCAGAGGAACTGATTCACGCTATTTACACAGAGGGAACGCACCGCATGTACACTCTGGCAGCGCAATCTCTGGAGGACGGGGGATGGATCGACGAAGCCGCCACAGCCAGAAAATTTCTGTAATGGCCAGGCTTCTAAAAAAATACTTGATCTCACTGCCGATGGTGCTAAATTTCCAAAACAAGAACTTCGATTCACAATCTTAACGTTTTCAAAGGATTACACACATGCGCTATCTTAAACTGATTCTTGTGGCATTGCTGCTTTCTTCTTGGGGTTGCGCTACTTTAAGCGACACCACGACCGAAGATCCGGGGCTTGCTCCGACTCAAAACAGTTTCTTCTATGATTTCAAAGACATTCGCGTTCCAGAGGAAATGGAGATTCAAACCGACAAATCCATCATCTCCCCCTCGGACAGTGGCAAATACGGCACCATGGTCTTTCGTGGCCGGGCTGAACCCATTTCTCTTTTCGACTTTTTTTTCAACAGCATGCCCAAAGACGGATGGAGCCTGGTCACCTACCAGAAATATCAGCGCTTTCACATGGTTTTTACAAAAGAGAATCGCGTCTGCATGATCACGATCGAAGAAAGTCCCATGTGGTACACGTGGCTTGAGATCAAGGTCTCTCCCAAGGTTGCAGGCAGCGCTGAACCGGCATACCCCACGGGCACTCAGCCCCTTACCGATCCGTACCAGACCTACCCGTCTTCGGGGTCCGGCATGGACTCTGAAAGGACGTTGTCGCAGTGATTCCCGCGCACTACCAGTTTGACACGTTTCACGGGAAACGTATTCACCTTGGAATCACCGGTTCCATTGCAGCGTACAAGGCCCTGGATCTGACCAGGGCCTTTTTGCATTTGCACCTGCAAGTCGGTGTGACCCTGACCGAATCGGCGCGCAAATTCGTAACCGAACTCTCCTTCAAGGCTCTCGGAGCCGACCCGCTCTACACCGACATGTTTGCCGCAGGCGCAGATTTCGACCATCTCGAGCCTTCCGTAGCCGACGCTTTTCTGGTTGTTCCAGCCACTGCGAACATCATCGCAAAAATGTCGTGCGGCATCGCAGACGATCTGCTCAGCTGCCAGCTTCTGGCCTACGCCGGCCCTGTGCTGGTGGCCCCGGCCATGAACCCGCGCATGTGGAGCGCGCCGGCAACCCGGCACAACTGGTCTGTGCTGGGTGAACGCGGCATCACGCGCATTGAACCCGAGTGCGGCAACGTGGCCTGCGGCGACACCGGCCAAGGCAGGCTTGCCGCTTTGGATGAAATCTTCATTCACACTCTGGCCGCGCTTTCTCCACAAGATCTGCGCGGCAAAAAAATCATGCTCACTCTCGGACCCACCCGGGAATACTTCGACAAGGCCCGCTTCTGGTCCAATCCTTCAAGCGGAATAATGGGTGCGAGCCTGGCTATCGCCGCGGCCCTGCGCGGTGCTGAAGTCACCGCCATCACCGGCCCGGTGGATATCGCCCTGCCTTCCTTGATCAAACGCGTCCCAGTGGTCACGGCCCGTGACATGTTTGAAGCCGCCACGGATATTTTCCCATCTCAGGACATCGGCTGCTTCACAGCCGCGGTGGCTGATTTTCGTCCCCCATCCTGCCCCACGGGCAAATACAAAAAAAACGGGGGCCCCCTAAGCCTGACCTTCGATGCAAACCCGGACATCCTTGCGACCTTAAGCACCGCCAAAAAATCTTGGCAACAAACCATTGGTTTTGCTGCCGAATCTCAGGATCTTGAACACAACGCGGCGCTCAAATTGCGCAAAAAAAATCTTGATCTGCTCATCGCCAATCCCATAGACGAAGCCGGTGCCGGCTTTGCCGCAGCCACCAACAGAGTTTTGGTCATGGACCGCCACGGTAGACAAGAAGCTTGGCCGCAACTGCCCAAAACGGAAATCGCCTGGAGGATCTGGGATTGGATCTCAATGAACACACCCTGACTGAAGCCCAGCGCACCTTGAAACGCCTCGGCATCACCCACCTCCTGCGCCCGCCCGTTGCGGTGCAGGAGGAGATCCTGCCCGCATCCGACGTACCGCAAGCTGCGCCCCAGCCCGAACCACCTCTTCAGAATCAGTTGGCACAAAAGCCCGCAGCTAAGGCGAATGAACCGCTTCCGCTGTTGCTGCGGTCATTGTTTCACGGGAAACAATCACCTGTACGCACAATGTGGTGCTATGCCGGTTTTTACCAGGATATGCAGGAAGCAACCAATCCCCCCCGTCTGGTTGTTTTCAAAAAAATACAGGAATCCGTCTGTCAGCACCTCCGCTGGCAAATTAAGGACATCTGCTCCTGGCCGACCGATCTTGACCTTAGCACTTTTCGCAAAGGTTTCGAATTTTTTAATCCAGGCCTGATCCTCCTCTTCCAAACCGACCAGGCCGTACATGACCAGTCAAGCAGCCTGGACGCTCAGCTTCTGAAGCAGACAACCCATCGCGTTGTCACCCTGCCGAGTCTTGATGAAATGGCGCGGGGCAACCAGAACGTCAAAAATGAAGCCTGGAAAATTCTGCAGACAGTATAGCTTCGGGTCTCATCCATGCCTGAAACAACGTGACGTATAAAAAAGCAGGCGCATAACTCAAATTCCGTATTGCCCACCAATCAGCCTTAGGTTAGGTCATTTTCATATTTTGTTTCACATGGAGCATTGCATGAAAATTCTTATCACTGGTGCGGCGGGATTTATCGGTTTTCACCTCGCGAGGCGCTTTCTCGCCACCGGAACCTCCGTATTCGGCCTCGACAATCTCAATGATTACTACTCGGTTGAATTGAAAAAAGACCGTCTGAAGCTGCTGCAGCAGGACGCGAATTTTCATTTCGAACCCATCGATCTGGCCGATGGCGCCGCGCTGGATGCCTATTTCAAGGCCAATAAATTCACTCACGTTGTCAATCTCGCGGCCCAGGCGGGGGTCCGCTACTCACTCTTGAATCCTAAATCCTACATTGATTCCAACATAGTAGGCTTTGCCAACCTTCTGGAATGCTGCCGCCACAACGACACGAAGCATCTGGTTTACGCATCGTCGAGTTCTGTCTACGGACTGAACACATCCATGCCCTTTTCGGTTCACGATAATGTGGACCACCCGGTGAGCCTGTACGCCGCCAGCAAAAAATCAAACGAACTCATGGCGCACACATATTCGTATCTGTACAAGCTGCCCACAACGGGCCTGCGCTTCTTTACGGTTTACGGCCCCTGGGGCCGCCCCGACATGGCCCTCTACCTCTTTACCAAAGCCATCTGCGAAAATAAGCCGATCAATGTCTTCAATCATGGCAAAATGCGCCGGGACTTCACCTACATCGACGACATCGTCGAGGGAGTGTTCCGCATTGTGAGCCATGTGCCCACCGGCAACCCGGACTGGGACGGCAAGAATCCCGATCCGAGCACGTCTCCTGCGCCCTACAAGCTCTACAATATCGGCAACAACAACACTGTCGAGCTTGAACAGTTCATCACCGTGCTCGAAAACGCCCTTGGCCGGAAAGCCGTGCGGAACTACATGGATATTCAGCCCGGCGACGTGCCGGCGACCTATGCCAACATCGACGACTTGATCAAAGAAGTGGGATTCAAGCCCTCCACAAGCATTGAGGAAGGAATCGAAAAGTTCATCGCCTGGTACAAAGATTATTACCGTCCATAGTTCCGCGTGAAACGACAGGATCAGGAGGGAAGACTTTTGGCGCAGACAATCGTTTTGGCAAATCAGAAGGGAGGGGTGGGCAAAACCACCACCACCGTCAACCTGGCGGCATCATTGGCGGCAATGGAACAGCGGGTGCTCGTTATTGACTGCGATCCGCAAGCCAACGCATCAAGCGGGCTTGGCGTCGACGTCAGTAACGTGAAGAAATCGATCTATCAGGCGCTCTTTTCACCGGCTGAGGCCAGGACGGCCATTGTGGATTCGGACATGGAATTCCTGAAGATTCTGCCCTCCACGCCAGACCTGGTGGGGGCAGAGATCGAACTGGGCGAAGAAAAAGACCGGGAATTCATCCTGCGCAGCATCGTGAAATTGCTGAGCCCGGAATACGATTACATCCTCATCGACTGCCCCCCTTCGCTGGGGCTCATCACCATCAACGCCTTGTGCGCGGCCAAGTGGCTGCTCGTTCCCCTGCAATGCGAATACTACGCCCTGGAAGGGATCGCGCAGCTCATGAAAACCTACACGCTGGTCAAGGAACGGCTGAACCCGGAGCTGGACATTCTGGGTATCCTTCTGACCATGTTCGACAAACGCAACAAGCTCTCATTCATGGTCGAACGCGAGGTGCGCGACCATTTCAAAGAGCTTGTCTTCACAACTTCAATACCGAGAAACGTGCGCCTGTCCGAGGCGCCAAGCCATGGCCTGCCGGCCATACTTTACGATATCAGGTCCATGGGAACCCAGTCGTATATCGCGCTGGCCCAGGAACTGATCGACAAGAAGATGGGTCAACCGCAGGCGCAGGAGGCCTGAGGCGCGCAGGTCACGGTGACCTTGTCCTTGAAATGACGCTTGGTTATGCGCGATTTGCAGCCAACGCACTGGAATGCGAGCAGACCGCCCATGTTGGCGGCGCGCAACATGAACTTGCGGGGCTCATCGGCCTTCCAGTCCGCGGTACTTGCCCCGCAGGTTTCACAAGCCACGTCGGTGGGCAGCTCGTAACGAAGGTCCCAGTATTTTTCCAGAAGCTGCAGATCAGCCATGGGTTCGACGATAGTGTCTTCCGAAGGATACAGTTTCTCAACCACGGAGAGGACGTGCTGACAAACATGCCGCCACATCTCTTCTTCGATAAAAACACCCTCGGGCTTACCCTTGGCATCAACAACGTATCTGATGGCCGTATCCTTGTTCACTGTGACTCCGGAAGTTGAAGGTTTTGACAATTACCTGTCAGTAAATACGAATCGCCAAGGGTCAACGTCCCTTGACGCAAACATCCGCGGGTAAATTATGACCATGAAAAAACGCGGGCTTGGACGCGGGCTTGATGTACTCATCAAAAGCCGCAATGTCGAACCCGAACACGAAGCAGAAATAGTGGCGCTGGACATAAATGCCCTTGAGCCCAACATCCATCAGCCGCGCCACCACTTCGACCAGGCAGCGCTGGAAGAACTCGCAGCCTCCATCAAGTCCCAGGGCCTGATCCAGCCGGTGCTGGTCAGACCGCTGCCGACTCCGGGTCGATTCGAGCTCGTGGCCGGAGAAAGACGTTGGCGGGCCTGCCGAATGGCCGGGCTTGAGACCATCGACTGTATTGTCCGCCGCATGGACGACTCCGAAAGCATGGCCATCGCGCTGATCGAAAATCTGCAGCGCGAAGACCTCAATCCCATTGAAGAAGCGCGAGCCCTGGGCCAGATCAAGGAGCATTTCAAGATCACCCAGGAAGAACTGGCCGACAAAATCGGCAAAAGCAGGCCTGCGGTGACCAACAGCCTGCGACTCCTGAAGCTGCCGGAAAAAGTACAGCTCATGCTGGAGGCCAATACCCTTTCGGCCGGCCACGCCAGGGCGCTGCTGGGCCTTGATGATCCCGAGGGCATCGCCATGCTGGCCGAACAGATCGTGCACAAGAATCTGAACGTGCGCGACACCGAAGAGCTGGTCAAAAAAATCAAACAGAAAAAGATGGAACCCGAGGAAAAACCGCGACCTGGCAAACCCGTGGTCGAGGACATCGCCGGCGTGATCAAGTCCCTGGCCGGGACATTCACCGTCAAGCACTCAGGAACACCGAAAAAAGGAAAAATCGTGTTCAGTTATGCAACCAGCGAGGAGAGGGAAAAAATAGCGTCCTTTCTTGAACGCATGGCAAAGGAGCAGGAAATATGAATCTGGCGTTCAATGCCTCGCGCATGATCGGCTCCAAGGTGCTTATCATCGGAGACATCATGCTCGACCAGTACCAAAAAGGGCTGGTTGAAAGAATCTCTCCCGAAGCGCCCGTGCCCGTCGTCAAGATCACCGAGCAGGTCTTCAAGATCGGCGGCGCCGGCAATGTGGCCCAAAACGTGGCCACGCTGGGCGGATGCCCGACCCTTGTGAGCATGTGCGGAAAAGACCTTTACGGAGAAAATTTGCAGGAAATCTGCAGCTCCCTCGGCATCGAAAGCCACCTCATCCGTTCCGTTTCACGGGAAACGACCCTGAAGACACGGATCATGGCCCAGCACCAGCAGATGCTGCGCGTGGACAGGGAAACGGACCGCCCCCTTGATGCAAAAGAATTTTCGACCCTTCTGGAGACGGTGGAGAGCAGGCTCGACAGCTTTGAGATCATCATCCTCTCTGACTACGGCAAAGGGGTTATTTCGGAAGAATTTTTACGTTGGATGAAAGAGAAGAAAAGACCGGATCAAAAAATTATCCTGGATCCCAAAACATGCAATTTTCCTCATTACGACGAATTGTATTGCATGACGCCAAACAAGAAAGAAGCCGCAGAAGGCGCTGAAATGGCGATCACAAACCGCGAAGACATCCTCAAAGCGGGTAAGAAGATCATGCAGGAGCGCAACCTGCAAAGCCTGGTCATCACCCTGGGGGCTGAAGGTATGGCGGTATTCCTGCCCGGACAGGGGGTCTTCCACCTGCCGACCACAGCCAAGAAGGTCTTCGACGTGACCGGAGCCGGTGATACCGTCATCGCGGTCATCGCGCTTGGACTCAGCTCCGGGCTCGACCTGCTCAGCTCCTGCATACTGGCCAATTGCGCAGCCGGGCTTGTGGTCGGCCAGGTCGGTGCCGTCGGAATCACCCAGGAGGTGCTCACCGAGACATTGAGTTCCTGGCCTTCGGCGCAGCAGGAAAAATGGTTCCCGCTCCCGGCGCTAGGGTAAACGAGCCCTAGATGCCGCATTCTCCGCCACAACAAGGCCCGCCAAGGCCGTCATAGGCCGCAAGAATCCTGCGCTCCTTGTCCAGCCGATCCTCACCAGGCTTTGGGCAAGGATGCTCCAGGGCAAGGGCAGGCAAATCACCCCACCGCGGCACCGCATTGAAACCGGTGCCGATCACCTCTGCAGTTCTGGTCTCCACCAGCTGCAAGTCCATGGAATCCGTGACGATGACCAGCGGAAAGGGAGACGGCAGGTGAATTCGTGCCGCGGCCACGCTCTCGCGCACAAATGTTCCAACCTCTCCAGGGCAAAAAACAAGCGCCAAAAGAGGGTCTCCCTCCGGTGAAAAGACTGCCAGATCGAGCGCAACCGAGTGCGGCTCGCCGCTGATTGCGTAATCCAGGGGATATTTTGAGCGGATGTTCTCCCGCGGATACTTCCTGTCTTCCACCAGCAGTTTGGCCAACGCCTGCCGCAGATCCTCGTACGTGGTATCCATGATCTCCAGGCCGGTAAGATAATCCGTAATGACACGGTTCAAGCTGACTTCATGCATAGCGCCCTCCTGCGAATGTATGCCTATACTCTAAGCGCTGAGAAAAAGGGGGCAAGATCCTTTTGAAACGATGCGTTGACCGAAAACATTGCCTGGGATAGCGAAAAAAAGAAAATTAAACGGAAGATGTCCATGGAAGAACTGTTTTTGATCAAATGCATCGACCAGATTCATGATGGTTTGTGTAATGGCCTGGCGCGGTTCTCGGGGGCAAGCCGGGCCGCGTTGATTTACGCCTTGGACAAAGACAGTCCGCTCCGCATTTATGACCCGTGCGATCTTTTGCGCGGGCACGAACCGCGTCTGGAGGAAATCTACCTCAAGCATAAAAAAAAGACGCAAAACCCTCCTGCCGAAGAAGCAAATGGTCCCGGTGAATACGCACATCCCGAACTGGCAGGCATTATCGCCTGCGGTGGTCATTTCCCAAGCATATTCTACCAAACCTGGTTCAGCGAGCACCATGTCGACATGTGCTCGACCGGGCCGACACAGCGCTGGCTGGAATACGCATGCAGACTCCTGTCCCAGGACCTTGGAACAAAAAGTATCACGGACCTGGAGACATCTGGGTATGTGCTGCAGAACTTTGCAACCCATGCCGTGCGCGACCACATTGTCGACATGCGAAACTTGAGCCTGGGTCCGGACACACGGCTGCGCATCTACCCTATACTGGACGCGATTCTCAATATTTCAAAGACCCAGGAAGAAGGCAAATGGGCCTTTGGAGACCTCATTTTCGTGGAGCCGTCACAGGTGCACAGAATCCACTACCTGGCCACTTTCGGGGATTTTGAAAGACCGGCCTTGAAAGATTTCAAGCACACGCGAAAGCTCCTGCAGGCGGTCGAAGGCAACAAACACAAGCTGGTCAGCAATGGGCAAAAGATCATCGGCATCGGCACGGGGAGAATGCCGGACTTTTCTGTGACTGCGGAATTTCGCGGCAATCATGGTTTCATCAGGGTTCAGGACGAAACAATCTGCAGCTTTGCCGACGGCGGATTCCATTCCTCCACCAGGCAAGCCAACCTTGTACAGCTGGAAGAAGTGCTGCTCGAACTCAATCTTGATTCAAGCAAGCTCTACACCATCATGAAGGTCGCCAGCACCCTGGTCCGCAGCGCCCAAGAGCGGAAACACGGCTGCGCTCTGGTGCTCGATTTCGGGAGCCCTCTGGCCAACATCTCGGGACAGCATCTGGAAACGCCGCTGGATCTGAAGCGCCACATGGACCTTGATCTGGCCACGTCGCTGGCGAAAGTGGACGGCGCGCTGCACATCGACATGATGTACCTCAAGCTGCACGCATTCGCCTCCCTGCTCGATGGCCGCGCGGTGGCCGGAGAAAACCGCGCCCGGGGAGCCAGGTACAACTCCGCCCTCAGATTCACGGCCGAGCACGATCAGGTCATCCTTGTCGTGGTCAGCTCGGACCGCCCCATTTCCATCATCCAACACGGCGCCGAGATCAAGGCCAGGTGCGATTGGGAGCCCAAGTACCAATGCCTCTCGGAACCCATGACCCTGGAAGACTGGATTCAGCAACCCAATCATTCGTAACGGTTCAGACGTACAGGCTGCTGATGAGAAGCCTGAGGGTCCGCGCGAGGGATTCGCATTCCGAATCGGGGATCTTTTCTCCGCCTTCTCGGATATGCAGAATATCCATGGCCTTGTCTTTTTGTGTCGCGATCTTGGCAAAGACCAGGTCAACCCCCAGCCGGTAGAGACAAAGCGAAACCGTCGCCAGAAGGCCGGGTACGTCGGGAGCCTGAATGGAAAGCACGGTGTGAAAATCCGAGACGCCGTTGTCCAGCGCTACTCGCACCAGGTCGCGGTCCAGCGCATAAACCTTCTTCAGCCTGGAGGTTATGCGCACAGGAAGCTGATCCAGCTTCGTCTCGTCGGCAAAAAGCTGCGCCAGGCTGGAAGCAAAGGCCTCGACCGTCTGCTCGGCATAAAGCATGTCCAAGGGTTCCGTGACCCAAAACACATCCACGACCGTCTTGTCATCCCAGACGCACAGCTCCGCCCCAAGCACGGACATGCCATGCTTGGCCAAAGCCGAACAGACACGGGCGAAAAGGCCCGGCCTGTCGGTGGAAACCAGCGTCACGCGCAACGATCTCGATTGGGGCCGGTGCTCCCAGGAAAGTCGAAAAGGAGCGGTATCCGGGCATCCTCGGAAGAGGTGCACCTGCTGGATATGATCGATGATGCGTCCCGGCGCGGTTTGCATCAGATACCTGGCCGGCATGACGGCGAGAAATCCCTCGAAGTCCCGGATTGAAAAATGCTGCGGACGGTTGGAGCGCAATGAATCGCGTAGCGTGCTCAATCTGTGCACCAGGGTTTCATCGGACATGATTCCATGTTCAAGGACCTTGCGCGTCTTGAAATAGGTTTCCCGCAGTAAATTCTCGATCCAGGGATTCCAGGCCTTGGGACCGGTGGCCATGGAATCGGCCCAGGTCAGCAGGGTCAATCGGTCTAAGCGGCGCAAAGATCCAAGGGTCTGCGCAAGCTCCATGATGACGGACTCCTCTCCCAGATCGTGACGCGTGGCCGTGTGCACAAGAAGTAGATGATGTTCGACCAAAAAAGCGCATTCATGAACAAAATTGTCGTCATAGCCCAATCGGCCCAGAATCTGGCGCGAGAGCTGCGCGCCCTTGGCCGCATGATCACCGTTACCCTTGCCGATGTCATGCAGCAGCGCGGCCCAGCGCAGACAGGGGTCGCTTGATTGGGGAAAAAGAAAATCACCCAGAAATTCATGGCCCAAATCAAAGGACGCCAGATTCCGCACCGTCTCCACCAGATGCGGTCCGGCAGGCAGTTTGTGATAGGCGTCGAACTGAACCAGATGCTCAATGGCGGCAAACTCGGGCACGAAAAGGTTCAAAAAACCGATTTCAAGCATCTGATCAAGGGCGTGCGCAGCATAAGCACTGCACAAAATCTCTTCGAAACGGGAAACTATCGGCACCTGCCAGTTCGGAGCCATGGATAGCGCGGGAAAGCGATCCTGAATGATACGGCGGGTGTGCCAGCCAATGGGAATTGCAGTTTGCGCGCTATGCCGAAAAAGTTCAATAATGTTGGCAGGATTTGCAACCAGAATGGAAAAGTCGAGGCCCGTCTCGACATTGGACGCTCCAGAGACGCGCGTTCCAGCCAAACCCCGAACCTTGTCCAGACAGAGGCGGCAAAGAAGCTTTATCTCGGCCATGGTCTTATGCAGTTCCGAGAGAAACCTTTCCACCGAGTCTCGGTCATTGGCAGGGCCGAAACCGATGCTTTGCGCTATCTCCGGCTGTAATTCCAGATGCAGGACATCATTCTTGCGCTTGCTGACCCGGTGCAGAGCAACTCGAACAAGAGATAGAAAACCGACGCGTTGCGACAAAGCCTCCCGCTCGGAAGACGAAAGAAAAGGCGAATCGTCTCCTGCGGCGCGACACAGGATCTCCAGCCACTGCGTGGTTTGGTGGTCGCGCTGCCCGCCCCTGCCCTCTTTGAGATTTGGTGACAAAAGATGCGTGGTGTCGCCGAACTGCCTGTGCCGCGATTCATGACGGCCTGCGAGCCAGCCTACAAGCTCGGCGTGCAAAGGGATGACAAGGTTCTGCGTGACGGTACGCTGAAAATCGGAAAACAGATCCGCCGAACCGTAGAGAAGCCGCGCATCAAGAAGCGAACAGAGGACTTCAAAATCGGCCGCTGCCAGGGTGATGGTCTCGCTGACACTTCGGATGCCGTGCCCGACATCAAAACCGCTGTCCCACAATGGAAGGAACAGGGCCTCGGCCAGAAACTGGGGATCGGGCGCGTCCGCTTCAGGCAGACACACCAAGAGATCAATGTCGGAAAATGGAAAAAGCTCGCCGCGCCCATAGCCGCCAAGGGCCAGCACCAGCGTACTCCCGGCGGGAGCAAGACGGCCTTCGCAGGCCTCGCGGACCCAGTCGTCCATGCGTGCGGAAAACCAGGCAGGAGAATGGCCCGGGTCCGCGTCCGAATTGCGGTAAAGATCCCGGGCCAGGCGTAAGGTTTCGATACTCATGGCAAAAAAGGGCAGCCGAGGCTGCCCGATTCTAAAGGGCCGATCCGCCGGACTCGCCGGTGCGGATGCGGATGGCGTTGTCGATGGTGGAAACAAAAATCTTGCCGTCGCCGATCTTGCCGGTCTTGGCGGCCTGTTGGATGACCTCCAGGGTTTGATCAAGCAGGTCGTCATCAATTACAATCTCGATCTTAACCTTGGAAACAAAATCAACCTGATATTCTGCCCCGCGATAGACTTCCTTGTGGCCACGCTGGCGACCAAAACCCCGCACATCAGTGACCGTCATGCCCTGTATGCCCATGCTCGTCAGGGCTTCCTTGATTTCGTCCAGCTTGTAGGGCCGGGTGATGATTTCTACGCGTTTCATGATTCCTCCGGAATGGTTGGCAAATTAAGCCTGGTAAGCGGATTCGCTATGGATAGCCACGTCAAGCCCAGCCTCTTCCTCTTCTTCGGTGACACGAATGGGCACGATGGCATTAACAATCTTGAGCAAAACATAGGTGACCACAAAAGAAAAGGCGCAGGTGGCCACGACGGATACGAACTGGATCCAGAGCTGGCCGGGATTGCCGTGAAAAAGACCGTTGAAACCGGCGGGGTTGATGGCCTGACTGGCAAAAAGACCGGTGGCCAGGGCGCCCCAGATGCCGCCCACGCCGTGAATGCCGACCACATCAAGGCTGTCGTCGTAACCAAAGCGGGCTTTGAGGCTCACGCCGAAATAGCACAGCACTCCGGCGCCAAGGCCAATGATCACGGAAGCCATGATGCCGACAAAACCAGCCGCCGGGGTGATGGCAACAAGACCGGCCACCGCGCCGGAAGCCGCGCCCAGGGTCGTGGGCTTGCCGTGGAACTTCCATTCCGCAAAAACCCAGGCAAGCATGGCCGTTGCGGCCGCGACATGCGTGGTGACAAAGGCGTTGCCTGCCAGCCCGTTCGCGGCCAGTGCGCTGCCGGCGTTGAAACCGAACCAGCCGAACCACAAGAGCGCCGTGCCGATCATGGTCATGGGCAGGTTATGCGGCAAAAAGGAGCGCTTGCCGTAGCCCTTGCGCTTGCCGATGACCAGCGCCGCTGCCAGGGCCGCGCTGGCCGAGCTCATATGTACCACCGCTCCGCCGGCAAAATCCATGGCGCCCATCTGGGCCATCCAGCCTCCGCCCCAGACCCAGTGACACAACGGGGCATAGACGAAAGTGCACCACAGGATGATGAAAATGATAAACGCGGAAAACCGCATGCGCTCGGCAAAGGCGCCGGTGATCAGCGCCGGGGTGATGATGGCGAACATGCACTGAAAGATCATGAAGACCATGTGCGGCAGGTTGGTGGCTATGGACTCGTGCGGCTCCATGCCCACTCCGGCCATGCCGATAAAATCAAAGCCGCCGATGAGCCCGTTCATATCAGTTCCAAACGACAGGGAATATCCCCAGAAAATCCAGACCAGGGTGATGACGCCAAGGGATGCAAAACTTTGCATTATGGTTCCCAGGGCGTTTTTGGAACGGGTCATGCCCGCGTAAAAGAGAGCCAGCCCGGGAGTCATGAACATGACCAGGGCAGCACAAACAATGATAAAAGCGGTATCTGTCGGATTCACAATGCACCTCCATTTTTGTCGGGTATGAGCAAGGACGGTGCCATAAGAAAAAAATCATTTATATCGGAATGTTGAAATAAAGCCCCCGCACAACAGAAATACTGTAAAATACAATTTCGTACAGAACAAACAACAAATTACCTTTTTTTGTAAAAACGAGATTCGAAACATGATGTCCTTTTTGTAGAAATAAACATATTTGTCGCCAAAACGACCAGACATACCCAGGCAAGCTCTGACAAAATTCAAATCACACACCACCTCCTCTGGCGCAAAGAGAGATTCACCCCAAAAAGCGTCGTTTTCGTTAAAATTCAGCCGCCAAAAAAGGAAAACATAAGCACGGCAAGAGCGACGCGCTCGCAGAACATCTTCCAAAATTGAAAAAAACTGCAACAAACCGAAATAATTTTATAAAACTCTAAACCACGCACATCAACGACACAATCAAAGCCTAAGTCGCACGAAAATTACAGGGTTATACATAAATGTTAATTTATGACCAAATTGGACACAAAAAGACAGAGGAAAATTAACAAATAGCGTAGTAAAAAACAGTATCATTCCGTAAATACCTTTAAAAACAAGTTGTTAACAACTTTGGCACTGCCTGTGCTTTGGGTGAGTATCAACACTCACCACCACGGAGGTCATCATGTTCGAAGAGAAAAAACAAACAACCGCCCTGCTCAGACCAAAAGTCTGGGCTCTGACCCTATTGCTCGCAACCCTTACCCCGGCAATGGCCTTTGCCGAAGGCGAAGCGTTGTCCCAGTCCAACGCGAACCTGTTGTGGACGTTGCTGGCCGCAATTCTGGTCATGTTCATGCAGCCCGGTTTCGCTCTGGTCGAAATGGGATTCTCGCGGGCCAAAAACGCCGGCAATATTCTGATGAAAAACCTGATCGACTTCGGTGCAGGGCAACCCGCATTTCTGCTGCTGGGTTTTGGTCTCATGTTCGGCCAGGACATTGGCGGGTTCATCGGCTCGTCCGGGTTCGCATTGGCCGGCGTCGACCCGACCAGCGACGCAGGGCTGTGGACGCTGACCTTCTGGTTCTTCCAGTCCGTTTTCGCGGCCACGGCAGCGACGATCATCTCCGGCGGCATCGCCGAGCGCACAAAATTTTCAGCCTACATCATTGTCAGTATCGTGGTCACGGCCGTCATTTACCCCATCTCCGGCCACTGGGCCTGGGGCTCTCTCTGGGGCGCGGGCGAGTTGGGCAAGGGCTGGCTTGAGAACATGGGCTTCATCGACTTCGCAGGCTCCACCGTGGTCCATTCCGTGGGCGGCTGGATGGCCCTGGCTGGAGCCATGGTCATCGGCCCGCGCATCGGCAAGTACAGCCCCGACGGAAAGGCCAAGGCCATTCCCGGACACAATATCCCCATGGCGGGCCTTGGCGTCTTCATCCTCTGGTTCGGCTGGTTCGGATTCAACCCCGGCAGCACCACCGCCGTCAACGGCAGCATCGGCTACATCGCCGTCAACACCAGCCTGGCCGCCTGCATGGGAGTGCTTGGTGCCATGACCTACGCCTGGATCAAGCACGGCAAGCCGGACACCTCCATGTCCTTGAACGGCGCCCTGGCGGGCCTGGTGGCCATCACCGCCGGCTGTTACGAAGTCTCTCCCATGGGATCCCTGGCCATCGGCTTCCTGGCGGGCATCCTGGTCGTCGTCTCCCTTGAATTCATCGATCAGGTCCTCAAAATCGACGATCCGGTCGGCGCGTCCTCGGTGCACGGCGTCTGCGGCATGTTTGGAACCATCATGGTCGGTTTCTTCGCCGCTCCCGGCTATGGCTCGGCCACCGGCCTCTTCTACGGCGGCGGCACCGAAATCCTGGTCACGCAGATCATCGGAGCGGCGGCGGTCTTCGCATGGGCCTTCGGGGCCGGCCTGGTCCTCTTCTACCTGCTCAAAGTGACCATCGGCGTGCGCGTCACCCAGGAAGAGGAACTCAAAGGCCTCGACATCACCGAACACGGCATGGAATCCTACAACGGCTTCCAGATCTTCACCAACGAATAAGAGGGGAAACGCCATGAAACTCGTAATCGCATATATCCGGCCCGAGTGCCTGAACGCAGTCAAGCAAGAGCTGTACGCCAAGAAAATCTACAACATGTCCGTGACCAACGTGCTCGGCAGCGGACGCCAGAAAGGATTCACGGAAACATACCGCGGCGTGGTCATGGAAGTGAACCTGCTGAAGAAGTTGAGACTGGAGATCGGAGTCAACGACGATTTCGCCGAACAGGCCGTGGAGGCCATCAATGCGGGAGCACGGACAGGCAAGGAAGGCGACGGAGTGATCTTCGTGCTGGAATGCGCCGCCGCCGTGCGCATCCGCACCCAGGAGACCGGGCCTGCGGCAATGGGCTAGCAGGCCGCCCAAAAACGGCAATCTGCTGTGTCAGCGAAAAAAGCCAGACCGCTTATGTATGCGAGAATACACTGCGCGGCCTGGCTTTTTTCGCTTCCTTGCATCTTACAATTTTTGAACGGCCTGCAAATTTCAGGGAGGCGGCGCCTCCCTTTTTTATCGCAGACAGGCAAAGCCCCCGCCGGACCACGGACAGGCTCCGCACGGAACGGCATGCCCATAACAGTCCTTGGCAAAAGGCGCGGGAAAACCCTGTACATGGTCGCACGGGGCCACGCTGCAATCCGCGCAGCGGGCATACTCTTCACGCAACGCCTCTTCACGGAAACGGCAAAAATCCTGCGACTGCCAGACATGGAGCGGATCATCCTCCGGCACCCGGCCAAAGACGCGCTGTTTGACGCGAACCTCGGAGCCGAGCAGCCAAGCCGAATAGCTGTGCCACAGATAATAGCAGGGGGTCAGCGCGCCGTCATAGGCCACGAACAGGCTCGGATTCTGGACAAAGGCGCATTCCCTGGGCTCCCGCGCCGCCGTTTCGGGCAGATCGAGACGAATCCCCCTCCTCTGGGCGACATCCATGGCCCGGGCAAAGGTATCGCGCACGCGCGCCAAGCGGTGGAAATCGATGTTCATGGTATTGGGCAGGCTGAATTGCAGACCACGGCCCTGCGCGTCCTCCTTCATGGCCAGAATAATGTCCACGAGCCGCTGCTGCTCCGGAGTGCGGAAAACCGCGTAAAAAGACGTATACGAATGCGCAACATCCAATCCCTCGGCATCAAAGACCTTTTCCCATTCACGATAAAAATCCAGGCAGCGCTGCGAGACCGGCACGTACAGACTCTGCGGGGCATCGGAAGCGTTGTAGGGCAGGACATGAGAAGCAATGACAAATTCTACGCCACGATCCGCGCACCAGGAGATCATGTCCGGGAGGCTGGCATAATTCTGGGCGCTGATCACGGTTTCAGCGCCCAGGGACAGCGGCCGCGCCCCCGTACGGGCAGCCGCGCCACGCATCAGGTCAAAGGATTGCCCGACCTGGACCAGCTCGGCTCCGGCCCGAAAGCGCTCCAGCTGATCCGCATCCGGGGAGTCCACGGAAAAACAGACCCTGTCCAGCCCCGCGTCCATGAGCTCCCCGGCCATGGCCGGAGTCAGGAGCATGCCGTTGGACTGAAAACCAATGACGCAGTCCTCCGGCACCCGGGCCCTGGCAAAGGCGATGAACGAAGCCAGCGCCGGATGCATCAGGGGTTCGCCGATACCGTTCAGGTTGAGCGTGTCCAGGTGCGGAAAAAGAGGGGCCAGAGCCTCGAAGGTCGCCCTGGACATGAGCGCATCTTCGCAGTCCCAGCCCGTGGAATGCTTGACGCACATGGCACAGCCAAGATTGCACAGGGTGGCCAGCTCCGCATAGAGCTTGCGTGGATGGGGGGATGGGTTCGTCAGCATGGCCGGTTCTTTGAACAGTCCGCAGCCCCCGTCAATACCCCAAAATGACACACGCGCCCGCCCCTCACCGGCCAGCCCCGCCAACCATCTCCGCCACCAGGCTGCCCAGGCGCTCTACTCCGCCTGCCAGTTCCTCGGTCCAGGGATTGCCGGAATTAAGACGCACATGGCCGGAAAAACGATCCTGGGTCGAAAAGATGGTGCCGGGCGCAATGCTGATGCCCGCTTCCCTGGCCCGGTACATGAGTTCCACCGAGTCCACGCCCGACGGCAGCTCCACCCACAGCACCCCGCCGCCTTCAGGCCTGCCGACCCTCGTGCCGTCCGGGAAGGTCCGGCTCACGTGCAGCTGCATGGACTGCGTCTGCTCTTGCAAGGCCCGCCGCAGACCGCGCAGGTGCCGATCATAGCGCCCTTCGCGCAAATAGACGCCCACGGCCTCCTGGGTCAGGGTCGCGGAGCAGACGTTGGTAGTGGCCTTGACCTCGTAGGCTTCGCGGTAGAAGCGGCCCGGCATGATCCAGCCGATGCGGTAGCCCGGACACAGCGTCTTGGAAAAGGACGAACAAAGGATGACCAGCCCTTGGTCGTCGTACATCTTGAAGACCGAAGGGCGGGCCGGGCCGAAATGCAGGTCCCCGGCCACATCGTCCTCGATGAGGGGAATCTCCCGCCTGGCCAGAAGCTCCACGATTTCGCGCTTGGCGCCATCCGAGGTCAGGGACCCGTCGGGGTTGTTGAAGTTCGGCGTGAGGATGCAGGCACTTATGTCAAAACGCCCCAGGGCTCTCTCCAGGTCGGCGGGGTCCACGCCATGCCGTGGATGTGACGGGATCTCGATGGAGCGCACGCCCTGATTCTCCAGCAGCTGCTGAAAACAGAAGTAGGACGGAGCCTGGATGAGCACGTTATCTCCGGGCCGGACCAGGCTGCGCACTGCCACATGCAGGGCCTCAAGGGCTCCGCAGGTGATGATGATCTCCTCGGGCCGCACATCGAGGCCTGCCTGGGACGCGCGCAGGGACAGTTGGCGACGCAGTTCCAGGCTGCCCTCCACGGGCAGGTACCCGACCTGGCGCTTGGGATCTTCCCGCGAGAGACGGGCCGCGACCTTGGCCAATTCACGGTAGGGCAGCAGATCTGCCGACGGGCAGTTGATGCCCAGCGGCACAAGCTCGCGGTCACCCACGGTCTCGAGCACGGCGGAAATGAGCTGACTGCGGTTGACGGTATGGGGGCGCAAGAGCGGACGAGGATTGCGCGGCGGAGGCGGCAGCTGCCGCGTGTCCCGCCGCACGAAAAAGCCGGACCTGGGACGCGACTCGATGATCCCCTTGCGCTCCAGCTCGGCGTAGGCCTGCAGCACCGTGCTGACCGCCACCCGGCTGCGCAGGCTGACATGGCGCAAGGAAGGCAGCCGCGCTCCGGGACCCAACGTGCCCGATGATATCTGAAGCATAAGCTGCTGCTCGATCTGACGGTACCTGTAATCGTCCATGGTCGTATCCTCATAAATGACGCCCAACTGTCATTCCCGCGCAGGCGGGAATCCAGCTCTTCCAAGCCCCCTCCCGCATCACCCTGCCGCTGGGATTGGCTGGTGTCGGGGGCGGCGGACTGTCGGCTGTCTGACCGAGCCAGGCATCGTTTGACGAACCATTGCGGGGCGCACAACGCTCGAAGTCATGGACGAGCACGCAATGGTTCGTCTCTACGAGGCCGGCGAGGGAGTTCCGGCAGGCCGCCGCCCCCGACACCAGTTAATCCCCTTCTCGATGCCCGGCCATGCCACCGTATTAGCATTTCTTCTCCCATTCGCCGCACGCCGCCCCTGACACCAGCCAATCCTCTTCTCGATGCCCGGCCATGCCACCGTACTAGCATTTCTTCTCCCATTCGCCGCACGCCGCCCCCGGCACCAGTCAATCCCCTTACCGATGCCCGTCCAATCCCCTTCCCAATGCCCGCTCCCAGTTGCGTCCTCCGCCTCCAATCTGTTATGGCCGAAATTTACGCAAACTGTATCTGTACCGCAAACAGTTTTTGACTAGGTTGAGCGTCAAGAGGATAATAGATTATGAATTGCGCCACCCTTTCTTCCACCAGCCGCGCCGAGTCCCCCCTGGTCTCGGCCTTTCGCCAGACCCTGCCCATCATCCTGGGCTATGTGCCCGTGGGTTTCGCCTACGGCGTTCTGGCCCAGAAATCGGGCCTCTCCGGCATAAACACCATACTGATGAGCCTGCTGGTCTTTGCAGGGTCGGCCCAGCTCATCGCGGTCGGCCTTTTCGCGGCGGGAGCCGCGCCCCTGGCCATCGTGGCCACGACCTTCGTGGTCAATCTGCGCCATCTGCTCATGTCCGCCGCCCTGGCCCCGTTCCTGCGCTCCTGGAACAAAACCCGGCTGGCCCTCTTTTCCTACCAACTGACGGACGAAACCTTCGCCCTGCACGCCGGGCGTTTCGCCAAGGGAGAAACTGCGCCGTGTGAAACCTTCGGCATCAACGTCATCGCCCAGAGTGCCTGGGTGGGCGGAACGGTCCTCGGACTGGCCGCGAGCACGCTTATCACCGACATCCGGCCCATCGGGCTTGATTACGCCCTGCCTGCCATGTTCATCGCCTTGCTCCTGGGCCAGCTCAAGTCGCGGCAGCACCTCGCCGTAGCGGTCATCGCAGGCGTCCTGTCCACGATCCTGATGCTCGCCGGCCTTCAGCAAAGCCACGTCCTGGCCGCGACCATCATTGCAGCAACCATCGGCCTCGGAGTTCACGCATGGACCAGCAAACGATCTTCCTGACCATTCTCGGCATGATGGCCGTAACATATGTTCCGCGCGCCCTGCCCCTATTGGCCCTGGCGCAGCGCACCCTGCCCGAGGCGGTCATCCGCTGGCTGGGGTTCATCCCCGTGGCAGTACTCTCGGCCATGCTCCTGCCGTCGCTGGTCGCGACGGAAAAAGGGCTTGATTTTTCGGCAGAGAACATATTCCTGTGGGCGGCCATACCCACCTTTCTGGTCTGCTGGAAAACCAAGAGCTTTGTCGGCGCCATTGTCACCGGCATGGGCTGCGTGGCTCTGGGCAGACTGTTTTTCGCGTAACACCGCCCTCAAGGAGAGAACATGAGTTTTCGATTCACAAACCGCATCCAGAACACGCCCAAGTCCTTCATTCGCGAAATATTAAAGGTCACCCAGGATCCGAGCATCATCTCCTTTGCCGGCGGCCTGCCAAACCCGCATCTTTTCCCCATCGAAGCCCTGCAGGATGCGGCCCGCGAAACCCTGGCGACGTCCGGGGCGCGCGCCCTGCAGTACTCCACCACCGAAGGGCACGCCGAATTGCGCGGCTGGATAGCGGCCCGCTACGCCAAACGCGGCATAACCGTGGACCCGGACCAGGTGCTCATCACCACCGGCTCCCAGCAATGCCTGGACCTCCTGGGCAAGCTCTTCATCGAAAAGAACGACGAGGTCATTCTGGAGCGGCCGAGCTACCTAGGCACCATTCAGGCCTTCACCATGTTCGAGCCCCGCTTCGTGACCGTTGATCTGGAAGAGGACGGCCCCAATCTGGAACAGGTAAAGGTGCTGCTGGCCACGGGCCGGCCCAAGCTCTTCTACGCCGTGCCCAATTTCCAGAACCCTTCGGGCCTGACCTATTCCAGGGCCAAGCGCGAGGAACTGGGCAGGCTGCTGCAAAAATATCCCGAGACCATCTTCATCGAGGACGACCCCTACGGCGAGCTGCGCTTCTCCGGCGAACACCACCAGCCCGTCTTCGCCCATACCGGCGGACGCAGCATCATGCTCGGCAGCTTCTCCAAGATCACCGTGCCCGGCTTTCGCCTCGGCTGGATGGTCGCGCCCCCGGAAATCATCCGCCTGGCGGTCAAGGCCAAGCAGGCCGCGGACCTGCACTCCTCGACCTTCAATCAGTTCGTCATCAATGAGTATCTCAAAAAACACTCCATCGACGACCATATCGCCAAGATCACGGAGTGTTACGGTTCCCAGGCAACGGCCATGGTCACGACCCTGGAGCGGGAGGCCCCTGAGGGCGTGACCTTCACCCGTCCCGAAGGCGGCATGTTCTCCTGGGTGACCCTGCCCGAGGGCAAGGGCTCCTGCATGGATCTCTTCAACCTGGCCATCGGGCAGAAGGTGGCCTTCGTGCCGGGCATGCCCTTCTACACCGACGGCGGCGGCCAGAACACCCTGCGCCTCAACTTCTCCAATGCCTCGGAACAGACCATCGACGAAGGCATCACGCGGCTGTGCCGGTGCATGAAGGATTTTCTGAAATAGGTCTCCCTCGAAGGATCATGGCGGGAAACCGCCTGGGCAGCGCCCCGCCATGATCCTTTTCCGACTTCCCCACTCCAGATAATATCCCCCTCCCCGAGGTTGAACTCCGAACCGGCCAGGGTGTACACACCGTGTTGATCAGAGTCACATCATCCCGGAGAGCCGACATGCCCGCGTTCCTTCACCTGCTCCTCTGCCTTGCCCTGCTGCTTGCCGCTTGCGGTCAAGACGACGCCCCCTCACGGCCCGAACCGCGAACCATCCAGGCCCAGACCCTGCGCCTGGCGCTGACCGAGGCGAGGGAGTGCAGGAGCCTTCCCGGGCAGGTCCAGTCGCGCAACAGCGTGACCCTGGCCAGCAAAACCAGCGGCACGGTGACGGAAATCCTGGCCCGTGAGGGAGACACCCTCACGGCCGGTCAGACCATCCTGCGCATCGACGACGCCGAACTGCGCCAGCGCGAGCAGAGCGTGCGCGCCACGGCCGGGCAGGCCGGTCTGGAAAGCAAGGCCCTGGCCGCACGCAAGGCGCAGGCCAAGGCTACCTTTGACCGCATGCAGAAGCTTCTGCAGCAGGCAGCGGTCAGTCGCGACGATGTGGACCGGGCCCGGGCCGAGTACGAGGCCCTAGCCAGCCAGGAAAAAGCCCTGGCCGCGCAGTCCTCCGCCGCCGGATTCCAAGGCGCTGAAATCCGCGCCCTGATGCGGTACAACACCGTATCCTCGCCTTTGAACGGGGTACTGACGCGCCGACATGTCGACCTGGGAGCCTTTGTACAGGCCGGGACGCCCCTGGCCGAAGTGGATGACCTGAGCAGCGGCTTCGACCTCGTGGCCCAGGCCGACGAATCCCTGCTCGGGAGCATCAGGGAGGGCATGAGCGTGGTCGCCCTCATCCCCTCGCTGTCCGCGGCTCCTTTTCTGACCACCCTCTCGGCCGTGATCGGCCAGGTGGACCCCGCCAGCCGCGCCTTCCGAGTCAAGGCCGCCCTTGACGGCACGCCAAGCCCCGGCATGTTCGGCAAGGTCTGCGTACCCGTCGGCACGGCTAAAAAACTGCTCGCGCCAGAGGCTGCCTTGCGGCCGCGCGGAGAGCTGACCACAGCGCTGATCGTGGACGAGGATTCCATGCTGCGCCTGCGCATCGTCAAGATCGGCGGGGTCTACCAAAAGGCCGTGCTGGACGGGCAGACCTTCATCCTCCAGACCGGCCAGACCGGCGCCGGCCAACTGGACGAGGCACCCGCAGGAGGCGAAATCCTGGTGGAAGTGCTGTCCGGTCTGGCCCCGAACGACGAAGTGGTCCTCAGCGCGCCCGCCGTGGCCCGCGAAGGCGACCGCCTGGCGCGGGAATAAGCCATGTCCGACCACCCCTCCCACAACCATGATTTTCTGACCCGCATCACCGCGAGCTTCGTGGACTCCAAGCTCGTGCCGCTCATTATCGTCTTTTCCATTTTTCTCGGCGTGTTCGCCGTGCTGCGCACCCCGAGCGAGGAAGAGCCGCAGATCATCGTGCCCATGATCGACATCATGGTCGAAATGCCCGGAGCCATGCCCGAGGAGATCGAAAAGCGCGTCGTCGGCCCCATGGAAAAACTGCTCTGGGAGATTCCGGGGGTGGAATACGTCTACTCCACGGCCATGGACGGCCAGGCCCTGACCATCGTGCGCTTTCTGGTCGGCGAGGATGTGGAGAGGAGCCTGATCAAGGCCTACAGCAAGCTCTACCAGCACCTGGACTGGATTCCGCCCAGATGCTCCCAGCCGATCTTGAAACCCCGCTCCATCGACGACGTGCCGGTCCTGGCCGTGGCCCTGACCAGTGAAACTCACGACAGCCGCACCCTGCGCCAAGTCGGCGCCGAAGTGGCCGAAAGCCTGCGGGCCATCAGCGGGGTCTCGGAAGTAAGCCTCATCGGCGGCCGCAAACGGGCGCTGACAGTGGAGGTGAATCCGGAGCGGCTGCGCCAGCTGAATCTGGACAGCGTGGATGTTGCTGCGGCCATTGCGGGACAGAATCAGGCAGACCAGAGCGGACTGATGACCGCCGCCGGGGCCAGCCGCCAAGTCCGCCTCGACAATGCCCTGCGCTCCGCCGCTGACGTGGCGGGCACGGTCATCGCCGTGCGTGACGGCCACCCCGTAACCCTGGGCAATGTGGCGCAAATCAGCGACGGCTGGGCCGAACCCGAGGATTACGTCCTCTTTGCTCCGGGAACGAAGGCCGGCGTCAAGGGCATAACATCCGGGGCCGGACAGCTCCAGCCCGCCATCACCCTGACCGTGGCCAAGCGTCCGGGCATCAATGCCACTGAGCTGTGCCAAAAGGCGCTGGCGACCATCGAGAGCCTGCGCGGCATGGTCATTCCGGCGGACATGCAGACCGTGATCGTGCGCGACTACGGGGAAACGGCCAAGCACAAATCCGACGAACTGCTCTTCCATCTGGCCATCGCGGCCCTGTCCGTGGGGGCCATCGTGGCCTTTTTCCTCGGCGGACGGGCCAGCATAGTGGTCATGGTAGCCGTGCCGGTGACCCTGGCCGTGACGCTGGCCACCTACTGGCTGCTGGGCTACACCCTGAACCGGGTCACGCTTTTTGCCCTCATCTTCTGCATCGGCATCCTGGTGGACGACCCCATCGTGGACGTGGAGAATATCGTGCGCCACGTGCGCCTGCCCGGCTCGGCCGGACGCCCCTTTTCCCAGGTCATCATCAAGGCGGTCAGCGAAGTACGCGCGCCCCTGGTCCTGGCCACCTTCACGGTCATCGCGGCCATCATGCCCATGGCCTTCGTGGGCGGGCTGATGGGACCGTACATGCGGCCCATGCCCGTGGGCGCGAGCATGGCCATGCTGCTGTCCATGGCCGTGGCCTTCGTCATCACCCCCTGGCTGGCCAAGCGGGTGCTCAAACCCTCAAGCAGCCATGAGCACGAAACCCACGACGACATCTTCACGCGCGGCTACATCTGGCTCATGCGCCATCTCATCGAAAAGTCCCATTTCCGCGCCCTCTTCCTGGCCGGAATGGTCGCCCTGCTGCTCCTGGCCGTCAGCCTCTTCCCTTTGAAAGCCGTACTGGTCAAGATGCTGCCCTTCGACAACAAGAGCGAGTTCGAGATCGTCATCGACATGCCCGACGGAACGGGGCTTGAGACGACCATGGCCGCCGCGGAAACCCTGTCGCGCTCCATCACCCGGGAACCCGAGGTGACCGACGTGCAGCTTTACGTCGGCACGGCCGCGCCCTTTTCCTTCAACGGGCTGGTACGCCATTATTATCTGCGCCGGGGTCCGAATGTGGCCCAGATTCAGGTCAATCTGGTCGGCCGCGGAGACCGCGATGCCTCCAGCCACGAGATCGCGGGCCGGGTGCGTGAAAACATAGCGCCGCTGGCCAAAAAACTCGGAGCGCGGATCAAGGTGGTGGAAGTGCCGCCCGGCCCGCCCGTGCTGCAGACCCTGGTGGCGGAAATCTACGGCCCGACGCACGAATCGAGGCTGGCCGTGGCCAGGCAGGTCAAGGACATCTTTACCCGGACGCAAAGCGTGGTCGATGTGGACTGGCTGGTGAACGATCCGCGGCCGGAGACGCGGGTGCGCGTGGATGCTGAAAAAGCCCTGCAAAACGGCATCAACCCGGACCGGGCCAGGCAGGTGCTGGCCGCCTCCGTTAAAGGAACGCAGGTCGGCATCCTGCACGATCCCCGCGCCCGGGAGGATGTGCCTATCGTGGTTCGCCCGCCCATCTCCAGGCGCTCACACTCCCGGGACCTGGAAACCCTGCCCGTGCGGGGAGAAAATGGAAAAATGGTGTCTCTGGACCAGATCGCAAGCCTGGCTCAAGGAGTCACGCCGGGCTACATCTACCACAAGAACATGCTGCCTGTGATCTACGTAACGGCGGACATGGCCGGAGAGGAAGAGAGCCCGGTCTACGGCATGGCCCGCATCGACGAAGCCCTGGACGAGCTGGGCCGGACCGGCCAGGGCGCCTGGCAGGCCGGAGACACGCGCCCCCTGACCCGCCTCTACACCAGCGGCCCGGACACGACCCACGACATCGCCATGAAATGGGACGGGGAATGGCAGATCACCTACGAGGTCTTCCGGGACATGGGCGTGGCCTTCGCCGTGGTGCTGGTGCTCGTGGCCATTCTGGTGGTGGGCTGGTTTGGATCGTACACGACGCCGCTGGCCATCATGATCCCGATTCCGCTCTCGCTCATCGGCATCATCCCGGCCCACGCCATCTCCGGTTCATTCTTCACGGCCACGTCCATGATCGGCTTCATCGCCGGGGCGGGGATCGTGGTCCGCAACTCCATCATCCTGGTCGACTTCATCACCATGCGCCGCGAGCAGGGCGAAACGCTGGAAAACGCCGTGGTCGAAGCCGGAGCCGTACGCTTCCGGCCCATGGTCCTGACCGCGCTGTCCGTAGTGGCCGGAGCCTTCGTCATCCTCTTCGACCCCATCTTCCAGGGCTTGGCCATCTCGCTTCTGGCCGGAGAAGTGGCGGCGACGCTCTTTTCGAGGATGGTCGTACCGGTGATGTATTATCTGGATCAGCGGGGGAAGGGGACGAACGCGCAGACCGCATCGTGATCGAGCGAACGCTGCAGCGAACGGCTCAGTCCACCAGCACCTCAAGCCCCTTCAGATAGGCTCCTTCCGGAAAGGCCAGGGACACGGGATGGTCGCCGGCCTGGGTCAGGCGGCGGACGATGCGGCCGGTGCGGCCGGCGTCCAGGGCCGCGTCGGACACGATTTTCTGAAACAGGGAGTCTTCCATGAGCCCGGAGCAGGAGAAGGTAAAAAGCCGTCCTCCGGGGTTCAGGAGACGCAAGGCGCAAAGGTTGATATCCTTGTAGCCTCTGGCCGCGCGGTTCAGGCTGGCCTTGGAATCGACGAATTTGGGCGGATCGAGCACGATAATATCAAAGGTACGACCTTCCTTGTGCCAGGTCCGAAGAATCTGGAAGGCGTCACCGCAGACTGTGTCCATGCTCCCGGCCGCAAAGCCATTGAGGTCCCGGTTGCGCTCGGCCAGGGTCAGGGCCGGGGCCGAGGCGTCGAGTTGGGTCACATGCGCCGCCCCTGCGCCCAAAGCGGCCAGGCCGAAACCTCCGGTGTAGGAAAAGCAGTTCAGCACCTCGCGTCCCCTGGCGGCCGCGCCCACGGCCAGACGGCTGTCGCGCTGATCCAGATAGAAGCCGGTCTTGTGGCCGCCATGCACATCGACCAGATATTTCACGCCGTTTTCATGAATCTCGACCTGCTCGGGAATGCGGCCATGCACGGCCTCCACCCTTGCGGACAGCCCTTCCTTGGCCCGCACATCCACATCGGAGCGCTCCAGAATGGCTTCGTCCGGGAAGAGGCGGCGCAATGCGCCGACAATGGTTTCACGCCAGAATTCCGCGCCTGCGGTCAGCAGCTGAAAAACAAGAACACCGGCATAGCGATCCAAAATCAGACCGGGCAGGCCGTCGGATTCGGAATGAACCAGGCGCAGCGCGTTGCTCGCGCTCTCGAAATCCTTTCTCCTGCCGGCCGACTCACGAATGCGGCGCTCAAAGAATCCCTCGTCGATTGCTTGCTCGGCATCGAAAGTCCAGACCCGGCCCATGATCTGCGATTTGGGTGAAAAAGAAGCCCGGGCCAGCCACTGTCCATTCTGCCCGAGGACGTCCACGGTCTGTCCGGATGCAGGTCGGCCCTTGACAGTGGCCACGGCACCGGAAAAGATCCAGGGATGACGCCTGAGCAGAGATTTTTCCCGCCCCGCGACGATGATGAGTTGTGGGTCCATGATGATGTCCTTGCTGCGCATGGGGATGACCCGTGCGGTGAAGTCCTGCGCGCCGGTAGCGGGCAGGCTGCGCAAGACATAGGAAAAGCCAAAGAAGGCGTCCATGGGAAAAATCGCTCTGCGCTTCCAGGACGGCAGACAGCGCCAGGCAGGAAGCGGTCATTTCAAATCCCGCAGTGTCTTGTGTCCGTGGTCTGCGCGCTGCTGGTTCATGCCCTGGTCCTGGCCGCGGTCGGAAAATGGCTTGGATCCGGCGGCGGAGGATCAGGCGGCCCCATGCTCATGGCTCTGGAGCTTTCCGGCGGCGGCACAGGAGCCGGACTTTCTTCCGGGAAACAAGCAGGAACTGACGAATCCTCCCTGCTGCCCTTGCTGGGCGGTTCGGCCGCACCACCCGCCCCCGCCGATGGCGAAGCTTTGTCCACAACGCCGCCGGCTGCCGAAGCGAAAGATCCGGCCCGGAAGTTGCCGCCCGCCCCTGCCCAGGTCCCTGCGGTGCAAAAGCCAGCTCCGACGCCCACCAAGCAGACGCCGATCACGCACAGACCTCCCAAACAGGTCCCGCCTGAGCAAACCCTTGCCAAGCAGCCCGACCCCGGAAAAAAAACCCAGAATCCGCAGCAACTCGACGCCGACATTGCCACTGCGGAATTACCAGAAGAGCCGGCCGTGGATTCTCCCGGCAGCCACGCGGGTGATCCCGAATCCGCAGCGCTTCCAGCCGGAGCCGGCAACCGCGCGCAAGGCACGGATCAAGGAAGCCGCTCCGGCGCATCGGGGGCTGGAGCCAACATCGGCGAGTCTGGTGCGGACGGGAACATGCGCGGCAGGTCTGGAGCGGGAGGCAGCCTGGTCACGTTCGGCGCACCCGGCGGTCCGGGCGTTGTACGCATGGCCCGGCCAAGATATCCGCACGAAGCCAGGCGGCTGGGCAAGGAAGGCGTAGTGGTCTTGAAGCTTTCCCTGGACGAAACTGGAGCCGTGCGCGATGTGGAAGTCTTGCAGGGCGTGGGTTTCGGCCTGGAAGAGGCTTCCCGGGAAGCGGTCCTGCTTTCACGTTTCCGTCCCGCGACCTTGAAGGGCAGACCCGTAGCCTGCCAGGTTATTTTACCCATCCATTTCAAGTTGCGTTAGGCCGCCCCTTTTCATGGCAGGCTCAGACCATTGCCAGGAACCTGGACTCTGATCTATGATTTTTCGTCAGGCACCCGGCAAACCGCCCTCCCGCACATATTTCAAGGCAGGTCCAGCATGCGCGAAAGAGTTGAGTGGTCGATAGAAGTTCCAATCTTTCGCAACCCGGTCATCCTCAGGCAACTGGGGCTGGCCGTCGGCATCCCCTTCGGGCTGATTTTCGTGATCATGCTCGCAAGCGGGGCCTCGATCGCAGACCTCCGCTATCCGGCCATCCTCATCGGCCTGCTCTTCTTCCTGACCTGGCTCTTCATCAGAATCGTCTGGGGCGGCAAGTACGACGCCGAATTCGTCATCGACGGCAAGGGGATACGCTGCCGCACCGCCGCCCGTCAGGCCAAACAGAACCGCATCATCAACGGCCTCACCGTCGTGCTCGGCCTGCTTTCGGGGAAACCGGCCGTGGCCGGCGCAGGAGTGCTGGCCCAGTCGCGCCAGGATGTGCTGGTCAAATGGGGGAGCATCAAAAAAATCAAAGAACTCCCCCGCAGCAATACAATCATGGTCTATGGAGGATTTGCCCAGAACATCGCCGTCTTCTGCATTCCGGAAAATTATCAGCAGATTCGAGAGTATATAGCGTCCAAGGTCCGACCCGGGAGCTGACGTGATGAAATCTCGAAAAAGAACCGCCCCGCCGGCTAATGTGCTGACGGGGCGGTTTTTCTTATTGAACGCGGACCGCTAGAAAATCTGCGGATAGGTCTTCACGAAGGCGTCCAGTCGTTCGCGCGATTTGGCGATGCGTTCGCGCAAGGACACGCGGTAGGCGTCCATGTCCGCGATGGGCTTGCGGGCCACGCCCGTGTCCATGGCGGCCTGGGCCACGGCGGCGGATTCGAACTCGATAAGGCGCAGGTCCACGGGTTTGGGGATGATGTAGTCGATGCCGAAT
This sequence comes from Desulfomicrobium baculatum DSM 4028, assembly GCF_000023225.1. Taxonomy (NCBI): domain Bacteria; kingdom Pseudomonadati; phylum Thermodesulfobacteriota; class Desulfovibrionia; order Desulfovibrionales; family Desulfomicrobiaceae; genus Desulfomicrobium; species Desulfomicrobium baculatum. The sequence goes on from NC_013173.1 coordinate 3,463,324, forward strand.
TCAAGCTTGTCCACGCCATACGCCTCGACCACGTAGTCCGGCACCGGCTCCTTGGCCAGAGCTGCCAGGGCCTTGGCTGCCGCCAATTTCATTTCCTCGTTGATGTTCGAGGCCATGACGTCGAGTGCCCCGCGGAAGATGAAGGGGAAGCCGAGCACGTTGTTGATCTGGTTCGGGAAGTCCGAGCGGCCCGTGCCCATGATGGCGTCGGGACGGGCTTCCTTGGCCTCGGTGTAGGAGATTTCGGGAACCGGATTGGCGCAGGCGAAGATGATCGGGTTTTTGCCCATGCTCCGGACCATGTCCTGACTGACCACGCCCCCCTTGGACAGGCCCAGAAACATGTCCGCGCCGACCATGGCTTCGGCCAGTGAGCCGTAGGCTTTTTCCGTGGCGAACTCGCGCTTCTGCGGATTCAAGTCCGTGCGACCGGCGTGCATGTGCCCGCGAGAGTCGAACATGGCGACGTTTTCGAGCTTCACGCCCAGGGCAACATAGAGCCGGGTGCAGGAAATGGCCGCCGCGCCCGCGCCGGAGACGACAATGCGCAGGTCCTCGATCTTCTTGCCCGTGATTTCCAGCGCATTGATCAGACCGGCGGCGGAGATGATGGCCGTGCCGTGCTGGTCGTCATGGAAGACCGGGATGTTCATTTCTTTTTTGAGCTTGTCCTCGATGTAAAAGCACTCCGGGGCCTTGATGTCTTCGAGGTTGATGCCGCCGAAGGTCGGCTCCATGGCCTTGACGATCTCGCAGAGCTTGTCCGGGTCGGTCACGTCGAGGTTGATGTCGTAAACATCCACATCCGCGAAAATCTTGAAGAGGAGCCCCTTGCCCTCCATAACCGGCTTGCCCGCATAGGCGCCGATGTTGCCCAGACCCAGCACGGCCGTGCCGTTGGACACGACGGCGACGAGGTTTCCGCGGCCCGTGTACTTGTAGGTCAGGTCCGGATCCTTGGCGATGGCCAGGCAGGATTCGGCCACGCCCGGGCTGTAGGCCATGGTCAGATGCTTCTGGGTGGAATAGGGCTTGACCGGCACGACTTCGACTTTGCCGGGACGGACTTCGGAATGATAATCTAGGGCTTCCTGGGGCGTGAAAAGAGCCATGTTGTCCTCCAAATGTGATGCCGCCACGGCGGCGTTGATATTCATTCGCATCCCCTTCAAAGGGGTCAAGGCACAAGGCGACGCCCCGCATATCTTCCGGTTGTTACGCAGCGTATGCGGCCAGCGTTCGCACAGAACATGCCGGAGCGTCTGTTTTCGCAACTAACATGAATAAAAATGATAAACGTCACGCCTGGATTTGCGGGATGGCGTGTTTATGCGGGTGGAAGAAGGGCGGCCACGCAGGGCCGCCCCTACGATACATCACCCTGAAATCCATCACCATTCCCGCACCAACGATGCATCGCCACAAAATCCGTCCACGTCGGCGGTTGGCCCAGCAATGCATCACCCGAAATCCATCCATATCATAGGGGCGAACCAACGATGCATCGTCCCGGAATCCATCCATATCGTCGGGACGGGCCAACGATGCATCGTCCCGGAACCCATCCATATCGTCGGGGCGAACCAACGATACATCGTCCCGGAATCCATCCATATCGTCGGGACGGGCCAACGATGCATCGTCCCGGAACCTACCAAACCGTAGGGGCGGCCCTACGTTGCCGCCCTTCTTCCGCCCTGCGTCCCCTATTCCAGCCCAGCCGCCTTCCGGTCCGGCTGCACGTACAATTCTCCGCCGTGGGAATCGTTGATGACCAGCAGCGGGAAGTCAACCACGGTCAGTTCGCGGATGGCCTCCGGCCCAAGCTCGTCGAAGGCGATGACTTTGGCCGCCGTGATGCATTTGGACAAGAGCGCTCCAGCGCCGCCCGTGGCGCCGAAATACACGGCCGTATGGTCTTTCAAGGCCTGCTTGACGGCGTCGCTTCTTTTGCCCTTGCCCACCGAGGCCTTGCAGCCGAGCGAATGCAGGCGCGGGGCGTAGGTGTCCATGCGGTAGCTGGTGGTCGGTCCGGCCGCGCCGATGGGGCGGCCGGGAGGCGCGGGGCTGGGGCCCACGTAGTAGATGACCGAGCCTTTCAGTTCGAAGGGCAGTGGCTCCGCCTTGTCCAAAAGGTCAACGAGGCGCTTGTGGGCCGCGTCGCGGGCCGTGTAGATGGTGCCCGTCAGCCGCACCACGTCTCCGGCCTTGAGTTTGGCCATGGCCTCGTCCGTCAGGGGAGTTTGCAGATTGTATTCGGCCATCAGATCTCCACCTCCTGATGTCTGGAGGAATGACACTGGATGTTCACGGCCAGGGGCAGGCTCGCGATGTGGCAGGGGCTCATGGCGATCTTGACGCCAAGGCAGGTGGTCTTTCCGCCCAGGCCCATGGGCCCGATGCCAAGCTTGTTCAGGGCTTCGAGGAGTTCGTCCTCCATGGCCGCGAGCTTGGGGTCCGGGTTCACGTCGTCCAGCTTTCGCAGGAGCGCCTTTTTGGCCAGGATGGGCGAGTAGTCGAAGGTGCCGCCCACGCCGATGCCGACCACCGTGGGCGGGCAGGGGTTGGGACCGGCCTCGGCCACGCGCTCGATGACGAACTTCTTGATGCCCGCCCAGCCCTGGGCCGGGGAGAGCATGGTCACGCGGGACATGTTTTCGCTGCCGCCGCCCTTGGCCATGAAGGCGATTTTGAGCCTGTCTCCGGGCACGATGTCGAAGTGGATGATGGCCGGGGTGTTGTCCTTGGTATTGGCGCGGGTCAGCGGGTCGCAGGCGGACTTGCGCAAGAAACCGTCGGCATAGCCCTTGCGCACGCCCTCATTGATGGCCTCGCGGATGTTCATGCCTTCGATGCGCAGGTCTTCGCCCATCTCCACGAAGAAGACGGCCAGGCCCGTGTCCTGGCACAGAGGCAGCCCCGTTTCCTCGGCCAACTCGTAGTTTTCGGTCAGCTGGCGGAAGACTTCCTTGGCCGCCGGGGATTCTTCCAGCGCCGCGCACTGCGCGAACCGCTCCCGCACGTCCTTGGGGAGGTAGCGGTTGGAGTCGATACACATCTTGGCCACGGTGTCGATGACCGTGGCTGCGTCCAGTGTTCTCATGGCTATTTCCTGATAAACTGTTTGATTGCGGTGATGCCCATTTTTCGGCGCAGGAAGCCGAGCTGGTTCTGCAGGGGCAGCTTCTTGGGACAGACGTCCTCGCAGGCGAGGAGTCCCATGCAGCCGAAGATGCCGTAGTCGTTGCCGATGATGTCGAAGTACTGGTTGTCCGTGCGCTGGTCGCGCGGATCGATGACGAAGCGGGCGATGCGGTTCAGCGCCGCCGCGCCCATGAAATCGTCGCGCAGCCGCGCCGTGCCGCAGGCCGCGATGCAGCAGCCGCACTCGATGCAGCGCTCAAGCTCATAGATCTCTTCGGCCACGGCGTTGTCCATGCGCTCTTCTTCCTTGGCCGAGTCGAATTCCTTGGTGGTGTGGATCCAGGATTCGGTCTTCTGGTACATCTCGCGGAACCAGATGCCCGTGTCCACGGAAAGGTCGCCGATGAGCTTGAAGACGGGTAGGGGCAGAAGCGTGATGGTCTCGGACAGATCCTTGGTCTTGGTCTGGCAGGCCAGGCCGGGGCGGCCGTTGATGACCATGGCGCAGGCCCCGCAGATGCCTGCCCGGCAGCAGAAGTCGAAGATCAGGCCCGGGTCCTGCTCCTCGCGCAGACGGTTCAGCGCGATGAACAGGGTCATGTTGGTGGTCTCCTCCAGCACGAAGGTCTGCATGTGCGGAGTGGATTCCTTGTCCTCGGGATTGTAGCGGAATATTTCAAACTGGAGCAGTCGTCCCATGTCGTGTTCCTCTTACTTGCTCTTCGTGATGGTCTTGGCCTCGATTTCCTTGGGGTCGGCATGGATGATCTTGCCGCCGCCATAGCCGCGCTCTCCCGGAGGAATCTCGAAGTGCGGGGTCGCCTCTTCGTATTTCAGCTCGGGCATGGTCTGTCCTTCGGGCCAATAGGCCAGGGTGCGGTTCAGCCAGTTTTGGTCGTCGCGGGCCGGGAAGTCCTCGCGGTTGTGGCTGCCGCGACTCTCCCGGCGCACCAGGGCGGCCTGGGCGATGCACATGGCCAGGCGGACCTGGCCCTGGATCTTGAGCGCCGCCGCAACTTCGTGGTTGGCCCCAAGGCCCTTGGAGACCAGGCCGATCCTGCCGGAGCGCTCAAGCAAGCCCTGCAGCACCTCGACGCATGTGGTTAGATCCTTTTCATTGCGGAACACGAAGCAGCCCTGCATGAGCGCTTCCTGCATCTCGGCGCGGACCTTGTAGACGTTTTCCTTGCCCAGACGGCCGCTGATCAGGTTGTCGATACGCTCCTGCTGACGTTTGGCCTCGGCATTGATGACGCCTGTCTTGAAAGACGTCTCGTAGCCCTTCAAAAATTCGACGATCTTGACGCCGATGATGCCGCCCGCGACCACTGTCTCGGCCAGGGAGTTGCCGCCCAGGCGGTTGAAGCCGTGCATGTCCCAGCAGGCCGCCTCGCCGGCGGAGAAGAGGCCTTTAAGGCCGTAGGCCGCGCCGTTCTTGTCCGTGCGCACCCCGGCCATGGTGTAGTGCTGGGTCGGGCGCACGGGGATGAGCTGGGTGCGGGCGTCCACGCCCAGGAAGTTCTGGCAGATCTCGTCCACCTCGCGCAGCTTGGTGGAGATGTGCTTGTCGCCAAGGTGCCGGATGTCGAGCCAGAGGTGCTCGCCATAGGCCGACTGCACGCCTTTTCCGGCGCGCATGTGTTCGGTCATGCGCCGCGAGACAACGTCGCGGGAGGCCAGCTCGGCCTTCTCGGGCTCGTAGATGTGCATGAAGCGTTCTTCGTTGACATCAAGGAGCGTCCCGCCGTCGCCGCGGCAGCCCTCGGTGACCAGAATGTCCGTGGGCACGATGCCCGTGGGGTGGAACTGGATGGCCTCGGGGTTGCCGATGGGCACCACGCCCGTGTCCTGGGCGATGACGTGGCCGCCGCCGTCGCAAATGACCGCGTTGGTCGTGGCCTTGTAGAGACGCCCGAAGCCGCCGGTGCAGATGGCCGTAGCCTTGGCCAGATAGGTTTCAAGCTTGCCGGTGCGCAGACAGCGCACGATGGCGCCCATGCACTGCTCGCCGTCATGGATGAGCGAGATGGCTTCCTTGCGATCGAGGACGTTGATGCCCAGCTCCGCGCACTTGTTGTCCATGGTGCACATGACCGCGTGGCCCGTGCCGTCGGAGGTGTAGCAGGTGCGCCACTTGGCCGTGCCGCCGAAAGAGCGGGCCGTGATCAGGCCTTCCTTCTCGGGTTTTTCGAATTTCTCGAATTTCTCGCCACCCTTGAAGTAGGAGGATGTGCCCGGGACCACCCGGTTCCATGGCACGCCCCAATGGGCCAGGCGGCGCATCTCGATGGGCGCGGCGTCGGCGAAGAGCCGGGCCACTTCCTGGTCGCAGCCCCAGTCCGAGCCCTTGACCGTGTCCATGAAATGCACATCTACATTGTCACCCTCGCCCATGGCGCAGTTGCCCAGGGCCGCCTGCATGCCGCCCTGGGCAGCGGAGGAATGGGACCGGCGGGCCGGGACGATGGACAGACAGATGACGTTGAAGCCGGCCAGCGCGGACTCCACGGCCACGCGTTCGCCGGCAAGGCCCGCGCCGATGACCAGAAGATCGGAATAATACGTTTGCATGCCTTCCCCCTTTAGCCCAAAAATGCGAAGCGCAATAAGGTAACGAGACCAATGGCCATGAACACGGCGAACATGATGTTTTCGGCCTTTTTGGCCTTGGGGCGGTCGGCTGTCTTGATGAAGCCCCATTTGACACCGATGCGGTAGAAACCGACGGAGACGTGCAGTTCGATGCTCGGCAACAGGATCAGGTAGAACCAGCCCCAGCCCTCCTGCACCCGCGCGGCGGATTTGACGGCGGTGATGGGCAGGTCGGAAAGGACCACGAAAAGATGAATGGAGCCCATGATCAGCACGATCATGGCCGTCACGGCCTGCACCACCCACAGCCAGGTGTCGGCGTGATGCATCATTTTGGCGTGGGCCCAGATGGTCTTCTGCCCTTCGGCGCGGAAGGGGATCTTGCGCGCGGCCAGGATGAAGTGGACGATCATGGTGATGAAGATCACGGGGCCGCCCACCTGGGCCATGTACGTGACCTCGAAAAATTCGGCGATGGCGTCCATGATGCGCGGCGAGAGGACCACGGACGAGACCAGCAGCATGTGGCACCACATGAACAGGACAAGACCGGCGCCGGTAAGCATCTGGAGCCAGTCGAGATACGCATCCCGGCGCCCAGGACGCACGACATGCATGGTGGCATCAACGGACATACTTCCTCCGAAATTGCGGAGCCAATGCATTGATGGCTCCTGGTTGAACAACCAATTTGTTTTTCAAGAAACGATGAGGCCCCGAAGAGTTTCGGAAAAGAATTTTTGTAGGTAGGTTGGGTACGCGAATACAATTGATCAGTCAATCACATGCCGCAACGACGCACTTGCAACACGCACGTCAATAGGTACAAAAGGCTTCGAAACAATTGAAATATATCCAGGGGAGAAACATGAACTCGACATCACGTTCAATACGTTTACCCGTCGGCGGAATGCACTGCGCGGCCTGTTCGACCCGCATCGAAAAAGTGGTCGGGGCCATGCCCGGGGTGGAGCAGATCGTGGTCAACCTGGCCACGGAAGAGATGGACCTGCGCTTCAATCCTCAAGACGCGCCCTTGGACACGATATTGGAGCAGGTACGGGAGCTGGGTTTTTCCGTTGAGGCGCCGACAGAACAAAGCGTGCTTGAGCTCAAGATCGGCGGCATGCACTGCGCGGCCTGCTCTTCGCGCATTGAGCGTGTCACCGGCCGCATTGAGGGCGTGACGGAGGCCAGCGTCAACCTCGGCGCGGAAAGCGGCCGTTTCGTCTTTGACCCGGCCCTGGTCTCGCAGCGCGCCCTGCGCCAGGCCATCCACGACGCAGGCTTCACCACGAGCATCCCGCAGAAGGAGCGTGCCGGGGACGAGGAAGAGCGCATCAACGCCCGTCTGGCGGAGAAAAAAAAGGTCGTGCTCTGGTCCATGGCTTTTGCCCTGCCGCTTCTGGTACTCTCCATGGGCCACATGTGGGGCATGCCCCTGCCCCACTGGCTCGACCCCATGCACGCGCCCGGAGCCTTCGCCCTGGCCCAGCTGCTGCTGACCCTGCCCGTGGTCTGGAGCGGCCGCAGCTTCTACCTGATCGGATTCCCCGCCCTGGCCCGCCGCGCCCCGAACATGGACTCGCTGGTGGCCGTGGGCACGGGCGCGGCCCTGGTCTATTCGTTGTGGAACACGGTGGAGATCTGGCTGGGCGTGGACGCCCAGGCCCGGGCCATGGACCTCTACTACGAATCCGCCGCCGTGCTCATCGCCATGATCTCGCTGGGCAAATTTTTCGAGGCCCGCTCCGTATCGAGAACCACGGGCGCGGTACGGGCGCTCATGGCCCTGGCTCCGGACACGGCCACGCTGGTGGACGGCGAGAACGAGCGCAAGATCCCGGTGGAAGAGATCGAACCCGGCGACCTCTTGCGCATCCGCCCCGGCGAACGCCTGCCCGTGGACGGCGAAGTGGCGGAGGGGCAGAGCCATGTGGATGAATCCATGCTCACGGGCGAGCCGCTGCCGGTACGGCGCGGTCCCGGAGGCCGCGTTTACGGCGGCACGCTGAACACCACGGGCGCGTTCGTCATGCGCGCCTCCCTCGTCGGCGAGGATACCATGCTGGCCCGCATCGTACGCCTGGTGCGCGACGCCCAGGGCTCCAAGGCCCCCATCGCCAGTCTGGCCGACACCATCAGCTATTATTTCGTGCCCGTGGTCATGGTCCTGGCCCTGGTTTCGGGCCTGGCCTGGTACTTTTTCAGCGACGAGCCCTTTGTCTTCGCCCTGCGCATCGCCATCTCCGTGCTGGTCATCGCCTGCCCCTGCGCCATGGGCCTGGCCACCCCGACCTCCATCATGGTCGGCACGGGACGCGGCGCGCAGCTGGGCGTTTTGATCAAGTCCGGCCGCGCCCTGCAGCGGGCCGGGGAGCTCGGCACCCTGGTCTTCGACAAGACAGGAACCCTGACCGTGGGCAAGCCGGTGCTAAGCGAAGTCTGGGTCGATCCGGCGGCAGGGATCGACAAGGAGTCCTTGTTGCGCCTGTCCGCATCCATCGAGGCCCAGTCCGAGCACCCCCTGGCCCGGGCCGTGGTCCTCGCCGTGCAGGGCCCCCTGCCCAAGGCTTCGGATTTCCTGTCCGTGCCTGGCCAGGGCGTGACCGCCGTGGTCGAAGGCCGCGCCGTCGCCATAGGCAACGAACGGCTGATGCAGGCCGAAAACCTGAATCTGGAAGAGGCCAAGGCCGTGCGCGAACGCATGGAGGAGAACGGGGCCACCGTGGTGCATGTGGCGGTGGACGGGCGTCTGGCGGGCCTGTTGGCCGTAAGCGACCAGCTGCGACCCGAAGCGAAGGGGGCCCTGCAGCGGCTGCGCGATCTGGGCATGGAGATTGTGCTCCTGACCGGAGATTCCGAGCGCTCGGCGCAGGCCGTGGCCCGTCAGCTCGGCATCGGGAGGGTCATCGCCGGGGTGCTGCCGGACCGCAAGGCCGAGGTGATCATCGATCTTCAGAAGGAGGGCCGCGCCGTGGGCATGGTCGGAGACGGGATCAACGACGCCCCGGCCCTGGCCCGGGCCGATCTGGGCGTGGCCATGGGCGGCGGCATGGACGTAGCCCTGGAATCGGGGGACGTGGTGCTCATGCGGGAAGATCTCACCGGCGTGCTCACGGCGCTGTCCCTGAGCCGGGCGGTGATGCGCAACATCCGCCAGAATCTATTCTGGGCCTTCGCCTTCAACACCATCGGACTCCCTGTCGCGGCTGGGCTCCTGCACATCTTCGGCGGACCGACCATGAGCCCCATGCTCGCAGGCACGGCCATGGCCATGAGCTCGGTCCTGGTGGTTTCAAACGCCTTGCGGCTGCGTTTTTTTATTTCTCCTCATACATAAATGCAGTATGAGCAGTACCTGCCCGCACATCAATCTTGAAGGGAGTGGACACCATGCATAAGCGCATCGAGCAGGTCCTGCCCGGTGAAATCCTGGCGGCCGACCTCGTGGACACGGCGGGCCGCCTTCTTTTCCCCAAGGGGGCGACGCTGTCTGAAAACGCCGTCGCGGCCTTGGTTCAACGCGGGGTTACGGATATCGAGGTCGAGGACGAGCGCGTGCCCCTGAATGCCGAGCAGTTGAAGCAGGCGGCCGAGAATGCGCACAAATTCTATGCAGGGCACGATCTGGGCGTCGCGCCTGGTCCGATGCTGCTGGGCCTGCGCACCGAAGCCGAAGCCATGCGCATTGAGAGAGGCCTGCCCCCGCTGCTGCGCGATTGCCGGGGGCCTGTCGACCCGGTGCCGTTGCCTCAGGAACTGCCTATATTCTGCCTGAACGGCTTCGAGCCTCCGCAGCTGCCCGCCGTGGCCCAGGAGCTCAATCTGGCCCTGAGCGCGCCAGACCCCTCCAGCACAAAAATCGTCGAGCTCATCACCCGCAGCCCCGGACTCACGGCCAAGCTCCTGCGCCTTGTCAACACGCCGCTCTACGGCTTCCAACGCAAGGTCGAAACCGTTTCCCGGGCCGTATCCATCGTCGGACTGCGCGAAGTGGGCATGCTCGCCTCCAGCCTGCTCATGGTCGATCAGTTCGGAGTCATCCCCAAGTCCGTGATCGAGATGCGCTCCTTTCTCGAACACAGCCTTGGCTGCGCCCTGACCTGCAAGACCCTGGCGGAAGTCACCGGACTGGCCCAACCGGAAAAGGCCTTTGTGACCGGGCTGCTGCACGATATCGGACGGCTCTATTTTTTCACGTCCTTTCCCGAACGTTCCCGCTATTGCATAGACAGCGCCCTCAAGCACCAGCGGCCGCTGATGACCGAAGAGGCTTTATTCTTCGGTATCGACCATGCGGACATGGGCGAGCGTCTTCTGGACGGCTGGGGGATGCCCGGCGGCCTGAGCCGGACCGTGGGCTGCCATCATGACCCCGCGCGAGCCGCGGACCTGCCCCTGGCCGGCATCGTGCATCTGGCCGACCTCCTGACCCATGCCATGGGACTGGGGTGCAGCGGCGAATGCGGACCACCCCAGGCCCGCCCGGAAGTCATGGATCTGGTACCGGTCCAGCCGGAGCACATGGTCGACATAGCGATCCGCATCGAGACCCAGCTTGGTTTGATCATGGGCGCATTTCAGTAAATTCAACCTGACAAGGCTCTCAAGGAGAACGCATGCAGATCCAGCGCAAGAACATCCCCGCCGCCATGGTCCTTGAATCCGCCGCAACGCTGACCATCCCGGAAATCGCGGCATTTGCCGGCAAGGTCATTCCCATGCTCCTGGCGGAGGCCGAAAGCAGAGGCATGGCCGTCACCGGCCCGTGCATCTTCACGTACGACGGCTGCGACGGCTCCCCGGACAAGGAATTTTCCCTGACGGTTTCGTTCCCCGTGGACGCCTGCCGCGGCCAGGGAGCGTTCATATGCAAAGAGGTTCCGGCCCACGAATGCCTGTGCACGGATTACCGCGGCCCCATAAACGGAATCGGCCCCGCCTGGAGCGCCTTCACCCCGCTGGCCCTGCAGCAGGGGCTTGCCTTGCAGCCCGTGGGACGCGAAGTCTATGTGGAATGGATCGACCAGAACAACGCCGAGAATCTGGTCGAACTACAGATTCCCCTACAGAAGTGATCCTCCAGGCAACTCTGCGGTTCAGCGCTCCTCATCCACCAACAGCCAGACGCTGCGGGTGTCGCTGGTCTCCCTCGACCCGGCGCCCGTGAGCCGTCCCGCTTCCTCGCGCCCCTGCTGCGAGCTGCCGCCGAGCTCGATCCACTCGCCAAGCCGCCCCGTGATTGTCGTTGAAAGTTCCTGCGTTTCCACATCGAGGCCATGACCTGCAAGACTGTCAAAGAATGGCCTGATATCGATGTTCACCCTCTCTCCCGCCAAGCGTGGAAGAGCGTAAAAGCCCTGGCCGACGTCCACATAGACAAAACCCTCGCTGACCCTCACCCCTCCCGGGCGGACCGCGACCTGGCGAAAGGGCACGGCCAGGGAGCGGCCGATGCGGATCAAGGCCTCGCTCCCGTCCATGACCCGCACGAACTGGTCCGCGCCGCTCTGCGTGCTGCGGCGCGTGTCCCGGCCGTATACGCCTACGGAGGATCCGCCACCGTGAATTTCGACCCCGCTCTCACCCTTCCTGGGCGCACGCTGGCTTACGATATCCAGTCCCTCCCCGATGCGGACACGGCCGGACACGTCCACGTCACGCTGCCGGACCACGGCGTCCCGGCTCTGGCTGACTCGGATGCGCAACTGGCGGGGCGGCCGGTCAATGACGGCCAGCACCTTGCGGAGTTCTTCGAGGTTGGCTGGGGAAGTGCGCACGACAAGGTGCCCGGCCATGCCGGACATAGCCCCTCCCGGCTCGAGCAGGGGGGTGAGCACCGGCAGGACGTCCTCCACGACGCGGTGGCGCAGTTCAATGATTTCGACCTGCTGCGCGGCGAAGACCGGCACACAGAGAAAAAAGACAAACAACAGGGCGAGGCGCATGGAGCCTCCTTGGATGATGGAGAGTTGCGGAGCAAAGCCGCCCAGTTCTGAATCTTCGGCGCGGCTGCTTATGCATACCCCCATGCCCGCAGCCCGTCGAGGGCTGCGCAGGAATCTGTCCACGCCGCATGAAAAAAGCCGCCCCGGTTAAGGAAGCGGCCATGAAGGTCACTGCAGGCTGATAATTCCTACAGGCAGGAGTCGGCCGGGGTGTAGGGCAGGCCGAAGGCTTCGGCCACGCCCTTGAAGGTGATCTTGTCGCCGACCATGTTCAGGCCGTTCTTGAGACCCGCGTTTTCCTTGCAGGCGGTCTTCCAGCCCTTGTCCGCGATCTGCAGGGCGTAGGGCAGGGTGGCGTTGGTCAGGGCCATGGTCGAGGTGATGGGCACCGCGCCGGGCATGTTGGCCACGCAGTAGTGGATGATGCCGTCTACCTCATAGATGGGGTCGGAGTGGGTGGTGGCCCTCGAAGTCTCGAAGCAGCCGCCCTGGTCGATGGCTACGTCCACAAGCACGCAGCCGGGCTTCATGTCCTTGAACATCTCGCGGGTGATGAGCTTGGGAGCCTTGGCGCCGACGACCAGCACCGCGCCGATGATGGCGTCGGCCTGGGCGGCCAGCTCGCGGATCATGGCCGGGGAGCTCATCAGCGGGGTGCAGTTCTTGGGCATGATTTCGGACAGATAGCGCAGGCGATCGAGGTTCATGTCCAGAATGTAGACTTTGGCTCCTAGCCCGGCGGCCATCATGGCCGCGTTGGTGCCGACGATGCCACCGCCGAGAACCAGCACCGTGGCCGGGGCCACGCCGGTCACGCCGCCCAGCAGGATGCCGCGCCCGCCGTGGACGCGCTCGTTGTACTTGGCCGCTTCCTGTGCGGCCATGCGTCCGGCGACCTCGCTCATGGGGGTCAAAAGCGGCAGGCCGCCCTGGGGACCGGTCACGGTCTCGTAAGCAATGGACACGGCGCCGGTCTTCATGAATTCGCGGGTCAGCTTCTCATCGGCCGCGAAGTGAAAATAGGTGAAGACGATCTGTCCGGGGCGCACCATCGCGTATTCGGACGGCTGCGGCTCCTTGACGTGCATGACCATGTCGGATTGGGCGTAGATCTCGGACGGAGCGGCCACGACCTTCGCCCCCGCAGCCTGGTAGTCGGCGTCGGAGAATCCGCTGCCCGCGCCTGCCGAGGCTTCCACCAACACGGAGTGTCCGTGCTGCTTCATGACTTCCACTCCCGCCGGTGTCATGCAGACCCGGTTTTCCTGCGACTTGATTTCCTTGAGAACGCCTACGATCATTTGCCCGCTCCTTATGCCGTGTTGAATACGAGGTAGAAAGCCTTTTACTGGCAAAAAGCTTACCACAAACGCGGCCCGCATGGAATATTGGCAAAGAATCCCCACAAATCGCGAGCCGGCAAAGCTTGCGGCCCGCACGGCCAGGCCTCGATACAGGAAAAGATCCCTTACTCGCCTGCGGAACAAAAACATGTTTGGAACTAAATATTTCCATTATTTGAAATAAGTCATAAAGTTCGGACTGTAATGACAATTTATCTATGGTTACATATATTTCCATACAATAACAAAAATTGCCAGTTCGTACGACAGCGGGCTGTTGGATCGGACAACCAACCGCACATCCTTGCAAGCAGACGCATCGCCGGGCAAACGCAACCATCCTGACCCTGCGGGCACGCGCAGGGCCATGCCGCTCAGACGGGAGCATGCTCCACGCCATCTCTGCGCCTTGACCCGTTGACGGATGCCTTGGCCCGTTGACAGATGCCTTGACCCGTTGACAGATGATTGTCATGTGGCCGGGAGAGCTACTTTTGCACACCGGAGCCCCCCATGCTGGAATTTCGCGATGTAACCCTGCGCCGAGCCGGGCGAGTAATTTTGAACCAGGTCAACCTCACTGTCTCGCCCGGTGAACACCTGGCCCTGACCGGACCGTCCGGCGGCGGCAAATCCACGCTGCTGAAAGTCGCCCTCCTGTTCGAGCCCGTGGATGAAGGCACTGTGTTATGGAACAAAAGGGAGGTCACGGTAGCGGATCTGACCGCCCATCGTTCCCGTTTTCTGTACATCGGCCAGAAGCCTCTACCCTTTGAAGGCACTGCCGAAGAATACCTGGATCTGCCCTTCACTTTCGCGGCCAACCGGGCGTTGCGTGCGGACAGGGAGGAACAGGACAGACTCATGGAGGCCCTGGGCCTTGACCCGGCCTTGAAAAAAAGCCCTTACACCCGCCTGTCCGGCGGCGAGCAGCAGCGCCTGACCATCATCCAGGGCCTGCAGCTTGAACGCGGCTTCTGTCTGCTGGACGAGATCACATCGAGCCTGGACCAGGAGTCCATGCGCTCCGTGATCCGCCATTTTGCCCAGGAAAAGGGTCGCACCGTACTGGCCGTGACCCATAACCGCGAGTGGCTGGATTTCGGTTTCAGCGAGGTCTGCCTCGAATCCGGAACACTGTGGAGGCGCAAATGAACGAGACAATGGCCATCTCCATTCCGGCCCTCCTCATATTTTCCTTCATTCTGGTTTTCCCGGTGCTCATCTTCCGGCATCTGCGTCTGCGCCTGACCCGCGACCTGCTCATCTCCATGGCGCGAATGGCCGTGCAGTTGGCGCTGGTGGCCGTGTACCTGGAATACATCTTCAGGCTCGACATGCTGCTGGTCAACGTGGTCTGGGTGCTGGTCATGATCGTGGTCGCCTCGGGCTCGATCCTGCGCCAGAGCCTCTTGTCATGGCGAAAATGCCTGTGGACGATCCTGCCCGCGCACCTGCTGACAGCGCTCCTCATCCTGGCCGGTTTTCTGCTGGTCTTCGATTTCGCCACCATCACCTCGGCGCGTTATCTGGTCCCGCTCATGGGCATGGTGCTGGGCAACATCCTGCGCAGCAATGTCGTGGCCCTGGACCGCTTTTTTTCCGAACTGCGCGTAAATGTGGAAGTGCACATCCAGTACCTGACCCTGGGCGCAAACGGGGCGGAAGCTGCGCGGCCCTTCCTGCGCAATGCCCTGCGCGCGGCTGTCGGGCCGCAGATCGGGACGGTGGCGACCATGGGCATCGTCTCCCTGCCGGGCATGATGACCGGCCAGATCCTGGGCGGCTCTTCTCCGGCCGTTGCCATCGTCTATCAGATCATGATCATGATCGCGATCTTCACCGCGGCCACGGTCTCGTCCTTTCTGGCCGTGCACTTCGCCAAAAAGGCGGCCTTCGACCCTTGCGGCCGATTGAATGAAGACATTTTTCTAAAACGCCCCTGAGAGGCGACTCGAAAAACACAAAACCAATCTTATCTTTTTGAAATAAAAGGAATTATTTTTAACGAAAAGCGTTGTGTTTTTCCGCAGCCCTGCTAGATCAAGCCGCAATCAAAATTTTGCGGTTCATGCCCATGCGAGGGCAAGGCGGGTCACATGCGCTTTTATCTCACCACCATCATCTTGTTGTCGCTCAGCAACATCTTCATGACCTTTGCCTGGTACGGACACCTGCGCAACCTGTCGCAGACCCCCTGGGTAATCGCGGCCTTTGCCAGCTGGGGCATCGCGCTCCTGGAATACCTGCTGCAGGTTCCGGCCAACCGCATCGGGCATCAGGTCATGAACATCGGCCAGCTCAAGATCCTGCAGGAGTGCATCGCCCTGTCCGTGTTCATCCCCTTCTCCATCCTGTACATGAAAGAAAAACCGGGCATGGACTATGTCTGGGCCGGGCTGTGCATTCTCGGCGCAGCCTTCTTCATGTTCCGCAAGAAACTGATGGGCGCCTGAGCTCGATCACGCCATAAAGACCAAACGGGCCGCGTTCCAGAAGGAGCGCGGCCCGTCGTTTTTTACCAGCCGCCCTGTTTCCAGACTTCGGCCAGGGGCTTGCGCGGGGACGGGCCTTCCCAGTCAATGTAGGGTTTGCCCAGGTTTTCCTTAACATCCAGGATGCCGATGGTGAACCCGGCCACGACCTCGAATTCGTTTCTGTCGATGCCGAAGACCTCGTAGATGGGGTCCTTCTTGATCCCGGCCATGCCGTGGGTGTAAAGACCGAGCTTGCGTGCCTGCAGAGTCAGGGACATCCAGGCCGAGCCGCAGTCGTACATGGCCCAGTCATTGGGTTTGCCGTTGTGGGTGAAGGTCTTCTTGGCGACCATGAAACCGATGACCGAGGCATTTTTGGCCCATTTCTGGTTGGGTTCGACCAAAAGGCCCAGGAACGTCTCGAAAGTCTCGTCGGTCGAGGTCAGGATGCGCCAGGGCTGTTCGTTGTAGGCCGAAGGAGCCCAGCGGGCCGCGTCGAAGATGACGCAGAGGTCCTCGGCCGGGATGGCTGTCTTGACGAAGGATCTGGGCGACCAGCGGGCGGGGAACTCTTCGGCCACGCCGGGACCAGGGTCGCGCTTGCTGAAATCGGGAGTGTACGGGGTCTGATATTTCATGCTCGCCTCCGGGACATGGGTAGGGGGTTGTGATGCTTAGTGACTTACCCTTTGCCCAAGGCGTGTCAACGTGGCGAGCCTACCCGCGCCCCTTTTTGAGCACTTTCGCGAACTGGGTCCGGAACAGTCCCGCCCCGCCGTTGGCCGGGTGCCGCAGGGCCGGGGCGGTGATGCCCATGGCCGCGAGCAGGGCGGCCGATTTCTGGCCCACGGCCAGGATTCTGGCCTGCGGAGCATAGGCCGTAAGGGCCAGCAGTACAGGACGGCCGAGCATGACTTCTTCGTCCGTGGGCGTGCGGTTGCTCAGAAATCCCTTGTCCGGCTTGTACGGGTGCCAGGGGAAGGCGTTCCACAGGATGACGCCGCGCGGATCGATGCCCAGCTCGCGCATGGCCCCCCAGACGATGGTCGCCGTGGGCTCGGTGAAGCCGTCTGCCTTCACGTCCTCGCGGCTGGTGCGCCGGGGGGCGGGCGCAAAGACCATCTCCGGGCCAAGCCCCTTGTGCCGCAGATGGCCCAGGAGCAGGCGCTCCGAGGTCATGGGAATGCCGGAGAAATGCCCGCCCTGGTAGCCCAGGGCCTCGGCCAGGAGAATGACCGTGGCCTTTTGACGTTCGGCCATGTAGGAGGCGAGCTGTTCCCGCCGGATGATCGGCGCCTCGGCCGCCGCGTCATGCAGCGGGTCCCGGTGGTGCCAAGGGTTGAAGACCGCTCCGGCCGGAGAATTTTTCAGGAGTTTCATGAAGGCATGCATGGAGTCTGC
The DNA here is from genome assembly GCF_000023225.1 of Desulfomicrobium baculatum DSM 4028. Taxonomy (NCBI): domain Bacteria; kingdom Pseudomonadati; phylum Thermodesulfobacteriota; class Desulfovibrionia; order Desulfovibrionales; family Desulfomicrobiaceae; genus Desulfomicrobium; species Desulfomicrobium baculatum. The sequence goes on from NC_013173.1 coordinate 3,480,232, forward strand.
GCTACACATTGGCCGCCTCCGGTGCAAGACCCTGCAAACGAGGACTGCAATGATCGACGTCATCCATTACCCGCTTTTCATCATCACGGCTGTGACCCTGAACCTCTATCCCGGCCCGGACACCATCTACATCCTGACCCGCAGCACGGCCCAAGGCCGCGCCGCAGGCGTCGCCTCGGCCCTGGGGATCTCCAGCGGGTGCGTGATCCACGCGCTGCTCGGGGCCTTGGGGCTGGCCGCCGTGGTCATGGCCTCGGCCACGGCCTACCAGATGATCAAATGGGCCGGGGCGGTCTATCTCGTCTATCTTGGCCTGACCATGCTGCGGGCGTACGGCCATGACGCGGCCCATGCGGTATCGACCAAACAATCTACGGGCCGCATCTATGTCCAAGGCGTGATAACCAGCCTGCTCAATCCCAAGGTGGCGCTCTTCTTCCTGGCCCTCATCCCGCAGTTCATCGCGCCGAGTGCCGCCCATCCCGGCCTGTCCTTTCTGGCGCTGGGCTTGACCTTCGTCGCCACCAGCACGCTGTGGAGCCTTGTCCTGGCAATGGCCGCCGGAGCATTTCATCGGCGATTGGCGAGCGGTCCGGGAGCCCGCTGGCTCAAGCGCCTGGGCGGAGGTCTGCTGATCGGGCTGGGCGCCCGGCTGGCTTTTTCCAAGTAGGCCTTGACGCGCCTCACGGCGGATTTACCCTCATTCTTTGCAGCCCGACGATCGACCCCACGGAGACTTGCTGATGAGCACAAAAACCACTTCAAACCTCAAGATCGGCCTTGCCCTCGGCAGCGGCTCATCGCGTGGCTGGGCCCATATCGGCATCATCAACGCCCTGGCGGAGCAAGGCATACGGCCGGACATCGTCTGCGGCACCTCTGTCGGAGCGCTGGTCGGCGCGGCCCACGCCGCCGGGAATCTGGACAAACTCGAAGAGTGGGTTCGCTCCCTGACACGGCTTGAAACTGCAAGTTTTTTTGAACTCACCTCTTCATTCACCGGATTCGTGAATACATCGAGACTACGCAAATTTCTGGAAAAGCACGTGGCCGGTGCGAACGACCGCATTGAGGACCTTAAGCTTCAGTACGGCTCCGTGGCCACCGACCTGGAATCTGGCCGCGAGATATGGTTCACCAAAGGGCCGCTGCTGGAGGCCGTGTGGGCTTCCATCTCCCTGCCGGGATTGTTTCCGGCCATACGCCATGAAAACCGCTGGCTCGTGGATGGCGGGCTGGTCAACCCCGTGCCGGTCTCCGTCTGTCGCGCGCTGGGGGCCGACGTGGTCATCGCCGTGAACCTCAACGGCGACATCGTGGGCAAGCACCTGGTAAAAACGCCAAAACAGAAGAAAAAGAACGGCGTGGCCGAAGCGTTCTCGAATCTGGTCAAGGAATACGCAGGATCCCTCTTTTTTGATTCCGAAGAGGAAGACGAACCTCCGGGACTTTTCGACGCCATTGCCGGGTCCGTGAATATCGCTCAGGAGCGCATCACGCGCAGCCGTCTGGCCGGGGACCCTCCGGAAATTCTGCTCGCGCCCAAGCTCTCGCACATCGGCCTGCTGGAGTTCTTCAGGGCCGAAGAAGCAATTGCAGAGGGCAGCAAATGCGTAGAGCGCGCGCTGCCCGAGATCGAGCATCTGCTGCAAAGACTGTAACCACCATCGCCCCAAATGCCCTGAGAGCATTTCCAAGGAGGCCTCATGCCCATATTGCGTTTTGTTCTTTTCTTCCTGTTCCTCGCCCTGCAGGCCCAGGCCGCGCAAGTGCGGATCTCGGACACGGACTACCGCGCCTATCGGGCCTTGACTCTTGAAACCGGCCTGGAAGTGCTGCTGGTGCATGACCAGCGCGCCTCCAAGGCCGCCGCGGCCCTGGCTCTGCCCGTGGGCAGCCTCGACAACCCGGACTCCCAGCCCGGCCTGGCCCATTATCTGGAGCACATGCTCTTCCTGGGTTCCACGTCCTATCCCGGCCCCGAAGAGTACCAATCCTTCATCACCAGAAACGGCGGACAGACCAACGCGGCCACGGGGTACACCTCCACTACCTACATGATCGAGGTCGATCCTCCGGCTTTCCCCGAGGCGCTGCGGCGCATGGCCGACACCCTGGCCCGGCCGCTGCTCGACCCGGTCTACGCGGACAAGGAGCGAAACGCCGTCAATGCGGAGATGGAGTCCAAAAAGCACAGCGACGGACGCCGCCTAGCCATGCTGATGCTCTCGACCCTGAACCCGGATCATCCGGCCACCCGCTTCACTGGCGGCAACCTGGAGACCCTGTCCGACAAGCCCGGCAGCCGCCTGCACGACGAACTGGTCCGCTTCCACCAGACATGGTACTCGGCGAACCTGATGAAAGGCGTGCTCTACGGCCCCCAGAGCCTTGACGAGTTGGAAGCCCTGGCCCGGAGCGAACTTGCCGTCATCCCCGACCGCCAGGCCAAAATAGAGGTTCCCGTCGCGCCGCCGGCCACGGACGCCGAAAAAGGCGTGATCGTCGGCGTGCGCCCCGTGCGCGAGACACGGAGCATGAGCATCGAATTCGTCCTGCCCCAGGCCCTGGACGACTCCCGCACCAAGCCCCTGCAGGTCGTATCCGCCGTGCTCGGCACGGAGACCGGGCACTCCCTGGTCGAAATGCTGCGAGACAAGGGGCTGGCGCTGGGTCTTTCGGCCGGAGGAGACACCACTTCCTTGCGCAACGGCGTGACCCTGTCCCTCTTCGTGCAACTCACCGAAGAAGGCGACAGGAAACGCGACGAGGTGCTGGCCACGATATTCGCCTACTTCGATCTGCTGCGCGCCCAGGGTCTGGGAGAGACGTATTTCGAGCAGCTGCGGCGCATGCTGGACATGGAATTCCGCTTCGCCCCCCTGGCCAGCGGCTTCGACTATGTCGCCTCCGCCGCGACGCAGATGCTGCGGCATCCCGTGGAAGACGTGAATTACGGCCCCTACCGCCTGGACTCCTTTGACCGCGAGGCCGTAAACAGCGTGATCGAAGCGCTCAGGCCCGAAAACGCGCGCATCTTCCAGGTCGGCCCGGATCAGCCTGTGGACAGGGAGGCCTTCTTCTACCAGACCCCGTACAGCGCAAGGCCCATCGAAGACGGCGACATCACCCGTTGGGGCAAGCTTTCCGCAGGGATGGAATTGCGCCTGCCGGACCTGAACCCCTTCCTGCCGGATGATTTTTCGCTGGTCGCAGCCAAGGGAAACGCAGAGCCTCGCAAACTCACGGACAAACCCGGTCTCTCCCTTTGGCACGCCGGATCGGCTTTTAGGCAGGAGCCCAAGGCCATCCTCATGACCCGGCTGCAATCCGCCCATTTCGCCGCCACCCGCGAGCAAACGGCCCTGCAGGGCGTGCTGCTCGAACTGTGGGATCAGCAGCAGGCGGGCCTGCGCTATCAGGCCATGGAGGCGGGGCTTGGATTGTCCGTGTCCGGCGATGAAGGCATCGTCATCCGAATTGACGGATTCAGTCAGCATCAGGCTGACCTCCTGCCCCGCGTGCTCGACTTTCTCGAGCAGGACGTCACGCCGGAAGATTTCATGCAGGCCAAGGCGGAACAGCTGCGCAGCCTGGCCAACATGGAAAAGCAGGGCCTGTTTGGTCAGGCCATGGGCGCCATGCGCAACCTGCTCAAAGTCCCGTCATGGGACCACCGGGCCATCGAAGAGACCACCAGGGGGCTGACCCTGCAGGACCTTGGCGAATACCTGCGCACAGTGCGGCGGGATCTGCGCTTCACGGTCTTCGGGTTCGGCAATATTACTCCGGACGACCTGCGCAAGCTGGAGGGGGACCTTCGGCCGTTCATCGGACCTGAAGCAGGAGCGCCGCCGATTGCGACACGCATCGCACCCAGACAGGGCGTCGTGGCCGATTACCGCAAAGCGAGCGTGCTGGAAGACAGCGCCCTGGTCGAAATGTTCCTGGCCCCTGAGACCGGCTCAGGTTCCAAGGCGCGCATGCTCCTGCTGGAAGGACTTCTGTCCAACCGCTTCTTCAGCCGTCTGCGCACCGAAGAGCAATTGGGCTACGTGGCGACCAGCTTTCCGGTCATGTTCGCCCACGCCGCCGGGATCGGATTCGGCGTGCAGAGCCCGGTGCAGGGAACGGCAGGCCTGGCCGACCGCTTCGAGTCCTTCTACTACACGGCCCTCTCGCAGCTGCGCGGCGTGACCGGGGAAGAATTCGAATCCGTGCGCCAGGGCGTGCTGGCCTCACTGACCAAAAGCCCGGATACCCTGGAAGAGGAATTCGGCTGGCTGGAAACGGACCTGCGCCTGGGCAACCAGGCCTTCGACGGCCGCGACAAGCTGGTCGATTCTTTGAGGAAAGCCACCCTGCCCGAGATCGTGCGCGCCTACGAGACCATGGTCATGGGCCCCGGCGGCACGCGGGCGCTCATCCAGATCCAAGGCTCGCGCTTCGACGATTTCGGCTGGGCCCGCAAAAGCGGGGCGGAACACGTCGCGGAGCCTACGGATTTTCACAGGCTGATGGGCGTCCAACGCTATCAGGGACTGTGAGGAAAAGCCCCCAGAATGGCGTCCGCTCCTGACCCGCGTGGGCGCCTCGGAGAAAGACATGACCCGGACGTCTTCCGCATTTGGCGACCTTTGCCCGCCCGTATCGCTCTGGCAGGATCTGCGGGAGCAGTTCAGCCTTCGCAGACGCCTGCTGGATGTGGTCCAAATCGAGGTGACGTCGGTTTGTCCCGGCAGATGCGCGTACTGTCCGCACGTGATCATGGCGGAGCACTGGAAGTCACGGCACATGGATACGACCGCCTACGCCAGGCTTTGGCCGCTGCTGCGCGAATCCGTGCGCGCCCATTTGCAGGGGTGGGGAGAGCCGTTTTCGCACCCGCGCTTTCTGGACATGGTCGCCCTGGCGAGAAAAGCGGGCTGTTTCGTGTCCACAACTACGTGCGGCCTGCATATGACAGAGGATTTTGCCAAGTCCCTGGTCGAGAGCGGGCTGGACATCATCGCCTTCTCCCTGGCCGGCACGACGGCGGCGAGCAACGACGTCCTGCGCCGGGGCGTGGATTTCAGCCGGGTAATGGACTCCATCCGCCTGCTGAACGAAGTGCGTACGGCCAGGTCCGGCGTGCATCTCGAAATTCACATCGCATACCTCGCTCTTGCCAGCCGCATAAGTGAAGTGCGCCGTCTGCCGGAACTGATGCGCGAGCTTGGCGTGCATGCGGCGGTCGTCAGCACTCTCGACCCGAACCTAGCCCCGGGCTGGGCGCATGAAGCCTATGCCCCGGACGAACAGGACAAGATCGCCGTTGCCCGCGCCGAACTGGACGCGGCCGCCGCGGAGGCCGCGCGCCTGGGACTCGATTTCGATTATTCCCTGCCGGAGCCGACCCCGCGCCGGGGCTGTCTGGAAAACGCCGACCGAACCGTTTTCGTGGACGCTCAAGGATGCATGTCCACATGCGTCTATCTGAACCCGCCAACCACCTTGCATGAACCCAACCGACGCATTTTCGGATCATGTCTGGAGCAGGATCCCGTCTCGATCTGGAAATCCGACGCATTTTCCGCGTTTCGGGCCGGACTTCTGTCAGGTGAGCCCGATGCCGCCTGCCTGCGCTGTCCGAAACGCCACGCCCGCAGCAATCGGGAATGACCGGCCACCCTCCCCGCCCCTAATAAAAAAAGCGGGCCGAAGCCCGCTGGATCATCCTTGAAAATGGCGAAGCAGAGGGCAGCCCCTGCCCGCCGAAAGGCCGCTATTTCCCGCCCAGCTTACGCCCGGCCAGGAAGGCCGCATAGTTGGCCTGCCAGATGGCCGGCTTGGGGCTGACGTTCTTGAGGGCCCTTAGCCAGTACTCGTTGGGGAAGGAATCGAAGGGAGCCAAGGTGCTTAAGACGCCGATCATGACCACGTTGGCGCTGCGGCCCGTGGGGTCACCAAGGCCCAGGGCCGTGCCGAGCACGTCGACGTCGATGACCTTGTACCCGCTCAAGGCCTCGCGCACGGCCTCCACCGTCGGATAGTTCTCGGCCTTGAAGAGCGGAGGCATGATGGCCGTGTTGGCCAGGATGACCGTACCGCCGGGCCTCAGCATGTCCAGGAAGCCGGGACGGAACACTTCGCTGCGTTCCATGCAGACCAGGCACTGGGTGGTGCCGGGCATGAGCACGGGGGAATGGACCGCGCCGCAGGCAAAGGTGCTGATGACCGGACCGCCCATCTGGGCCATGCCGTGGGTCTCGCCCTTGACGATGTTCTGTTTGTCGTAGCCCAGGAGGTAAGCCAGCTGGGTCAGGACGCGGCCGAAGAAGAGGTTGCCCTGACCGCCCACGCCACGGATGGCCACGGACAAAAAGGGCGGCAGGCCGCCTGTATCCGGCAGGTCGATACTTTCGGGCGGCACGGGCAGATCCGGACAGGTGGTCAGGCCGCAGGCGCTCTGGTCTTTGGCCGGGGCGATGGCGCCCTTGGGGCACATCTGGGCGCAGGCCGGGTTCTGGCTCACGCAGCCGGTGCAGATATTGTTGAAGAAAGGCAACCCTTCGGCGTCGGCCTCGATGCCGGAACAGATCTGGCACATGCCGCAGCGGATGCACAGCTCCGGATCCACGGCCATTTTCACGCCGTAGGATTCCTTGGGCATCTTGCGGATGCACACGCCCGTGACCACCAGCGTCGTGAAGGTGCCGGTCTCGGCGGCGGTCAGGGCTTCTTTCAGGGCCTTTTCCAATGCTTTCTTGTCGTAGCCGCTGACCTCGACCACATTCGCCCCATGGGCCTTCAGGCTCGCGTTCAGGTCGAAGACGTTGGGGTCCCCGGCCAGGTTGGCGGGCGAGGTGGGCGAGGGCTGGCCACCGGTCATGGCGGTCCAGTTGTTGTTCAGGACGACCTTGACGCCGGGGATGTTCCTGAAAATCGTATTGCGGGTCGCATCCATGCCGCTGTGACACTCGGTGCCGTCACCAAGCACGGCCAGGCATTTGCTTGCGGCCTCGGGCCGGGACAGGACATAGCCCAGCCGCTTGGCTTCACTCGCGCCCATGGCCAGAGCGGTGTCCATGGCATTCAGGAAATGCAGCAACGTATTGCAGCCGATGTCGCCGAATACGGCTTCAAGTTTGCCCTTCTTGCGCATCTTGCCGACGATCTGACCGAAAAGGCGATACGGACATCCCGCACAGATCATGGGCGGCCGCGGCAGACTGGCCACCGCCGACTTCCCGGCCGCCTCGGCCAGGCCCAGGCGGGTGGAAATAAGCGCCGGAGTCCATTCCGTAACGGTCTCGTCCGCCCCTTTGCCCTGGACGGCGATTCCTTCGGCCTGGATAGCCTCCTGAATGAAACGATAGCCGTCTTCGATGACGTAGACGGGACCGTCGATGCTCTCGCAAAAGCGGCGGATGAGATCCATGGGCAGCGGGTAGGTGAAGCCCAGGGACAGGACATCGATATTCTTGCCCGTGGCGGCCCGGACTTCCTCCACAAAGAGGTCGTTCACGCCATGGGTGATGATGCCGATCTTGCCGTCACCCCTGGTCAGGACATTGAGCGGGCTCTCCTCGGCCATTTTGCGCAGGGCCGGGATACGGGTCGTGCGGACCTGGTCGTGGAACATCCGCGCCCGCACGGGCAGGGTAATGAAATCACTCATCTTCTCCGGCAGCGGGGCCTTTTCGCGCGTGGCCGTTTCCATCAGGCGCACCAGCCCTTCGCTGTGACAGAGCACCCCGCTGGCGATGACGGCCACGGGAGTGTTGAACTGCCGCCCAAGGTCGGCGGCGATACGGGCCGCCTCGTGCATTTCCTGGTGATTGCGCGGCTCGAAGACCGGAATGCAGCAGCTTTTCAGCATGTAGCGCGGATCGACCAGATGCTGGGTGGAGCTTGGCGTATAATCACTGGCGATATAGTAGACGAGACTGCCGCGCTCGCCGGTGTAGAAAGCGGCGGAAGTGATCACGTCGGCGGCCTGGAACAGGCCCGGAATCTTCATGGTCACGACGCAGTCGCTGCCGGCCAGGGTGTGGCCAAAACCAACGCCCGCTGCCACGGCCTCGTTCACGGACCAGCCCACGGTAATCATGTCCTGGACCTGGGACAGGCCCTTGTCGATGACCTCGGTGCTGGGCGTACCGGGATAGCCGTCCGCGGCATGGATCCCGGCCCGTACGCACCCCACCGCAAAGGCCATATTACCCTGGATGACCACACCCTTGCCCGCGTCGCCGACGCACATCGCCTTCACTGCACTCATGAATCCTCCCGAAAAAATATGTCTTAAAGAAGCACCCGCTAAAGGGCGTAACGGCAAACATCTCGGCGCGCGGTCTGGCCATGAAGACCTTAAGCGTGTTCGCGCCTTGTCGTCTGGCGGTACGCGAAGCCCCGCCCTTTCTCAAGTCCCAAGCCAAACAAAGCCCGCACGCCCGGCACTGGCAAAGGCCATATTCAGGCCAGATATTGATGCAAGTCTTGGAAAAAAAAGCCTCTCGACATTTTCGACGACTGTCCGATCATAAGCTTGCATCTTGAACCATAATCTGTTTGAAGAAACTCCATATGGGAACCACGTACGCCAACATCACGCTTAAAGGTCCAAAGGCGCAGGATATCCTGCAGGAGCTCGGCAATCAGGGACGCTCCGCCTTTGTTTCTCCAACCGAGGACGATCTGACCACTGTCTATGAAATGGACAGCGACGAGGGGGACTCCACAGTCCTCACCGATCTGGCCGAGGACCTCTCCGGCTACTTTGGATGTCCGGCTCTGGCCGTCCAGACCCTGGACGAGGAACTCCTCAGCTACTGGCTCTACCTGGACGGGGAGCTGCTCGACACATACAAATCGCCGTCGCAGTCCCTGGACCCCGAAGGCAAGGGCAACTCCAAAAGCCAGGGCGGCAAGCCCGAACTGCTGGCCCAGCTCTTTAACACCGACGCCACCCGCGAAGAAATCGTCGACATCCTGCACTGTCCGGATCAGGATTGCAGTTTTTCCCTGGCTGTGGATCGCCACCTGAGCCTGGTGGAACTTCTGGGCCTGCCCATGTGTTCCGTCGGCTTCGGATTCTGCGATCTGGACTCCGGCGAATATCCCGAAGATCTGGACGAAGAAGACCTGCTGCGGGTCGACGAGGAATAGCCCGCCTGCGACGGGCGGCCTGCAAGCATTCCCGCGTCAGCCTGTCCAGCCAGGATAATCGCCTTTTCAGCCCGAAATTCCCGCGACAACCTTTACAACAATGACAGCAGGGTTCTGCACCCCTCCTTGAAGGAAGCCCCGCTTCTGCTCCACAGCGTGGCGTGCCCGACTTTACGGCCGGGCCGCTCCGCCTTGCCGTAAAGATGGACATGCAGGCCGCGCAGGCCCAAGAGCGCGACCAGATCAGGCTGTCTCCCTATGAAATTGACCACGGCCGAATGCCCGGTAACGGAGGTCTTGCCCAGGGGCAGCCCCGTGATGGCCCGCAGATGGTTCTCGAACTGGCTCGTCATGGCTCCCTCGATGGTCCAGTGACCGGAGTTGTGCACCCGCGGAGCAATCTCGTTTGCCAGCAGCGTGGAACCGACCTGAAACAACTCCAGGGCCAATACTCCCACATAATCCAGATGCCGGAGCAGTTTTCCGGCCAGCTCCTCCGCCGCCTTCTGCTCCGGATCCTGCGGGCTGCTCTTGGAAAACCGCAACACCCCTTCATGGTGGACGTTTTCGCTCAGCGGATAATAAAGGATCTCCCCGGCCTGGCTTCGAACCCCGAGAACAGAAATTTCGCGGTCGAACGCGACCAAACTCTCCAGTACCAGGGAAAAACCGCCGAGCATCACCCACGCCCTGCCGACATCGTCGCGGCTGCGCAATATGAACTGCCCCTTTCCATCATAGCCGAGAGTGCGGGTCTTCAACACGGCGGGCAGGCCGATTTCCCCGATCGCCGCGTTCAGTTCCGGCAATGAGTCCACCGCCCTGAAGGCAGGGGCGGGAATGCCCAGTTCCTGGAAAACGCTCTTCTCGCGCAGCCTGTCGCCAGCGCAGGCCAACGCCTGCGCACCGGGGTGAACGGGCGTGATCTGCGAGAGAAATTCGATACATTCAGCAGGGACGTTTTCGAACTCGTAGGTAACGAGGTCCACCCGCTGTGCGAAACGGGAGAGCATGATGCGGTCGGAGTATTCCCCCCGCATGTGTTTTCCCAGAGGGGCGGCGCAGGGGTCGGGCGCGGGGTCGTAAAAAACGAAATCAAAACCCAGGGGCAACCCCGCCATGGCGAGCATGCGCGCAAGCTGACCACCTCCGAGCACGCCGATGATCATTGCGGCTCTCCCGGCAGGGGATTGTCCAGCACGTTCTGCGTCTGCTTGCGCCGGTACTCCGCCAGCGCCTCCCGGATTTCGGGATGCTGTGCGCTGAGGATGGCTGCTGACAGCAGCGCGGCATTGACGGCTCCGGCTCTTCCGATGGCCATGGTTCCCACCGGCACCCCTGCCGGCATCTGGGCGATGGAAAGCAGGGAGTCCATGCCGCTTAAGGCCTTGGACCGGACAGGCACCCCAATGACCGGGAGCAATGTCATCGCCGCAGCCATGCCCGGCAGGTGGGCCGCTCCTCCGGCTCCGGCAACGATGACCCGCAGGCCGCGGGCCTCGGCTCCGGCAGCGTATTCAAAAAGCAGGTCCGGAGTCCTGTGCGCCGAAACCACCCGCGTCTCATGAGGGACCATCAGGATTTCCAGCGCCCGGGAACAGTGCTGCATCGTCTCCCAGTCCGAGGAAGACCCCATGATAACTCCGACTAAAGGCACCATATTGTTCTCCATCATATTTGCGAAGGCCGTACCGAACAAAGCCGAAGCCACGGAGCATGGCTTTGCCGAAATGCATCGGGAACACTGCAAATCCGTGCTCTCCCGGCCATCGGATCATTTGCCCCCACCTACTTGTCTATTTTCAACAGCAAGTATATTCGTATTTAATGGATTAATTGTTCGTGAAAAACTGACGAAAGGCGAGAGGCATGCTCAACTACAGGCAACTCTACTATTTCTGGAACGTGGCCACGGCAGGCGGCATCAGGCGCGCGGCCGAGCGCATGCACCTGACGCCGCAGACGCTCAGCGGGCAGATCGGGGAGCTGGAGAGGGATCTTGGCGTCAAGCTCTTCGTGCGGACGGGACGGCGGCTCGAAATCACCGAGGCGGGCAAGCTCGCCCTGGCCCGCGCCGACGAAATCTTCCAGATCGGCAGCGAACTGACCGAAACACTCAAGGCCTCCCCGCCTGAAGAGGCCCTGCCCTTCCGTGTCGGTCTGGCGGACTCGGTGCCCAAATCCATCGCCTTCCGCCTCCTGGCTCCGGCCTTCAAGCTCGCCCCCCCCGTCCGGCTGTTCTGTCATCGGGACAGGCTGGAAAACCTGTTTGCCGAATTGGCCATTCACAAGCTCGAACTTGTCATTGCCGACAGGCAACTGCCTGCCGGACTCGGGGTAAAAGCCTTCAACCACCCCCTGGGTAACTGTTCAATCACATTTTTCGGTGTGCAGGAACTTGTCCGGCGCTACCGGCCGGATTTTCCGCATTCCCTGACCGGGGCACCCCTGCTCATGCCTACGGGAAGCGTACGCGGCGAGCTCGACAGATGGTTTGCCGAACACGGGATCCATCCGCATGTGGTGGGAGAGTTTGACGATACGGCGTTGCTGAAAACCTTCGGCCAGGCAGGCCTGGGACTTTTTCCGGCGCCAAGCGTAATGAGAGAGGAGGTCCGACGTCTGTACGACGTGGACACCGTGGGAGAAGCGCAAGACATTGATGTGCGCTATTTCGCCATTTCTGCGGAAAGACGCCTCAAGCATCCTGCCGTCATGGCCGTGAGCGAGCATGCGCGGCAGAATCTCTTCGTCAGCTGAGCCTGGACCCTGTGTTTTTTGGGAGCGATGCGGACCGCCAGGTTACGGACCCAGGGGGTGGTGCCGGGGATGCGGGGGCATCCCCGGAGACCTCACTGCAAAAAATCCAGGTAATCCCGGGCCAATTTGGCTTCATTGGACTTGGGATATTGTTTGACGATGCGCGTGAAAAGCTCCCTGGCTTCCGCCGTCTTGCCCATGCGCACCTGATGTTCCGCCAAAGCCAGAATGGTGGAGGTGCTGTCCATGTCCGCCTCCAGGCCGCTCTTGAGTACCGACTCTGCATCGTCCAGACGATTCTGGGCCACAAAAGCATCCGACAAAAGTTTATATGCCGGAATATAGCGCCAATTGCGAGCCAGCGCCTTGCGCCCGAGCTCCTCGGCCTCACTGGCCCGACCCTGACGCAGCAGGAGCACGCCAAGATTGTAGGCCGGGAACTCGGGAGTGACGTAGGTCAGGATGCCAATCGCCTTGCGATATGCGGCCTCCGCTTCACTGTCCCGTCCCAGGGCTTCCTCAACCTTGCCCAGGTTGTTCCATGCTTCCCCGAAATCTTCGTCGATTTCAACGGCCTTGGCAAACCCGTCCCGAGCCTGTTCGAGTTCCTGCAGCCCTATATAGATCATGCCCGAATCAAAATGAAAACGGGACATATGCTTGGCCGCCGGCTCCACCTTGAACAGCTCCTGCAAAGCCAGCTGCGGCTGATCGTTGTTGATGTGCGATTCAATCAGGTTGAGGCGCAGCTCCACTTCCTTGGAGCCCATATTCGAGGATGCGCCCCTGGAAGTCCCGCGGGCTCCGCACCCCGCCAGGACAAAGCATAAAACGAGAACCATCGCGCATGTCTTCATGGCCGTGTTCCTTGACAGCCCCCTTTTGGGGGCTCTCGAATTTAGATGACCTTGTTCAGGGAATACTCGATGATGGCCTGAGCACCCACGGCCTGCAGCTTCGGAACCAGATCCCGGACCTGACAGGTCTCGACCACGGTCTCGATGGACAGCCAGTCGGAGTTGTGCAGATGGGCTATGGTCGGAGAGTTCATGCTCGGCAGAAGCGCCATGACCTTGTCCACGACGTCGGCCGGGGCGTTCATCTTGAGCGCGACCAGCTTGTCGGCCCGCAGCGCGCCCTGCAGAAGGGTGTTCATGTTCTCGATCTTGGCCCGCTTCCAGGGATCCTTCCAGGATTCCTTGTTGGCGATGAGCTGGGTGTTGGTCTGCAAGAGCTCGGCGATGATGCGCAGGCCGTGGGCCTTGATGGTCGTGCCCGTCTCGGTGATCTCGACGATGGCGTCCACCAGCCCTTCCACAACCTTGGCCTCGGTGGCGCCCCAGGAATATTCCACCTCGACGGGGATTCCCGCTTCTTCGAAATAGCGCTTGGTGAAGCTCAAAAATTCCGTGGCAATTTTCTTGCCCGCCAGATCTTCCGGCCGCTTGTACGGAGAGTCGCCGGCCACGGCCAGGACCCACTTGGCCGGACGATTGCTGGCCTTGGAATAAATCAGGTCGTCCACGATGACGACGTCCGACTGGTTCTCAAGGATCCAGTCCTTGCCCGTCAGGCCGGCGTCGAGCAGACCGTTTTCCACATAGCGGGCCATTTCCTGGGCCCGGCACAGTGAACAGGTCAATTCGGGGTCGTTTATTTCCGGGAAGTAGTTCCGGTGGTGCGAGGTCACCTTCCAGCCGGCCTTGGCGAAAAGTTTGACTGTGGCCTCTTCCAGGGAACCCTTCGGTATTCCGATGCGCATCTGTTTTCCATCAACCATTATTTATAAACCTCCTTGGGATCGAACACCATGGGGGAGCAGTCCGTCCACCGCCCCTGTGCGTCTCGTTCACGATAAAAACAACTCCTGCGCCCCGTATGGCAGGCCGCCCCGCCAATCTGCTCGACCTGAACCAGCACAGTGTCCCGGTCGCAGTCCAGGCGTATGGAGCGAACCTTCTGCACATGCCCTGACGTGCCGCCCTTGTGCCACAGGGATTTGCGACTGCGGCTGTAGTAATGGACCTCGCCGGTGCGCAGGGTCTCGTTCCAGGCTTCTTCGTTCATATAGGCGAGCATGAGCACTTCGCCACTCGCCGCCTCCTGGGCGATGACCGGGATAAGGCCACCGCATTTATCAAAATCAGGCTGTTCCATCGTTTGGTCCTTCTTTGCTCGTCGTCGAATTCATGCGGCCCTGAGCCTCGGTCTTGAGCTGACCGCAGGCTGCCGCGATATCCTGCCCCTTGCTCTTGCGCAAGGTCACGGTGAAGCCCTTCTTGCGCAGAAGCTCCTCAAAGGCCAGCACATCCCCGGGCGCGGGAGCGGCATATTCGATGCCCGGGCCGGGATTGTAGGCGATGAGGTTGATCTTGCATTTGAGGTGCGACAAGAGCCGCACCAGCTGCCGGGCATGCTGGAGGCTGTCGTTCACACCCTTGATCAAAATGTATTCGATGGTCACCCGTTCCCGGGCTTTGAGTTCCATGCCCTGAAGGGCCGCAATCAACTCCTCGATGGGCCAACGCGCGGCTCCCGGCATGAGGCTTTCCCGGATTTCCTGGGTCGGAGCGTGCAGGGAAATGGCCGGCAGGGCCAGACCTTCAATCCCGAAAACGTCCATCTTGCCCTTGATGGCGCAGGTCGAAAGCGTGATGCGGCGGCGTGAAAATTCAAGGCCCTCGGCATTGGAGAGGATCTGCAGGCTGCGCCGCACCTCGTCCCAGTTGGTGAGGGGCTCGCCCATGCCCATGTACACGAGATTCTTCACTTCATCGCCCAAACCGTGCGCGCGCAGATAGTCCCTGGCCACAAGCACCTGAGCCGCGATCTCCCCGCCGGTCATGTTGCGGGAGAAGCCCATCAGTCCCGTGCTGCAGAACGTACACCCCATGGGACAGCCGATCTGGCACGACAGGCACTGGGTGTAGCGTTCCTTGTCCGGGATGAGCACGGTCTCGACCAGCGCACCGTCAGCCAGACGCAAGAGCAGCTTGACCGTCCCGTCGCTGCTGGTCTGCACCTCATGCACTTCCGGCCAATCGAGCGCCCACTCGCGCATGAGCTGCTCCCTGAAATCCCGGGCCAGGTTGGTCATGGCCGAAAATTCGCGCACTCCCTTGCGCCACAGCCATTGCCACAGCTGCCGAGCCCGAAAGCTCTGGTGGCCCATGGCCTGCACGGCCTCTTCAAGTTCGGGGCAGGTCAATTCAAGAATATTGCGCATGATGCTCCGCTGTCTGGAATCGCAAAGGCACAAAGGGCGTTACAAAGCCACCCCTCGTGCCTTTGGCGGGAAACAAGCTCCGCGAACCGGGCCGCCTAGAGCTGCTCCTTGGCTTTGTATGCGGCCACAAAACGCTCGGCCTCTTCGACCGTGTTCACGTCGCCGGCGATCTGGGCCTGGAGCAGGTTGTCGCGAATCAGCCCCACGGCCGGGCCGGGCTTGATGCGCGCGATATCCATGATCTGCTTGCCGTTCAGCAAGGGTTCGAGCAGCTCCTCACGGATGTCCGCCCGCTCCAGCATTTTCATATTGTGATTGAATTCTGTGTAGTTGGCGTTTCTGGCCTTGATGTCGGCCCGAGCCATCTCGATAAGGCGCGGATAGTCGTCCACGGCCTTGAAACGGCGGATGCCCTTGTCGGTCAGCATGAAGTGGAAACGCATGTGGTTGCGGACCAGATTCACGATCATGTCCACTTCCTCGGTATTGAGGCGCAGACGCTTTAGGATCTTGCGCGCGACCTTGGCGCCGATGCGATGGTGCTGGTAGAAGGTGGTGCGATCCTCGTAGACCTCTCCGGCGTAGAGCTTGCCGCAATTGAGGAAGAGGCAGCCGAGAGTTCCGTACCAGTCGTAGGGCAGCTCTTCCGGGTAGCGCTGCATGACCTTCAGGGTGTGTTCCCAGATGGACCTGGACCCGGTCTCCTCGTCGAAAACCTGAAAGATGCGACTCAGGGCGGCCAGTTCCGGCACCAGTCCGTGCAGGATCATGGAATCGAACAGGAGCTCGGCGAAACGCCACATGTTCTCGGCCTCGACCTTGCGCCATTCATCCATGATGTCCGTGACCGAAACATAATCAAGCACCCGGCGCGAAGCGCGGATGATGGACATCCAGGAATTTTCCTCGATGGGCAGATGATAGTTGGCCGAAAAACGCAAGGCCCGGATGGCCCGCAGATAATCGTGTTTGAGGGTTTCGTCGGGAATACCCTGAAACTTGATCTGCCCGCCGGAGATGTTCTCGAAGCCGTCGTAAACGTCACGGGAACGGGGGATGAACGGACAGGCCAGGCTGACGGGAAAACCGTCGTCCTTGTCGAGCTTCTTCAGCATGTTGGACGTAATCTGGGCCACGCAGGCCTCGGGATGGGAGGCGTCGGCCATGTCGGCGGGATGAAAGAGAAAGGTTGCGCTGCCCTGGTCCATCCTGGCCACGATATCCCCGCTGCCGGCGGTAATTTTGGGAAAAAGATTTTTGAGGCCGGCAAGATCGATATCCGTGCAGATCTCCACCTCGGCATCCTTGGAAGTTCCAAGAATCTTGCGCTGCAGCGCAGCGTTGATGACGTAGGCGTCATAGCCGTTGCGCATGATGGTTTTACAGATGGAGGCGGCTTCTTTTATCGGCTGAGGCATCAAGATCTCCTTGAATGGTCGTGTTCATAAAAAAGTCTGCACCCTATAATCGGATGCAATCTAAATATCTTCATCTTTTTCCCCTGACTTGGTCAAGCGGTAGCGGAACTGCCTGAAGTTGAGTCCGACCATCTCCGCGGCCCGCCCCTTGTGCCCGCCGCAGCGCCGCAGCGCCTCGGAAATGACCTTGTGCTCATGCACGGCAAGGTATTCGTCGAGGGTCATCTGTCCGGACAGGACTTTCTGGATTCCACCATCCTGATCCGTGGAGGTGATTTTTTCATAGATGACCAGGGAATCCGCCGTGACGGTGTCACCGGGTTCGAGGGCCACGGCCCGCTCCACGATGTTTTCGAGTTCGCGCACGTTGCCGGGATACCCGTAGGCCAGCAGCTTCTTGCGCGCATCGGCGGTGAATCCCCGCAGCTGACGCTTCTGGGCGCGGCACGCCTTTTCCAGAAAATGGTCGGCCAGGGTCAGCGCGTCGTCCCCGCGTTCGCGCAGAGGCGGAAGATGCACCTTGACCCCGCTCAGACGATAATAGAGATCCTCGCGAAAATCGCCGTCGGCCACGCTCTGCTCGACGTTGCGATTGGTCGCCGCGATGATGCGCACGTCCGAGCGCAGCTCCTCCGTCCCGCCAAGGGGAATGAAGCAGCGCTCCTGCACGTAGCGCAAAAGCTTGACCTGCGTGGAATGAGCAAGCTCGCCCACTTCGTCCAGAAAAAGGGTCCCGCCCTCGGCCATTTCGAGCAGGCCCTTCTTGGCGCGGTCAGCGCTGGTGAAGGCACCCTTGCGAAAGCCGAACAGCTCGCTTTCCACCAGATTCTCCGGCAAGCCGCCGCAGTTGATGGCCAGGAAAGGATGCTTTGCGCGCTGGCTCTGGCTGTGGATGCAGCGGGCGAAGAGCTCCTTGCCCGTCCCGGACTCGCCGGTCACGAGCACGCTGATGTTTGTCGGGGCGATGCGCCGGACCAGGTCGAAGACGGCCTGCATCTGCCGGCTTCCACCGATGATCTCGCCGTACTGCTTGCTGATCTGCCCCTTGAGCCAGTCATTTTCCTCTTTGAGACGGGCCGTTTCCAGGGTGCGCTCCACCGTGTAGAGCAGGTCGTCGAGCTCGAAGGGCTTGGAGATATAGTCCTTGGCGCCATGCTTCATGGCCGTGATGGCGCTCTTGGCGTCGGCGTAGGCCGTGACCATGAGCACAGGCACCTCGGCCCAGGTCTCGCGGATGCGCACCAGGAGATCGATCCCGCTTTCGCGGCCCAGGCGCAGGTCCAGCAGGATAAGGGCGATGGATTGCTGCTGCAGCACGGCCAGGGCCGTGGCGGAATCGGGCGCGGTCCAGACCGCATGCCCTTTCTTGATCAGGGCGATCTCCAGGACTTCACGCAGGCTCAGGTCATCGTCGACGATAAGTATGTTGGCCATATTCTTTCCGTGCTTCCCTGCTTGCAAAAATCAATTCGGCCCCGCCCGCATCAAGGGCGCGTCAGCGTGATTGCCTCCAGCCTGGAAAAGACAGCCCGGCCGCCCAGAAAATGCGCCATGACCCGGCCCGGCACCTCCTTGTCCAGGCAGGGCGTGTTCTTGCCCTTGGACAAGAGGGCCCCGGCCGTGGCCACCCATGCCAGATCAGGATCAAAAAGCACAAAGTCCGCCGGGTCTCCTGGCCGCAAGCGGTTGGCGGGCAGATCGAAGATGGCGGCCGTGTTCCAGCACCACAAACGGCTTATGTCCGCAAATTCAAGCTCCCCGCTGCGCACCAGTTCATAGGTCAGGGACAGTGCCGTATCAAGGCCGGAAATGCCGTTTGGCGCGTCGGCGAAGGTCACTTCCTTTTCGTGGGCGGCGTGAGGCGCGTGGTCCGTGACCAGGATGTCGATGACTCCCGCGCGCACGGCCTGGCGCAGGGCCAGCACATCGTCGCGGGTGCGCAGGGGGGGATTTACCCGCACGCTGGTATCGTAGCTCTCGACCCGGGATTCATCCCAGAGCAGGTAGTGCGGGCAGGTTTCCGCCGTGACCTTGACGCCGCGCTCCTTGGCGCCGGCGATGAGCTCCACCGACTGCCGGCAGCTGATGTGGGCCAGATGGATGGGCAGGTCCAGATAGGAGGCCAAAAGGATGTCACGGGCGACCTGCATGGCCTCGGATGCGGTGGGAATGCCCTTGAGGCCCAGACGGCTCGAAACCTCGCCTTCGTTCATGACTCCGCCCTTGCCCAGCCACGGGTCCTCGCAGTGGTCGATGACCTTGAGGCCGAAATCCGCCGCATATTCCATGGCCCGCCGAAAAAGCTCCGCGTTTTCGACAGGCAAGCCGTCGTTGGACAGGGCCACGCAACCGGCTCGGGCCAGTTCCCCGGCCGCGGCCAGCTCCTTGCCCAGAAGGCCCACGGTCAGTGCCCCCACCGGCCGCACCCAGGGGCCATGCGGAAAGGCCTCCCGCGCCTTTTGCAGCATGAAGCGTGTCACCGAGGCGTTGTCGTTGACGGGGCTCGTGTTGGCCATGGCCATGACCTGGCCAAAGCCTCCCCCGGCTGCGGCGGACAGGCCGGACCTGATGTCCTCTTTGTATTCCTGGCCAGGCTCGCGCAGATGCACGTGCGCGTCGATGAGGCTCGGCAGGAGGGTTAGCCCCCCCGCATCGACAACCTGGACCCCGGACATGTCAACAGGCGCGGCAACGGTTCCGGCCTCGGCCAGTTCCAGCACTCGGCCCTCGCCAATGAAGAGGTCGCAGCTGCGATCCTCCCAGGAAACATTGCGAATCAGACAATCTACATGTGCCATGGTACCACCATCGTAAAATTTATCATGCCGAAATCCGGGTCCGGGTCAAATACAGGTGCAAAAGGGTCATGCGCACGGCCACGCCCGAGGCGACCTGATCCAAAATAAGGCTCGCCCCGCAGTCGGCCAGTTCCGAGGCGATCTCAAGGCCCCGGTTCATGGGACCGGGATGCATGATCTTCACATCCGCATTGGCCTTTTCCAGATGCCTGGGCGAGAGGCCATAGGTGCAGGCGTATTCGCGCAGATCAGGCAGGAGCCCCGCCTGCTGGCGCTCCAGCTGCAGACGCAGGCAGATGACCGCGTCCACCCCCTCGCAGGCCTTGGCCACGTCGGAGAAAACCTCCACCGGCCAGGTCCGGACCATGGCCGGCAGCAATGTGCGCGGGGCGCAGAGCCGCACCCGCACACCGAGCATGGTCAAAAGTTCCACGTTCGAACGGGCCACCCGGCTATGCGCGATGTCACCAAGGATGCACACGGTCTTGCCCGCAAAAGAGCCCCAGACCTGATGCAGGGTGAACCCGTCCAAGAGGGCCTGGGTGGGGTGGGCATGCCAGCCGTCGCCGGCGTTGATGACGGAGCAGGACAGCCGTTCGGCCAGAAACCTGGCCGCCCCGCTGTCCCAGTGCCGGATGACGATGGCGTCGGGGTTCATGGCCTGCAGGGTCAGGGCCGTGTCTTTGAGGCTCTCGCCCTTTTGCAGGGAGCTGCCCGACTTGGTCAGGCTGAATGTATCGGCGGAGAGGCGCTTGCCGGCCATGTCGAAAGAGGTCTTGGTGCGCGTGGACGCCTCGGCGAAAAACAGGACCACGCTCTTGCCCTTCAGGATGGGCACCTTCTTGATGGGCCGCTGGTTCACTTCCGCGAACCGGGCCGCCGTCTCGAAAACATGGGCGATCTCGTCCGTGTCGAGCTGGGAAATTTCCAAAAGGTCCTTATGCCGCCAATTCATAGCTCCGCCTTGCCGCCCCTGCGGGGGTTGTGATTGCATCGTGGCCAAAAAAAAGGGACCCGGCATTTCGCCCGTCCCTTGCTCCTTACGTACCCCACGGTCTTTCGCACACGTTTCATGCCATGGCCCCTTACACGACCGGGCTCTCGACGTCCAGTGCGGCGGCACGCATGGGCCGGCGCCTTAAAAAAAGGCGCGCCCCAGCGGAGCGCGCCCCCATCAGCTGTTCAAAAACCCACAGGTCTATTCCTGCGACTCATCGGTTTCATCCAGCATCTCGTCATCATCGGGCAGATCCACATCATCCGGGCCGACGGAATCTTCCGGATCCGAATCGGGCGAAGGCACCTCCGCACGCGGAACGCCGCTCACTTCCGGAGCATCGGTCGGCACATGGTCGAAGCAGACCACGGTCTGTTCGTCCTCAAGGCGAACCAGGCGCACTCCCTGGGTGGCCCGGCCGACCAGGCTGATGTCGGAGATGCCGATGCGGATGATCTTGCTACCCGAAGTCAGGAGGATGAGCTCATCCGTGGGGTAGACCATCATGGCCCCGACAACCTTGCCGGTCTTGGGAGTGATGCGCATGTTGATGATGCCCTTGCCGCCGCGCGACTGGGCCCGGAAGTGCTCCACCTGGGTGCGCTTGCCGTAGCCGTTCTCCGCGATGGTCAGAAGCTCCTGCTGAGTGTCCTTGTTGACCACCACGCCGGCCACGACCTGATCGCCCTTGCGCAGGGCCAGGCCCTTCACGCCGGTGGCGGTGCGGCCCATGGCGCGCACATCGGAGCAGGCGAAACGGATGGAATAGCCGTCCACCGTGACCAGCACCATCTCGTCGTTGGTTTCCACCTCGCGCACGCCGATAAGCTCATCGTCGTCACGCATGCCAAGGGCGATGAGACCCACGGCGCGAATGTTGCGATAGAGATGGACGGAGCTGCGTTTGACCACGCCGAGCTTGGTGTAGAAGAAGTAGAATTTCTCCTGGTCCAGATCGCGGCAGGTCATGGCCGCGGCGATGTATTCGTTGCTGTCCAGCGGCAGCAGGTTGGCCACGTGCTTGCCCCGGGCCGTGCGTCCGCCCTCGGGGATCTGGTGCACCTTGACCTGGTACATCTTGCCCTTGTTGCTGAACAGATTCATGTACTGGTGGTTGGAGGTCGTCAGGATGAAGGTGATGAAATCCTCCTCCGCGACCTGCACCCCGGTGATGCCCGTGCCGCCACGGCGCTGCTGGCGATAGTTGTCGAGACTGGTGCGCTTCAAATACCCGTTGCGGGACAGGGTGATGACCACCGGCTCGTCGGGAATGATGTCTTCGATGTCGATGGAATCGGGATCATGGGCCAGAATTTCGGATTTGCGGGGCGTTGCGAAATTGTCGCGCAGATCCTGGAGTTCCTGGCGGATGACGGATTTCAAGACTTCCGTGTTCTCGATGACGCTGGTCAGATATTCGATCTGCTTCAGGAGTTCGGCATATTCCTCCAGGAGCTTTTCGCGCTCCAGATTGGTCAGCCGCTGCAAGCGCATGTCGAGAATGGCCTGGGCCTGGATCTCGGACAGGCCGAAGCGTTCACGCAGACGCTCCTTGGCCTCCTGCGGGGTCTTGGAGGCGCGGATAAGCGCGACCACTTCATCGATGAAATCAAGGGCGATACGCAGGCCTTCAAGGATGTGCGCCCGATGCTGGGCCTTCCTGAGGTCGAAGCGGGAACGGCGGATGACCACCTCGCGGCGATAGTCCAGAAAATATTCCAGCACCTGCTTCACATTCAGCAGCTGGGGCCGGTTGTTGACGACCGCCATCATGTTGATGCCGAAGCTGGTTTCGAGCGACGTGAATTTGAAGAGCTGATTGACGATCACATCGGAGAAGACGCCCTTCTTGAGGTCCATGACGATGCGGATGCCCTTCATGTCCGATTCGTCGCGCAGGTCGGAGATGCCCTCGATCTTGCGCTCGTTGACCAGCATGGCGATCTTTTCCACCAGGGTGGACTTGTTCAGGGCGTAGGGAATCTCTTTGACGACAATGGATTCCAGGTCCCCCTTGCGCTTTTCGATCTCGATGCGCGAACGGATGCGCACCGAACCGCGACCGGTGCGGTAGGCCTCGCGGATGCCGGCCTTGCCGTAGATGAGCGCGCCGGTGGGGAAATCCGGGGCTTTTATGTACTGCATCAACTCGTCGATGGACATCTGGGGATCGTCAAGCAGCCGCAGCGTCCCGTCGACCACCTCGCCCAGGTTGTGCGGCGGAATATTGGTGGCCATGCCCACGGCGATGCCCGAGGATCCGTTGACCAGCAGGTTCGGAACCTTGGTCGGCAGCACCGAAGGCTCCTGCAGGGAGTTGTCGTAGTTGGGACGAAATTCCACCGTGTCCTTTTCGATGTCGGCCAAAAAGGAGCCGGCCAGCTTTGACATGCGCACTTCGGTGTAACGCATGGCCGCCGCGGAGTCGCCGTCGATGGAACCGAAGTTGCCCTGGCCGTCGACCAGGGGATCACGCATGTTGAATTCCTGAGCCATGCGCACCAAGGCGTCGTACACGGCCGAGTCGCCATGGGGGTGAAACTTACCGATGACGTCACCGACCACGCGGGCGGACTTCTTGTAAGCCCGGTTGTACGTGTTGCCGAGCTCGTGCATGGCGAAAAGAATACGCCGATGAACGGGCTTGAGGCCATCGCGCACGTCCGGGATGGCCCGGCCGATGATGACGCTCAGCGAATATTCCAGATAGGATTTCTGAAGTTCTTTTTCGATACTGATGTTGGACACATCCACCTCAATTTCTTGTAAAAGCTGTTGAACCCGAGCTAAATGTCAAGGTCCGAAACCAGAAGGGCATTGCGCTCGATGAATTCACGCCGGGGTTCGACCTTGTCGCCCATGAGCTTGGTGAACAGCTCGTCGGCCTCGACCGCATCGTCGATGGTCACCTGCAGGAACGTGCGGGCCTCGGGGTCCATGGTCGTGCTCCAGAGCTGCTCCGGATTCATCTCGCCCAGACCCTTGTAGCGTTGCACGTTGATCCCTTTCTGGGCCAGATCCAGAACCTGGCGCAGCAGGTCGAAGGGACCCGTCGCCTCCAGCTCCACGTCCTTGTGCCGGATGGTCCAGACCTGCCCGGAACCAAATTCCCTGATCTTGCCCAAAAGCTCCACGGCCCGCCGATAGCGCTTGGAATAAAAGAATTCCACGCCAAGACGGATGACATGATTGTTGGCATCGATGAAACGCAGATAATGACGCGCCTCGGTGTCCAGCGCCTCGCCGTTCTGGGGCTCGTCCTGCTCGCTGATCAGCTCCAGGGAAAAGCCTCCCGCGGCCATGTGCGCCGTCAACGCTTCGTCCGGACCGTTTGCGCGCAGCTCATCGGGCTCGATGGCACCGGGCGCGTTGACAACCCGCATGAACAATCCGTCGGGGATGCCCATGTTGGCGACATCCTGGGCCAGTTCGCGCAGGGCCAGGATGGTGTTCAGGAGCTCTCTCAGATCCTCGCCCGTCAGGGGCTCCCGATCGGGAAGAATCAGGGCCACCTCTTCGGTTACGCGCTGAATCAGGAACTGGCTCATCTCGTCTTCATCCTTGATGTAGCGCTCGAAAGAGCCCTTGTGCACGCGGTAGAGCGGGGGCTGGGCGATATAGAGGTAGCCCTGCTTGATGAGCTCCTCGTAGTGACGGAAGAAGAAGGTCAGGATCAGGGTGCGGATATGCGCCCCGTCCACGTCGGCGTCGGTCATGATGACGATCTTGTGGTAGCGAAGCCGCGCAAGATCCACGTCGTCCTGGCCGATCCCCGCGCCCATGGCGGTGATGAGGGCCTTTATTTCCTTGTTCTGGAGCATCTTGTCGAAGCGGGTCTTCTCCACGTTCAGAATCTTGCCGCGCAGGGGCAGGATGGCCTGGAACTTCGGATTGCGCCCCTGCTTGGCAGAGCCGCCGGCCGAATCACCCTCGACAATGAACACTTCGCACTCGGCCGGGTCCTTGCTCTGACAGTCGGCCAGCTTGCCGGGCAGGGCGTTGTCGGACAAGGCGCCCTTGCGTCGCACCAGATCCTTGGCCCGCCTGGCCGCGTCGCGGGCCCGGGCGGCGTCGATGACTTTTTCAATGATGAGACGCACGTCCTTGGGATTTTCACCAAAGAACTGGTTCAAGGCCTCGTAGACCATGGTCGCCACATATCCGGCCACCTCGGAGTTGCCGAGCTTGGTCTTGGTCTGGCCTTCGAACTGCGGATTGGGGATCTTGACGCTGATGATGGCGGTCAGGCCCTCGCGCACGTCGTCGCCGGACACCTTCTGCTTGAGCTTCTTGGGCACATCGCTGTTCTGGATGTAGGTGTTGATGGCACGGGTCAGGGCCGTCTTGAAGCCCTGCAGGTGAGTGCCGCCTTCCTTGGTGCGGATGTTGTTGGCGAAGGTAAAGACGTTTTCCTTGTAGCCGGCGGTATACTGCAGGGCGAAATCGATACTCACCCCTTCCATCTCGCCGGTCCCGCCGACGACCTTGTGAATCCCGTTGTCCTGGTTCTTGTTCTTGACGAAGGAGATGATTCCGCCTTCATACTTGAACACGTCCCGGTTCTGGCTCTTCTCGTCGAAAAATTCGATCTTGATGCCGGGGTTCAGGTAGGCCAGCTCCTCGAAGCGCTTGGCCAGCACGTCGTACTGGAAATCGAGCTCCTCGAAGATATCCTCGTCGGGCCGGAAGCGGACCAGGGTGCCGGTCTTGTCGGTCTCGCCGATCACCGCCAAGGGGGCCTGCGGCACGCCGCGGCAGTAGCGCTGATAGTGACGATGGCCGCCACGGCTGACCGTGACTTCCAGGTATTCGGACAGGGCGTTGACCACGGACACGCCCACGCCGTGCAAGCCGCCCGAAACCTTGTAACTGTCGTTGTCGAACTTGCCCCCGGCATGCAGGACGGTCATGACCACTTCAAGGGCGGGCTTTTTTTCCTTGGGATGCATGTCCACGGGAATGCCACGGCCGTTGTCCACGATGCTGACCGAGTTGTCCATGTGCACCACGACCTTGATATGGTCGCAATAGCCGGCCATGGCTTCGTCGATGGAGTTGTCGATGACTTCATAGACGAGGTGATGCAGGCCGTTGGTGTTGGTCGAGCCGATATACATGGCCGGACGCATGCGCACAGCGGACAACCCTTCAAGGACGGTGATGTTGTCTGCGGTATACGTTGATGTTTTTTGTGTCATATATCAAATATCTCTATGTAATTTTTCAGCATCACGCTGATCGGAAGAAGATTCTTCAATATTATTTAACCCTTACAATTAGAGCTCTTACAGCTCTTCCTCGCTGTAATAGGTGTCTTCAGTGATCTCCACAGGCATGGTGATGATCATGTAGTTGGGGTCGTCCTTGCCGGTGATGCGGCAGGGTTCGGACGGTCCCACGAAAGAAAAGGTCAGGGAGTCGGACACGAAGTGCCCCAGGATCTCAAGGATGACCTTGGTCGGCAGGGCGATCTTGGACAGTTCGCCCTGATACTGGCAGCTGATCAGCTCCGTGCCTTCGCCGATGTCCTGGCCCTGGCAGTAAAGGGACAGTTCCTCGGGGCCGAAGTCGAAGAACGTGGCCTTGTTGGCTTCGGTGTTGAAAACGAAGATGCGGTCCAGGGCGTCGGTCAGCTCGTGCCGGTCCACCACTAGGTTGGAAGCGAAGCGGTCCTTGTACTGGTTGATGAAGTTGCGGTAATCGGCAAAAACATAGGCTTTAAGCGGCAGGCTGAACGATTCCTTGCGGTTCTCGGTGCGCAGGAAGAGCCGCTTGTCCGAAAGGCTGATCTCGATCTCGTCGTTGGTCAGCCATTTGCGGATTTCGAGCAGGTACTTCTTGGAGACAAGAAACCCGTCCTGGCCAAGGACCGCGCGGATATCGGGGTTGGAGAAGCGCAGCAGGCCGAACTGATGGCCGTTCAAACCGCAGATCTCCACGTCGTCGTTCTCGACGGGCGCGAACTTGATGCAGTTCATGCTGGTCAGGTCCTCGTCGTCGGCGATGCAAAAAGCGATGCGGTCGATGATCTCCTTGAAGAGATCACCGGACCAGAGCACGGCGTTCTGAGCCGGAAACGGGTTGAAATCCTGGAACCAGGAGGACTCGTTGGCCGGGAGCTTGTACTTGCGGCGACCCTGTTCGATGTGCAGATGCTTGGCGGAAGGATCGAGCTTCAAGGTGATTTCGCCGGGGGGGAGACGGCGCATCAGTTCGCAGAACTTCTTGCCCTGCACGCCGACCAGACCGCCATCGCTGATCACGGCCGGATAGACACCCACGAACTCGATGCTCGAATCCGTGGCCAGAATGGAAATGGTGTCTCCTTCGGCCTTGAGCCAGACCGTGCGCAGATAGGCCGCGCCGGTTTTTGACGGAATGATGTTCGAGGCCTTGAGCAGCCCGTCAATGACCTCTTCCTTACGCACTTTCAAAAACATCGCCGACTCCTTCTCCTGACTAGGCAAGGGTTGTTTCGTTCATGGCCAGGCATTTATCGCTCAGCTCATGTAACATGTTTTTTATGCTTTTATCATCTCTTTGTAATTGTTCGACTTTTCGACAGCTATACAGGACCGTCGAGTGGTCTCTACCGCCAAAAGCCCGACCAAGCTCCGGAAAGGACAGGCCGAGGTGTTTGCGGCACAGGTACATGGCCACCTGCCGGGCAAAAACAAGGTCGTGCCTGCGGCCGGAGGACAGGATATCTTCCGGCTTCAGGTTGAATTTGGAGCACACCGCATCCAGAATCTGTTCGACGCTCAGGCTCGTTACGGCCCGATCGTCCAGATAATTGAGAATATTGTCAAACTCTTCATCGGAAATATGGTCATGGACCAGCTCCCGGTAGGCCCACAGCTTCAAAAGACACCCTTCCAGATTGCGCAGATCGGCAAACCGCTGGGCCAGGAGCAGGATTCTGTCCTTGGAGAGATCCAGGCGGCGCTCCCGGCAACGGGACTGGGCGTACTGGGTGCGGATATCCAGATCCGGGGCCTTGAGCATGACGCTGAGGCCCCACTCCAGACGCGACTTGAGCTTGGGCGCCAGAAACGTATACCCTCCGACCTTGCCCGTGCAGGCAAAAACCATCTGCTTGCGTTGCAGATGGAAGTGATCGAAGAGCGCCAAAAGCTCGCCCTGCAGGTAGCGATAGCGGGCAATCTCCTGCAGGTCGTCCACCGCCAGAAGCTGCATCGAGGTCAAAAATTTTCGCGCATCGGACCGGGACGAGTACAGCTCGTGCAGATCCTCGATGCCGCCCACGTAAGACCCGTCCGCGCCATGTTCGCTCCTGGCGTTGGCAATGGCCCGCAGCAAAAAGGACTTGCCCGACCCGCTTTCCCCGCAGAGCACAAACGGGTTGTACGGAGCTTCCCGGCTCTGGGCCACTTCCTGGGCCGAAGCCAGCGGGAAGTAGTTCTTGTTGTTGACCAGGAAGTTGTCGAAAATGAACTCGGAGCCAAAGGGCAGGGCCTGACCCGCCGGCCGGGACTCGCGCACGATGCGGGAGCGACTTCTGTCCCGGCATTCGTAGGCGATGCTCAGCCCCGAACCGGCCAGGGCCTGCTCGAAACGGACCCGCGCGTGCGTTTCAAACCAATCGGAAAAATATCTGTGCGGGAAACGCACCGTGAGCACGGAGCCCTCCACGCTCAAACCCAGGGATGCGCGCCATTTGTCCAGCTCCTCGGCGGAAAATGCCTGCGTGAGCGCCACTTCGACCTGCGCGCCGTTCACTCGCTCCCCTCATGGGCCGCAGCCCCCGGCTGGTTTACTCCGGCGTACAAATCAGACATAGTCATCCCTTGCGGACCGGCTGCGGCCCGATAACATATTTTGGAGGACATGCATGAGCGCACCATTTGAAGTCCACAGAACCATCGCCGAAATCAATGAAAAAATCCGACAAGGAAAAGCGGTCGTCCTCAACGCCAGCGAAATGACCAGTTTAGTTCGCAAGGAAGGCAAGGTCAAGGCCGCCAGACAAGTCGACGTCGTCACCACCGGCACTTTCTCGCCCATGTGCTCCTCTGGCCTGCTTTTCAATATCGGCCAGCAGCCCCCGACCATCAAGACATCCAAGGTCTGGCTCAACGGAGTGCCCTGCTACGCGGGGCTTGCCGCAGTGGATTCCTATCTCGGCGTCACCGAGCCGACGGAAGAAGATCCTCTGAACAAGGTCTATCCCGGCCAGTTCAAATACGGCGGCGGCCATGTCATCGAGGATCTGGTCAAAGGCAAGCGCGTGCATTTGAAGGCCGAGGCCTACGGCACGGACTGCTACCCGCGCAAGGCCATCGAAAAAAACGTTTCCCTGACCGAGCTGCGCAACGCCATTCTCTTCAATCCGCGCAACTGCTATCAAAATTACAACTGCGCCATAAACCGCACGGACAAGCTGAAATATACCTACATGGGCCCGCTCAAGTCGAATATCGGCAACGCCAACTATGCCACGGCCGGCGAGCTGAGCCCACTCCTGAACGATCCGTATTTTAAAACCATCGGCCTGGGTACCCGCATCTTCCTGGGCGGAGGGATCGGCTACGTCATCGGCGAAGGAACCCAGCATGTCCCCGACCCCCAGCGCAACGAACGCGGCGTGCCCATGAGCGCCTCGGGCACCCTCATGGTCAAGGGCGATCTCAAAGGCATGAGCGCCCGCTATCTGCGCGGAGTCAGCATCGTCGGTTACGGCTGCTCCCTGGCCGTGGGCCTGGGCATCCCCATTCCCATTTTAAACGAGGAGATGGCCTGGTTCACCGGGGTGGCCGATGAGGACATTCAGGTGCCTGTGGTGGACTACGGCGAGGACTACCCGAACGGATACCCATCCAAATACGGACACGTCAGCTTCTCCGACCTGAAGAAGGGCGTCATCACCGTGGAAGGCAAAGACGTGCCGACCACGCCCCTGACCAGCTACACCCTCTCTTTGGAAGTAGCGGAAGAGCTCAAGCGCTGGATCCAGGAAGGCAGATTCCTGCTGACCGAAGCCCAGGAACCCATTCCGGCGAGGTGAGCCGTGGCCGAACCCGTTTATTTCTGGAACCTGCGCGCCTCCCGCAAGGCTCCGTATGAAGCCAAGATCAAGCGCCTGCTCAAGCTGACCGGACTTGGCGCGGAGCTTCGCTCCGGCGATCTGGCCGCGGTCAAGCTCCATTTCGGCGAGGGCGGAGGCACGGGCCATGTACGACCCCTGCAGCTCGCGCCCCTTTTGGCCTTTATCCGCAAATGCGGAGCCAAGCCGTTCCTGACCGACACCAACACGCTCTATGTGGGTCAGCGCGGAGAGTCGGTTTCCCACTCCCTGCAGGCCGCCGCCCACGGCTACGACCCCAACGTCCTCGGTGCCCCGGTCATCATCGCCGACGGGCTCAAAAGCGGCAACGAGCGGGCCATTTCCTGTCCGGGCAGACACTTCGAGTTCGCTTATCTGGGCGGAGACATCGTCGATGCGGACATGATGGTCACGGTCAGCCATTTCAAGGGGCACGACCTGGCCGGATTCGGCGGGGCCATCAAGAACGTGGGCATGGGCTGCGCCACCCGCAAGGGCAAGATGCAGCAGCACTGCGGGCTGGGACCTGCCATCCACCCCGAGCACTGCACCGGATGCGGGCACTGCGTGGAGGTCTGCAGCCACGGCGCCCTCACCCTGGACCTGAACAGCAAAATCAGCATCGACCGCGACAAATGCGCAGGCTGCGCGGCCTGCTTTCTGGTCTGCCGCTCGGGCGGACTGGAAGTGGACTGGCGGGTGGACGTGAACACCTTCCTTGAGCGCATGGCCGAATATGCGGCGGCCACGCTTTTGACACGATCACGACGGACCTTACATTTAAGTTTCATCCAGCAGGTCAGCCCCGGATGCGATTGCACGGGTTTTTCCGATGCGCCCATCTGCCCGGACCTGGGGCTTCTGGCCTCCTGGAACCCGGTGGCCCTGGACCAGGCCTGTCTGGACATGGTCAATCAGGCCCAGCCCCTGCACCCAAGCGCCCTCCCTGCGGACATACTGCCTGGGCAGGACAAATTCGAGGCCATCCACGGGCATGTGCGGGGCGACTACCTGCTGGAGTATGCCGCACGCATCGGGCTCGGCTCGCGGGAATATTCGCTTCAGCCCGTCTAGGGCAGGCCTTTTGACGCACATTGCCACTGGACAAAGGGTGTGGCACTATTATAAGTGCCCTTTCTTTGAATCAGCTTACAATTTTATCCCATTGGAGGAATACATAATGGCTCAGAAGAAAATCGAACGCAAAAAAGAGATTGATCGTCGCCGCAAACGTCGTGCCGAGCGCATCAAGGAACGCATCAAAGAAGCCAAGGCCGCTGCCAAAAAGTAGGCCCTGTTTTCAGGGAGAGAACTATGCCCATTTATGAATACTGCTGCGAAGACTGCCGTCAGATCTTCGAAGAATGGCAGAAGGATTTCAAGGACAGGGAAAAAGTCTGTCCGGTCTGCGGGGGCACGTCCCAGAGGCTTATCTCCAATACCTCCTTTGTTTTAAAAGGAGGCGGCTGGTACGCGTCCGGCTACAGCAAGGACTCCGGCGGCAACGGTAAGAAAAAGGACACCTCGTCCACTCCGGCCCCGGACACAACCTCTTCGGCGTCCTGACCAAGGCAGCTCCGGCTGCCTTTTTCATTTTCTGCCGCGAGGCGCCCGCGGCCCCAAACATCAACCCACCCGCACCACCATGATCGATCGTTATACCCGCAAGGAAATGGGCGAGATCTGGACCCTGGAACACAAATTCAGGGTCTGGCTCGAAGTTGAGCTGGCCATCTGTGAAGGCTGGCACGCCATGGGCGTCATCCCCGCCGCAGACATGGCCCCCATCAGAGAAAAGGCCGATTTCGAATTGGACCGGATTCTCGAACTCGAGGAAACCACCAAGCACGACGTCATCGCCTTCCTGACCGCCGTGGAGGAAAAGGTCGGCCCCTCGGCCAGATACATCCACCTCGGCTGCACGTCCTCGGACATCGTCGACACGGCCAACGCCGTGCTGCTGACCAGGGCTGGAAAAATCATCCTGGCCGATCTGGACAGGCTGCTCGGCACCCTCGAAACCATGGCCAAGACCTACCAGGGCAGGCTGTGCATGGGCCGCACCCACGGCATCCATGCCGAGCCGACCAGCTTCGGTCTCAAAATGGCCGTGTTCCACGCCGAGTTCCAGCGCCACCGGCAGCGCTGGGTCGACGCCCTGGAGAACATCCGCTTCGGCAAGATTTCCGGCGCGGTGGGCACCTACGCGCAGCTCGAGCCCGAGCTTGAGGAACGCGCCCTGACCATTCTCGGCCTTGAGGTGGACCCCATCTCGACCCAGGTCATCCAGCGCGACCGCTACGCCCAGTATTTCACCACCCTGGCGCTCATCGCCGGCGGCATCGAGCGTATCTGCGTGGAGCTTCGGCACCTGCAGCGCACCGAAGTGCTGGAGGTGGAAGAAGGTTTCGGCAAGGGCCAGAAGGGCTCCTCGGCCATGCCGCACAAGAAGAACCCCATTTCGGCCGAGAACCTGACGGGCCTGTCCCGCCTGGTCCGCACCAACGCCGTGGCCGCCATGGAAAACATGGCCCTGTGGCACGAACGCGACATCAGCCACTCGTCCGTCGAGCGCGTCATCATGCCCGATTCGACCATCATGGTGAACTACATGCTGAACCGCCTGAACGGGCTGCTTGCAAACCTGCGCATCATCCCCGAGAACATGGAGCGCAACCTGATGGGCTCCTACGGCCTCTTCTTCTCCCAGCGCGTGCTCATCGCCCTGGTGGAAGCGGGGTTGGACCGGCAGAAGGCCTACGTCATGGTCCAGGCCGTGGCCATGGACTGCTGGCGGGATCGGACCTCCTTTGAAGCCGCAGTACGAGGAGACGCGGGCATCACCGCCCATCTCTCCCCGGCCCGCCTGGATCAGGCTTTTGATCTGAACTACTATCTGCGACACGAACAGACCGTGTTCAACCGCGTTTTTTCGCAGGGGAAGAAAAATGATTGATCTGAAGAGGCGTCTGGCCCGTCTGCTCATCGAGAAGTCCTACCTCGAAGGCGACTTCACCCTGACTTCGGGCAAGAAGAGCGACTACTATTTCGACTGCAAGCACACGGCCCTGCATCCCGAAGGGGCCTGGCTCATCGGCAAGCTTTTTCTGGACATGATCCGCGCCAAGGGCGGGGTCAAGGGCGTAGGCGGCATGACGCTCGGCGCCGACCCGCTGGTATCAAGCGTGACGGTGGTCTCCCATTTGGAGGGCTACCCCCTGCCCGGGTTCATCATCCGCAAGCAGTCCAAGGGGCACGGCACCAACCAGTATCTGGAGGGGCTGAAGAACTTCGAACCGGGGCAGAGCGTCTGCCTGCTCGAAGACGTGATCACCACCGGCGGCACACTGCTCACGGCAGTTGAGCGCGTGCGCGACCAGGGCCTCAGTATCGCCTGTATCATGGGCGTGCTCGACCGCGAACAGGGCGGCCGGGAGAATCTGGAAAAAGCCGGATTCGACCTGCAGACCATCTTCACCCGCAAAGAACTGCTCGAAACCGCCAAAAGCTAGGGAGGCTCCGGCCTCCCGTTCCACCACCATGGACACCCGCACCTTCATCCTCATCGCGGCGTTCCTGTCACTCCTGTTTGCCGCCCCGGCCCGGCCCCAGAGCTGGACCGCCTCCCTTGCCCCGCATCCAAAGGCGCCGCCGCTGTTCATGGCCGTGGACATGGCCCGGCAACGCGCCTTTGTGGTCCGCAACAAGGATGGGGAACTCAAAAAAATGAAAGACATGTCCTGCACGACAGGCATGCACGGCGGCGGCAAGCTCCTCGAAGGCGACCGCAAGACCCCTGAAGGCGTCTATTTCCTGCAGGGCAAGGCTACGGGAGGGCTCGATTTCGACAGCTTCGGCAACACGGCCTTTCCGCTTAATTACCCCAATCCAGTGGACCGCATCCAGGGCAAGACCGGCAACGGGATCATGATCCACGGCCGTGGGCGCAGCTTCGGACCGCGCCAGACCCTTGGCTGCGTTGTCCTTGAAAACGACGACGTGGACACGCTGGACCGGCATGTGCGCATCCACGCCACTCCGGTGGTCATCGCGGAATCGGTGAGTTTGACCGGCAAGGCAGGGCCGCCACCGGAGATCGTTCTCGGCACCTGGGGCTGGATCAAGGCCCGGGAGCGGCGCGAGAATGCTTTTTTCGAGATCTACGATCCCGCGCGCTTTGAAAAATCGACGGGTATGAGCTTTGCCCGTTTCCGGCAGAAAATCCTGCAGGAATTCGCCACCTCCCGGTGGATCGACCTCCGCATAGAGGACCTGCAGGTCGTGCAGGGGCCGGACTACATGGTCTCGGTCTTTGCCGAGCGCACCCTGCCGCATGGGGAACAGGGCTGGCGCAGACTGTACTGGATGCGTCAGGTCGAGCTCTGGAAGATCGTGGGCGAGGAGTGGATTCCGCAGAATCTGGGCGGCAGCGTGGACTACGCCCAGCTGGTCGGCAAGGAGATTCGTGAGCGGTTGCAGGAATGCGCCCAGGCTTGGGACAAGGGTGACCTCAAAACCCTCCTGCGGGCCTACGACCGGACCGGTAGGCGCAATGACGCGCAAGGCCGCGAAGCCGTCGCCGCATCGCTTGAACGCGACATGGCGGCCAAAAAGAAAAATCCCTACAGCGCCGAATCCATGGTGCGGGTCACCAAACACGGCGTCGAGGCCAAACTCAAGGCGGACGGACACTCCCGGACCATCCTCTTTCTGCCCGGGGCCTTTAACACCTGGCTCATCGTTAGCGACGAGGCGGCGAAGCAGCCATGACCTTCACCAACCTGCCCCTGCGCTACATCGAAGAGCACCCTCGTTATCTTGACCTCTTTCTGACCCGCAAGGTGAACCCCGAGCTTGGCCTTGACGCCCTGGCCCTCGATACGTTTTCGGCCGAATGGCACAGGAGGACCGCCCGCATTTTTCATGACGCGGGCCTGACCTGCGCCGTGCACCTGCCCTTTTTCGACCTGCGCCCGGGAAGCCTCGACCCCATGATCCTGAAAGCGAGCAGGGAACGCCTGCAGCAAGCCGTGGACACGGCCCAGGTCTACGCCCCGGCCCACTTCATCGCCCACCTGGACTACAACAGAGTCATCTATTCCCATTTTCAGGACGCATGGCTTGAAAATTCCCTGCGCACCTGGGAGCTTGTGCTGGATCAAACGGCAGATGCGCCGCTTTACCTTGAAAACGTGTTTGAACTGAGCCCGGACCATCATGTGCGCGTGCTGCAAGGACTTGGAGGCAAGGCCGGAGCCTGCCTGGACGTGGGGCACTGGCACTGTTTCGCCGCAGGCCGCAAGCGGGGGAATCTAATGCAGTGGCTCGCGGCCCTGTCCCCCTTCCCCCTGCACCTGCATCTGCACGACAACGATGGCGACTCCGACGCCCACCTTGGCCTGGGTCAGGGCTTGATCCCCTGGGACCAGCTCTGGACAGGCCTTGCGGGCCGGAAGGTTTCGGCCACCTTCGAACCGCACACAAAGGACGCCTTCCTGGCCACCCGGAACTACCTACGCGACCACGACCTGAAGCTCTAATCAGCGCGCGTCGCAGAGATAATCGCGACATAAATCACGACACGCGCCTTGCAAATCGCGACAAATCGTGACACATCCATGTCGTGATTTGTCATCATTTGTCACGGTAAGGCCCGCGCATGCATATTTCCGCCCAGAGACATGAAGAAATCCGGCAGCTTCTGCTCCAATATCCTGACGGACTAACCAGCACCGCCATCAGCGCGGCGCTGCGAAATCCGCCGCATCAACGCACGGTGCAACGCTGGCTGTCCGAACTCGTGGCCATCGGAGCCGTGGCCGTTTCCGGTCGCGCTAGAGCCACCGTCTATCAGCTGACCGCCCTGTTCGGCCCCCAGCCAACGCTGCTAGCGGAGCCGTCAGCATTGTTTGACGCCACAGACGGCATTCCCCTGTCAGAACAAGGTAGAGAAATTTGTGCCTATGTCCGACGCCCACGGACAGGCCGAACGCCTATTGGTTATGATCGAAACTTCCTGGACGACTACGTTCCAAGCCTGAGCTGGTATTTGAGCGAGGCCACGAGAAGGCATTTGCGGGCTATCGGCGAGACGGACGCGTTCGGCCGACCGGCCGGCACGCACGGCCGGGCTATTTTGAACCGACTTCTGATTGACTTGTCCTGGGCCTCCAGCCGTCTGGAAGGCAACACCTACTCCCGGCTTGATACGAAAGAGCTGATCGAATTCGGTCGCCATGCGGAAGGCAAAGATGCCCAGGACGCCCAGATGATCCTGAACCACAAGGCGGCCATCGAATTGTTGCTCGATGAAGCCGATGCCGTGGGTTTTGACGCGCAGACCGTGCTCAGCCTGCACGGCCTCCTTTCAGAGAACCTGATGCCTGATCCGGATGCATCGGGGCGTTTGCGGTTCAGGCCCGTGCAGATCAGCGGGTCAGTCTTCATTCCCCTGGCCATGCCGCAGGTTATCGAAGAATGTTTTCACAGCATTCTGAACAAGGCGGCGGCCATTACCGACCCATTCGAACAGGCGTTTTTCGTGTTGGTCCAGCTTCCGTGCCTCCAACCTTTCGAAGATGTGAACAAGCGCGTCTCACGGCTTGGCGCGAATATTCCGCTGCTCAAAAACAATCTCTCGCCGCTGACATTCATCGATGTTCCGGACCGGACCTATGTCGATGCGATCCTGGGCGTGTACGAAATGAACCGCATCGAATTGCTGCGGGACCTCTTTGTCTGGGCATACGAACGCTCGGCCAAGGAATACGTGGCCGTGCGCAAGAGCCTGGCCGACCCGGACCCTTTGCGTCTGCGTTACAGGCAGGAATTGAGGGAGATTGTCGCTGATATCGTGCGCTCCAGACGACAGGATGTGCTAGAGGCCATGGAGCGGTTTGCGCATGAACGGATTAAAGCCCGGGACCGGGAAGCCTTTGTCGAAATGGTTCAGGACGAATTAAAGCGCCTTCACCCGGGAACGCTGGCCAGATATCGACTCCGGCTTTCCGAATTCGAAGCGTGGCGGGAGGCAAGAAAAGCTCTCATGAGCTGAAGAATGCGTCGTGCATGGAAAAGAGCGTGGCGGGCATGAGAGCCCCGCCACGTCAAAAAGAGCCGCCTTCCTGCTCCGGCCACGCGCCCTTGTAGCCCCGACACAGGAAGATGGTGAAGGTCTGGCCGGTGCGTTTGCCGTGCGCCGTGGTCACGACCCTGGGTTCATCCACGCTCTCGAACAGG
Organism: Desulfomicrobium baculatum DSM 4028; assembly: GCF_000023225.1. Taxonomy (NCBI): domain Bacteria; kingdom Pseudomonadati; phylum Thermodesulfobacteriota; class Desulfovibrionia; order Desulfovibrionales; family Desulfomicrobiaceae; genus Desulfomicrobium; species Desulfomicrobium baculatum. The sequence continues at coordinate 3,516,884 of NC_013173.1, forward strand.
GGGAGCACCCTGTCTGAAACCTTGTCCTTTTGACCCCTGTAGACAAAGACCGCATTTTGCATCCCGCTGTCCGGACCGGGCCACAGATCGTACTGGTTCATCTTGCGCCCCCCGGCCAGACAGAACGCCCTTTTCTGGCCCGGAACGTAAAAACCCAGCTCCGCCGTAACTCCGTATTCACTGCCAAAAACAAAGACTGTGTCCTCCCCGCCCAGCTCATCCCTGGCCTTGGCCACCTGCGCGCCCAAGTCCTGCCAGCCCATGAGCCGGTGCACCGGATTCTTGGGGCTGTCGAAGGGGATGAACCCTTGCAGATGCAAGAGGATGAAGACGACAGCGCCCAGGGCGGGCCAGGCGAAGCGCCATTTGGGACGCGGGTCGCGGTGCGTGAAACGCTCCACGGCCAGGGCCGCGAGCATGATTCCGGCCGGATAGGCAGTGGCCGACCAGTTGGCTTCGACCTTGGTGTGCAGGCTCCAGAACAGGAAAAAGAGCCACACGGGCCAGAAAAAGACGGTCAGAATGATGCCCACGGACCGGGAGAGCCAGGGAAAGGTGGGTTCTTCGCTGCGTTTCAAAAGCTGACGGCCGACCAGCCAGGCGCCGATAAACAGGAACACGAACCACCACGGGGTGACCACGCCAAGCTGGCTGCCCAGATATTCTGGAAAGTTCTTCAGTTCGAAAAAGACCTTGGCCTTGTCCCCGGCCATGGCCCCGCGATACAGGACGTGCTTGATCCCGACCCAGCCGTTGGTGACGTTCCAGATCAGAATGGGCAACATGCCGGCCAGGCCCCCGATGCCCAGGGTTTTCAGGAGCCGGGGCCAGAAAAGCGCGGGCATTTCCTGTTTGCGCCCGATCCAGAACGCGGCCGCCAGCGCCAGAGGAATGAACAGCACCATGGTATATTTGGCCGTGATCCCGAGCGTGAGAAACAGCCCGAGCATGATGAACGCCGCAAGGTGACCCTTGTCCACGGTTACGCTAAGGCAGATCATGCCCAGGAGCCAGCAGACCAGGAGCGGGTTGTCCGTGGTCATAAGGAGGCCCCCGGCCATGAAGAGCATGGTCGTGTTCAGGACGACGAGGGTCCAGAAGGCGGTGCGGATGCGTTTCAGATAAATGCCGATCCAACCCAGCACGGCCACCTGCATGATCATCGCCCCGACCATGGCCCCGGCGCGCACCCCGAGCTCCGTGGCCCCTAGAAAGACCGTGCCGACATAATTGATGAACGCGATAAGCGGCCCCTTGGAATAATAGGACCACTGCAGGGTCCGGCTCCAGTCCCAGTATTGGGCCTCGTCGGGCGCGAGGTTGAGTTGCCCCGTGACCACGAACCAGTATCTGGCCAGGGTCGCGGCCGTGATCAAAAGAAGACTCAAAGCCCAATACAGGGCGGATTCGTGGCGATCGGTCATATGGTTCCCTCCTTGGCGGGAGCTGCGGCGAGAATATTCTTGATGTCCTGCGCATGACCGGGGTCGATGCGAAACTCGTCCTGCCAGGGCGGCAGGACAAAAAATGAGTGTCCGGGCCAGGAAAGGGCGGCCGCATGCAGAAGAAGCCCTCCGCCCTGGCCATAGCGGGGGTCGCCGACAATGGCGTGACCGCAATCGGCCAGATGAACCCGGATCTGATGGGTGCGCCCCGTGCCGAGCACGACCAGCAGCAGGCTTTTCCCAGCCGTCACAAGCACTGGATGAACATGGGACACGGCCCGCTTACCCTGCCCGGAGACCACCTGCTCACCGCTTCCGGTTTGGGCCTTGGCCAGCTCCGAAACAACCGTCCGCCAGCCGGCCGCTGCCCATGCCCCTTCCACCCAGCACAGATAGCCCTTGGTCAGCGTGGGCCATGACGCGTGCATCGCACGCAGAAAATCATGGGTCTTGGCGCAGAGCAGAAGCCCGGACGTGTCGCGGTCCAGGCGATGCACAGGGATGGGCACGAAGGCCTGCCCCGCAAAGCAGGCCTTCAGCCGATCGTGCACGGAGTCGGTCCAGCCCGTGCCGCCATGAACGGGCAATCCGGCGAGCTTGTCGATCACGAGCATCTCGTCGTTCTCGAACACTCCCCGCAGCCCCGGCAGATCGCGCAGGCTCTTTTCCTTGCGTTGCACGGTGACGGGCGGAACGCGCACTGTCTGTCCCGTCAACACGCGATCGAAGGGCTTGCAGCGGCGGCCGTCGATGCGCACCTGTCCTGTACGCACCAGACGCATGAACAGGCCCGTCGGAAGCGTCCCCAGCCGGGCCTCCAGAAAGGAGACGAGCTTGCGGCCGTTTTCCTCGCGCCCGACCTCCACCAACTGAACCGACGTCCTTTCCGACTGCATGGACCCTCCGCTTTGACAGGCCCTTTCTTGATGGCTACAGGGGCTCTTGTCAAATAAGCCTTTAAACCACCCCTCTATGAAAAATACCACTCGCTCTTTCAGGCTGGTGTGCGCAAAGGACCAGATCCAGGATGTGGAAGCCCTGCTCCAGGCCGAAGGCTTTCGTTTCGAGCCGCAGCCCTGTTACGACCTGGCGCGAACCCTGACCGCCGAGCCCATGCCGCTCGGGCGAAGCATCGCGGCCAAGTTCGGCTACATTTACATTCAGGATAAATCCTCCATGCTGCCGCCCCTGGCCCTGGCCCCCGCGTCCGGCGACCGGGTGCTGGACTTCTGCGCCAGCCCGGGCAGCAAGACCGGCATCCTTTCCAGCCTGGTCGGGCCCTCCGGGCTGGTGCTGGCCAACGAGCCAAGCCCGGACCGCCTGGCCACCCTGCGCGTGAACATGCGCCATCTCGGCTGCTACAACGTGGCCACCTGCAAATATGAAGGCCAGTCCCTGCCTCTTCAAGACGACTCGTGGCCGCACATCCTTCTTGACGCGCCCTGCAGCGGCTGGGGCACGGTGGACAAGAACCCCAAGGCCGCCCAGATGTGGGCCGGGGAAAAAACAGCGCCGCTGGAAACCCTGCAGCGGGAACTTTTGACCAAGGCCGCAGGGCTTCTTGCCCCGGGAGGGCGACTCCTTTATTCGACCTGCACCACAAATGTGCGCGAAAACGAGGATCAGGTCCGTTTTGCCATGGAGCACCTGGGTCTTGTGCCTGAGCCCTTGACGGAATTTCCCGGCTTCAAGTTCGCCCCGTCCCTGCCCGGATGCCTGCTGGTGGACGGAGAAGGCAGCCTTGCGCAGGGATTTTTCCTGGCCGCGCTGGGCAAGCCGGGTCAGCAGGAAAAGAGCCTGCGCGCGCCGAAAGCCGAATTGCCCGGCGAGCTTGTTTCACGCGAAGAATTTTCAGCCCGCACCGGACTGGACACGGGCTGGCTCCCGGAGCACTGTTTTTTGCGCGTGGGCGGCCGCATCTATCTTATTTTGGAACAGGCGGCAAAGCTTCCGGCGGAGCTCCGCTGGCAAGGCTATGCCGTAGGTAAAAGCGCCGGGGATTCCATCCTGGCCGATGCCACGCTGCGCATGTTTGTTCCGCCACGGCCGGACGAAAAAAGCCTGGTTCTCGAGCAGGTGAACACGATCCGCGAACTTCTGTCCGGGCAGAGCCTGTCCTGGTCCGGACCGGGAAAACGCCTCGCATTCTATTTTAATGGACTACCCTTGGGTTTTTTGACGATCAAGGGCAATCGTTGCCTGTGGTCGGATCGATAACATAAACAGGAGAGCATCATGATCGGATACCTGCGCAAGGCGGCCCGCCTCTTTCATCCGGGATCCAAACGAACCATCATCCTGCCGCTGGATCATGGACTTTCCGAAGGGAACATCCCCGGTTTGGAAGATCTGGGAAGTCTGCTTCGCGGGGTGCAGCACCTGCCCACCCAGGGCGTGATCCTGCACAAGGGCATGGTCATGGCCCACGCCAATGAGATTCGCCTGGACCAGTCCCTCATCGTGCATCTCTCCGCCGGCACCCGCCACGGCCTACCCTCGTACAACAAGGCCCTGGTCTGCTCCGTGCAGGAAGCCTTGCGCCTTGGCGCGGACATGGTCTCCATGCACATCAACATCGGCAACGACCTTGAAGACCGCATGCTCTCGGATCTCGGCGCCTGCGTGGAAGAGGCGCACCAGCTGGGCCTGCCGCTCCTGGCCATGATCTACGCCCGCGGCGGACAGATCGTGAACGAGAACGACCCGTCCCTGGTGGCGCACAGTATCCGTATCGGCGCGGAGCTTGGCGCGGACGTGGTCAAGGTGCCCTATTGCGGCAACAACCAGAGCTTCGCCCGGGCCATCGCGTCCTGCCCCGTGCCCGTGGTCATGAGCGGAGGACCGCGCAGCGGCGATTTCAAATCCTTCCTGCGCTCGGTACGCGAAACCCTGGATGCCGGAGTGGCCGGGATGTGCATCGGACGCAACGTCTTCCAGCAGGAAAACCCTGCCAAGGCCCTGGAAGAAATCTGCAACCTGGTGCATGGGAAGGGATAAAACCGGATCTTACGTTGTAGGCTCGGTGTTCCAGGCCATGAGAGGCGTCTGGGCGCGAGGAGCGGTCAGGTCGACGCGCACCGTCGTGAAGGCCCCCATCCAGGGGAAGACCGGAGTGCTGTTCAGATAGCGGATGACCGGGGCAAAATTCCAGGTGCAGGGCGGGCCAAGGAGAATGGACCTGGCTTCGATACCGCCCGGGGAAAGGTTTTTCAGGATCAGGGCGCGCATTTCGAGCCAGGAGAACCAGCGCGCCTCGTTCAGTGCGGATTTCTTTTTTTCCAGCCGTACGGACAGCCTGTACAAAGACGTCCGGTTCAAAAAGCTGATGAGCAGCCCCTTGCGCGCCACACGCGCCGCTTCGCGCAGGGCCAGACCCGGATCTTCCACGAATTCGAGCACCGTCATGAGCGAAGCGTAGTCGAATTCGCGATCCTCGAAAGGCAGATGCTCCGCGCTCCCGAGATGCAGGTCGGCGCGATGGCCTATCTTCTCCCGGGCCCGGGCCAACATGTCCGGGCTTTTATCCATGCCCGTCAGGTCAAACCCGCAGGACCAAAAAAACTCCAGAAACGTTCCCGTTCCGCAGCCAATGTCTATGAGTTTCTGCTTGCGCCTGGGCCACGGTGCGATAACGCTCTGCAGCAGTTTTTCCTCCTGCTGCAGAGCGAAGCTTCCCCGCGTGCTCCCGGCCCATTTATCATAGCGGGCTGCGCTTTCCCGGTTCCAATGCATCAGATTTTAGTCACCGCGCCCTTGGCCGCGGACGAAGCCATGCGGCTGTAGCGACGCAGGATGGAAGAACGGATTTCCTTGGGATAGGGCTTCCAGTTGCGGCGGCGTTTTTCCAGTTCCGCCTCGTCGACAAGAAGTTCCAGGCTGCGGCCCGGGATGTCGATCTTGATCAGATCCCCTTCCTGCACCAGCCCGATGATTCCGCCTTCGGCCGCCTCCGGGCTGATATGCCCGATGGCCGCCCCGCGCGTGCCGCCGCTGAAACGGCCGTCCGTCAGCAGCGCCACTTCGCCGCCCAGGCCAAGGCCGGAGATGGCCGAGGTCGGGGTCAGCATCTCGCGCATGCCGGGGCCGCCCACCGGGCCTTCGTTACGGATGACGACGACGTCGCCGGCTTTGATCTTTTTGCCCATGATCGCGGTCACGGCCTCTTCCTCGCTCTCGAAGACCCTGGCCGTGCCCGTGCGCTGCATCATCTCGGGCGCCACGGCGGATTGTTTCACCACCGCGCCGTCCAGGGCCAGATTGCCCTTCAAGATGGCGATGCCGCCTTCCTTGGAATACGGCTCGGCCACGGTGCGGATGACCTCGGGGCGCAGGATGCGGGGCTGCAGAGCCTCAAGGTTCTGTCCCAGGGTGCGGCCGGTCACGGTCATGACCTCAAGGTCGATGCGCCCGCTCGCGGCCAGCTCGTTCATGACGGCCGGGATGCCGCCCGCCTCGTGCAGGTCCGCTATGTGATGCGGTCCGGCGGGGGAGAGGCGACAGAGGTTGGGCGTCTTGCGGCTGATCTCGTCGAAAATGTCCAGGGTCAGATCAAGCTCGGCCTCGCGGAAAATCGCGGGCAGGTGCAAAACCGTGTTGGTGGAACAGCCCAGCGCCATGTCCACGGTCACGCCGTTGGCCACGCTTTTTTCGGTCACGATGTCGCGTGGGCGAATGTTCTTTTCGACCAGGCTCATGACCTGCATGCCCGCGTCCTTGGCCAGACGGATGCGCGCGCTGGTCGGAGCGGGAATGGTGCCGTTGCCGGGCAGGGACAGCCCCAACGCCTCGGACAGACAGTTCATGGAGTTGGCCGTGAACATGCCGGCGCAGGACCCGCAGCCGGGACAGGCGCATTCTTCCATGCGCTCAAGCTCCGCTTCGGTCATGCTCCCGATCTTGACCTTGCCCACACCCTCGAAGACCGTGATCAGATCGATTGTCTTGCCTTCGAATTTGCCCGGCAGCATGGGCCCGCCGCTGATCATGATGGAGGGGATGTTGAGGCGCAACATGGCCATGAGCATGCCAGGCACGATCTTGTCGCAGTTGGGGATGAAAACCAGCCCGTCAAAAGGCACGGCCGTGGCCGAAATTTCAATGGAGTCGGCGATGAGTTCGCGGCTGGGCAGGCTCATCTTCATGCCTTCATGGTTCATGGCCAGCCCGTCGCAGACGCCGATGGTCGGAAACTCCATGGGCGTGCCTCCGGCCATGCGCACTCCGTCCTTGACGGCCCTCGCTATGATATCAAGATGCATGTGTCCCGGCACGATCTCGTTGGCCGAATTGACCACGCCGATAAGCGGACGCTTCATTTCTTCCCGGGTCATGCCCAGAGCGAAAAGCAGGGAGCGGTGCGGGGCCTTTTCCAAACCTTTGATCATTTTATCGCTACGATTCATGAGGGATCCTCGAGGAGTTTAATTGCGAAAAGCGACAAGGGAGCTCAAAACTCCAACGGCCGCCAAAATTGCAAGAATGGCCAGACTGTGTATCTGCGGCAGAAAAGATATGGTTATCCACAGGGGCGGAACATTGAACATGTCTTCGATGCCGTGGTGCAAAACCTTCAGCAGACCCAGGGCCAGGCCTGCGCCCAGGAGTCCCTGGAAGGCTCCGCCCACGAGCAATGGAAACTGTATGTACGCACGGCTTGCACCCACAAAGCGCAGGATTTCAAGTTCATCACGTCGGGCCAAGAGGGCAAGCTTGATGGTGTTGCCGACCACAAGGCCCACCACGACAAGCAAAAAGCCGGTCACCGGCCAGAAGGCCATCTTGGTCAATCCGACCCAGGAGGTCAACAGGTCGACCTGCAGGGGATTGAAGGTCACCTTCTCGACCTTGGGCAAGGCTTCAAGACGCTTGACCATGCCCGTGGCCCATTTCTTTCCATTTTCCTGAGGCAGCTCGCACTCGACCAGAGCCGTCGGCGGCAGGGGGCTTCGGCCTTTCATCCATTCCAGATCCACATTCTTCTGAAACGATTCCTCCAGCACGCCAAGAGCCTGATCAGGAGTAAACGTGCGCACGTTGACCACCCCTTCCATGGAGGCCAGCCCGGACCAGATCTCTTTTAATTCCTCGGAACCGACATCGCTCTTCCAGTAGACTTGAAACTGGACATTGCCCTGGCGGCTGCCGATCTGCAGATCGAGATTGTGCACGAGCATCAGAAATGCCCCGCCCAGAAAAGAAACCAGGGTGATGGCCGCGATGGTCATGCACAAAGACCACGGAGCCCGAAACAAGTCCCGCACGCCTTGTCCGATGAGCTGAAAAAATACGTTCATGGCCGACCTCCGGAGGGGGCGCAGCCTTCGCGCATGGTCCCGTCCTCCAGAGTCACGATCCGCGCATCGGCCATGCGTTCCATAATTTCACGGTTATGGGTCGCTATCATAATCGAAGTTCCAAACTTATGAAATTGTTGAAATATATCCATCATGCGCATGGACAGTTCGTGGTCGAGATTGCCCGTGGGTTCATCGGCCAGGAGCAGTTTCGGTTTGACGACCACGGCCCTGGCCACGGCCACCCGCTGCTGTTCGCCGCCGGACAATTCCTCGCAGGGCGCTCCGGTCTTGTGATCGAGATGCAGGCTCCTCAGCACCGCCCGAACCCGTTTCTCGATGATGTGCTGTCCGATTCCGCGTACCTTCAATGGCAAGGCGACATTGGCGAAAACGGTCTGGTTGGTCAGAATCTTGAAATCCTGAAAGACCACGCTTACGTCGCGGCGCAACAGATGTTTGCGGCTCTCGGGCAGGGTGTTCAGATCATAGCCGGCCACATCGGCCTTTCCGCGTTGAACGGGCAGCGCGCCGTGCAGGATGCGCATGAAGGTGGTCTTCCCGGCCCCGGATGGCCCGCACAGAAATACGAACTCGCCGGGCTTCATGCAAAAATTAATGTCTTTCAATGCCAGCTGCCTGCCAAAAGAGTAGGAAAGCTTGGAAATGCTGATCATATTTGGTCCCCGGATTTCTCGGCTTCGTCGTTTTTGTGCTCGTGAACGCTGATCTGTTTGAGGAGCGCCTTGGCTTTTTCGAACTCGGGATCATTGCCCAGGGCGTGGGCCAGAAGCGACTTGGCCCGAGCGTATTGTTTTCTGTTCACATAGGCCACGGCGGCGTTGAACAGAATTTTGGGATTATCGGGTTCCTTGGCCAGGGCCGCGCGGTAGATTTCGACAGCCCGGGCCAGCTCGCCCTTGCGCCGATAGGCCACGGCCATGTTGTTCAAGGTGTCGCAGGTCAGGGATGAAAAAATGTACGAGCCGAAATCGCGCTGCACCTCATCGACCATGTCCAGATCCACATAGGCGTTCCAGATGTCCTGCTTGATCTGATCGTTCTTACGGTCGATGTTGAGGGCGGTCATGAAATTTTTCCTGGCCTCGTGCAGATCTTCCTTGTGAAGATTGATGGAGCCCCGCAGGATATGGTATTCGGTATTGTTCGGACTGATGGAAACAGCTTTGTCCGCAGCAGCCAATGCCTGGTCCCACATTCCCTGCCAGGACTGGATCTTGGCCATGGCCTCCCAGCCTCGGGCGAAGAGCGGGTTTGAGGCCAGAATGTCGCACAGCATCTCCTCGGCCTTTGGAAAATCCGAAAATTCCATCAGCACCCGCACATGCGCAAGCCGTATCCGCTGCGCCTGGGCAGGGTAGAGGAGTTCAAAACGACGCAGCAGATCAACGGCCTTGGCCTGTTCCTTCGCCGCGCACAAATTCTGGATCTCGACTTTGAGCAGTTCAAAATCCTGTTCAAAGCCGCCATTGAAAACCGTGTTCAAGGCCTCGGCCAAAGCCTTGATGGTCACAGGCTTGACCAGATACGCTGAAGCGCCTCCATCCGAAGCCAGGGCCACATCCTCCACCTCGGATTTGGAAGTCAGAAAAATAAAGGGAATATAGGGCGATTCCGGCCGGGAACGCACAGCCCGCAACAAGCCAAGGCCGTTCATCTTCGGCATGTTCCAGTCGGAAATGATCAGGCCGGGGGTGCTGTTCTTGATTTTTTCCAGAGCCTCCTCGCCATTTTCCGCTTCCAGAAAATGGGTTAAACCCAATGCTTTCAGCAAGTTCAAAACCGTCTCCCGGGCAGACAGGATATCTTCAACCACCATGACGGTGATATTTTTGTCCATCTCAATTTTCCCCGGGAATGAAAAGAATGACGCAAAATCTGCTGCCGTGCGGAATGACGTCCTCCACCCAGATCTTGCCTTGAAACATGTTCACGATCTTGCGACAGATGAAAAGCCCGATTCCGGTCCCTTTTATTCCGCTCTCAACTGATTTTTCCGTGCGTACGAACTTGTCGAAAATGGATTCCTTGTAGCGGTCTTCAATCCCCTCGCCATTGTCCTCGACCCAGAATTTAAGCACCGTATGCGTGGGGTCCGCGGTCCTGCGCGATTCCCAGGCGCCCATTCCGATCCTGATCCGACCGTTGCTTGGCGTATATTTGATGGCGTTTGAAATCAGGTTCTGGACCAGATGCTCAAGAAGCATGGGATCGCCCAGCACGTGAACGTCGAGTTCGCACTGATTTTCAATGCTCATGTTCTTTTCACGGGCCAAGGGCATAAGCGCTTCGACCTGCCCGCGCACCAGGGGCAAAAAAGAAACCGGACGCAGGATGACTCCCCGCTCCTGACATTCGTCGACCCGCGCGATGTGCAGGAACTCGTCGATCATTTCCAGAAGCTTGGTCGCGCCTTTAAAGGCTGTTTCAATGATCGGCTGCTGGGATTCACTGGGTCCAAGATACGACAACAGATCCATGTTGGAGATGACGGCCGAAAGGGGGCTCTTGAAATCGTGGACCACCATCTGCACCAGTTCGGAGCGCTCGGTGGAGGCGATGATCAGCTCTTTCTGCTTGATTTCGAGTTCCTGCGCCAATTCCTGATAGCGCTCTTTTTCCGTCTCAAGCCTCTCGAACATTCCCAGACTCTCGATCAGGGGAGTGATCCACCCGGCGTATTCGAGCAGGGCGGACAGGTCGGACTCCGTGAAGGGGCCGCCGCCTTCCTTGTCGGAGACATTGATAACCCCGATGACCCGCTCCTGATCGGAAAGCAGGGGCACGGAAATGAGCGAGGTAGTCTTGTAACCGCCGTTGCGGCAGCAAAAGCGACTGTCGCTCTCGATATCCTTGATCAAAAGCGGGGCTTTGTGCGTGCAAACATATCCGGAGATGCTTTCCGGAGAAAGGGGCTGAGTCAGCCCCACTATCTCCTGTCTGCTGGCGGCCACGACTTTGAGTTCCTGCTTGTCCTCGTCGAACAACATGACCGAGGCGTTACGGCTTTTGATCCTGGTCTGGATAAGCATGCCGCCGCAATGCAGTTTTTCGGCCGCGCTCATGGCTCTGCTGGCCAGGATGGCCATCATGCTCCGCAAAAACTGCTCTATCCCGTTAGACTGCTCCATGATCCGATCCTTTTCTTCATCCACACTTGGTGAAGCCGCAGGACGGACAGACAAAGCACCCTTCCTGAAAGACCAGCTCCGTCATGCATTCGGGGCATTCGGTCTTGGACAGGGATTTGTAGGAACTGCTCGGAGTGGTACCTTGCAGATACTTGTTTTCGAGCACCCAGGATACCGCATCGGGAATGGAAAGGAGCATGCCCTTTTTCTGAAAAACCGGATGCTCCCCTCCGATCCCTTTGAGCTGCTTGACTATTTCACGAACATGCACGCCCGAGCGAAGCGCCAGGGAAACCAGCCGGCCAATGGCTTCGGCCTTGGCGGTGATGGATCTGCCCGAGCGGCCGATGGTGGTGAAAACCTCGAAAGGCTTGCCGTTGACCTCGTTGACCGTCAGATACAGGTCGCCAAGGCCCGTGCGGACCTTCTGCGTGAATCCGTAGACGATGTCGGGCCGGTCCATGGGGCGGCACTCGTCACTCTTCTTCTCTTCCTTATTGCCATCTCCGGTGCACAGGACCTGCACGCTCTTGCAGCCGTCGCGGTAAACCGTGACGCCTTTGCAGCCTTCTTCGTAGGCCATCCAATAGATCTGGTAGATGTCTTCCTGGGTAGCGGAATTGGGCAGGTTGACCGTTTTGGAGACGGCATTGTCGGTGTGCTTCTGGAAGGCCGCCTGCATCTTCAGATGCCACTGCGGCTCGATGTCCATGGAAGTCACGTAGACGTTCCTGAGCTCTTCAGGGAGAAAATCCATGTTCTTGACCGAGCCTTTTTCAATCACCTCGGCCATGAGCTTTTCGGAATAGCATCCCTGGTCGTGCAGGGCTTTGACGAAAAAGCTGTTGGCCTCGGTCAGCTTTTCGCCGTCCATGACCTGACGCACGAAGCACAGGGCGAAAAGAGGCTCCACCCCGGAGGAACATCCGGCGATGATGGACAGGGTGCCTGTGGGGGCAATGGTCGTGGTCGTGGCATGGCGGTAAGGCCCCAGATTCTGTTCCTTGTAGATGGAGGTCTCGTAGGACGGAAAGGGACCACGCTCCTTGGCCAGTTCCTTGGAAGCGGATCTGGCTTCCTTTTGGATGAAATTCATCATCTGCTCGGCGAGCACGATGGCCCGGCGGCTGTCGTAGGGCAGGCCCAACTGGTACAGAAGATCGGCCCAGCCCATTACTCCAAGCCCGATCTTTCTGTTCTTGCGCACAGTCTCCGTGATGCGGTCCAGCGGGTATTCCGAAGCGTCGATGACGTTGTCCAGAAAGCGTACGCTCAAATGCACCACTTCACGCAGCCTGTCCCAGTCGATTTCAACGCCCTCGTCCTTTTCGCGCACGAAACGGGCCAGATTGATGGAACCGAGGTTGCAGGCCTCGTAAGGCAGCAGGGGCTGTTCGCCGCAAGGGTTGGTGCTCTCGATCTCGCCCTGGTCCGGATTGGGGTTGTCGCGGTTGATGCGGTCGATGAAGATGATTCCCGGATCTCCGCTCTCCCAGGCCTTGCGCACCAGGAGCTCGAAGACTTCGCGGGCTTTGAGCTTTTCGATGACTTCCTGCGACTGGGGGGCGACAAGGGGATATTCCTCGTCATTCTCCACGGCCTGCATGAATTTTTCGGTCAGGGCCACGGACAGGTTGAAATTATTGAGGTCCCCCTCGCGTTCCTTGGCCCGGATGAATTCCAGGATATCGGGATGGTCGACGCGCAGGATGCCCATGTTGGCTCCGCGCCTGGTTCCACCCTGTTTGACCTGCTCGGTGGCCGTGTTGAAAATCTTGAGAAAGGAGATGGGGCCCGAAGCAACGCCGCCGGTGGAACCGACCCGGCTGTCCTTGGGACGCAGACGGGTGAAGGAAAAGCCCGTGCCGCCGCCGGACTTGTGGATCAGCGCCGCGTTCTTCACCGCGTCGAAGATCTCGTCCATGGAGTCGCCGACAGGCAATACGAAGCAGGCCGCCAGTTGTCCCAGTTCCGTGCCGGCGTTCATGAGGGTCGGGGAATTGGGCAGAAAATCGTACTCGGTCATCAAGGAGTAAAACGTGCGGGCCAGATCCTTGGGTTTGAAAGGCGAAGACGGGTAGTTCTTTTCCATGGATGCTATGCTTGCCGCCACTCTCCAGAACATTTCCTTCGCTGTCTCAATGGGCGTTCCGTCCAGTCCTTTGCGCTGGTAACGTTTTTTGAGCACCAACTCGGCGTTGGAATTGAGACTCACGTCGGGCAGATCAGCCGGCATTTTCATAACGTCCATGGATACCTCACTTTCCTTGAAATAATTGTGTACCTATTGAAAATAATTGATTCTTCTTGATCGGTTTTTCTCTGTACTGGAGAAGGCTTCAGACTTCAATCGTGAGAAACCGCAGGCAATATCCAATCTCTTCTTTGTCTCTCTAAATAAAGAAATGATTTGGTTATTGAGATTATTAGTGCGCGCATTATGTGCGCTTTGTGGTTAACATATCAAAATATTGATAAATTTAAGGTTGGGAAATTTTGATGTCCATTGTTTTTCAGGTTGATCGTTTTGTGCTCGATCAGAAACAAGGAACAAGGGGACATATTTTGAACATAGTTTTCACCAGGTGTTCGTTTTAAGATCAACGTGCTGATTTGTTTGAACTTAAAATGACTCTTCGGCGATTTCATGCAGATATTTTCCGTACTCGTTTTTTTTGAATTTTGCGGCCAGGAGCTTGAGTTGCTCCGCGTCGATGAACCCTTTTGAAAAAGCGATCTCTTCGATGCAGGCGATCTTGAAGCCCTGCCTGTCCTGGATGGCTTGCACAAAGCTGCCGGCCTGCTGCAGGGATTCGTGGGTTCCGGCGTCCAGCCAGGCATATCCGCGGCCGAGCAGCTCAACTTTGAGGCTGCCTCGGCGCAGGTATTCGCGATTGACATCGGTGATCTCAAGCTCTCCGCGCGGGGAAGGCCGCAGCTTTTTCGCGATGTCGACAACAGCGTTGTCGTAGAAATAAATACCCGGGATAACATACTTTGATTTTGGTTTGAGCGGCTTTTCCTCGATGCTGACGACCTGGCCAGAAGAGTCGAACTCAACGACTCCGTAGCGTTGCGGGTCCTTGACCGGATAGCCGAAGACGATGCCGCCCTTGTCAAGTTCGGCGCAGTCTTTGAGGACCTTGGACAGGCCTTCGCCGTAGATGATGTTGTCGCCCAGGACAAGGCAGACGCTGTCCTGCCCGATGAAGTCCGCGCCCAGGATGAAGGCCTGGGCCAGACCGTCGGGCGAAGGCTGCGCTATGTAGGAAAAAGTGAGGCCAAGGTGGCTGCCGTCTCCGAGCACATCCTTGAAGCGCGGCAGGTCCTGGGGCGTCGAGATGATGAGGATGTCTTTAATTCCCGCCAGCATGAGAATGGAGAGGGGATAGTAGATAAGGGGCTTGTCATAAACGGGAAGAAGCTGCTTGCTGGTGCCGAGGGTCAAGGGATAAAGGCGGGTGCCCGATCCTCCGGCCAGAATGATTCCTTTCATGGGATGATCCTTTTGATGCTGTTTCACGACAAGGAAAACACTACTCCAGACCCACCTCACGGACAAGTGCCGGCTGATTGCGATAATGACAACAGCGCCGGGGTTTGGTAGGCAAAACAGGTCAATACAAAATAAATTGAAGCACAAGGGGCCTGCATGCGTGTTACCTGGAAGGATGCATATACCGCCGCCGCAGTGATTATTGGTCAGGGCAGGGATCATCCGCTCATCCACGGCTGGTTCGATGGCGGCGTGGATCTGCGTGCGGGGGATGTGATCGAGGATCCCCACTGCTGCGTGCAGCTTGAAAACAGGATTCGTCTCTGCCTGGAGGACGGGCTTTTTATCCCTGCCTGGGTGGGCAGAAAGGAAAAGGGCGTGTTCGTGCCGGGTGAATTTTCATGCGCGCGGGCTCGGCGGGGCTTTTCCCTGGCCTGGATCACCTTGAGCGACAAGGGATCGCGGGGCGAGCGCGTCGATGCCAGCGGCCCGGCCATTCGCGACGCGGCCATGGAGGCTATGGACATCAGCCTGGCCCGGGGAATGATCATTCCGGACGAGCCGGAAATCCTCAAGGCAGCCCTTGTGGACAGCTGCCTGTTTCAGGGCTTCGATCTTGTCTTCACCACCGGCGGAACCGGAGTCGGGCCCCGCGACATCACCCCGGAAGTGACCCTGCCTCTTTTGGACAAGAGGCTGCCGGGGTTTGAGCGGGCCATGACCCAGGCCTCCCTGGCCAAGACGCCGCACGCCATGATTTCCCGCGCCGTGGCCGGAGTCATGGGTCTCTCCCTGGTGGTCAATCTGCCCGGAAGCCCCAAGGCCGTGCGCGAAAATCTGCACGCCATCCTGCCCGCGCTCAAGCATGCGGTGGAAAAACTGCAGGGAGATCCTAGGGATTGTGGACAATAACCCTGAACTGAAACCCTCCGACGAATTCAAAAATTTCTACATCAAATTCTCCGTGATCCGTCTCGGGATCATGGTTTTTCTTTTGCTTTTGGCCATAGCCGAGATCATCAATATTTCGGACAGAGGCATGAGGCTGGAAATAAATCGTGATTTGCAGTATATTCTATTTTTTGTCAGTGGTTTTTCATTAAGTATCATATATCTCCTGGCTGCAAAGCGATTTATTGGTTCTTTTCTCCTGTTCAGGCTTCAGCTTTTTGCTGATATTTTTTTAACAACGTGGTGGGTTGTTTTAACGGGTGGATCATTCAGCGCATTTGCTTTTCTTTATATACTCTGCCTGTTTTTTTATGGTCGAATAATTGGATTCAAAACGATAATCATTTCTTCTTTTCTTGTCTGGATTCTTCTCTTCATCATATCCTGTTTTCAATTCTACTATCCGCAATATTGGGCTCAGACCCATATCCGCGGTTCCGACTTGGCCTATAACTACAGTTTGCTGACTTTGGCGCTTATTTTGGTCAGCTCTTTGGTCAAATTGAGTCGTACGGCGGAGAACCGGCTTCTGTTTCGGCTCATCGAGCAGGAAGAAGCCCTGCGCAAAGCCGAGGAGATAAAATACCGCGTTTTTGACTGGATCGATGCGGGGCTACTGGTAGTCAACCATGACGGCAGGATCACGACCGTCAACCAACGTACTCTTGATTGGCTTCCCGGACATGATCGCAACGAAATGGTTGGGACCAGGTTTGATGCCTATTTTCCTGAATTTCTTCCTTTCTGGAAGGATCGCGAGCTTGCGTGCCTGCGTCGAAACATGGTCATAAGCACCCATCGCGGCCTAGTTTTCGGATTCAAGATGACCGAATTGCCCGAAAATCAGGGGTGGATGATCCTTTTTTCCGATATCACCGAAGTGCAAAGACTGGAACGGCAGGTCAAGGAAATGGAGAAGCTGGCCAGCGTCGGCGAACTGGCCGCCGGTCTGGCTCATGAAATGAAGAATCCGTTGGCCGGGATCAAGACCAGTCTGCAGCTTCTCCTTTCCGATGATCTGGAAAAGGAATTTTCCGACAGGCTCTCACGGGTCATACTGCGTGACATCGACCGTCTTGATTTTCTGCTCAAGGATTTTCTGATCTTTGCACGCCCCAAGGCACCCGAGCCGTCCGCCCTTGATCTGGCGACGGAGCTGGACCACGTGCTCATGCCTCTTCGCCTGCAGTATCCCGGCGTTACGATACGCGCTCAAGTCCGGGATGAGCCGTTTTATTTTGACCGCAACCAGTTGCATCAGATCCTTATAAATCTTGTGGTCAATGCTTTGCAGGCTCTTGAAAACACGGAAGATCCGAACATCAGCATCCTGGAAGAAAGGGGACAAAGCACCAGGACCCTGGTCATCGCCGACAACGGCCCGGGGGTGGCTGAGGAGATGGTGGACAAGTGCTTCGACCCGTTCGTGACCAGCAAGGCTGTGGGTTCGGGTCTGGGCCTGGCCATCGCCCGCAGGCTCGCGGCCCAGAACGGCACATTCATCGATCTTTCCAATATTCCCACGGGAGGGACAAGGGCCGTGCTGGTTCAGGACCTCTCTTTTTTCCGGACCCAAAAGGATCCCCAGGATACAACGTGAATACTTTCATCGCCGATCTGCACATCCATTCCAAATTTTCCCGGGCCACGAGCAAGAACCTCACGCCTAGAAACCTGCTGGCCTGGGCCGGGATCAAGGGTATCGACGTTTTGGCCACGGGCGACTTCACCCATCCGGGCTGGATGGACATCATCACCCGGCAGCTTGAAGCCGGGGAAAATGGACTGCTGCGACTGCGCGACGACAAGGCGCTGGAACAGGAGCTGCCCTGGTACTCCGGGAACATGAACGCGGCGCGTATCCGTTTTATGCTCTGCACCGAGATCAGCTCCATTTACAAAAAGCGGGGCAAGGTCCGCAAAATCCATAATCTGGTCTTCATGCCCAGCATCGACGCGGCCCTCAAATTCAACACCCGCCTGGCGCAGGTCGGGAACCTCGCCTCCGACGGCCGTCCCATTCTGGGACTCGACGCGCACGATCTTCTTGAAATGGTTCTTGAAACCGACCCGCTGGCCTATCTCGTCCCCGCCCATATCTGGACTCCCTGGTTTTCCCTGTTCGGGTCGAAATCCGGCTTCGATCGTATCGAAGACTGCTTTGAGGACTTAAGCGGAGAAATTTTCGCTCTGGAAACCGGCCTCTCCTCCGACCCGGAGATGAACTGGATGCTCAGCGCCCTGGACCGTTTTACCCTAGTCTCGAATTCCGATGCCCATTCCGGGGAAAAGCTGGGCCGGGAAGTCACTGTTTTTTCCGGAGAGAGGTCTTTTGCGGGTATTCGCGCCGCCTTGCGGCGCGAGAGCGAAACGACGCGTTTTGAAGGCACTCTCGAATTCTATCCCGAGGAAGGCAAATATCACCTCGACGGTCATCGCAAATGCGGCGTCATGCTCGAACCCCAGGAGACAGCAGCGCACCGCGGGTTTTGCCCGGTCTGCGGCAAACCTCTGACCATTGGCGTGCTGAACCGCATCTTTGCCCTCTCGGACCGGGACTTGCCCGTACGCCCGGCCAATCATCCGGGATTCTCGTCGTTGGTGCCCCTGACCGAAATCCTTTCGGAGATTCTGGGGGTGGGTCCCGGCACGAAGAAAGTGCTTGGCATGTACAACCAGCTTGTTCAGGATTTTGGTTCTGAATTCAGTATATTGCGGGATGTTCCCGAAGAGGACTTGCGGCGCTCCTCCACGGTTTTGGCCGAGGCCGTGCGCAGGATGCGGCAGGGCGTGGTTCACAGGCATTCGGGGTATGACGGCGAGTATGGGCGCATCTCCATGTTCGCGCCTCAGGAGCTGCTCGAATTCAAGCATGGGCGCATGCTGTCCATGGCTGCCCGTTCCGCGCCGCCGGAAGTATTGGGACAGCGCTGGCGCAAGACCAAGGGGGAGCTCTCGCTCCTGGCAGACGAAGCGGTCCAGACGGCCAATGAAATGCAAATGGCCGCGATTCTCGCCGGCCCCGGGCCGGTGCTGGTCCTGGCCGGTCCCGGCACGGGCAAGACCCAGACCCTCATGGGCCGCGTGCGCCACCTGCTTGCGCAGGGCGCCGACCCGGCGCGAATCCTGATTCTGACTTTCACCCGCAAGGCCGCGCGGGAATTGAAAGATCGCCTGCAGCGGCTTTGTCCGGGCCTGCCCGTGCTGCCCAAGACGGACACCCTGCACGCGCTGGGGCTTGAATACTGGACCTCTGTCATGGGCGAGGCCCCGATCCTTCTGTCCGAGGAGAGCAGCCGCAGACTTTTCGCGGCCGCCAATCCCGACCTGCAGGGCAAGGAACTCAAAACCGCCTGGAATGAACAATCCCTGGCCCGCGAGGACGGGGTGCGCATCCCCGGCGAACACACCAGATGCTATCTGGACGACAAGGTCCGCTTCAATCTGGTCGATTACACCGATCTGCTCGAATTCTGGCTCGAACACCTCGAACTTGGGCAATGCGTTCCGGACTTCGATCACGTCCTGGTCGACGAGGTGCAGGACCTCTCCGCTCTTCAGCTCGGACTGGTCACGGCGCTTTGTGCCCAGGGAGGGCGGGGTTTTTTTGCCATCGGGGACCCGAACCAGGCCATTTACGGATTTCGTGGCGCGGTGCGTGATGTCGAGGGCAGACTTCGTGCTCTGTGGCCGGATCTCAAAAGGATCAGGCTGGTCCACAACTATCGCTCGGCGCAGCAGATCCTAAGCCTTGCGGCGCATCTTTTTACGGAAAAGCAGACCCTGGTGGCCCAGAAATCCGTCTTGGCGTCCCTCGTGCTGTTCGAAGCCCAGAGCGCCGAGCAGGAGGCGGGCTGGATCGCGGGGCGGGTGCGCGAACTCCTGGGAGGCACCGGCCACTGGCAGGCGGACACGCACGAGGGGAAAAACATTTCTCCCGGCGACATCGCCGTGCTGGTGCGTTTCAAGGCTCTTGTCCCGCCCATTGCCAAGGCTCTTGAGAGCGCCGGGATACCTGTGTCCGTGCCGGAGCAGGAGTCCTTTTTTGTCGATGCGCGGGTGGATCTTCTTTTGCGGATCGCCGGAAACGTGCTCGGACTGCCCGACGCCGTGGACGAGCAGATTCCGTCCTGTCCCGAGGATGTGGTCGAGAAGGGACCGCTGGCCATGGCCGTCCATTTCTCAGCGACCCCGCCGTTTGACGCCCTGTTCTGGAAGAGCAGGGCTTTTGTGGATCTGGTCAAGGCCTTCCAGGCCTGCTCGGGCTGGCGCGGACTTTTGAACATGGTCCGGCTTGAGACCGAGCTTTGCGCCATCAGGGCCAAGGCGCAGAAAGTGCAGATTATGACCATGCACGGGGCCAAAGGGCTCGAATTCGAGGTCGTGTTCCTGCCCGGCCTGGAAGAGGGCATCCTGCCTTTTGCGGGAATGGACATGCTCCTTGGCAAGCCCGGCGACGATCATGGGCTCGACATGGACGAGGAACGCCGCCTTTTCTACGTCGGCCTGACCCGGGCCAAATCCATGCTTTTCCTGAGCCACTCGGCCAGCCGCCGCGTTTTCGGCAAGACTTTGAAACTCGCCCTGTCGTCCCTGGTGCGCCGTCTGCCGCAGGACATGCTGCGTAAAAGCGCCATCAAGCGCCATGTGCGTCGTAATGAACGGCAGCTGAGCCTTTTTGACCCGCATGCGCTTTAGACTGGCTGCGCCATCCTGCGTCATCCCGGACCGGGTCGGGCCCAATTGCCGGGCGCTCTCTTCCATGGTGGGCGAGGTCGCGCTCATGCTCCTTGAGACGCGTGGTTGCCTGGACTACGATGAGCTTGATCTGCCCTTGAATCTGCCTGAACTGGGGCTGACCTACCATGCCCATCTTCCCCTGGATCTGCCCTGGAAGGACGGTCCGGCCGCCGTTGGCGACGCCATTTTCGCGCTTGAGCAAAAAATTGCCTTTCTCAAGCCACGCGGTTATGTGCTCCATCCTCCTGAACCCGGGAACCTCTCCGCGCTGCTGCGGCACAGGCCCGCCCTGTCTTCCATGCTCTGGCTCGAAAATACGCGTGAGGGCGATCTGAGTGGAATCTGGGATGAGATACGCGCATGTGGGCTTGGAGTCTGTCTGGATGTGGGGCACATGGTCAGTTATGGCCAAGACAGCCTGATGAGCCTGCCCGGATTTTTCGAGCGCGTGCGCATTCTCCATATCTATGGCGGAGAATCAAGGAGCGGGCATGCCGGGCTGGGTCAGCTGCCCGATCCGGGCCTGCTGCGCGACATCTTGCTGCGCGTAGCGGAGGATACGACGCTGGTGGTTGAAATATTTTCTCTGGAAGAGCTCGGACGCTCCTTGAATCTGCTTCAGTCCTGGCTTCTTCAGTGGGGCATGCACCATGATTGATCTGGTCCTTGGCGGCAACAAATCCGGCAAATCCGATTTCGGGCTCGAGCTCCTGTGCCGGGGGCCGCGCCCCTGGACGCTTGTGGCCACGGGAAAATCCCGTGACCTTGCCTTTCGGCGACAGATCACTACCCACCGTCAGAACCGGGATGCGGATATCGCGGTGCGGGAAGTGGACACCGATCTGGCCGGCGCGCTTGGAGCCCTTGCTCCCTCAGGCGGCAGCGTTCTGGTCGACAGTCTTGATTTCTGGATGTTTTCGCTGGCGGGCAGCCGGGATGACGGCAAGCGGATGAGAGAGGAATTTTTCGCCGGCCTTCGGGATTGGAGGGGGGGAAATCTGATTTTGGTATCGACTGAAATGGGGCTGGGGCCTCTTGCATTCGACGGTGAAATACGGGCATTTGCCCGCGATCTGGGTCAACTCAACCGTGAAATTGCCAGTGTCAGTACAAGTGTGTATCTGGTCGTTGCCGGGTTGGCCCAAAAACTCAAGTGAGAAGGTCATGGCCTATTTTCGAAAGCTGGATCCGAAGCTTGCCAAGCTTCAAGAATTGCTGAATAAAAATGAGCGTTGGCTGATCCTCATCAATGCCGATCCCGACGCCTTGGCCTCGGCCATGGCGTTGAAGCGCATCCTCGCAGGCCGTGTCGAACAGGTCGCCATCGCCCATGTCAACGAGATCACCAGGCCCGACAATCTGGCCATGATCCGCTTGCTGCGCATCGCCACCAAGAAACTCAATCCGCTTCTTTTGGCCCAGTACGACCGTTTCGCCCTGGTCGACTCCCAACCGCATCATCACCCGGATTTCGCGAACATCCACTTTTCCGTGGTCATCGACCACCACCCGAAAGTCGCGGGCACGCCCGTGGAAGCCGATTTTGTCGAGATCGTGTCCGAGTACGGGTCCAACGCGACCATCATGACCGAATATCTCTACAACCTGGGACTGCGTCCGGGGAAGCTGCTGGCCACGGCCCTCTTGTACGGGATCAAGACCGACACCCAGAGCTTTGAGCGCGAGTTTCACGACAACGACATGAAGGCTTTTCGCTACCTCTCGAAATTCTACAACAAGCCCCTGCTGCACAAGATCATCCGCTCGGAGTTCCGCCTGGAGTGGCTTAAGTATTTCACCCAGGCCTTCCGCAAGATGCGGGTCACCGGCAAGACTATCACCATCTTTATGGGTAAGGTCGATTCTTCCGACATTTTGGTCGTTCTGGCTGATTTTTTCCTGCGCGTGCACGGGCTGTCCACGACTGTGATCAGCGGCATCAGCGAGGACAAGCTCGTTATCGTCTTTCGCGGTGACGGCTTGCGCCGCGACATGGGCAAATTCGCCAAGCGCCTGTTCGGCGACGTGGGTTCCGCCGGAGGACACAAGTCCATGGCCCGGGCCGAGATTCCCATGGAGAAGCTGGGCTGTCAGCACGCCAGCCAGTTTGTGTGGGAACGACTGCATGGTGGCGTGGATGTGAAGAAAAAGAAGAAAGAGCCGGAGACTTCTCCGAACGGGGCCTCATAACCGACACCCGCTTCCCCCAAACCGGAGGGCGCATGAGTTTGCAAACAAGGCTCGGACTGAAAACCGAGCCGCTTTTTTTGATCGACGGTCACGCCTTCATCTATCGCGGTTTCTACGCATACCCCGATTTCAAGCGCTCCGACGGGTTTCCGACCAGCGCCATGTATATCGTCTTCAAGCTGGTCCTCAGGCTCCTGCGCGAAGAGAATCCGTCCCACCTCGTTTTCGTCACCGACGGCCGCGCCCCCACCTTCAGGCATGAACTTCTGCCCACCTACAAGGCCAATCGGCCGCGCATGCCCGAAGGGCTGGCCGCGCAGCTCGAACCGTTGAAGGCGGGGCTTCGGCTGCTGGGCATCCGCGTGCTCGAGGCCGAGGGCGGGGAAGCCGACGACTGCATCGCCTCCCTGGCCGGCCGTTTCAAGGAAGAGCGCAGCGTGGTCATTGTCGGCGCGGACAAGGATCTGCGGCAGTGTCTGGACGAGAACGTGGTCATGTGGGACCCGGCCCAAGGCAAGGAGAAGCTTGTCACCCGCGAGGGCTTTGTGGAGGAGACGGGACTGCAGCCGGATCAGTGGGCGGATTTCCAGGCCATGACCGGAGACGCGGCGGATAACATTCCCGGCATCCCGAAAGTCGGGCCCAAGACGGCCATGGGTTTCTTGCGCCGCTTTCCAAGCCTTGATTTGCTCAAAAAGAATTTCGACCGCCTCACGGCCAAGGAACAGACCCTGCTCTCCCCGCACATGGAGCAGGTCTTTGTGTACCGGAAACTGACCACGCTTCGCACGGACATGTGCACGGAGTTCGGTCTTGACGATCTGGCTGTGGGAGAGGTCGACGGCGGGGCGCTGGATTTTTTCAAGGAATATGAATTCCGCTCCCTCTTGTCCGAATTTCAGGCCCTTGCCCGTAAAAACGGGCGCGCCAAGGCGTCTGGCGCTCAGGAGCAGGCGGCGGTGGCCGCTCCGGTCCCGGACGGGGAGCAAACATCCGGTCCGGTGCGGGTCGAACCCCGCCTGGCCCCACGCCTTGAGCCCATGGCCGGAAAGGACGTGGGCCTTTACGCCGAGGGCGAAAAGTGGATTCTGGGCACGGATGCGGAAGAGCTTTTGTTCATGGGCGCGGCCTCGGATTTGTGCCGCGCGCTGACTGGGGCGCGCGTGTACGTGACGTCGTACAAGAGCGTGCTTGAGCAGGGCCGCCTTGATCTTTCGGGCTGCGCCGAAATTTTCGACATAGAGCTTGCCGCCTATCTCCTGAGCCCGGAAGAGCGCAATTACTCCCTGGAGCGAATCCGCGACGGGCTGGGCGACGAGATCGACGTGCACCGGGAAAATCACGGCCAGGCAGTGCTGGCAGTAGGCCGCCTGCTGCATGCGCGGCTCGCGGGCTCGGAGTTGCTTGGGCTGCTGCAAGATCTTGAATTGCCTCTGACCGAGGTGCTGGTGCGCATGCAAAAACGCGGCATCCGCATTGATGCGGCCAGGTTCCATGATTTTCTCGGCATGGTCCAGGCCGAGCTGGATCGGTTGACGCGCACGATTCATGAGCAGGCCGGAGAAGAGTTCAACATCCGCTCCAGCCAGCAGCTGGCCGAAGTGCTTTTTTCCCGACTGGGCCTGGCCTGCAAGCAGAAGACTCCCGGCGGGGCGCAATCCACGTCCAGCAGCGTGCTTGAAGGATTGGCCGCGGAGCATCCCATCGTCGCCGATGTGCTGGAGTTCAGGATGTACGAGAAGCTGCGCTCCACGTATCTTGAGCCCATGCCGCAGCTGGCCGATAAGAACGGGCGCATCCACACCACCTTCAACCAGCTGGCCACGGCCACTGGCCGCCTTTCAAGCAGCAACCCGAACCTGCAGAACATCCCCATTCGCGGAGCGCTTGGTCCGCGAATGCGCTCCTGTTTCGTGGCCTCGCCCGGCAACCGGCTTGTGGCTGCGGACTATTCGCAGATCGAGCTTCGGGTTCTGGCGCACATGTCCGGAGACCAGACCCTCACGGAGGCCTTTGCCGCCGGTGACGACATCCACGCCCGCACGGCCGGGATTCTCTTCGACACGACCGAGGTCAGCGCCGACGAGCGGCGCAAGGCCAAGACCATCAACTTTGGCCTGCTCTACGGCATGGGCCCGCAGAAGCTGGGGCGGGAGCTGGGCATCAGCCTGAAGGAGGCCAAGGAGTTCATCGCGGTCTATTTCAGCAAATTGTCCCGCGTGCGGGAGTTTTACGAGGAAATCGAAGCCGGGGCCAAGTCCCTCGGCTATGTGACCACTCTGGCCGGGAGACGGCGCATGCTGCCCGAGATCAATTCCCGCAATACGAACATGGCCCAGCAGGCCCGGCGTATGGCCATCAATACCGTGGTCCAGGGTTCGGCGGCGGATATCATCAAAAAGGCCATGCTCGAAGTGGACAAGAGTCCGGTTATTGGCGAATTAGGCGCGAGCCTGATCCTGCAGATTCACGACGAACTGCTGCTCGAGGCCCCTGCGGCCCGGGCCCGGGAAGTGGGCGAGGCCGTGGCCGGGATCATGGCTTCCGTGTACAGCCTCAGCGTGCCCCTCGTGGTTGACTGGGGCGTTGGCGATGACTGGAGCGCGGCTCACCAATAACCATTTGCAAACATCTTTTGCGGATACGATATGCTCAATAAATTACGATTGCTGACCCCCGGTCCCACTCCCCTACCGGAGGAGGTTCGCCTGGCCCTGGCCAAGGACATGATTCACCACCGCAAGCGCGATTTCGTGCAGATCATGGAGCGCATTCAGCCTGGCCTCAAGTACCTGTTCGGCACCGCGCAACAGGTTCTGCCCCTGTCCTGTTCGGGCACGGGAGCCATGCACGCGGCCGTGACCAATCTTTTCGCGCCCGGCGAGAAAGTGCTCGTGGTCGAGGGCGGCAAGTTCGGAGAGCGCTGGCGGGAGATCGCCCAGGCGCGTGGTCTTGTCGTCACCTCCCTGGTTCTTGAAAACGGCCAGGCCGTGGCGGCCGAGGAGGTGCGGGCGGCTCTGACGGCGGATCCTGCGCTTTGCGGCGTGCTGGTCCAGGCCTCGGAGACGTCCACCGGGGTGCTGCACCCCGTGCACGAGCTCGGCCAGGTGACCCGTGACAAGGACGTGCTCCTTGTTGTCGACGGCATCTCGGCTGTCGGAATTTCGCCATGCCCCATGGACGCCTGGGACATCGACTGCCTGCTGACAGGGTCCCAGAAGGGCCTCATGCTCCCGCCGGGTCTGGCCCTTTTGGCCTTGAGCGCCCGCGCTTGGGACAAAGTGCGCAGCGTGGGTCCTACTGACTTCTATTTCAACCTGCTGGCCGAGCGGGACAAGAGCCTGGGTCACCAGACCCTTTTCACTTCCCCGGTCAATCTGCTGCAGGGGCTGGCCGTGAGTCTTGATCTGTTCAAGGAACAGACCCTGGAGGCCGTGTACGCCAAGCAGTGGGCGCTGACGTCCATGGCCCGGGCCGGGGCGACAAGCATGGGGCTTGAGCTTTTGGCCACGACGCATTTCACCTGGGGACTGACCGCCATCAAGCTGCCGACAGGCATCGATGGCGGCGAAGTGCTCAAAGTAGCGGCAGAGCGCTGCGGCGTGGTCATGGCCGGGGGGCAGGGCGAACTGAAGAAGAGCCTGGTCAGGCTCGGCCATATGGGCCATGTGGATTGGAGCGATGTCCTGGCGGGGCTTTACGCTCTGCGTGAAGGCCTGCATGCGGCCGGTGGATATTGCGCCGCAAGGACGTATCTGGAAGACGCAGCCAGTGCCTATGCAGAAGCGCTGCGCGACGGTTGCCCCGAATATCGGGCGTAAGGAGCGATTATGAACGAAGAAAAAAAATTGGCCGAAGAATACGAAGATTTGTCCTGTTCCTGTCCGGAAATGCCGCAGCTGGATTTCGGGACCTTTGTATTGTCCATGAGTTCCTCCGCCTTGGTTCACCTGGGCGAGGTGCCTGAGCCCGAAAGCGGACAGCTCATGGAGAACGTGCTGGCCGCAAAGCAGACCATCGATATCTTGTGCATGCTTGAGAGCAAGACCAGGGGCAATCTGACGGATCAGGAAGCCCGGCTGCTTCGGGACATGCTTTTTGAACTGCGCATGAAATACGTGCAGAAGGCGAAATAGGGAGCAACAATGGTGAAGCGCGTCGGTCTGGTCGGGGTTACCGGCTACACGGGAATGGAGTTGACCCGCATCCTGCTTGGCCATCCCGGCCTGCGTCTGACCCAGGTCACGTCGCGCAAGGAGGCCGGACAGCCCCTGCAAAATATTTATCCCTTCCTGCAGGGCACGGAGCTTGGCGATCTTGAAATAACTGCTCCGGACAGCGCTTTTCTGGCCGCGAATTGCGATCTTGTCTTTCTGGCCGTTCCTCACTGCACGGCCATGGAGATGGCCGCCGAGCTACGCGGGCACGGGACAAAGGTCGTGGACTTGAGCGCCGATTTTCGTCTGCGCGACCATGTGGAGTACGAGAGCTGGTACGGCGTGTCCCATACCCAGTCCGCTCTCCTGGCCGAGGCCGTTTACGGTTTGCCGGAACTTTACGCCGAACGCATCGCCGGGGCCTCCCTGGTTGCCAATCCCGGCTGCTATCCGACATCCGCCATCCTGGCCCTGTACCCGGCCTTGGCTGCAGGACTTATCTCGCCCGAGGACCTGGTCATCGATTCCAAGTCCGGAACCACCGGTGCCGGGCGCAAGGCGGGCGTCGGCACTCTTTTCTGCGAAGTCTCGGACACGTTCCGGGCCTACAATCTGACCAAGCACCGCCACACCCCTGAAATCGAACAGGAGCTGGGCCTGGCTGCCGGCCGCGAAATACGTCTCTCCTTCAACACGCACCTCTTGCCCATCAACCGTGGCATCCTGACGACCGCCTACGCCAAACTCTCCCCCGGCGTCGGCCTGGAGCACATCCGTGCCTGTTATGAGGCGTTCTATGCAGGCAAGCGGTGGGTGCGTCTCTTGCCCCAGGGATCCCTGCCTGAAACCAGGTGGGTGCGCGGCACCAATTTCTGCGATCTCGGACTGGTCACGGACCCGCGCACGGATAGACTCATCGTGGTCTCGGCCATAGACAACCTTTGCCGCGGCGCTTCGGGCCAGGCCGTTGCCAATGCCAACCTCATGCTGGGCCTGAAAGAGGATATCGGCCTGCCCTTTGCTCCACTCATGCCTTAGAGGTTTTGTCCATGTCGGAACAAATGCCCGAACAGTTCTACGACAGGATCTATGTAGCCAGGCAGCCCATTTTCACGGCGGAAATGAAAATCTGGGGCTATGAGCTTCTTTTCAGGAGTGGAGAGGTCCAATCCGCCGTGTTCACGGACGGCGACCAGGCCACGACCCAGGTCATCGCCGATGGATTCGCCCTCGGCTCCCGGGGCATGGGCGCTAAAATCAAGGCGCTGATCAATTTTCCGCGCAATGTCCTTGTGGGCCACGCGCCCTATGTGCTTCCTTCCGAGCGTTGCGTGGTGGAAATACTGGAGACGGTCTCGCCCGAGGATGAGGTCATGGAGGCCTGCCGGGAGCTGAAGAGAAACGGCTATACCCTGGCTCTGGATGATTTTGTGGGAGAGCCGGGTTTTGAGCCTTTGTGCGAGATTGCGGACATCATCAAGGTCGATATTCTGGGCAAGACGCCAGGTGAAGTCATGGCCATCGTCAAGGGCCTGCGCGGGTACAAGGCCCGCCTTCTGGCCGAGAAGGTCGAGAACCTTGATATGTTCAACGTCTGCAAGCGTCTGGGATTTGAATATTTTCAAGGGTATTTCTTCAGCAAACCCGAGATCATCCCCGGGCGCAAGCTCTCTGCCACGCAGAGCACCAAGATCAAACTCCTGAAGGAACTCAATGAAACCGAGACGGAATTGTCCCGGCTGGTGGAGATCATTCAGACGGATCTGTCCATTTCCTATCGCCTGCTCAAGTACATCAATTCCGCCCGTTTCAGCCTGCGCGGTAAAATCGAGTCCATCCAGCGTGCCGTGAACATGCTCGGACGCCAGAATCTGCGTCAATGGCTGCAGGTGGTCATTCTGTCCGACATCAACTCCACGGACAAGGGTCAGGAGCTGGTCCGCATGTCCGTCTTGCGTGGTCGCTTCCTCCAGCTTTTGGCCGGGGCTGCCCCTGCGCCGTTTCCCATGGACAGCATGTTCGTGATGGGCTTTTTTTCCGTGCTTGACGCGATTTTGGACCAGCAGATGGCGCAGGTCCTTGACGAGATTTCCCTGGATCCGGACATCAAGACCACTCTGGTCGACACACATAGCGTGCACTCCGTCTGGATCGGGCTTTTGAATGAGCTTGATCGCGGCAGATGGGACGAGCTGGAGAAAAAGGCGCAGCAGATGGGCATTCCCATGGAGTTTGTCCACAACGCCGCCAGCGAGGCTGCGCTGTGGACCGACGAAGTCATGGGAGGTGCGTCCTAGGGAGGGCCCCAAATGCCCTTGGGGGCTGATTCAAGGTCTGCGAGCTTTCGCGCTCATCAATAAGAAGGACCCGCTGATGGAAGAGACGTATCCGGAACAGCTTTACGACAAGTTTTTTGTCGCCCGTCAGCCCATATTCACGGCACAGATGCAGATATGGGGCTATGAGCTGCTTTTCCGTCACGGAGAAAACATTCAGGAGGCGGTGTTCACGGACGGGGACCAGGCCACGACGCAGATCATAGCCGACGGCTACAATCTTGCGGTGCAGGGGCTGCGCAAGGGAGCCAAGGCTCTGGTCAATTTTCCGCGCACCCTCCTCGTCGGCCGGGCGCCCTATGTCCTGCCTGCCGACCAGTGCGTGGTGGAGATCCTGGAGACCGTAAGGCCAGAGCCCGAAGTCATCAGCGCCTGCCGGGAGCTCAAGAAGAGGGGATACACCCTTGCTCTGGATGATTTTGAAGGCGGACCGGGCCTTGAACCCTTGTGCGAGATGGTCGACATCATCAAGATCGACATCCTGGGCAAGACTCCGGCCGAGGTTGTGGCCATTATGGAGGGTGTCAAAAAGTACGATGCGACGCTGCTGGCCGAGAAAGTGGAGACCCTCGACGTTTTCAGGGTTTGCAAGCAGCTCGGCTTTACGTATTTTCAAGGTTTTTTCTTCAATCGCCCCGAGGTGATCCCCGGGCGAAAACTTTCTGCCACGCAAGTCAACAAGGTCAAGCTGTTAAAGGAATTGAGCGTCCCGGACGTGGATTCCTCCCGTTTGGTGGAAATCATCCAGACGGATCTGGCCATTTCCTACCGGTTGCTCAAATACATAAATTCCGCATTTTTCGGTCTGCAGATCAAGATCACGTCCATTCCGCGCGCAGTTTCCATGCTCGGATGCCGTAACCTGCGGCAATGGCTGCAGGTGGTCATCCTGTCCGATGTGAGCACACAGGACAAGGCGCACGAACTGGTCCGCATTTCCGTGCAACGTGCCCGTTTTCTGCACCTTTTGGCCCACAGGCACCCCACGCCCTTTGACCAGGACAGCATGTTCCTGCTGGGCTTTTTCTCCCTGCTCGACGCCATTCTGGACCAGTCCATGGGGCTGGTGCTGGAGGAGATTCCTTTGGAGCCGGGCATCAAGCGGGCCCTGATTGATCCGGATGATCCGAGTGCGGTCTGGCTCGACTTGCTTGACGAGATAGATCGCTGCAACTGGGACCGTCTGAGCAGGAAGGCTGCGCAGCTGGGGGTTCCCATCGATCTCGTCAACAGGCTCTCCGCCGAGGCCTCGATCTGGGCGGTCTGGGTCATGAGTTGAGCGGGTTATGGCGAATGTGCTTGAATTTTCCCCATAAAATAAGTGTAACGATTTAAAATTATTCCAAACAGAATTAACTTTCAAGGTGATCGCATGGTTGAGCTTTTTTCGTATCCCGCGTTTTTTTACACCATGGCCCTTGTTCTGGGGTTGTGCCTGGGCAGCTTCTACAATGTCTGCGTGCACCGCTATCTGGTGGGCGCGTCCGTAATCAGGCCCGGCTCGCATTGCCCGGCCTGCGGACATGTGCTGTCCTGGTGGGAAAACATACCGGTCCTGTCTTACGTCCTGCTCGGGGCGAAATGCCGATCCTGCAAAGGGAAAATTCATTGGCGATACCCGGCCGTGGAGCTTCTTTCCGGAATTCTGGCCCTTCTTTTCGCGGTCAAGTTCGGCCCGACCGCGCAGTGGCTGACCTACATGGTCTTTCTGGGGATTTTCCTGGTGGCTGCCTTCATCGATCTGGACTCCTTCATCCTGCCCGACGTTTTGACCTATCCGGCGGCCATCCTGGCCTTGTCCACCCCGCTCTTTCTGCCCGTGGACTGGCTTGAGACCATGCTTGGGGGGCTTTGCGGCGCGGGAATCTTTCTGCTCCTGCAGCAGGCCTACCTGCGTCTGCGCGGGATCGATGCCCTCGGCACGGGCGACATAAAGCTCATGCTCAGCCTCGGGGCCCTGGTCGGCCTATCCCTGCTGCCGCTCATGATCCTCCTTTCCGCCCTGTGCGCGCTTGCGATCGCCGTGGTCTACCTGCGACGCCCCGAAGGCCAGGGCCTGCGCACGGCCATTCCCTTTGGCCCGTTTCTCTGCCTCGGAGCGGTCCTGACCCTGCTCTGGGGTGAAGATCTGTTGCTGATGATCATGAATTTATGAGGCGGGGCGTGCGTCGACCGGGGCGATTACAGACCCATTTCCGCGATACGGCGGCTTTTATCAGGGCAGGAAGGCTTTGGCGATGAGGTAGAGATCGGCGAAGGGAGTCCCGGATTTGAGGGCGGACATCATCTGCATGGACAGATCCATTTTCATCTCGGTCGCTTCGATGATTTCCTTTTTGACCAGATTGAGCCTGAATTTGACAAAATCGTAGTCGAAACCGTCATTGATGAGCATCAGGCCGTCTTTGAAATACTGGGACGAGATGTATTCCTGAAACGCGATGAGATATTCGACTCCGTTCCTGCGGGCCAGCATGCAATAGAAGATGAGGTTTATGATCAGCGCCTCGATTTTCAGCTTGTGGTCGATGTTCAGGAATTTGGCCTTGTTCAGCTCGGCGTTGTCCAGATTCTTCAGCATGAGCTGGGCGACTTCGAAGACCTGCTTTTCAAAAATGGGCGCGATGTGGAATTTGGACAAAAAGCGGATCATCACTTTCTGCGGATTCTCTTTAGACACGATGCCCAAAAGACCGATGGCCATGAGCACGTATTTACGGTGCAATTCGGCCAGGATGTTTTTTTTTCTGACCTGAGCCAGTTCCTCGCAGCGTTTGGCCGAAAAAGAGGAGGCGGCCAGTTCGAGCAGAAACCTGACGTGGGGTTCGCGGGTGTGCTTGGCCTCCTCCAGCAGGAATTCATCGCCCTTCTTTTTGGAATCCATGGTTTTCTTCACAGACAGCCAAAAAGCGGCCACGCCCTCAAGCGGCATCTCCATGAGGTCGAATTCCTTGGGGGCCGTCAGCGACTTGGCGCTGGCCCCAAGCAGCAATTCGGAAACCTGCTGGTTGATGTTTCCCGCGTTGTTCATGAGCCTATTCGAAGCAGAATTCCAGGGTGAAGGTCCCGGCTTCGCAGGAGAAGGGTATGGCGATGGCCACGGCCGAGCTCATGTGCGCGATGGTGTGGTTGTCGCCCATGATGACCGAAGGGGTGGAGCCCTGGAGTTTCAGGCCCATGTCCGCCAGACCGACGCGGGCCTGGCCGGAGATCATGTTGGTGATTTCGCCCATGGCGTCCTGCACGTCCTGCAGGATGTCCTCTATGGCGTCTCCGAGCATCTGCTTGACGATGTGCACGGCGGTTTTGCGGTCAAAGGAGATGGAGAAGGTGCCTTGCTTGTCGCCGGTGATGCCGATCACGGCGGAAACATCGCCCCTGGCCATTTTGTCTTTTTTGACGTAAGGCGTGCCGGCCACGACTTCAAGGGCGGCCATGGCGGAGAGGACGTCTTTGGTTGCTTTGATGAAGGGCTTGGCCAGCGATGGATCCATGGGGTTCTCCTTGAAAGGTGCGGGGATGGAAAACTTCACACCGTGGAACTTCATAAGGAAAATTTGTGGCCGGGGTCAACCACAAGACGTGAGCAACTCCAGGATTTCTTGGCAGGCTGGAGCGCTGGTGTTGCGTTTTCTGCGATGTCTTTACGCCAGGCGCAGCACGCGTGTCTCGCTGCAAAGAGCGTGGTGGAGTTTTAGCCGAAAGGCGAACACCGCGTTCCGGGGCGTTTCCTATTGCGTGCGGCAAGAGATGCTTGCCAGTCGCGTCCGGGCTTTCTACATGGGGGCCGATTCAACACTTTCGGATTTTGCCTGGAAGCAGGGAGAAAAGCATGGAGCAGCGGGTCAAGGAACATTTGTGCCAGGTTTATGGCCTGGGCCTGGATGACGTCGAAGAGCTTTACGGGCTTGGTTGCCAGACAGTGGTCGCCACGCTCGGCCGCCTTGAGGCTGCCTTTTTGCGATCCGACGCGCAGGAGCTCGCGGACGCGGGGCATATGCTCAAAGGGGCTCTTTTCAACATGGGGCTGCTTGAACTCGGGGAACTGGCCAGAGCGCTGGAGCTGGCCGGCAAGGCCGGACGCATGGAAGAGGCGCGCGCCGTGTACGACGCGCTCCGCCCGGCCCTGAAATTCTTCTGAGATTCGCAGCAATTCCGGTTTTCTTTGCCCGTACCGGGCATTTTCAAAAATAGGATTTCCGCCTGCATGGCGGCCACTCAGTCGTGGTGATGGTGAGGTTCGTCGCCGAGCGGATGGGCGTGCACGTGACGGTGCGGCAAATGCGGCACGTCGGTGACGAGGCGGCCGTTTTTTATGGTCATGAACTGCGTCGTTGTCCGCGCCAGGAAGTCCCAGTCATGGGAAATGATGATGCGGGCCGTGGGCAGGCTGTCCAGAATTTCGATGATGCGCTCCCTGGTCTGCGGGTCCAGGCCGTTGGTGGGCTCGTCCAGCAGCAGGACTTTTGGCTGCATGGACAGGATCGTGGCCAGGGAAACCAGCTTTTTTTCCCCTCCGGACAGGCGGTGGGTCAAACGACCCTCGAATCCGTCCAGTCCCAGTTCCTTCAGGGTCTGCAAGGATCTTTTCCGCGCCTCGTCCACGGACATTCGCAGATTCAAGGGGCCAAAAGCCACGTCATCGAGCACCGTGGGGTTGAAGAGCTGGTCTTCCGCGTTCTGCAGGACCATGCCGACCTCGCGGCGCAGGGCGCGAAATTCCTTTTCCCCGCGCACCGGTTCGCCATGGAAAAGGACCTGGCCGCGTTGCGGGCTCATGAGCCCCATGACGATATGGAAAAGGGTGGTCTTGCCGCTGCCGTTGGTGCCGTAAAGCCCAATTTTCTGTCCCTGGGCAAAGGCGAAGTTCACGTCATGTAGTACCGCGCCTCCCGAAGGGTAGGCAAAGGACACGTTTTGCAGGGCGAAAATGGGCGTTTCAGACAAGGCGTATCTCCGGAAAAAAGTCCATGAGCACGAGGCCGGCCGTGGCCGTCAGCCACAGGAAGGCGAATAGCGCGTCCCTGCGGCGCGCCTTGAAGCGGACCACGGAGACGAAGCGTCCCTGAAATCCGCGCAGGACCATGGCCTGATAGACCCGGCTGGAGCGGTCGAAACTGTTGACCAGGACCATGGCCAAAAGGTTCCCGATGGTGCGGTAGGTGTGCATGCCGGTGCGGGGCGTAAACCCGCGCAGCCTGGCCGCCGTGACCAGCCGCTGCCATTCGTCGGCGATGGCGTGCAGGTAGCGGTAAGTGAAAAGGAACAGAAATACCAGCTTGGACGGCACACCAAGGCGGTCCAGGGCATGTCCCATTGTCGGGGAGTCCATGGTCGTGACCAGGGCCAGGAAGGTCAGCAGGATGGCGTTGGATTTGAAGGTCGCAAGCTGCACCAGTGCAATGCCTTCACTGCTTGCCGTCAGCGGGCCAAGGGTGAGAAATGGCGTGCCGGGCATGGTCAGGGGTACGGTCAGCCACAGGAAAAGAATGAAGATATTGACCAGGGCCACGCGTTTGCAAAGCAGTCCAAGCGGCGGCCTGCTCAGGCTTAAGATTGCCAGGGCCGGAATCAGCGCCGACCCGGCGGCGATGGGCTCTTCCAGCAGGGCCACGCAGCCGGAGAAAAAAGCAGCCATGACCAGGCGCACCCTGGGGTCGAGCCCATGCACCAGGGAGCGGCCATGGGCAAATGGTTCGTCAAACACGCGGGCGGCTCTTGAAGTAGGCCCCGATGCCTACCAATCCGAAAATCCATCCGATCCCGCCGATGATTTCCTGCAATCCCGGCCCGCTTTGGCTTTGCTCAAGCAGGGCGCGTCGTATGGGGGCAAGCTTCGCGTCGAGGGCGGCATTGACCACGTCTTCCACGTCCGCTCGCGACAGCCCCGCCGCGCCCGGATCAGTTCTGCCCGGGCTCATTGCGCCTGCAGCCGTAACTTCCGCATGCGGCGCAAGGGGCCTCGGAGCTCCCGCGTCCATGAATTCCGCCGCGTCCACGATCCATTCATTCTGGTGCCCTTCTCCGGCCTGCAAGAGAATACGCAAGCCGGATCCGGACGTGCGGGCCTGGTCCGGGATAGAGAAGCGGAACAGCCCTGCCTCATCGGTCGTTCCCTGCAACAGCGTTTCCCCGCTGCCGGCGTCCTGAACCGCGATGGCGCCGTGCCTGACCCGTTTTGATTTGCTGTAGCTGCATTCGACGACGACCTCGCCGCCTTCCACGTAGGCAAAGACATTGACCCGGTGCGCCAGGGCCGGGGCCGGGATCAGGAAAGTGAAAACAAGGAGCAGGAAAAAGCTACGCACGGATTCCTCCTTTGGAGCGTGATGCGAAACGCAGGAGTTCGGGCCGGACCCTGGACAGAAAGGATACGGTCAGCGTGGTCACGATTCCTTCGACGATCATGACCGGAACATGGGCCAGGAAGAGAAGCCTTGCGGCCTGCAGGAAACCTTCGTTCGTATAGGCCAGGGACAGGGCCGTGAGCAGACCTGCGCCGGCCACGGACAGGGCCCCGCAGCAAAACGCGCCCATTGTCCGCATCGGGCCGGGACGGGACAGCAGCGGGCGCAAGAGCAGGAAACACAGCACGGCCGGGAAGGCCATGTTGAAGGCATTCACCCCCAGCACCGTGAAACCTCCGTACTGAAAGAGCACTGCTTGCAGCATGAGCGCCACCAGGATGGCCGGAAAGGCTGCCCAGCCGAGGATGACGCCGAGGAGGCCGTTTAAGATCAGGTGGGCGCTGGAGGGGCCGATGGGAATATGGATGAGCGAGCCGACGAAAAAGGCCGCGGCCAGGATGGCCACGGTCATGAGACGGTCGTAATCGAGGCGGTGCAGGCCCAGGGCCGTGCCGCCGACGGTCAGGACCGCGCCAAGGCCCAGAATGGCTGGAGAAAGAACCCCTTCGGAAATGTGCACGTGTCTGTCCTCTCTTCGCGTGGTTCGGCGAGGCATGACAAAAAGCCGAGCATGTGTCCATGCCCGGCACCTGCTTGGGCCTCTAAAGTCAGGTCCGGCATGGATGAGTGCCTACTTGCGCGCGGGATCGACAAACTGCGTCCACAGCACGGCGCCCAGTTCCACATTCTTGGGCGTGCCCTCGTGGTCCATCTTTTCGTTCGCCGTGTTCAGGGCCGCAAAGCCCCACCATCCGGCGAAAGGCACGGCGTAGGTGAACACGCCGTTGGCGTCGGTTTTGACCACCTGCGTGATCATGTAGTCGTTTGGCGCTTCGTATGCGCTGTTTTTGTTGTAGAATTCCACCTCGACGTCTGCGCCCGCCACGGGCTTGCCGTCAAGAAGCACCTGGCCCTGGAAGACATTGCCGGCATAGTTGCCGAAAGGCCGGGTCAGGGGGATGATCTCGGTTTTGAGACCCAGGGGTTCGCCCCAGCCCTCCTCCTCGCCGAAGGCGGCCACCACGGCCTTGGTGTAATGGATGATGAAGCAGTCTTCGGCCGGTTCCCAGTACGGGGCGGGTTCCATGACAAACTGGTACACGCCGGGCCGTTTGACCACGTATTCGGCGGTCCAGGCCGGGTGCTCCATGATCGTGGCGGGCTTCAGGGCATCCTTCATCTCCGTGGGCTCGCCGTCCACGAACACCTTGAACGAAGCCGGAGCGACAAGGGGCATGCCGACCATTTCCATGGGGTGGGAAAAGGACAGGGCAAGGGAAACGGCTGCGTCCTTTTTGTCCATGACGATGCTTGATGAAGGGATGACCATTCCGAAGTGGGCCAGGGCCGCGCCTGAAAAACTCAAAATTATGGTGAGACAGAGCGCAAGAGTCTTGAACATGGCAATGCACCTCCCGTCTTGAACGGTCCCCGGCAATACGGATCGCGCCAAGATCTGCATGTTGAAACTATGGAATTTGAAAAGCGCCTCTGAAAATAGCACGGAATCAAAAATAATAACATTCACGGTCCTCGCTATCGGGGAATCCGTGTTTTTGTCAACAGTCAGATTTTATTGAGAGTCCGGTTTCAGGAGAATAATGATGACGCCTGGAGAATGATGACGGCTTGGGTCTTTGGGGGGGATGGCGATGTCTGCGGGTAAAGCCCGGCGCGTGTCTCGCGCCGGGCCGGGTCGGGAAAAATCAGGCTGGTTTGTTTCGCTTGGGGCCTGACATGGGTTTTTGTCCGGCCTTGCCGGTTTTGGGGCCAGTTTTGGCGCGGGAGTTGGTGTCGGGATTGGCACCTGGGAGCGCGGAGCCGCGTTTGCGTGCCGGAGCGGCCTTGTCCCGGGATTGAGGGGACCTGGCGGGAGCGGGCGGGGTGGAGGCGGTTGTCGTGGGCTCCTTGCGGGCGTCGGGTCCGGTCGCGAGGGGGGGCTTTCTGCCGCCTCTGCCAGGGCCAAAAGGACGCGGGGCCGGACGCAGGTTCTGCGCAGAGTCGCCTGTCGCCGGCACAAGGGCTCCGCGCACGAGCTGCACCTGCTCCAGGGCGATGTCCAGATCCTGGGCATAGCGCTTGGCCAGGCGGCTTTCCGCCTCGGTCATGAGAGACAGCACAAGGCCGGTGGCCCCGGCTCGGCCCGTGCGTCCGGCACGGTGCAGATAATCGCGGCTCTGGCTTGGCACGTCCACGTTGACCACCAGTTCCACTCCAAAGATATCGAGTCCCCGGGCTGCGATGTCCGAAGCGATGAGCGTCTGGGCCTTGCCTTTGCGGAAATCATCCAGGGCGTCCTGGCGCTGGAACTTGTCGTGCGCGCCGTGCAGGTCGGCCACGGACAGCTGATGGTGTTCCAGGCGTTCGGCCATGCGCTCGGCGCTGGCCCCGCGGTGCACGAAGACCAGGGCCCGCTCGGGGGCAAGGCCGCGCAGCACCTTGCGCAGCCAATCGACTTTGTCGCGTTCCTCACAGACCAGGTAGCAGTGCCGGATGGCCGGGCTGATCTCGTTTTGCGCACGCACGAACGCAAGGTTCGGGGCTAGTCCACGAGCGATGCGGGTCGTGGCCGGACCTTCAGTGGCGGAGACGAAGACATAGCGGGTCTCGGGACCCAGCTGGCCCGTGATCTTGCGGATATGCTCAAGCCCTTCCTCGATGAGCAGGCGGTCCGCTTCGTCGAGGACCAGCCACACGGTCTCCTTGAGTTTGAGTTTCCCAAGCTCCATGAGGTGCGTCATGCGGCCGGCCGATCCGATGACCAGATGGGGTTTTTTCTTGAGTCCCTCGATCTGGCGGCTGACCGCGGCTCCGCCGATAAGGGCCTGCACGCGTACGCCAAGACCGGCGTCTTTGGCCAGGTCCGTGGCCACGCGATTAATTTGCATGGCCAGTTCGTGGGTCGGGGCCAGAACCACGGCCTGCACGTGCATGCTCTCGGCATTGATGCCCGCCAGAATGGGCAGGAGGTAGGCGAGCGTCTTGCCCGAGCCGGTCCGTGAGACCAGCATGGCCGATTTTCCGGCCATCAGCACCGGCAGCGCCGCCTCCTGCACGGGCAGGGGCGTATCGAGTTGACGGGTCTGCAGGGCCTGCACCAGGGTGGGCGGGAGTCCGAAAGAGTCGAAAGTCATATATATCCTTTTCGGCGTGGGGCCGAGGTCATGAAAAAGGTGGCACCGCGCCGGAGCATCCGGCGCGGTGGGAGAATCACAGGGAGGGAGATTCCGGTTGCTCATCGCTCCAGACTATGACCCGGTTACGGCCCAATCGTTTGGATTGGTACATGGCGCGGTCCGCCCTGTGCAGCAGTTCGGCCATGCCCTCGTCCCCGTCTTCCGGCTGCGGAACCATGGAGGCCACGCCAAAACTCATGGTCAGGCAGGGCGCGGCATCGGAGTGGCCGTGTTCCAGGTGCAGGTCCAAGATTGCCTGACGTAGCGACTGCGCCACATGTTCGGCCCCATCGGTGCCGGTGTCGGCCAGGATGATGGCGAATTCCTCGCCTCCGAAACGTGCCACCAGGTCCGCTGGGCGGTTCATCTGCTGTTGCAGCACCGCAGCCACGGCGATGAGGCACTGATCCCCCTGCAGATGCCCGTGGGCGTCATTGTAATCCTTGAAAAAGTCAACATCTCCCAGGATGATCGAGACGGGCGTTTTGTCCCGCATGGCCCGGCGCCATTCCTGCTTCAGGGAGTCATCAAACATGCGGCGGTTGGGGATCCCCGTCAGGCCGTCCCGCATGGACAGAAGCGTCAACTGCTCGTTGGCCCGCTTCAAGTCCTCGGTGCGCTCACGGATGGTCTGCACCATGTTGTCCAAGCTGTCGGCCAGCACCCCTACCTCGTCACCCCGGCGCAGGTCGAGGCGCTGCGCATAGTCTTCCTCCTGACGCAGCCTGGAGGCGTGATTGGTCAATTTTTGCAGGGGCCGCAGGACTACGGCCTGTAGCAGAACGTTCAATATGACCAGCACGATCAGCCCGGACGAGATCACCAGGATCATGGCGTAGCGGATGCTGGCGATGCCTTTTTGCGTGATCTCCCGGGGGAAGAGATATTGGATGCTGAAAATGGGCCTTCCCGCAGGGTCATTGTACGCGCTGCAGACCCTGACAAACTTTCCCTCTTTTCGGGTGAAGTAGTCGAGGTTGTCGATGTGTGCGGTCGTGACCCCGGATGTGCCGCAGGCCATGCGCTCCTCGACGTATGGGTAGACGATCTCGAAGGGGATGCGTGTCTGTGCGGAGAGGGTTTCGACCATGGCCGGGTTCACAAACCGTCCAACGATCAGAAAACCGTTGGACGGACCGCTTCCGTCCGAACGCAGAATCCGCCTGGTGGCGAAAAGCAGGGGGCCGCGTTCGGTATTGATGACTCCGTTGACGCCATCTTCCTCGGCCGTCATGGTCAACAGCGGGTGGTCCGGGGCGATGCGCCCCTTTTGCAGCAGTTCAAGGGCCAGGCTGCTTTGTTGAGCCGTATCACGGGCGTTGCTCCAGACGATCGTTCCGTCCTCTGCGCAATAGATCATGACGTTCACCGAAATGCTGTCCAAGGCTTCATCGTAGAGATTGCTCGTCTTGTAGACCTCGGAGCGGGTGGTCATGAAGTCGTAGGTATCATCCCAGGTCGCCCAGTCGCGGCAGATGCGCTCCAGGTGATAGTTTTCCCGGTCGATGGCGTGGAAAATGCGTTGCAGGTTTTGTCCCGCCTCATGATTTTCAAGTTCAAGAAAGCTCGGGTAAACGACAAAACGCTGCACGAAAAAATCCGCCACGCCGAGGGATGCGAAGAGGACGAAGATGATGGTGAACACTTTGGCGCGGATGGACATGAAGACTCCTTGATCCTGTACAGCGATCAGTAACGAGAAGGATTATCCGAGATCGCCTGCCGGGACAAGCCGCAAGAACGCCGGACTTGCGCTGCGCACCGGGCTGGGCGTACAGACCATGCGTTCGTCCGCGCCGGCAGGCCCGGAAACGTGTCCACAGAGGAGGCAGATGCTCGAACTTTTCACCGTCGCAACCATCACCATTCTGGCCGTCATCAGTCCGGGGGCGGATTTCGCCATGGTCAGCCGCAACAGCATGATGATGTCGCGCCGGGCCGGGGTCCTGACCGCCGTGGGCATCAGCCTGGGCGTGCTGGTGCATGTCGCCTACAGCCTGCTTGGGGTGGGGCTGATCATTTCCCGCTCGGCCGTGCTTTTCAACCTGATCAAGTATCTGGGGGCGGCGTATCTCATCTTCCTCGGGGTCTCCATGCTCCGGGCCCGGCCCGCCATCCCCGGCACCGCGCCGCGCCCCGCGCTTTCCGACGCGGGCGCCCTGCGCACAGGCTTTTTGACCAACGCCACCAATCCCAAGACCACGCTCTTCGTGGTCAGCCTGTTCACGCAGGTCATCAGTCCGCGCACCCCGCTCGCGGTCCAGCTCGGCTACGGAGCGTTCATGTCTCTGGCGCACCTGGCGTGGTTCATCCTCGTGGCCTGCGCCTTTTCCTCGGCTCCGGCCCAGCGAACGGTGGCCTCCTATCGGCATCACGTGGAGCGGGGTATCGGCGGCGTGCTGGTCTGTCTGGGTCTGACCCTGGCCCTGGCCTCGCTCAACCAGGCCTGGCCCCATTGATCCACCCTTTATCAGCCAAGGAGAACTGTCGTGGCCTCGGAGCTCAAACCCGTCGTGAATTTTGAAGAGTCCCTGGGAATCCTGGACATTCGCGTGGGGCGGGTCGTTTCGGCGCAGCCCTGCGCCGAAACGCCAAAACCCACCCACAGGATGGTCATCGATTTTGGAAAATACGGCCAGCGCGTAAGCTACGGTCGCTTCACCGCCCATCCCCTGGACGAGGTCATCGGACGGCTGGTGCTCGCGGTGCTCAACTTTCCCCCGCGCGCCATGGGGGCTGTGGTCTCGGAAGTGCTGGTCCTGGGCGTGCAATATCCGGGCAGGGACAGCGGCGAGGCGACCTTTGTCTCCCCGGCGGTCAACGCCAAGATCGGCAGCAAGCTTTTCTAGGATGCCCATGAAACCCTATCTGTACGCCCTGGGCGCGGTGCTCTGCTGGGCCAGCCTGCCGGCGGCCACGGGCAGCGGCCTGGAGAGGCTCTCGGTCACGGAGCTGCTTTTCTTCAGCTTTGTTCCGGCTGCGCTGTATCTTACTGTGCAGGAGATGATCATTTCCCGGCGCCGAGCCATCCCCTGGCCGGGCCTGAGGCTCGTCGCCCTGGGACTGGCCGGGATTTTCGGCTACCACGCCCTGTATTATCTGGCCCTCGACCACACGCCCCTGGTGGAAGGGGCCATCCTGACCACGACCTGGTCCTTCTGGATCGTCGTCTTTTCCTCCATTCTGGACAAAAAGCGATTGTCCCCGCCTGTGCTGGCCGTGGCCCTGGCCGGGCTCGCGGGCGCGGGGCTGGTAGTGTCCGGCGGGCAGAGCCTGCAGTTTGAAGCCCGGTACCTGCCCGGCTATCTCATGGCCCTGGGTTGCGGGCTGATCTGGAGCAGCTTTTCCGTGGCCTTGTCACGCCTGAAACCCACCCGCGACTACATGCCCGCCTTCACGGTCCTGGCCGCCCTTTTTTCAACCCTGGTCTACGCCGCAAGCGCTCCGCAGGCCCTGCCCCCGGCGGGAGCCCTGTTCTCGGCCCTGTATCTGGGCCTGGTGCCGCTCGGGCTGTCCTTCACCCTCTGGAACAGGGCCGTGACCGCAGGCAACATGACCCTCATCGGCTACCTGTCCTACCTGACCCCGCCCCTGGCCGTGCTGCTGGCCGCCCTGGTCCGGGGAGCCGCCGTGACCCCGCACGCCGTGATCGGCATGATCGTCATTCTCGCGGCGGCTTTTGTGGGCAGAAGAATGAGCTGACCGGCACGGATTTTTTTCC
The DNA here is from genome assembly GCF_000023225.1 of Desulfomicrobium baculatum DSM 4028. Lineage (NCBI taxonomy): Bacteria > Pseudomonadati > Thermodesulfobacteriota > Desulfovibrionia > Desulfovibrionales > Desulfomicrobiaceae > Desulfomicrobium > Desulfomicrobium baculatum. Next base: position 3,558,948 of record NC_013173.1, read on the forward strand.
CCGCGTCTTTACAGAGTGGGCAAATCCGGGCCAAGAGGTGGGCTGTGCTTTTCTCGCCGCCAGGCCCGTGGGGCTTGCCCGGCTCCGGATTGATGGTCACAAAAACCGGATCAGGTCAGCCATGAACATCCCAGACGCCAATGACGGTCCCTCCGGGCTGGCCGCCGTGCATATGTCCATTGAGGACCTTTTAAGCTTCATGAACGATTTCCCGGCGCTGCTCTGGCGTATCGAAATCGCCAAATCCCGCATTGAGTTCCTGAACAACAACTACATTGTCTCCAACGGCCTGGACGGGAAGCTGCTGCTGAAAAATATTCAGTACCAGCGGGACGTCGTCATTCCGGAGGATGCCTACCTGCTTGGCGCCTTCATGGATTCCGTGAAAAAGGGAAAGACGGCGGCCACGATTTTTCGCGCGCGGTGCACGGAGAACAGGATCGCCTGGCTCAAGATCACCGGCGCGACAAATTCCTGGGATCCCCGCTATTACTACGGTTTTCTTCTCAATGTGACCGACACTGTGGAGCAGATCAAGGCCATTCTGGACAAGGACGTCAATATCGAGTCCCTGGTCGGCGACACGGGCAACGCGGTTCTGGTTTTGGACTATGATTCGCGCAAGGTCCTGTGCGTGAACGCCGCGGCATGCGATCTGTTCGAGATGAACCGCGGGGAGTTGCTCAACTTGACACTGGGCGATCTGTACCGAGAATCCATGAAGACGGCCGTGGAGAACATGCTGGAGCAGGTTCTACTGCTGCGCAAATGGAACGGAAAGCTGGATTTTTACCAGAGCGGCAAACGTAGTTTTTTCACAGCGGAAACAGTGGTCCGGCATATGTCCTGCGGCGGCAAGCGCCTCCTGCGGGTAGAGTTTGCCAACCCCAAGATCGGCCGGGAGAGATCGCGACCGCGCCGTCTTTTTTCCGACGACTCGCGCCGGGTGCGTTTGATCCATGACTTGTCCGCAGTCAAGGATGATATTGAGGCCATCATGCGGGTGGCCTTCGAGTCCGCGCTTGTTTCAGAAAAGTACGATGCGATCATGGTTTCCGACGTGCATGTGCGCAAGAACCAGGTCTTTGTGTACTACGCCGGAAATCAGCCCATGCCGCTAGAACAGGGGCACCGGTTCGCCTATTCCGGGACCATCGCCGAGGACATCAACCGCTTCGAGCTCTCCCACCTGACCGTGGACGACACGCAGGAGAGCATCAAACCCATCGACTGGGCGCTTTTTGTGCCCCAAGGCATTCGCTCCTACTTCGCCAAGCCCTTCTTCAGCCGCGGCACCCTGCGCACCGTCCTGATCGTGTGTTCGCGCAAACCCCACGCTTTTTCCGGAGTCACTGTCGGCGATTTCGAGGATTTTCTGGACCCGATCAACGACGTCGTCAAAATGTGGCGGCAGTCCGGGCGACGCTGAATCCTTTGCTGAGAGGGACCTCTTTTGGTTCTACCAAAAACGCGTTTTTATGCGCATGCATGGTGTTATGGCGCAACTACCCAGAAAAATTGTAAATAACGTTGCCATGAGTCGATATTTTCGTGTATGGTTTACCAAATCAATCTTTGAAGGAACCAGTGCATGATGGAAGACCATGGAAGCTTGCTCAGTCAGCTTGAGCTGGTTGTTCTTGAAAGGGGATTGCAGCCTGGCGACAAACTGCCACCCGAAAGAGAACTTGCCGGACAAATGCTCGTCAGCCGCAACACGCTGCGCGGTCTTTTGCGTTCTCTTGAAGCCCAGGGCCTAGTCACTATCAAGCCGGGCAGCGGCACGTTCCTGCGCACTAGGCTGGCCGGGATTGCCCACCTCCACCGCTCGTCGCACCAGGCCGTGGCCGATAGAATCAAGGCCGCGTTTATATTCCTGCCACCGATTCTCAGCAAAGCCCTGCAAACTATTTCCGAGCCGAAACTCAAAAATCTGCAGGCCTGCAACATCGCGCTCAGTCAGGCGATGTGCGACGGGGACCCGTGCCGGGTTTGGGCGGAGATCGCCCTTTTCCTGCGTCTCATCGCCCAGGAGACCGGCAACTCTTTTCTGGTCAAGACCGTGGAACAAATGTTCAGCGTCGAGGTGTCCTTTGTTGAGCACTACTTCCAAACCGACCGCGATATCCTCGAGGATATCTTTGCCGGGCATGTCAACATCCTGCAGGCGCTACGGGAGCGAAACGCCGGCAGGATCTCCGCGCTGACCGGACAATATCTTCTGAGCATCTGCCGGGCTCTGGAGGCGGGCAACGAATTTTCCGTCTGGGATCCCGTCGCGCACAGGGCACAGGAAGGGGATGCATATGAGCAGTGACGTTCCGCTGAATCGACGGTTTTTCTTCAGAAAAAGTGTAGCCAGTTTTCTTGATTGCGTATGCAGCGGATGCAATAGCAAAGATGAATATTCGCTTTTAAACGATGAAAAAAATAAAATGTCCGTATTATGGAGTGATTTTACACCTGAAATGATAACATTCGAGGCAAAACGTTTTGGAGTTGATCCGGAAGACAAAGAAGAGATATTTAAAAGAATTCAGCAGGAAATGCTGGATGCAAAGAGCTGATCTGTAAAAAATGGAGAGATAAGGGGTTTTGGCGGTGAATACATGAATCATTAATGTCGTATAAAAAGAGCCGGGGCGAAGTGTTGGTCGCAGGACGCCCCCGCTCTTTAACCATACCACAGTTTCCAACCCGAGCAAGGAGGAGTTATGGAGAGGTACGGAGAAAATTATCTTGAGGAGCGAAAGCTTGTCAAGCGCTGGCCGCAGCCGATTCCGGCGATTGTCGCCCTGGTGCTGACGCTGGTGGTGTTTTACGGCACCTGGTGGATTTTTCAGGATCCCAGAGGGCTGATGCGCATGTACACTCCTTATGTGGGGTACATGTACACCCGCTGGTGGCTGATCATGCTCATCTGGATGGTCTACATCTTCAATTTCTGGCCTTTTAAGCGCAAATGGCTGGAGACGACCCACCCCGCCATCAAGGGGGCTGTCCTGACCGGCATCTCGGTGGTCATCCTCTGGGTGCTGATCAAAGGCTTCTTTGAATACTTTCTGGGTAATTTCGGTCTGGCGTATTTCAATCCCGAGCAGTTGACCAAGCTTCCGGGCATCACAGAGTTTTTCGCCATTGAATACGCAGCACTGGCCTGTCTCATGTTTGCCGCCATCGCCTCCTGGCTCAGCCCGGCCTGGGTCGTGGCCTTGGAGGAAGTGCCCTGGAAGGGGATGAATCAGCCGGGCAAGGGCATCAGCATTCTGGTCATGACCTTTTTTCTGAGCACCCTGGTCTATTTTGTGACCATGCATTCGCACATGGGTATCCTTTACTATCCCTGGCAGTACTTCACCTCCATCGCGCCTCCGTATTGGGAGCAGTTTGCCGACACCGTGTCAGGCAACTTTCATGTCTCCTGGATCATGTGCGCGACCGTGACTGTGTGGATGGTGGAGACGATTTGGGAGCGTTTTCCCTTCAAGCTGATAAAGACCAATTGGCTGCGCCGGGTGGTGGCTTTTTTCGGCATCATCGCCATTGCCTGGGCCATGCATCTCTTTCTGTATTTCGCCCAGGAGCTGACTTGGGGCGAAGCCATCCGCGGCACGCGCCGTGATTTCGCGCCGGACTGGCGTTGGCTGCATGTCGGTGAGATGGCCGTTTTCTGGCTCGTCCCGGCCCTCTTCATTAATTTCTACTGCGACAATTGGCCCCGGCGCTTCAGCCTGCCCGTCAACGTGCTCGTGCGCACGCTGGTGAGCATCGCGGCCGCAATCCTGCTCTACATCTTCTACTACGCAACGTCCCATTTCTTCCTGGGCACGCAAAAGGGATTTTCCCATCCTCAGCAGTTCCCTATGATCCCGACCATCTGGCTGATCAACATCTGGCTGGTGCATCACTGGTTCATGGACAATTGGCCCGCCTGGAAAATGGTCCCCAAGACCGCAACCGAGATCGCCGAGGACCATGCCGCCGAAGAAGTCCAGCTTGAAGGCCTGCGCTGGAGCCCTTCCCTGGGCATGGGGCTTGGAGTGGGGCTGGCCTGCGGCGTGGCGGTGTACTTCATTGTGCTGAAGGCGCTGCCGCTGGCGTATCAATCCATCACCATCATCAAATAGCCGGCCGGGCAGGGAGTAATCATGAGCAACGATCAGAACACGTTCAGCCGACGCAACTTCTTCAAGGGAGCCGCAATGGGGACGCTGGGCGGGACCATTCTCGCCATGGGCGCCTATTCGTACAGCCCGTGGCGCAAGGCTTTTTTCTCCAGCGCGGAGCGCAAGATGGTCGATATCGGAGTGTGCAAGAACATCAAGGTGACGAACATTTCCGAGACAAGCTGGTTCAGCAACGCCGACCTCATGGGCGACATCAAGGGGGCGGGCGGACTGTTGGTCAACCAGTACAGCTACAACTGGCCGCCTTTCGCCGACGGCACGGGCCTCGGTAAGGGCAGCTACGAGTCCGGTATCGCCAAGATAAAGCATCTCTTGCCCCATGACCTCGAAGAGGCCTGGGCCATCACCGAGAAGCTTTCGGTGCACCCCGAGAACGCCGGCGGCTTCGCCTGTCTCATTGAGGTCGAGGAAATGGACGGGACCCAGCACAAATACCTGCTCGACAGCGGTTGGTCCTACAAGTGGATGGACGAATGCTTCAAGCGCGAGGGCATCGACGAGATGCTCAAGAATCGGGAAATCGAGGCCCTGTTCATTTCGCATGAGCATTTCGATCATTACTGGGGCGTTCCGGTCACGTACAAGTACGATCCGACCATCACCACCTACATTCCCGACGGCTTCTACAAGGAAGGCCTGCAGTACCTGAAGGACGCAGGGCACCAGGGCAAGGTGGTTACCGTCAAGGCCGGTCTTCAGCACGTCTCTCCGGGCTTCGCCTCCTACGTCTTCGGCGTCCCGATCATTTGCCGCGTCTACGGCGAGCAGTCCCTGTACTTCAATATCAAGGATGTCGGCCTCGTCAGCGTGACCGGGTGTTGCCACCAGGGTATCATCCAGTTTGCGGAGGCCGCCTACAAGGAAATCCGGTACGAAAACGACCAGCTGCACGGGATTTACGGAGGCCTGCACATCTCGCCCTTTGAAGACTGGGACCCGAAGTACGATGATCTGGTCCTTTCCTTGGGTAAATATGGTTTCCAGAAAATCGGGTGCAACCATTGCACCGGCATCCTCTGCGCCAAGAAGTTCGTCGAGGCCGGATATCCGGTGGTCAAAGGGACGGCCCGCTTCGGCTCCAAGGACGCCGTTTATCTCGGCAACGGCGACAAGATCGGTTTTGGCGTAGACGTCTAACCGCAGGATACATTATGGCTCATCCGGCGGCGGCAGGTTTGCCCTGCCGCCGCCGGTCACTGTGCGAGCCGGACAGCCTGTACGGAGTTCCCATGCTTTTCGACTCTTTTCTGCCGGGGGATCTGTTCACGCCTGACGGACAGGGCATGCAGGAGCTCTTCAGGGTCATTCTGATGCGCACGAATTTCGTGCCGGTGCTGCGTCACGTCATTGGGTGGCGTGGTCTGAAGCAGGTCCCTGGGCCAGTGGAATGCTGGACCGCCAAGGTCGAGGGCTTCGCTGGTGTGTTCGGGATTTCCTTTGGCGGCGTGGTCAATGGCCCGGATTGGGTCCGGGGCACTTTTCAGTTGCATTATTTTCCCTTTCCGGACGAGGAGCTGGTCGAACGGTGTTCGCTGCAGGCGGCGGCCTTGAGCCAGTCCGAGGAATACATGCCTCGCGTGCGTGATTTTATGGCCGACCCAGAGTTTGCGGCCCTTTTTTATATCGCGGACCTGATCCTGGGTGTCGATGGCGAGAAGAAGGCCCTGACGCTTGGCCTTGAGGGGCTCGACCGGTTGCGGCTGGTTTGCGAGGCGGGGGTGAGCGTCATGCGCGACGGGCGGGAGGTCGTTGTGATCGAGCCCGGCGGGCTTGATTCGGATTTTCCGGCCTTTGAGACGGCGCGCGGTTTTTTTGATGTTCTGGCGGCTTCTTTGACCTTCACTCTGGATCAGCCCCCGGCGGCTTTGCGCCAAGCCCTGGCACCGGGTTATGAATTACGGCGCTCCGTATCGGGCTGGGTTTCGGAGTCGGCTACCGATGACAACTGGCTGAGGGGCCTGGCGCTTTATTATGGGCAAGGGGATTTTAAAGGGAGCGATACGTTGGGCGACTCCATTCGCAAATTTTACCGCGTCGAACACGACTGGGCGGCCGGCACGCCCGTGCCGCAGGCGTTCGCAGGCAGTCCGTGGTGGAACTCCAATCGACTGCAGGGCGCGGCCAGCATCGACAAGAAAGCCCTCGGCGTGGACGGCAGGCCGCCGCTGATCATGCTGACCGGCTTTCTGGGTTCAGGCAAGACCAGCTTCTTGAAACATTTCATTGAATACCAGACGCAGCGCAGTCGCTTTGTGGCCGTGATCCAGAACGAGATCGGGGCCGTGGGTCTGGACGGCAAACTGCTGGACTATGCCGTGACGGAGATAGACGAAGGCTGTGTCTGCTGCACCTTGTCAGGCAGCCTGAACCGGGCCGTGAAAGGCATCATGTCGTCCTTCGATCCAGACTACATCATTGTCGAGACCACAGGCCTGGCCAACCCTTTCAACATGCTGGAGGAAATGGAAGAATTGACGGATCTGGTCCGCTTCGACAGCATCCTGACGGTGGTCGACGCGCCGAACGCGCAGCAAACCTTCGCCGAGCACTCCATCGCCATCGACCAGCTCCGGGCGGCGGATATCGTGATGCTCAACAAGCAGGACCTCGTCGATGCGGATCGGCTTGAGGCTGTCATCAAAATGGTAAAGGCGCACAACCCGCATGCGCCCGTGTTTCCCGCCGTGGGCGGTGAGCTCCATCCGGCCCTTGTGCTGGACGTCGATGACCGCCCGCACCGGGCTGTTGGGGGCAAAAGCCACGGACTGCATCATATTTCGCACATGCATGAAGGGCTTTGGTGCAAAAGCATTCTGCTTGAGGGCCCTCTTGAGCGTGAAAGGTTCCTTGAATCCGTAGACCGCCTCCCCGCATCCGTGTTCCGCGTCAAGGGCGTCATCGAGTTCACGGATTCCCCGCTGGCCCTGCTTTTTCAATATGTCGGTGGACGCTACGAGATTTCGCTCTTTCCCGAGCAGTCCGACCCGGACCGCTTCCTGACCCTCATCGGCAAGGGCGGCGACCCTCAGAACGCGGCTGCGGCAATCCAGGCCCTGGACGCATTCGGGACCTGAACGAACTGTGCGTGCCGGAAGTCATGGCTTTCAGGCACGGCGGTAATTTAGGCAAATTTGAAGTGAAAATATCGCGGGGAGAAGTCCGCAGCGTTGTCGATGTGCTCGCAAGAACGAGGGGCGGACGTGTTGGATTGGGTATCGGCTGGACGCCGATAAGAAAAAAGGCTTGCAATGTTTCCACTGCAAGCCTTTGATTTCTTTGGTAGCGGGGGCAGGATTTGAACCTACGGCCTTCGGGTTATGAGCCCGACGAGCTACCATGCTGCTCCACCCCGCGCCATGTGAGAAGAGCTTTCTATGTAGGTTTACAACGCTTGTCAAATGCTATATTCACTTTTTTCTTATGAAAAACACAATTAATAAAATTTCTTTAATTATTCCGGTATATAATGAAGAAGAAAATCTTCAGGATCTGTACTCGGAGATCACCCGCAGCCTTTCCGGATTGACCTGCGCCTATGAGCTTCTGCTCGTGGATGACGGCAGCTCGGACTCCAGTCTGGGCGTGATTCGTGCTTTGGCCGGGGCGGACGAGCGTGTCCGCTTTTTATCCTTTGCCAGGAACTGCGGGCAGTCCGCGGCCTTTGCCGCAGGTTTCCGCTATGCGGGCGGCGACGTGGTCGTGACCTTGGACGCCGACCTGCAGAACGATCCCGCCGATATCCCGGCCATGCTCGACGTCTACGCCCAGGGCGTGGACATGGTCATCGGATGGCGGGCCAAGCGTCAGGACAGCGTGGTCAAGCGCTGGGCCTCGCGTTTCGCCAACTGGGTGCGCAACAGGATCAGCCGTGAAACTGTCCGTGACACGGGCTGCTCTCTTAAAGTAATGCGTGCCGAGATGGTCAAGCGGATCCCCATGTTCACGGGCATGCACCGTTTTCTGCCCACGCTCATGAAGCTTGAAGGGGCGAAGGTGGCGGAAGTGCGGGTCAATCATCGTCCGCGCAGCAAGGGCGTCTCCAAGTACGGGATCTGGGATCGGGCCTGGTCCTCGGCCTACGATCTGCTCGCGGTGCGCTGGATGCAGAAGCGGCATATCGGGTACGTGGTTTCTGATACAAACGTTAAATGATATTTGAAGAGTGACCTGTTTTCCAGGCTGATCCCGGGCGCACGGTCCGGGCTGATCGGCTGGGCTGGGCGGAGCTTCATCATATGGCGCGTGCGCGCCTTGGGCGGAACATGGAATTGACGACGCAGTGGTGGCTCTTGGCCATCGGTTTTACGGGTCAGGGCTTTTTCTTCATGCGCTTTTTCTGGCAGTGGATCGTCTCCGAGCGGGAGAAAAAGAGCATCATACCCATAAGTTTTTGGTACTTCAGCCTGTTTGGCAGCTTTTTTCTGCTGACCTACGCCATCCTGCGCAAGGACATTGTTTTCATTGTCGGCCAGTCCACGGGCTCCATCATCTATACGCGCAACCTCTATCTGATCCACCGCGAGCGCAAACGGCTCCAGAGCACCGGATAGAGCGGGAGCAGGACCCCGGCCACAGCCAGTCCCGTGGCCCAGCCCGCCAGAATGTCCATGGGAAAGTGTTTTCCAAGATACATTCGCGAATAGCCGATCACCAGCGGCAGCGCCCAAATTGTCTTCTTGCGGAATGTGGCGAAAAGGACGAGAGCAGCCGCTGCGGAGTTGGCGGCGTGAGCCGAAGGGAAGGACGAGCCCTGCTGCTTGGTGGTCGTGAAATCCTGCGGCAGAGCGGCCCATGTCCCGGACTGCTGGAATCGCGTCTCGCCGACGCTCTGGTAGGGGCGCACCCGGCCCACGCTCTCTTTAATCAGGGAACAGGTCAGGTCGGAAGCGCCGATGCTTAACGCCAGTCCCAGGACAACGGTCGTGGACGCCCGCCCCAGCTTGAGGCAGATGGCCGCCAGCACCACGGCCAGCGTCCAGAGCACGGCATGGCTTGAAAACAGGGGCATGAGCATATCGAAAAGCGGATTCTGCCAGCTCTGGTTGATCCACCTGAAAAGGGTCATTTCCCAGTCGGGTGTATGGAAAAACATTTTTTTCTCCTTGCTCTGCCTAGTTTGGTGGAAGCGGGCGAAATTGTCCAGCGGGCAAGAGCGCTTGACATCTTGACGCATTAAGATTTTGCGGCTACTTTCCCAGTTTACTTTTTTTGAAGGAGAAACGAAATGAGCAAGAGAACATATCAACCGAGCACCACCAAGCGTAAGAGAAGTCACGGATTTCTCGTCCGCTCCCGGACCAAGAACGGACAGGCCGTGCTGCGCCGCAGAAGAGCAAAGGGAAGAAAAAGATTAGCCGTCTAGCCTATCCTCCCTCGTATCGACTGAAGAGACGGCCCCAGTTTTGCAGCTGTTATGACCGGGGCCGTCGTTTTTTTTCAAAGAGTTTCAGCCTCTTTGTGCTCGAGCGGGAAGACGCCGGACTGTCCTGGCGTCTTGGACTGACGGTGAGCAGAAAAATCGGCAAGTCCGTGCGGCGCAATCGGGTCAAGCGTTTGGTCCGGGAGTACTTCCGGCTTCACCAGCACGATTTTCGCTTGTGCGCCGACATTGTCGTCGTGCCCAAGCGGGGCGTTTGCGTGGATTCCATGGACCTTGCGCAGGTGTCCTCGGAACTTGGCCCGCTGATGACAAAAATCGTGTCCCGGGTTGGAGCGGCCTAGGCCTTTTGCGGAGTTTCCATGCGCCATGTCTTCGTACGTATCCTCTCCTTGTATCAGTATCTGATATCCCCGCTCTATTCTCCCTGTTGCCGTTTCACTCCTTCGTGTTCCGAATATGCCCGGCAGGCCGTCTTGTCTCATGGAATCTTTCGGGGGATGGGCCTTGCTTTCTGGCGGTTGTTGCGTTGTCATCCCCTGTGTGCCGGTGGTTACGATCCGGTTCCCACCCCTAACTTGTCAAAGAGAGATTGAAATCAATGGATAGCAATAAGCGCGTCATCCTCGCTGTTTCCTTGTCCCTGCTGGTGCTTCTGGGCTGGAATTACATTTTCCCCCCGGCTCCTCCTCTGGAAACGGCCCCCCAGAATCTTTCCGCACCCAACCAGACCGCGGCGCCCGCTTCCCAGGATGCGGCGCAGGTGATGCCTTCCTCTCCAACCGTGCAGTTTATTCCCTCCAAGGGGGAAAAGCTGTCCGTGGATACGCCCCTTTATCGCGCCGTGATCAATTCTTCCGGCGGCGTGCTGGAGAGTTTTGAGCTCAAGGAATACAAGGAAACCATTGATCCGGGTTCCAAAAACATCGATCTGGTCACGGCGCAGTCGGTGACCAAAGCCCCCATGGGTTTGATCTGGAATTCCCTGCCGACCTGGGCCCAGGGTGAGTGGACCGTGCAGGGCGGCGACCTGGATTTGGCTGCTGGCCAGAGCGGCACCATTCAGCTCAGCGGCGTCGTCGGCGGCGTGCAGATGGACCGGGTGCTGACCTTCACCGGCGGCACGTACGAGGTCAAGGAAGAGGTCAAGGTCACCAACGTCACTGCGGCGCAGGTGCAGGGGCATCTGGCTTTTTCCGTGTCCAGCGTGCCGCTCACGGCCGAGAGCGACAAGTACAACATGACCAAGATCGCCTACATGGCCGCCGGCAGCCTGACCGAGGAAGACAGCCAGAAGGACCTGCAGATCGGGGTGGAGTCGACGGCTCCGGCCCAGTGGGGCGGCATCGAGAGCAACTATTTCCTCCTGGCCATGGTCCCGACCTCCTCGGACATGTTTGCCCGCGCCAAGCTTGAGGACAATGTCTACCGCATGACCGTGGCCGACCAGGTGTTGCTTGATCCGGGCATCACGCAGCTGCGCACCGTGTCCTATTATTTCGGGCCCAAGACGGAGAAGGACTTGTCCCTCATGCCCAAGGATTTGAAGGGCAGCATGCACTACGGCTTTTTTCACATCATCGCCCAGCCGCTCAACCAGTTCCTGAATTTTCTGTACGGCTACGTCGGCAACTACGGGATCGCGATCATCATTTTGACCATCATCATCAAGCTTCTGTTCTGGCCATTGTCGCACAAGAGCTACAAGTCCATGGAACAGATGAAGAAGCTGCAGCCCATGATGGCCAAGATCCGTGAAAAATATGCTGATGACCGCGAGAAGATGAACTCCGAGATCATGCAGCTCTACAAGACCTACAAGGTCAATCCGGCCGGCGGTTGCGTGCCCATGCTGCTGCAGATTCCCGTGTTCTTCGCCCTGTACCAGGCACTGCTCGGCGCCATCGAACTCAGGCATGCGGCCTTCATCCCGACCCTGCCCTTCACCGATCTGGTCTGGCTGGCCGACCTTTCCGCCAAGGATCCCTACTACATCACGCCGCTGATCATGGGTGCGACCATGTTCCTGCAGCAGCGTCTGTCTCCGCCCATGGGTGATCCGATGCAGGCCAAGATCATGATGTTCATGCCTGTCATCTTCACGTTCCTGTTCCTGAACTTCCCGTCCGGTCTGGTTGTGTACTGGCTGGTCAACAACGTGCTGTCCATCGCCCAGCAGTCGTACATGATCAAGAAATCGAAATAGCGGCGTTTATGGCACGGCGTCCTCTACCGGGACGCCGGCCATGCGGCGGCGCTCGTTTTGATCTTCCGGCAACGTGAAGGAGATTTGATGAATACGTACAAGGATTTTCAGGCCAAGACCGTGGACCAGGCCATTGATGATGCGTGCCGTTTTTTTGCCGTTGAGCGCGACGCACTGGAAATTGATATCGTCAGCGGCGGGTCATCCGGAATATTTGGCCTGGGCGCCAAAAAGGCGACCATCCGGGCAAAAAGGCGCCGCCTCAGCCCGGCGCCGGAGCCATCTTTCGTGAGTGCGGTGGCGGAACGCGATGTTCCGGCAGGCGCTCCAAAACAGGACGAGGCAGAGGGCCTGGCCGAAGCCGAAGACGCTTTGGAAGTCGATGCCGCCGTCGATTTCGACGATGATGACGAGCCTCGGCCGGCCACGACGCTTTCCCCCGAGGAAAGGGTCCTGCTGGAAGCGGACATTCGCAAGATCATGACCGTCCTGCTCGCGCCCATCGCGGTCAATGTGACCCTGACCATCGACGCGGCAACAAGCCCGGTCACCGTGCATATCGAAGACGAGGACAATTCGGGCCTGATCATCGGCCGCGACGGGCAGACCATCACCGCCCTGCAGTATCTGGCCAACCGCATCGTCTCCAAGTCCTGGCCGCAAAGTCCGCGCATCCAGCTGGATGCCGGCGATTACCGGCAGAAGCAGGAGGAACAGCTCCTCGGCATTGCCCAGTTCCTGTCGGAAAAGGCGAAGAAGTCCGGGAGAGTGCAAAGCACCCGGCCCTTGTCCTCGTTTCACCGCCGGGTCGTGCACATGGCCCTGCAGGACGATCGCGGCGTGCAGACCCGCAGCAAGGGCGAGGGACATATGAAAAGGGTTCTCATCCTGCCGGTCAAGCGCGGCAAACCCGCCAGCCGTCCCCCCAGACGTCAGGAGCCCGCCCAGGCGCATCAATCCTAACCTTCGCGGGCCTATTGGCCCGTTTTTTTTTATCATGAACACAAACAACGACACCATCGTGGCCATCGCCACTCCTCCCGGCCAGGGCGCCATCGGCATTGTCCGTCTGAGCGGACCCTCGGCCGGGGAAATCGCGCGCTCTCTTTTCCATTCCTCCCGCCCGGGGTTCACGGACTTCAAGCCCTACCAGCTGCATCACGGGCAACTGCGTGACGGACGAGGAAATTTTCTGGACGAAGTGCTGGCGGCTTTCATGCCTGGTCCGGGCTCGTTCACGGGCGAGGATGTTGTCGAGCTGCAGTGTCATGGCGGCGGGGCCATTTTGCGCCGAGTGGTGGAGGAATGCCTGGCCGGTGGTGCTCGGTTGGCCGAGGCGGGCGAGTTTTCCAAGCGGGCCTTTCTTAATACGCGCATGGATCTGACCCAGGCCGAGGCCATCATGGAGCTGGTGGGCGCGCCCACCGCCGTGGCCGTGGGCCTGGCCGGGAGCAAGCTTGAGGGCCTGCTGGCGCATCGCATCGGCCAGCTTCGGGCCGGTCTTGAAAGCGTGCGCGTGCAGCTTTGCGTGGCCGTGGATTTTCCCGAAGACGAGGTCGAGTGCCTTGCGCCGCAGGACCTGGCCAGGGACATTGCCGAGATTCGCGAGGCCATGGCCGAGCTGGCCGACAATTACGACCGTGGCCGCTGCTGGCGCGACGGGGCCCTGGTGGTCCTGGCCGGGCAGGTCAACGCGGGCAAGTCGAGTCTGATGAACGCGATCCTGGGCATCAACCGGGCCATCGTGACCGACATCCCGGGCACGACGCGGGATTATCTGGAAGAGTCGGTGCAGATCGACGGCCTGCCGGTGCGGTTGGTGGACACGGCGGGCCTGCGGGCCGCGCTCGATAGCGTGGAACTCTTGGGCATCGAACGCAGCCGCGAGCTTCTGGCCCGGGCAGACCTCGTGCTGCTGGTCATCGACTCCGAGCTTGGGCCGGGGGCCGAGGATCTGGATCTGGCGGCGGAGACGGAAAACCTTCTGGTTGTGGCCAACAAGATGGATCTGGTCGCCGGAGAGCCAGCCTGGACGAGGGAAAGCCCTTGGAAAGACAAGGAGCTCTGCCGTCTTTGCGCCAAGCACGGCCAGGGCGTTTCCGGGCTGCTGGCCGCGATCCGCCGCATGGTGGCCGCCACCGGTGCTCCCGAAGCCGGAACGCTGGTGCCGAACCTGCGCCAGCACACTGCCCTAGTCCGCGCCGCGGAAGAGCTGGCTCACCTGCTGGACGAACTGGCCGCCGGACTGCCCTACGACATCCTCTCCGTGCGCCTGGACACGGCCTGCGCCATCTTGGCCGAAATCACGGGCGAGATCACCTCAGAAGAGGTGCTTCGCGCCGTGTTCGACGGGTTTTGCATCGGGAAGTGACCTGCCTGACTGTGAGAGAATGACAAATGGACAGGCTGTTCAAAAATAATGAGTTGCACGGAACAAAGAAAATCCAGATCCGAAGCGTATTGTGCATACGTAAGGACCTGGATTTTCTGCGGTGCCGCAGCAGGTTATCGTTTTCGGACGGCCTGTCAGGGCAGCGTGAAGTTGATCTCCACCCGCTCCAAGCTCACGGCTTCCAGCACCACGTTCAGGGTCTGGCCCATGGCGAAGGTCTTGCCTGTGCGTTGGCCTAAGAGATCCTGGCGCTCCGGGTCGAAGACGTAGAAGTCGTCCAGGGTCGCAAGCCGCACCAGTCCATCCACGGGCATGTCCAGTAGCTCTACCCAGAAGCCGAAATCGGCAACGCCTGAAACAACCCCGCGCATTTCTTCCCCGATCCGGTCCTCCAGGGCCAGAATGGCCGATCTCTTCTGAATCTCCCGCTCCGCCTCCATGGCTTTGCGTTCCAGGGCGTTCAGCCCTTCGCAGATGCCCTGCACGTCGCCCATGCTCATTTTTTCCGGCTCACCCGCGATCAGTCTTTTCAGGCTGCGATGCACCAGCAAGTCCGCGTAGCGGCGGATGGGCGAGGTGAAGTGGCAATATGCGACCGACGCCAGTCCGTAATGGCCGTCGTTCTCCGGCGAATACTGGGCCTGCATCATGGTGCGCAGGATGAGGCGGTTGACCAGATACTCGATGTCCGTGCCTTTGGCCGCATGGGAAATGTGCTGGAGTCCCATCTGGTTCATTTCCTTGGGCAGGCGGTCCACCAGGCTGGTGTGCGAGAGCATGCGCAGCAGGGTCTCCAGCTTTTTCTCGTCGGGCTGGGGGTGGATGCGGTACGGGAAGACGCGCTGCCGCGCGCCCATGTATTCGGCCACGCGCTCGTTGGCCGCGATCATGAATTCCTCGATCAGGCGGTGGCTGAAGAGGCGCGTTCCGGCGTGGACGCTGATGATGTCCTCGATTACGCGGACCTGGGCTTCGGGGATGTCGAAGTCCAGACAGCCGCGATCCATGCGCCGCTTCATGAAGATTTTGGCCAGTTCCTCGGCGTCGCGCAGCATGGGCAGCAGCTCGGCCGTGTCCTGGTCCGGCGTACCATCCAGGGCGGCCTGCACCTGGTTGTAGGTCAGGCGGGCCTGGCTCATGATCACGGCATTGTAGAGCCTCGGCGCGCCGGGTTCGCCGTCCATGGAATAGGGCGTGTCCACGACCATGGCCAGTCGCGCAACTTTTGGGCGCAGGCTGCACAGTCCGTTGGACAGGGCCTCGGGGAACATGGGCTCCACGGAGAGCGGGAAATAATAGGAATTGCCGCGGGCCAAGGCCTCGACATCCAGGGGCGAGCCTTCGGGCACGTAGTGGGCCACATCGGCGATGGCCACCACCAGCCGGTAGCCATTCTCCTGCCGTTCCACGTAGACCGCGTCGTCGAAATCCTTGGCCGTCTCGCCGTCGATGGTCACCAGGGCGAGCTTGCGCAGATCGTTGCGTTCCGCCCAGTCCTGGGGCGACGGCGTGTCTGGCAGGGCTTCGGCCTGACGCAGCGCGGGAACCGGAAACACTTCCGGGATGGAATAGCCGGTCTTGACCAGCAGTTCCTGGGTGGCCAGGTCCCGCTCCTCGCCCAGGCGGCGCAGGGCCGTGCAACGCCAAATGCCCTTTTCCTGCTCCTCGACCGGGGCTACGCTTAAGATGTCGCCCTTTTCAGGGTTGGGGACGTCGCTGGTATCGACCACCGTGTAGAAGGGCATGCGCGAGTCCGTGGGGTGGCAGAAATAGCTGTCCTGATGGATGCGCCGGCTGACCCGGACCAAGAGTTCTCGCGTGGCCCGGTCCAAAACTTCGACGACGCGTCCTTCCGGGGAGTCTTTTTTGCGCGAGCTGTCGACCACGGCAACGACCTTGTCTCCGGGCCAGGCTCCGCCGAAATTATTGGGGTGGATGAAGAGGTCTTTTTGCTTCCTGTCATCGGCAATGAGGTACCCCACTCCGGAGCGGCGCACGTCAAGGGTGCCGGTCATGCGCGGCAGGTTGTCAATGAGGCCGTAGCTCTTGCCCATCTGTACGATCTCGCCGCTCTCGACCATCTGGGCCAACGTGGATTTGATGACTTTCTTGAGGGAGGCGTCGGCGTCGAACAGATCGAAGATGTTCTTGCTGCGCAGCGGCGCGCCGGATTGGTGCAGGGCGGCAAGAAGGTTTTTCTTGGAAAATTTGAGTTGTTTAGCTTGTTTTTTCGGGGGCATGTAAAGTCCAGGGTAGGTTGTGAAATCGATCGCCGAGCCAGTCGCGAAAGGAAATGGGCCCGGCGGTTGAAAAAGAGGTGGTCAGCTGCGGCGTCCACAGCCGATCATCGGCAAAGGGCGCCAGCTTGACGGCGTCCTTGGGCGTGCAGACGATGTGGCCGCAGTCGTTGCGTTCGGCGGCCGCGACAATGGCCTGCCAGTCGGACAGGCCAAAAGGGTGATGATCGGGGTAGATCAGGTGGCGGACCGGCTTTTCGCCGAGATCGGTCTTGCACGTCTGACACACTTTGTCCGGATTGGCGATGGCCGTGACCAGCAGGAATCGCCGACCGTCAAGCGTGTCCTGGGTTTCGCCGGTCAGGGCGTTGGCCACGCCTCGGGCCGTGACCCGGAAAAAGAAGATGGGCTTGCCGAGGATGGCCAGCTTGATATGGGCGACCGTCTCCAGGCAACCGTCGTCGTTGTCGAACATGGTGTTGATCAGAAACGCGTCCGCCCGGGACAGGGCGGAAACGTCCTCGCGCCATGACCCGGCGGGGATGACCCGGTTCCATTCCTCGTCCAGATCACGCGGGGACAGCAGGCACAGGTTCAGGTCGCGCTGAACGCGCAGGTGCTGATACCCGTCGTCGAGGACGAACAGATCGGCCATTTTTCTGGCCGCGATCTTGCCGGCCCGCACCCGGTTGGGATCGACCAGGATCTGGGCCTGGGGGTGGGTGCGCTTCAAGAGCAGCGGTTCGTCGCCCGCTTCATGCGGCGGGCTTAAGAGCTGCACCGCATAGGGTCGGTGCGGCGGTTTGCCGCCGTAGCCGCGAGTCAGCACCGTGGGGCGAAGGCCCTCGTCGCGCGCCCAGTCCAGCAGCCAGGACACGACCGGGGTCTTGCCGGTGCCGCCCCAGGAGATGTTGCCGACGCTGATGCAGGGGGCGGGAGGCCTCCAGGAGGCGCGTTTGCCGGAAGCGAAAAGCCTGGCGCGCAGGCGCATCAGTCGTGCATAGGCCTTGCTTAAGGGGCCCAGGAAATGCGGGAACTGGCTTTGCAGACGAGAGATGCGGTCAGGAGTCATGATTTAGGCGCCGAAAAGGAAAAGGGCGGCTTGCGGCCGCCCCGGATTAATTTCGGGAAGATCCGAAGAATCGCAGCAAAAAGAGAAACAGGTTGATGAAATCCAGGTACAGGGTCAGCGCGCCCAGGATGGTGCCGCGGCGGACGGCCACGGTGTCGTCCATGGGAGCGGACTCGCCCATGACTTTGAGCTTCTGGGTGTCGTAGGCGGTGAGGCCGGTGAAGATGAGCACGCCGATGCCGCTGATGACGAAATCAAGGGCGGAGCTGGCCATGAAGATGTTCACGATGGAGGCGATGATGATGCCAATGAGGCCCATGAACAAAAAGCTGCCCCAGCCGGTCAGGTCCTTCTTGGTGGTCGCCCCGTAGACGCTCATGGCTGCGAACATGCCGGTGCAGACGATGAAGGCCTTGAAGATGGAGGCCGCCGTGTAGACCATGAGAATGGACGACAGCGTGGCACCGTTCAAGGCACTGTAAAGCAGAAAAAGCCCCGTGGCGGTAAAGGCGGACATGCGGTGCACGGCCCCGGAGATGGCCAGGACTAGGCCGAACTGGGCAATTATCAGGCCCCAGAAAATGATGGGGTTGGCGAAGATGGCCTGGGCAATGGCGGGTGTGGTGGCCACGGCATATGCAACCACGGCGGTCAGCCCCAGCCCCAGGCTCATCCAATTGTAGACCCCGCGCAGAAAAAGGTTGGTCGCCTGCACATCGGTGCGGGTCTGGGAAACAGTCTGGAAATTCATTGTTCCTCCACGTTATTATTATGTTTTTTGCTATTAATGGGCTTTGGCAGAGCAGGATATTTTGAAATTTCAAGAGAGAGGCGCGTCCTGATGCCTTATAAACTAAAAATCAGCCCCTTCTGATTTAGGTCATCTGGGGCGCAAGTCAAGGATGGGCGGAGTCCAGCCCAAAAATGGGCTTGAGCTGACAAATTTTGTCAGCATAACTGTCCCAAATTTGTTCGCCTTTGTCTAACCAAACGGAAATAAAAGAAATGACATCTTGGCACGGATAGTGATAGTAGCCCATCACAAGCATGGATATTTAACCCAACGTTATTGGAGGATTGTATGAACCGGTTCAGAAAGAATGAAAAAGGCTTCACCCTGGTCGAACTTTTGATCGTTGTGGCAATTATCGGTATTTTGGCCGCGATCGCGATTCCGCAGTTTACGAAGTATAAAAGAAATGCAGCGGAAGCTTCTTGTGAAGCTGATTTGCGAAATTGTATGAATGACGCCGCAGCTAGATTTGCTGTGAATGGTACGGACAATAACCAAACATGCGAAATTCCGGGGACCTTGCTGACAGGCGATGACTTTTCTGTTCAGAATAATGGAACTATACGCTTTGTAACTGGTAATCAGTACTATTCGGCTCAAAATACTGAGCTAAATTATGCGGGATACGACTTCTATGTTCAGATTGATGAGGGCGCAAACGCAAATTGTACTCTTGCTCCGTAGTATTTTTTAGAATAATTAGTAATTGATTCTATCAATAAGCCCTCGTTAATTAATTAGCGAGGGCTTAATCTTTCTCAAAGGTCAGAAAAGTAAGTGAAAAGGGGCCAAGTCTCTTTTTAATTTTTGTCAAGCACCCAGATGATCTCCTCAATTTTCCACTCTTGATCGATAATCCCGCTCCGGGCATGATGGCTTTCATCATCCTCTCCAAGGAGCGCCTGTGAATTCATCCGATTATATCGACTTTATGGCCATCACGGCCCTGTTTCAGCAAGCCCACGCCGAATTCAGAAATTTCCTCTACGAATACGAAGTCTACACCCTGCTCTCCAAGTCCGGAGCCGAGACTCCTCCGCGTTCCCATCTGATGTTGCGCGGGGCGCGGGCTTCTGATGAGGATTTGGTGGGAATTCCCGGGGAACGGGCCGTGCTCAAGATTGTTTCTCCGACCATTGTGCATAAGACCGAGGTTGGCGGGGTGCGGATTGTGGCCAAGACGCCCCAGAGCGTGCGCTCGGCCCAGCGGCGCATGCTCTACGAGGTGCCGGAGAATTATGCGGCCTGGATCGAGCGCAACCCCGACGCCGCGCCGCCCTCCTACCGAAATCTCAGCGGGCAGGCCTTGGTGGCAGCCATCAGCCGGGACGTGAAGGGCGTGCTGCAGGTGCAGTTCATGCCGCCGGATTCCGATACCTTCGGCCACGAGCTCATCGTGGGCCTGCGGCGCACTCGCGAGTTCGGCATGATTGTGAGCGCCGGCCTGGGCGGCACGGACACGGAGCTTTACGCCCAGCGCTTCCGCAAGGGCCAGGCCATTGTGGCCGCGTCCACCCTCATGACCGACGGCCAGACATTTTTCGAACTTTTCCGCCAGACCATCTCCTACAAGAAATTGGCCGGGTTGACCCGGGGACAGCGCCGCATCGTCGCCGACGAGCAGCTCATCGAATGCTTCGAGAGTTTCGTGGCCATGGCCAATTTCTATTCGCCGGATAATCCGGACGCGCCCTTTGTCATCGAAGAGCTGGAGGTCAACCCCTTCGCCTTCACCGATTATCTGATGGTGCCGCTTGACGGCATGTGCCGCTTTTCCCTGCCGGAAGATCGTCCTGTAGCGCGTCCCGTGGGCAAAATCCAAAACCTGCTGCACCCGCAGCGCATCGGCATCATCGGTGTTTCGGCCACGCGCAGGAATTTCGGGCGCATCATCCTGGAAAACATCCTGGCCCAGGGCTTTGACCCACAAAGCGTCACCATCCTGCGCGAGGGTGCCCCGGACAAAAGCGGCGTGCAGTGCGTACCGGATCTGGCCGCCCTGCCGCACAAGCTCGATCTCTTGGTCGTGGCCGTGGGCGCGGCCCAGGTGCCGGACCTGGTGGAGGAGATCATCAGCCGGGATGCGGCCCACGCGGTCATGCTCATCCCCGGCGGCATGGGAGAGACCGAGGACAGCCGCGAACGCGCCGCCCAGGTCGTGGCGCAGATCAATGCGGCCCACAGCAGGGGTGACGGCGGCCCGGTCTTTCTTGGCGCCAACTGCATGGGCGTGGTCTCCCGGCCCGGGCGCTACGACACGTGGTTCATTCCCGAGGAGAAGCTGCCGCGCGACCGGGGCAAGCCATACCGCCGCGCGGCTTTGGTCAGTCAGAGCGGTGCCTTCATGCTGCACCGCAGCAGCCAGTGCCCCGAATTGGTCCCGGCCTATATGATTTCGATGGGCAACCAGACGGACCTGACTCTGGGGGACATGGTCAGTTATTTCAAGGACTCCGATCAGGTGGATGTCATCGCTGTCTACGCCGAGGGGTTCAGCGATCTTGACGGGCTGGCCTTTTGCCGCGCTGTGCGCGAGGCCGTCATGGCGGGCAAGGAGGTGGTCTTCTACAAGGCGGGGCGTACGCCGGAAGGCAAGTCCGCCACCAGCGGCCACACTGCGTCCCTGGCCGGAGATTTCATGGTCTGCGAGTCCTGCGTGCGTCAGGCCGGAGCCATTGTGGCCCAGAATTTCAACCAGTTTCAGGATCTTTTTCTGCTGGCCGAAACCCTGTATGGCAAGAAGATCCGGGGCAATCGGCTGGCGGCGGTCAGTGGGGCTGGATTCGAGGCTGTGGGCATGGCCGATTCCATTCAGAGCGACGACTATTCCATGCAGCTTGCGCCCTTCGCCCCCGAGACCGTGGACAAGATCGCCGCAGTGCTGCGCGAAAAACGCCTGGACGCACTGGTGGGCATCGTCAATCCGCTCGACATCAACCCGGCGGCCGATGACGACGCCCACGCCCGCATCGCCGCCATCCTGGCCGCCGACCCCGGCGTTGACGCCGTGGTCCTGGGCCTGGACCCCCTTTCCCCGGCCATGCACACCCTGGCCGAAACGGATGTCCCGGCCTTTGACCTGCACGCCGAGAGCAGCATCGCAAAGTTGCTGCCGGACGTGGCCGGTCAGAGCGACAAGCCCATCATCGGCGTCATCGACGGCGGCCGCCTCTACGACCCCCTGCGCGACGCGCTCATGGCCGAGGGCGTGCCGGTCTTTCCGGTCTGCGACCGGGCGGTGACCGCCCTGGCCCAGTATATTCAGGCTCGGCTCTATGCCGATCTGTTGCGCGGCGGCCTTGGGTGAGATTTACGAGCGGCGCTTCGAGCGAAGGCGGTACAGCCGTTCGGTGAAGCCGCCCTCCTGAGGGAAGTCTTCAGCCTGGGCGGCAAGCTGGCGGTCCAGAAGATGGCAGGCCAGGTTCAGGAGGGAAAGGGCGGCATTGGCAGCCAGGGTTTCAGGGGAGAGGGGTTTGGCGGGGGGAATGAACCCTCTGGACTGACACGGACGAACACGGACGGGCACGGACCCCGGAACTGCCTGAACGCCTTGGCCTTGTGCGTTGTCCGTGGCGGTCCTTGTAAGTCTGTGTTCGTCCATTCTTTTTATTTCTTCGGCCACCCACTGCCGCACATCATCCAGCTTTGCACAGCGCCTCGCTTTGAACCGCTTTAGCGCCGGATGCTCCGCCTCAAGCTGTGGCAAACCGCGCTGGCGCAAAAAATCCTCATAATCCAGGCGAAGCTCTTCCAGGCTGGCCCGGGCCACGCTCGTCAGCTTGAGTTCCATCTTTTTCGACGTGCCCGAAGCCTGGCTGCCCTCGGCGATGTTTTGCACGCCGGAACGGGCGGCCTGGACCATCTGGTCGTGGGTGCGGCTTCGCCTGTTTACCAAGCGTTCGCAGAACAGCACCGTCACGTCGTAGACCAGTTGCGCGACCTGAAAGCTTTTGAGGCTTCGATAACCGCCGTGCTTTGGTATAAGCGCTTCGATCATGGTCTTCAGGAGGCCTAGTCTTCGACGACGGCACCTAGGTCGACCTCGAGCCCCGCTTCCCTGGCCTTCAATACCCGGCGCACGATCTTGCCGCTGCGGGTGCGGGGCAGGGCCTCCACGAACTCCACGGAGCGGATCACGGCCACGGGGCCCACTTCCTTGCGGATATGGGTTTTGAGCATGCGGATGATTTCGTTGTGGTCGTCCAGGGCTGCGAATTCCGGTTGCAGCACGATGAAGGCCTTGGCCACTTCGCCCTTGATCTTGTCCGGGATGCCGATGACGGCGGCGTCGGCCACGGCCTTGTGGGCGAGGAAGGCGTTTTCCAGTTCGACGTTGCCGATGCGGTGCCCGGCGATGTTCATGACGTCGTCGGAGCGGCCATGAATCCAGATCAGGCCGTCCTCGTCGCGGGTGGCGATGTCCCCTGCCCAGTACTTGCCGGGACCCAGGGGCCAGTAGGTCGCCTCGTGCATCTCCGGCTTGCCGAAAATATCGAGCAGCATGGACGGCCAGGGCTTGGTCACCACCAGGTTGCCGGCGACTCCGTCCTCCACGCGGTTGCCCTCCTCGTCGACAATGTCCACCTCGATGCCCGGCATGGGCCGGTGCACGGAGCCGGGTTTCAAAACCGAGACCGGGAAGGGCGTGATCATGCACCCGCCCGTTTCTGTTTGCCACCACGTATCGAGGATGGGGCACTGGGAGTGCCCGATATACTTGTAGAACCACAGCCAAGTGTCCGGCGAGATGGGTTCGCCGACGCTGGCCAGCAGGCGCAGGGTGGAGAGGTCGTGCATGCGCGGATACTGGTTGCCGTAGCGCATGAGCATGCGGATGACCGTGGGCGCGGTGTAGAGGACCGTCACCCCGTAGCGGGCCACGATGTCCCACATGCGGTCGGCCTGGGGATAGAGGGGGTGCCCCTCGTACATGACCGTGGTCGTGCCGGCGATGAGCGGGCCGTAGACCACGTAGCTGTGGCCGGTGATCCAACCCATGTCGCCGGTGCACCAGAAAATGTCCGTGGGCTTGATGTCGAAGACCCAGTCCAGCGACCGGTGCAACCCCACCATGTACCCGGCATGGCCATGCACGATGCCCTTGGGTTCGCCCGTGGTTCCCGAGGTGTGCAGGATGAAAAGCGGATCATCGGAATTCATGATCTCGGTTGCCGCATCCGAGCGTTCCTGGCGCACCAGGGCATCGTACCAGATGTCGCGGGCCTCGCCCATGTCCACGTCCAGCTTGGCGCGATTGACCACGACCACGGTCTCCACGCAGTCGCACCCTCCCACCAGCGCCTCGTCGACGGTGGCTTTCAGGTTGACGATGCGGCCGTTTCGATAGAATCCGTCGGCCGTGACCACCAGCTTGGCCTCGACCTCGGTGATGCGCTGGCGCAGGGCCTTGGCCGAGAACCCGGCAAAGACCGCGCAATGCACGGCCCCGATCTTGGCGCAGGCCAGCATGGCCATCATGGTCTGGGGGATGAGCGGCATGTAGAGAACCACCCGGTCGCCCTTGCCAAGTCCCAGGGAACGCATGGCATTGGCCAGCTTGTTCACCTCACGGTAGAGCTCGTAGTAGGTGTACTTCTTGGTGTCTCCGGCCTCGCCTTCCCAGATCAGCGCCAGCTTGTTCTTGTTGGCGGTCTCGATGTGCCGGTCCAGGGCGTTGTAGACGATGTTGCACTGGGCTCCCTTGAACCAGTGGTAGCGCGGCGCTTCGGAGTCATCCAGCACCGTGTCCCATTTGTGGAACCAGTCCAGCTCCTGGGCCGCGTCTTCCCAGTAGCCAAGAAAGTCGGCCTTGGCCGAGGCCTGGGCCGTGGCGAATTCCTGCGGGTTGACATTGGCCTCGATGACCAGTTGGGGCAGGGGACGGAAGACGAGTTCCTCGCTATAGGCCATGTCGGTTTCTTTCATGGCGTTCTCCTTGCGCGGCAGGCCGCGTTTCATGCCTCGATCCATTTGTGTACTCATTTTTGTATTCGGGGAAAGCCCATTCTCGGCTAAAGGTCTTATGCGGCAGGTAAGCGCCGCTAGAGCTGCAAAATTTTCTTCAGTTCGCCGATGCGCCGCCTGCTGACCGGAAGCTCGATCTTCTTGCGCCCGGCCGTGCGCAGCATGAAATTGCCGCCGGGCATGGAGGCGATCTCCGTGACCATGTCCAGGTTGACCAGATATTTGCGGTGCACGCGGCAGAAGCGATGTGGGCGCAGCCGCGCTTCCAGGTTCTTGAGTCGGTAGGAGGTCAGGAAGCGATCCTGAGCCGTGTGCACGAAGCTGTAATCCTCGTAGGCCTCCACGTACACGATTTGCGTGTAGGGGATGAGGATGTGCCGGCCTTCCTGGTTGACAGGAAGCTTCTCGATCTCCGGGGAGCGCTCCCGGCTCATGTCCCAGGCTTGGCGCAGGGCGTTGACGAAGATCTCTTCCTCGTCGTCGCCCATGGAAAGCTGCACGGTCTCTTCGCTGATGTGCTGACGGGACTGCAGGGGCTGGGTCGGGGGCGCGGCCTTTTTGCGCGGAAGCAGCGGGCGCAGGCGCTCGATGGAGCGCGCGAAACGGTTCGCGTTGGCGGGCCAGAGCAGATAGTCGGCGGCGCCGAGTTCGAAGGCGGTGAAGGCCTGATCCTCTTCCGTGGCCAGAAAAATGAGCGCCGGAGGGTCGTCGCCCTGGGCCAGATGCGCGGCTAGTTCCATGCCGCTGACCCCGTGCGGCAGGTCCGTGCCCATGAAAAAGACATCGTAGGGAATAAAGGTCAGCATCTCCAGGGCCTCAAACGAGGACACCGCTTCCCCGAGCACGGCAATCTCCTTGACAGGGGAGAGCATGTCTCGCAATTGAGACCTGACTTCGGGGTCCGGGTGAAGAAGCAACGCTTTGAGTTTGGACATGGCGCCAGCCTGGTCGCAGGTAATGGGAAAACGATCATATATCCTTGATTTCAAAAGTTCTCAAGTTTTGTTCGCGTCTCCAATGCCAGCCACGGGGTGAGACCGTTCTTTTTGCCGATTTTTGGCTTAACTATCTGAAGTGGTTTATTTTTATTACGTCCTGTCGAAATTTTTCCCGCCGTGCGCTCAATGGACATCCAAAAGAAAATCAAATATAAAAAAATGTTTTATCCGTAATGAACGCGAGTCTCTCTCCCAACACAGGACATATGGCAACACAAGAAAATATTAGAAATTTCAGCATCATAGCCCACATTGATCACGGCAAGTCAACCCTGGCCGACCGGATCATGGAAAAGACGGGGCTCATTTCCGATCGCCAGAAAAAGGACCAGTACCTGGATCGCATGGAGCTGGAACAGGAACGCGGCATCACCATCAAGGCCCAGAGCGTGCGCATTCCGTACAAGGCCAAGGACGGCCGCGACTATATCCTAAACCTCATCGACACGCCCGGCCACGTGGACTTCTCCTACGAAGTCTCGCGCAGCCTGGCCGCCTGCGACGGGGCGCTGCTGGTGGTCGACGCCACCCAGGGCGTGGAAGCCCAGACCCTGGCCAACGTGTACATGGCGCTGGACAATGATCTGGAAGTGTTGCCCGTCCTGAACAAGATCGATCTGCCCAGCGCCGAGCCCGAACGGGTGGCGGAGGAGATCGAGGAAGTCATCGGCATCGACTGCACCGACATCGTCAAGGTTTCGGCCAAGTCGGGGCTGGGCGTGGAAGAGCTGCTTGAGCGCCTCGTGGAGCGGGTTCCGCCGCCAAAGGGCGACACCGAGGGGCCGCTTAAAGCCCTGATATTCGACTCCTGGTACGATTCGTATCAGGGCGTGGTCGTACTCTTCAGGGTGCTGGAGGGACGGGTCAAGAACGGCCAGCGCGTGCAGATGTGCGCCACGGGCAAGAAGTTCGAAGTGACCAAGCTCGGCGTGTTTTCACCGGAACCCACGGATATAAAACAGCTTGCGGCGGGCGAGGTCGGCTTTTTGTGCGCGGCCATCAAGGAGCTCAAAGACGCCCAGGTCGGCGACACCATCACCGATCCGGACAATCCCACGAATTCTCCTTTCCCCGGGTTCAAGACCATCAAGCCCATGGTCTTTTGCGGCCTTTATCCCGTGGAGCCGGGCGAATACGACACATTGAAGTCGGCGCTGGAAAAGCTGCAACTCAACGACGCGGCCCTGTACTACGAGCCCGAGACTTCTCAGGCGCTGGGTTTTGGTTTCCGTTGCGGGTTTCTGGGGCTCTTGCACATGGAGGTCATCCAGGAACGCCTTGAGCGCGAGTTCCAGGCCAAGCTCATCGCTACGGCCCCTTCGGTGATATACCGAGTGACCCGTATTGACGGCGTGACCTTTGACATTGACAATCCGAGCAACCTGCCTCCGCAGGAAAAGATCCAGTCCATCGCCGAGCCTTTCGTGCGCATGGAGATTCACGTTCCCAACGATTATGTGGGCAACGTGCTGGGGCTTTGCGAGGAGAAGCGCGGCATCCAGAAGGACATGCGCTACATGACGTCCACCCGCGTGGTCATCAGCTACGAGCTCCCCTTCTCGGAGATCGTCTATGACTTCTTCGATCGCCTCAAGTCCGTGACCAAGGGCTTCGCCTCCCTGGATTACGAGGTCATCGACTACCGGGTGGCCGATCTGGTCAAGCTGGATGTGCTCATCAACTCCGAGCCCGTGGACGCCATGGCCGTCATCGTGCACCGCTCCAATGCGGCGTACCGGGGCCGGGCCCTGGCGCTGAAGCTCAAGCGGGTCATCCATCGCCAGCTGTTCGAGATCATCATCCAGGCCGCGGTGGGCAGCAAGATCATTGCGCGCGAGCGGGTCTCGCCCATGCGCAAGAACGTCACGGCCAAGTGCTATGGCGGCGACATCACCAGAAAGCGCAAGCTCCTGGAAAAGCAGAAAGAAGGCAAGAAGCGCATGAAGCGCATGGGCAGCGTGGAGATTCCACAGGAAGCGTTTCTGGCAGCCCTCCAGTCAGACGAATAGATTCTTATTTTTGATAACAACTGCGTTGGCAGATTACGTATCAGGCAGGTACAGACATGAACCCTCGTTGGCAGACAATGCTCAAAGAATACGCCGAAGCCCTTATCGTGGCGCTGATTCTGGCGTTTTTTATTCGTTCCTTTGTGGTCCAGGCATTCAAGATCCCATCCGGATCCATGCTCCAGACGTTGCAGATCGGCGACCATCTGCTGGTCACCAAGTTCGCCTACGGCGTGAAAATCCCGTTCACCAACACCATGATCATCGAACGTGAAGGCCCGGAGCAGGGCGACATCATCGTTTTCGAATTCCCCGAAGATCCGTCCAAAGACTTCATCAAGCGCGTTATCGGCGTTCCCGGAGACGTCATCGAGATCCGGGACAAGAAGGTTTTCCGCAACGGCGTGGAGCTGCAGGAATCCTACATTCAGCATGTGGACTCCTCCACGTCCGTGCCGCGGCGCGACAATTTCGGGCCGGTGATGGTGCCCGAGAACAAGTACTTCGTCATGGGCGATAACCGCGATGAATCCTACGATTCGCGTTTCTGGGGTTTCGTGGAACGCAACACCATCGAAGGCAAGGCCCTCATCCTGTACTGGTCCTGGGCCAGCCTGACCGACATCCGTTGGGAACGCATCGGGCAGCTGGTGGAGTAGGCATGATCGCCAAAGTCTCCACCGCCGCTTTGCTGGGAATCGACGGATTCTCCATCGAGCTTGAGGTGGACCTGGCGCGTTCGGGCATGCCGGCCTTCATCATGGTCGGCCTGGCTGAAGGCGCGGTGCGCGAGGCCAAGGAGCGCGTTTTCTCGGCGCTCAAGAATTCGGGCTTCAAGCTGCCGCCCAGCCGCATCACCGTGAACATCGCCCCGGCCGACGTCCGCAAGGAGGGCTCGGGCTATGATCTCCCCTTGGCCCTGGGCCTTCTGGCCGGGGCCGAAATCATCCCGCAAGAAAAGCTCTCCGGTCTGTATCTGGCCGGGGAGCTTTCGCTTTCCGGAGAGCTCAAGCCCGTGCCGGGCGTTCTGCCCCTGGCCCTGCGGGCTCGCGAGGCCGGTGCCCGGGGCATGATCGTGCCCGAGGCCAACGGCAGGGAAGCCGCCGTGGTGCAGGGCTTGCCGGTTTTTGGCTGCAAGAGTCTGGCCCAGGTCGTGCGCTTCGTGCTTGGAGAGGAATGCCTCGACCCGCTGGTTTGCGATGTGGAGGGGCTATGGGCCGAGCGCGAGCACTTCTGGCGCGACTTCTCCGAGGTCAAGGGCCAGGAGCGGGCCAAGCGGGCCATCGAAATCGCCTGCGCCGGCTCGCACAATATGCTCTTCATCGGCCCTCCGGGCAGCGGCAAGACCATGCTCTCAAGCCGCATCCCCACGGTATTGCCCCCCTTGAGCTTCGACGAAGCCCTAGAGGTGACCAAGGTCTATTCCGTGGCCGGGAAGCTGCCCCCGGACCAGCCGCTGATGGTTTCCAGGCCATTCAGGTCGCCCCACCACACCATTTCCGACGCCGGTCTCATCGGTGGCGGCCAGTACCCTCGGCCGGGAGAGCTCTCCCTGGCCCATCGGGGCGTGCTCTTTCTGGATGAACTGCCAGAATTCAAGAAGCACGTCCTTGAAGTCCTGCGCCAGCCCCTGGAAGAGGGCCGCGTGACCATCTCACGGGCCGCCGTGTCTCTTGAATACCCCGGCGACGTCATGCTTGTGGCGGCCATGAATCCCTGCCCGTGCGGCTATCTGGGCGACGAGAAGCATCACTGCTCCTGCACGCCCATCCAGGTCCAGCGCTACCGTTCTCGCCTTTCGGGGCCGCTCCTGGATCGCATCGACCTGCATGTGGAGGTTCCGGCCGTGCCGTACCGCGATTTAAAGCAGGAACAGGGCAGTATCAGCTCCGCCGTCATGCAGGAACGCATCAACGCCGCCCGCACGGTGCAGCGGGAGCGCTACGCAGGGCTGCATTTTTCCTCCAACTCCGAACTCTCCGGCAAGTGGCTAGAGCGTTTCTGTCCTCTGACCGCCAAAGAGCACGACTTCCTGGAGGGCGCGGTGCAGCGTCTGGGCATGTCGGCGCGTGCCTTTGTGCGCGTGCTGCGCATCTCCCGCACCATCGCCGATCTGGCCGGAGACGACACGCTCACGGTCACCCATCTGGCCGAGGCCATCAATTATCGGGGTCTGGACCGCCAGAGCCGGGAATAAGGCGTTGTCCGGGTGGGTTGTCAGCGTGCGGGCCATTGGTGTAGGCTTCGCGCATGAATCTTTACTGGAGGAGTCGAACATGAGCTCTATTTTTGACGATCGTGCCTACCGGGGCACTCTGACCCGCCGGGACTTCATCAAGCTTTCCGCCCTGGCCGCCGTGTCCACGGCCGTGGCCGGGTGCGCTGCCAATCCCGTGACCGGGCATAGCCAGCTCATGCTCATGGGCGAGGGTGAGGAAATCCAGGCCGACAGGGCCAGTTCGCCGCACCAGTTTTCCGCCGACTACGGCCTAAGCCAGGACACGGCCCTGAATGCCTATGTCAGCGGCGTGGGCGCTCGTTTGGCCCGGGTCACGCACCGCGCGCACATGCCGTACAAATTCAATGTGGTGAACGCGACATATGTGAACGCCTACGCCTTTCCAGGGGGAAGCATCGCCGTCACGCGCGGCATTCTGGCCGAACTGGACAACGAAGCCGAACTGGCCGGACTGATCGGCCATGAACTCGGGCATATCAATGCCCGGCACACGGCGGCGCGCATGTCCAAGAGCAAGATTCTGGGCGCGCTGGTCGGAGGTGCTTCGCTTATCGCCGGTACGGCCAGCCAGAGCCTGGGCAATCTGGCGGGGACCGTGGGCGGACTGGGGGCCAGCCTGTTTCTGGCCAAATACAGCCGCGAGGACGAGCGGCAGGCGGACGAACTGGGCATGGAATACATGGTCGGCGCCGGCTACACGCCTCAGGGCATGGTCGGACTCATGGATGTGCTGCGTTCCATGAGCAAGCGTCAGCCCAGCGCCATCGAGGCCATGTTCTCCTCGCACCCCATGAGCACCGAACGTTACGAAATGGCCGTGGCCCGATCGCGTACCCGTTTCGGCGGTAGCGGGAATCTGCCGGACTACCGGGAGCGCTACATGGACTCCACGGCGAGGCTGCGCAAGCTTGGTCCCATGTTCAAGCTGTTTCAGGAAGGGGACAAGGCCATGGCCGCCAGGGAATACGCCGTTGCCCAGAGCCGCTACGCCGAGGGCCTGAAGCTGTCTCCCAATGATTATGCCGGGCTGGTCATGATGTCCAAGTGCATGATCGCCCAGAAGAACGGCAAGGGAGCCGCAGACTATGCGGCCAGGGCCAAGCGGGTCTATCCCACCGAGGCCCAGGCCCAGCACATGCACGGCGTGGCCTCCATCCTCAACAAGGATTATGCTGCGGCGCTGGCCGATTTTTCGGCTTACGAGCGGATCCTGCCCGGCAATCCCTCGACGGTTTTCATGAAGGGCTTTTCCTACGAGGGCATGAAGAACAAGCAGAATGCGGCTCAGGAATACCATCGCTACCTGAAAGTCGTGACCCAGGGCGAAATGGCCCAGCACGCCTATTCCAGGCTAAAAACCTGGGGATACCTCTAACCCTAGCGGCTCACAACCAAAAGAGGCCATTCGGGAACGGGTGGCCTCTTTGTTTGAGGGAGATATGCAGATAAAGATATTCATTTTGACGGTTATGTTCGCGTGCCTCTCCAGTCTGGGCGGCTTCGCCGTGGCCGAAGAGGCCCAGCCCGTTCCTGAGAACGTGACGGTTCTCTCCTCTTTTTTTCAGACCAAGGTCAAGGAAGTTGCCGATCTGCAAAGAGATATGGATCTTTTGCAGGCCGCGCTTGAAACGCAGGAGGAGGGCTTCAAGGCCGCCCTGGATTCTGCCCGGAGTCGCCTGCAGACTCTTGAGATCATGGCTCGGATGGTCAAGACGAACCCGTACGACATGCGCGTGGCCCTGGCCGAGGCCACGTACCTGCAGTTGACCTTGACCAAGGATTCCCAGCCCCTTGAGGCCCTGGCCAAGGAGATAGGGTCGAAGGCGGTCACCATCGACGCCCTGCAGGAGGACTTGGAGCGCAAATGGGCCTCAGGCCTGGATAAATCCGTGCGTGACGACGTCCAGGGCATGCGCAAGAGCGTCGCTGCCGTGGACAGGCAAGCGCAGGATTTAAGGACCCGGGTGGACAAACTGCAAGCCCAGATGGTCGAAATCCAGACCCGCACCGCCGAATGGGTGGCCACCTTTCAGACCCAGTTGCCCATGATCTGGAGAGCGGAGTTTTTGGACGCCAAGGACTTCCGGCTGCTGCCCGCAACCGGCGCGGACGTCCGCAAGGATCTCGTGGACTGGTTTTCGAACCTGAGGGTTCTGTTTGTCAGCCAGTATTCTTCCGTGGCCCAGGAGCGGGAAGACTGGGTCGGCATGTTCGTGCTTTTCTGGCTGCCCTTTATCTTTATTGGCTTTGCCGCCTATCGATTTCTGGAGGACGTGTTTGAAAACGCCCGCGCGGGCGGACGAATGACCTCGGCCTTCGGCATCCTTTGTCTGTCCCTGGCGCTGTCCCTGCTGGCCGCTTTTCTCGCCGGGCAGGTCAAGCAGACCTCCCTGCTTCTGGTCGCCACGCACGTGCTCATGCTGCTCGGGGTACAGGCCCTGGCCTGGGTTTTCCGCAACGTGCGCGGGCGGTTGCAAAAAGACAGTTTGCAGCCGTTGCTGCCGCTGGTCTTTTTGTCCCTTAGCGTGGCGGTGCTGGATATCCTGCGCCTGCCCCAATGGATGGAGCATCTCGCCTGGGTGTGCCTGGTGGTGCTCAGCAGTCTTTTTTTCGGGATGATCCAGCCCGAACTGCGCTATGAACGCCTCATCCGGCGGGTGCATCCCTATGCGATGGCGATCCTGGTGGCCGTGGCCGTGCTCGGCTGGGGCAATCTGGCCGTGCTGGCCAGCACCCTGTGGGGCGTGCTGGCCTTGGCGGTGCAACTGGGGATCGGCGCATCGAGCGTGGTGCGGGTGGTGTTCGAAAAACTCGACAAGACCGGCTTCAAGGCGCTGGTGGCGGATCTGGCCGTGACCTTCCTGACGCTTTTTGTCTGGCTGTTCGTGGTGCTCGGGGTCATGGCCTGGATCTCGATCAACCTTGGCACCAACGTTGTTTATGAAAAGCTGTCGACACTGGAATTGAACTGGGGTGACTTCTCCTTCAATTTCCTGCGTCTTGGCTTTGTCCTTCTGCTGTTTCAGGTTGTCCGTTCCCTGGCCCTGGCCTGGAAAACGGTCCTTGATAGCGAGAATTTGCGCTGGAAAAATATCGATCACGGCGCGGCGGCTTCGCTCCAGCGCATAGGAATCTATTGCCTGTGGCTGCTCTATGGCCTGTTGACCGTGAACCTGCTCGGCATCAGCCTGACCAATTTCGCGGTCATCGCCGGTGGTCTTTCCGTGGGCATCGGCTTTGGCATGCAGGCCATCTTCAGCAACTTCATCAGCGGACTCATCCTGCTCTTTGACCGGGCCATTCAGGCCGGGGACGTGATCGAGGTCAACGGAGTCTGGGCCAAGGTCATGAGCGTGAACATCCGCAACACCGAGGTCCAGACCTTCGAAAACGCCAAGATATTTTTGCCCAACTCGACCCTTATCGCGAACCAAGTCACCAACTGGACGCACCGCAACGATGTGCGCATCCGGCGGGACGTCCTTGTGGGCGTGGCCTACGGATCTGATGTGCAGCTGGTCAAGAAGATCCTGCTGGAGGCGGCCTCCGATCACCCTGCCGTCATGTCGAGCCCCGAGCCCTGGGTCATTTTCAACGATTTCGGGGCCAGCTCCCTTGATTTCATCCTGCGCTTCTGGGTGCGGCACGTTGATCTTGGTCTCTCCTCGTGTTCGGAGATTCGCGAGGTCATCGAAGCCAAATTCCGCGAGCACGGCGTGGAGATTCCTTTTCCGCAGATGGATGTGCATATGCGTCCCGGTGACGGGGTGCTGCAGGTCAACTCCAAAGAATAAGTCCGCTGACTTTGACAAAAAGGGCCGTCCTTCCGGTGAAGGGCGGCTCTTTTTTTGTGGCGCGGCAGGTGCGCGGCATGATGTTCGTATGTGCCCGCAAGCTGGAAACGCACAACCAGGAACATGCCGGAGCATTTAAATACAGGTTTTGAACACGTTAGGAACACGATTGGCAACCGGGCATGGCCGGGCAATATGAGTTTGTATATTTGTAGATAACAGTAGTAATATGTTGAAATAAAATATTTAGTTAGGAATATTGCCTTGGGTTTATTGCTCCGAAGCAGATGAGAATGTTCAAATAGCAACGCAAAAAGCAGAACATTCGCGCGCCGTGAAGTTTTGAACACGAAGCGAACAGTTCCGGGGCGTTGAGATGCCTGCGCCGTTGACCATGATTTTTATAGTGTCCGCAATGTTGCTAAATTAGCTAACTATTTGAAATAGAAGTGTTTAATATCGACATGTCGGGATTGCAGATGGAGGGAGGCCAGGGCGGATTGTATACGGAGTTACCGCGCGACAACGCGTGTCTGTCTGTGCGTAACTTTTCTTATACTCTGAAATAATTGTTTATTTTTTGAACATTAGCGTCATTCGCGCCATGTGAATGTGAATTGGCAGCACGGATGGTCTTGCATGATGGTTTGAGAGCGCCGCATGGACAGGCAGGGACTGTAGCCGTTGGCGAACGGTTCATCGCGAGCGCAGGAGAGGATGAAACCAAGCTCGGGGTTCAGGCCCATGCCGGCATAGGCGCGTGCGTAGGCGCAGTCCGTGACAGTGAAGGTGAGAGTGGAAGCAGCCAGGCGGACGTCTCTTATGGTCAGGGCGTCATCTTCCTTCCAGCGTTCAAGGATCGTCGCGAAATGTTCCAGGGTCGGCCCATGCGGGGCCTGGCGGGCAAATGCTTGGCCCGCGGTCATGGCGTCGGCCTGGATGGCTGCGGTGAGAATTTTCTTGGCCGACTCCGGGCTCATGTTTTCCAGCAAGGAATTCCAGATTCGGGCGACAAGTCCGGCTTGGGCTGTGCGCGCGGCGATCATGCTCATGGGGCCTCTTTGCTTTCGGTGGATACTGGGATACTGGGCGGAGAATGTTCACAATGGATGTTTCCGCATGTTTTCGGGAAAGCGATTTCCCCGCCCAAGGCCCGGTTTTGGAGGACATGGACAGCTCCGAACTGGACGAATCCGGCCGCAGTGCCCTGCTTTGCCGGACCTGTGGCCAACCCGTGACCCACCTCCGGGACCGGATCGCAGTGGGTGGAAAGCATGTGCATGCCCTGTTCAACCCCTCGGGCATCCTTTTCGAGGTCGGCTGCTTTGGCCAGGCTCCGGGATGCCGCTTCGAGGGGGAATTCACCCATGCCTTCACCTGGTTTGCGGGTTACGCGTGGCGTTTTGCCATGTGCCGCCGCTGCGCCGCCCATCTCGGATGGGAATACCGCGGCGCGGACGGGGGCTTTGCGGGGTTGATCATGGCCGAACTGCGGGAGTCGCAGTCATGACTTGTCTTTATCTTTGGGCTGCAGACCGCAGCTCTTCGATGCCGGGCCTCAGCCCTGAATGCCGATTTTCGGAAACACGACCTTGACCAGCACCACCCAGATGCCGACCAGAAGCAATATGTACAATAAGCTTTCCATTCCAACCTCCCTGAAGTTGTGTCCTGACTTCTTTTCATGCGCACGCCGGGGGGCGGAGTCAACATGCACGGGCGAAATCAAGGCATGAACGGCGCGGATTCTTTACTCGCGTCCGGTCTGCCTGACCTCGTGGACGCCCATTGCCACCTGCAGGACGGCTTTTTGCGTCACGCTCTGGAACCTGCCTTGCTTCGGGCCCGCGCCGCCGGGGTGCGCATGATGTGCTGCAACGGCACCCACGCAGGAGATTGGCGGTATGTGCTGGGGCTTGGGCGCAGCCACGCCGACATCTGCGTGTCCCTGGGTCTGCATCCCTGGTATGTGGGAGAGCGGGGGACCGATTGGCTGGCCCGCCTTGAGGAGTTGGTGGCGGACAATCCCGTCGGGATAGGCGAGATCGGTTTGGACAACGCTTTGGACGCGCGCAACGACGTTGAGCAGGAAGAGGTTTTTTTGGCCCAGATGGAGCTGGCTGTGCGTTACAGGCGTCCCGTCACCATCCACTGCCGCAAGGCCTTCGGCCGTTTGGCGGATCTGATCGGAGCCATGCGCGAGCGGCCGCCGTATATGATGCTGCATGCCTATGCCGGGTCCCATGAGATGGTCCCGGTTTTCGAGAAGCTGGGCTTTTACATTTCCATTTGCGCCTCCATCACCAGGACCGCGAACCGCAAGGCGCGTACGGCCTGCGTCCGGGTTTCGCCCGACAGGCTGCTGGTGGAGTCCGACAGCCCGGCCATCGCGCCCGTGGGCGTGGATTTCGAGCGCAACGAGCCTGCCTATCTGCCCATGGTGGTCGATGTGCTGGCAGAGTTGCGGGGGGAGAGACCGGAGGTGGTGGCGGCGCGGACGGCGGCCAATGCAAGGCTGTTTTTCCGGTGTTGCGCGGGCGGGGACGCGGCTGCGGAATGAAACGTAGGGGCAGGCCTGCGTGCCTGCCCTTGCCTTTGTGTGACGGTCTGCCTACGGACCGTGAAAACAGAACGGCCAGGCGAGCGCTGGGCATGCCCGTGTGTGGCCGCGCGGCGGCCTGTGGGTCCGTTCCGCCCGCGCCGTATCGAAACTCCTTCGCCGGCCTCGTAAGGGCCAATCGCCGCCCCATGAACGACGGCTAGTTTTTCGGGCGGCCCGCGACGATTGCCCCAACGATGCCAGGCTCAGTCAGACAGTCGATCCGTCGCGGGCGGAACGGACCCACAGGCCTTTGACCAGGTCGATTTTTGAAGAATGGCTTCATGGTGTAGAGTCACCGGATGACCCGTAGGGGCAGGCCTGCGTGCCTGCCCTGGCCTGCCTGCCCTAGCCTGCGTGCCTGCCCTGGCCTGCGTGCCTGCCTGAACCTTATATTGGAGAGCGATTTATGATGCGTTTTGCCCGGACCATGCAGCTTATCGGCGAGGAAGGGTTGACCAGGTTGCAAGGTGCCACCGTGGCCGTGTTCGGTCTGGGGGCCGTGGGTTCCTATGTGGTCGAGGCCCTGGCCCGGGCCGGGGTGGGAAGCCTCGTGCTTTTTGATCACGACACCGTGAGCCTGTCCAACATCAATCGCCAGCTCTTTGCCTTGCAGTCCACCGTGGGCCTGTACAAGGCCGAGGTCGCCAAGGAGCGGGTGCTGGACATCAACCCGGACTGCGCCGTGGAGGCGCGGATTCAGTTCGTGGATGGTGAGAATGTGGCCGGGCTGATGGAGCCGCGATTCGACGTGGTGGTGGACGCCATCGACGGGGTCAACTCCAAGGTCAACCTTATTGTGGCGGCCCGCGAGAAGGGGCTCGCGGTGGTGGCGAGCATGGGCGCGGCGGCCAAGCTTGATCCGTCCAAGATCAAGGCCGCGGACATCTCCAAGTCCTTCATGTGCCCTCTGGCCCAGATCATCCGTAAGCGGTTGCGCCGTCGGGGCGTGACATCGGGCGTGCGCTGCGTCTTTTCGACCGAGACGGCGCAGAACAAGAACGAGCCCGTCATCGAGGAAGCGCCGGAGCAGGGCGTCAGCGGTCGGCCGCGTGCGCCCATCGGCTCCATCTCCTACCTGACGGGCATGTTCGGGCTGTTCGTGGCCAGCGAGGTTGTGCGCGTCCTGCTCGGCGGGTTCGAACCCGTCAACTGCGATAAAGACACCAAGGGGGAAGAATGAGGGTTCGTCTGGCTCTCCTGTGCATCGCGTTGCTGCTGTTGTCCTGTTCCTCAAACCAGGACTGGCGTACGGCCAGTCGGGAATCGGCCGGAATCGCGCCCGATCCGGCTCAGACCCCGGAGGCCGTGCTGCATGTCTATGGCGCCGACGCCTGGGGTTGGCGCGGCTGGTTCGCCATCCATACTTGGGTCGCGGCCAAGCGCACAGGCGAGGATTCCTATACGGTCTATGACGTGGTGGGCTGGAGGGCTTCCAGGGGTAATCCGGTCGTACGCATCGCCAAGGATGCGCCGGATCGTTACTGGTACGGAGCCACGCCCCGCTTGCTCAAGGAGCTGAAAGGACCGGGCGTGGATGCGGTGATCGACGATGTGGAGCGCGCCGCGAGAAATTATCCGTGGCCAAAGGAATACAAGGCCTTTCCCGGTCCCAACAGCAACACCTTCGTGGCCTGGATCGGGCAACAGGTGCCGCAGCTGGAGCTTGATCTGCCCTTCTCTGCCATCGGCAAAGGCTATTCCGGGCTGAACTGAACTGAGCGCTGCCCGATCACGGCAGCCGTTTTGCTTGCCGCCGCGCGTTCCGCAGGTAAAAGAAAACCCCGCAATCCAGGGATGTGCGGGGTTTTTGTTATAAGGCGACTAGTTCTGTTTGAGCTTCAGCCCGATTTTGGCTAGGTGCCGGGCCTGGAATCTCACTCCTTCCAACTCGTTTTCCGAGGGCAGGCGCGATCCGTCGCCGCCGGCGATGGTGCTGGCGCCGTAGGGCGAACAGCCGGTGACTTCATCAAGGCGCATCTGGCCCTGGAATGTGTAAGGCAGGCCGACCACTACCATACCCTGGTGCAGCAGGAAGGTGTGGAAGGACAGGATGGTCGACTCCTGGCCGCCGTGCTGGGTCGCGGAGGATGTAAACACGCCGCCGGGTTTGCCGACAAGGGTTCCTTGCGCCCACAATCCGCCCGTGCCGTCCAGGAACTGCCGCATCTGGCCGGTCATGTTGCCAAAACGGGTGGGCGTGCCGAAGAAGATGGCGTCGGCTTCAGCCAACTCGTCCACAGTGGCCACAGGCACGTCGGCCTGGGCCTTGGCTGCGTCCAAGGCACCCATCTTGGTCAGGATGGCTTCGTTTAACGTCTCGGGTACGCGGCGCAGGGCCACCTCCACTCCGGGGATTTCAAGCGCTGCCGCTGCGGCCGCTTCTGCCATGGTGCGGATGTGTCCGAACATCGAATAATAAATGATCAGCATTTTCATGAATACTCTCCATGCGTTGTGACCAGGATTGGGTCACAAGTTTGTTGGTTTTGATACGTATTACTATTGACGGCCATCTTGCTATGAGTCAAGGGCGATGGGCGAAATAATTGGAAAAGCCCAGCTCTTTTCGGCTTTGATACGGAATTTTGAGGTGCAAAGATACAAAAAAGAGGTTTTTGCGGTGAAGAGCGGGCCGACAGGAGGAGAATACGTGCCGAAAGGGTCAGACTTCAGCCAGCTTGCGCTCCCAAATTTTTTGCTGCGCCCTGGTCTGGGGCCAGGTCAAATTATCCTCGAAACCGTGGGCCATGTCGGGGCGGACTGAAATGATGCGTTCCAGGCCGTGCCGCGCAATGGATACGTCCACCAAATCCCCGTGTTTTCTGGCCTTGGGGGAAAAGGATGCCAGGCAGGCCGCCGCCTCGGCCAGGATCTCCTCCGTCCAGTCCTGTCCGGGGATCGGGACGCCGACAGCATTGGGGCCGGGGAAATTTTTGAGCACAAAGACGTACTGCTCGGGGCTGACCAGCTTCAAGAGTTTTTGGTTGTCCTTGTGATCCCGGCCCATGACCATCCAGTGGTCGGTGACCGCGTCCGCCTCCCTGCGCCAAAGCTGGCGGCCGACGTTGGCCAGATCGAAATATGGGCTGAGCGGCTTCGGAAAGGCCCGCAATATGGGCCAGTAGCGCCGGGCGGATTCCCGTTCTCCCAGGCGACACCCGCCGGCCTGAGTGGGGATTTTGGTGACGCCCAGTTCCTTGGCCAGGGCGTATTGCCCTTTGCGTCCGCGTCCGACCAGGGACCGCAGTTTGGCGCGATCGACCAGGCCGGACTCCTCCATGGGCGTGATGGGGAGTAGTCCCGCGCTTAAGGGGCGCAACAGCAGGTCGCGCACATCGGCGTCGTTGCGGATGATGTTCAGGGTGTCGGCGCGTTGGGACATGGGGCGCTGCCCGAGGACCTCGCCGGAGATGAGATACGAGGCGCCGTAGACCGGCAGAAGTTCCTTGGCCCGACGCAGCATGAGGATCTTGCAGTCGACACAGGGGTTCAGGACCTTGCCGAAGCCATGGGGCGGAAATGCGGCCATGAGGTCCACGAACTCCTGACCGACGTCGATGATGG
The DNA here is from genome assembly GCF_000023225.1 of Desulfomicrobium baculatum DSM 4028. NCBI lineage: Bacteria > Pseudomonadati > Thermodesulfobacteriota > Desulfovibrionia > Desulfovibrionales > Desulfomicrobiaceae > Desulfomicrobium > Desulfomicrobium baculatum. The sequence goes on from NC_013173.1 coordinate 3,598,382, forward strand.
TAATGGGAATACCGTATTCCCGTTCCCATTCGGGCACCTGGTCCGGCTTGCCGAAAAAAGGGCTGATAAAATGCAGCCCGAGAACCTTGTGTCCGAGGCTTTGCATCAGCTTGCTGGACAGGATGCTGTCCAGACCGCCGGAAAAAAGTGAGAGCGCGTCAAAAGTGTTCATGACCCGTGCTGCTAGCCAAAGCCCGAAGGCGGCGCAAGGATGAAAAATACATACAAGCCCCCCATTTTCACGCACTGCGCGGGAATTGTAAGAAATTCCGGATCGCCTGAAGAATTGTCTTCCAAAACCATATTTGCTACGAATCACTGCTTGTCCGTTTTTCGGAAAACCCCCAACTCTCATGGAGCTGCTCATGGCCCGACCAAAAAACGTTTCTCCCGAAGATGCCCGCCGCGAAGCGCTGGAAACCGCGCTGGCAACAATCGAGCGCCGCTACGGCCTGGGCTCGGTCATGCGTCTTTCCGATACATCCCATCAGGTGGTCCCGGTCATTCCCACAGGTTCCATAGGTCTTGACCTGGCACTGGGCGTGGGCGGCATTCCGCGCGGCAGGGTCACTGAAATTTTCGGGCCTGAATCGTCCGGCAAGACCACCCAGGCACTGCACATCATCGCCGAGGCCCAGAAGCGCGGCGGCGTGGCGGCCTTCATCGACGCCGAGCACGCCCTGGATATCAACTATGCCCGCAGACTCGGGGTCAAGACCGAGGACCTGCTTATCTCCCAGCCCGATTACGGCGAGCAGGCCCTGGAGATCGCCGACATGCTGGTCCGCTCCAGCGCCGTGGACGTGGTCGTGGTCGACTCCGTGGCAGCCCTCATCCCCCAGGCCGAACTGGAAGGAAGCATGGGCGAGACCCAGGTTGGCGGCCAGGCCCGGCTCATGTCCCACGCCATGCGCAAGCTGACCGGCACGATCCACAAGTCGCGCACATCCATCATTTTCATCAACCAGCTGCGCATGAAGATCGGCATGACCGGCTATGGCAGCCCCGAGACCACCACCGGCGGCAACGCGCTCAAGTTCTACGCCTCCGTGCGCCTGGACCTGCGTCGCATTCAGACCTTGAAAGACAAGGAAGAATCCTACGGCAACCGGGTGCGGGTCAAGGTCGTCAAGAACAAGATGGCTCCCCCCTTCCGCGAGGCCGAGTACGACGTGCTCTTTGGCACCGGCATCTCCCGTGTCGGCGAGTTGATTGATCTGGGCGTCGAACAAGGCGTGGTCGACAAAAGCGGCGCCTGGTATGCTTTTGGTTCCGAACGGCTTGGCCAGGGCAAGGAGAATGTGCGTGCCTTTTTGCAGGACAACGACGAGTTGCGCATGCAGATCGAACGCGCTCTGCTCGAACATCTGGGCATGCCGGTTGCGGAGGATGCGGCCGGCGCGGTCGTGCCGGAAGCTGCCGAGTAGGAGATTTGTTTTTTTAGGAAACAGCAAAGGCATGGATTTACCCTAACGGGTACGCGCCCGCCTACCCTGACGGGCACACGTTCGCGGGAATCCATGCCTTTTTTTATACTATACAGGCCCCGCCGCAGAAGGGCCGCAACGAGGTGAATAAAGTGATCAGTGCCGGTGAAATTCGCAAACGGTTTTTGGAATATTTTCAGCAGCACGGACACAGCGTGCAGCCCAGTTCTTCCCTGGTGCCTCAGGACGACCCGACCCTTTTGTTCACCAACGCGGGAATGGTCCAGTTCAAGAAAATTTTTCTGGGCCAGGAGAAGCGTGATTACACCAGGGCCGCCACGTCCCAGAAATGTCTGCGCGTCGGCGGCAAGCACAACGATCTTGAAAATGTGGGGCGCACGGCGCGTCATCACACTTTTTTCGAGATGCTCGGCAATTTTTCTTTTGGCGATTATTTCAAGGAAGACGCTATCCGCCTGGCCTGGAATTTTGTGACCGTGGAGCTTGGTCTCGACAAGGAGAAGCTCTTCGTGTCCATCTTCCGCGACGACGACGAGGCAGGGGAACTGTGGCAGAAAGTGGCCAGCGTGCCGGGCGAGCGCATCTTCCGCCTCGGAGAGAAGGACAATTTCTGGGCCATGGGCGACACCGGCCCTTGCGGCCCCTGCTCCGAAATCTATGTAGACCAGGGTGCGGACATGGCCTGCGGCCCGGATTGCGGCATCGGCAAATGCGACTGCGACCGCTATCTGGAAATCTGGAATCTGGTCTTCATGCAGTTCAACCGCTCCGAGGACGGAACCCTGACCCCGCTGCCCAAGCCCAGCATCGACACGGGCATGGGCCTGGAGCGCATCACGGCCGTATGCCAGGGCAAGCGTTCCAATTTCGACACCGACCTCTTCCAGGGCCTCATTCAGGCCATGGCCAAGAAGGCCGGCGTGGCCTACCATCAGGGCGAGGATTCGGACACGGCGCTACGTGTCATCGCCGACCACAGCCGCTCCATCGCTTTTCTGCTGGCTGACGGCATGCTCCCGTCCAACGAAGGTCGCGGCTACGTGCTGCGTCGTCTGATCCGCCGCGCCTATCGTTTCGGCAAGCTGCTCGGCTTTGACGAACCCTTCCTGTGCGAGACCACGGACCAGGTCGTGAGCGAGATGGGCGACACGTTTCCGGAGTTGGTCGCCAGCCGGGAGTTCATGGTCCGCGTCGTGCGCCAGGAGGAAGAGCGTTTCGGGGAGACCCTGGACAAGGGCCTGCGCATCCTCGAGGACGAGATGGCGTCGCTGGCCGCCGCAGGTAGCAAAACCATCACCGGCGAGACGGCTTTTAAACTTTACGACACCTATGGCTTCCCTCTCGATATCGTCAACGATATCGCTGAGAAGCAGGGTTTTTTGGTAGACGAGGCGGGTTTTCGCGAGCACATGTCCGTGCAGAAAAAGAAATCCAAGCAGGCCTGGGCCGGTTCCGGCGACAAGGGCCTGGCCGGTCAGTTCGCGGCGCTCATGGGCGCTGGACTGGAGTCGGAATTCATCGGCTATGATTGCCTGGCCGCGACCAGCCGTATTGTCGCCCTGCTTGATGCCGAAGGCCAGCCTGTCGAGCGTCTGCGCTCGGGCGTTGGCTTCATGGTCACTCTGAAGACGCCGTTTTACGGCGAATCCGGTGGTCAGATGGGCGACACGGGCCGGGTGCAGGCCCCAACGGGTAGCGCTCGCGTGCTTGATACTTTGAAGCCCGCGCCTGCGCTGATCGTGCACAAGATCGAGATCGGCGGTGGTGAAATTCTGGCCGATCAGGAAGTGGAACTTTTTGTCGAGGAGGGGGAGCGCATCGCCACGGCGCGCAATCACTCCACTACCCACCTCTTGCACGCGGCCCTGCGCCGGGTGTTGGGCGAGCATGTCAAGCAGGCCGGATCTCTGGTCGGCCCCTCGCGTCTGCGTTTCGACTTCACGCACATCTCCGGCCTTTCGCCGGAAGAGCTGCGACAGGTCGAGGACGAGGTCAACCGGGCCATTCTGGCCGACGCGCCCATCGTGACCCAGGTCATGTCCTATGACGCAGCCGTGCAGCAGAAGCAGGCCATGGCCCTTTTCGGCGAGAAGTACGAAGCCGATGTGCGCGTGGTTGAGATGGCCGGCGAATCCGTGGAGCTCTGCGGCGGCACCCACTTGGCCTCCACGGGCCAGGCCGGGTCGTTCGCCCTGCTGTCCGAGGCGGGCATCGCCGCCGGGGTGCGGCGTATCGAAGCCCTGACCGGCTGGGACGCCCTGCGCCATTGGCAGGCTCAGCGCGAGGAAGTGCGCACGGTAGCCGCCACGCTCAAGGCCGCGCCGCATGAGCTGGGCAAGAAAATCATCGCGCTGCAGGATCAGGGCAAGGCGCTGGCCAAGGAGCTGCAGACCCTGCAGGCCAGAGTCATGTCCGAGAGCGGCAGGGATCTGGCGTCGGAGGCCAAGGACATCTCCGGCATGAAGGTCCTGGCCAGGAAGGTTGACGCTCCAGACATGAATGCGCTCAGGAATCTCATGGACGATCTGCGTTCCAAGCTCTCAAGCGGTATCATCGCCCTGGCCGCCGAGATCGACGGCAAGGCCATGCTGGTGCTCGCGGTCAGCAAGGATCTGCACGGGCGCTACACTGCCCCGGCGCTCATCAAGGAAGTCTCGGACGAGATCAAGGGCGGTGGCGGCGGACGGCCCGAGCTGGCCCAGGCCGGTGGTTCCGAGCCCGAGGGCATAAGCCGGGCGCTGGCGAAGCTGGAAGCCTTTTTATCCAAGTAGGAACACGAGCCGCCGGACATGGCGGCTCTTTTTTTTTAGACAGGGGGCGAGGCGGTTTGCAAGAGCGGGCGAGCCGAAGAGGCCCGAATTACGGGCTGCTCCGGCTATGCGGATGCGGCCAGAGGGCCTACACCGTCACGCTGATCATGGGGTTAACGGTGCGGGTCTGAAAGGCTTGCTGACTATAAGCGCCGGCGCGGAGGCGCTGCAGGTTCATGTTTTGGGAATAGTCTCCGGCGGGCCTGTACGGGGAGACGTGCTGAGTAAGATACTGAAGTTCCAGCTCCTGGGCGAAATCCTTGAGGATTTTTGGTGCGGGTTCGTCCAGGGAGATGTTTTGCGTACTCACGCTGACGCCGAGCTTGCCGAGCTGCATGGCGACGGTGCGGGTGGACACCTTGGCTAAGAGCATTTCCTTCGCGGCCCCGCCATTCCAATTCGCATCGGAGCCAAGGCTCTGACTGGAATATGAATTGAGGGGGGAGACGGTCATGGGGAAATCCTTCCTAAGTGGTGTTTTGCATATATTTACTAATAACCAAGTCTTTTGACAAGCATAAGAAAAATGCGGCCTTCCCGGTCACTTACGCTCTAAATTTTCCGGTTTCGGGACATGAAGGAGCCAGGCCACCGGGAACACAGATTCTTGCCGGCATCACCCGGCTGTTTCCGGACAAGGACGGCCAGAGTCTGGCGCAGAGGGCAAATCGTCCTGGGAAATTGCGGGACGGCCGGGGCTTCTCCAGCTTGTCACTTTCGTATTCTCCCGATACACAACCGGTTCCGGGCATTGGCTCGGAGCCGGTTGTTTGCGCTTTTGCGCACCGTGAATCCGTTACCGTTTTCCCGCATTGTCGATGGGAAATTTTAGGATAAGTTATGGCTCAATACGTTGGTGTTTCATTCAGACGCCAGGGACAAATATATTATTTTTTAGCTACGCCGTTTGTGCTCTCCATGCACGACATGGTCCTGGTCAAGACCGAGGAAGGGATCGGGTTCGGGGAGATCGTGGCCTTGCGCGACGACCTGCCCGAGGGCTTGGACCAGGAGTCGGTCAAGCCGATCTACCGCCCGGCCACGGCCGAGGATGTGGAAATTGGACGCGAGAATGATGAATTGGCCAGGGACGCCCGCAAGTACTGCCAGAAATCCATGGCGCGGATGAATCTGGACATGAAGCTGGTGGACGTTGAGATCTACTTCGACAAAAGCAAGATGATCTTCTACTTCACGGCTCCGGGACGAGTCGATTTTCGGGAGCTGGTCAAGGATCTGGTGCGTAATTACCGCACCCGTATCGAGCTGCGCCAGATCGGCGTGCGCCATGAAACACAGATGATCGGGGCGCTCGGCAACTGCGGCCAGATGTGCTGCTGCCGCCGCTATCTGCGGCGCTTCGAGCCGGTGACCATCAAGATGGCCAAGGATCAGAACCTGTTCCTGAACCCGGCCAAGATTTCCGGGGTCTGCGGCCGTCTGCTGTGCTGCCTGGCCTACGAGAAAGAAAATTACGCGGATTTTCAGCGTCGCGCCCCCAAGCTGGGCCGTCGCTACATGACCACGCAGGGCCCCATGAAAACCTTGCGGGCCAATATGTTTCGGGATTCTGTAAGCGTCCTGAACGAAGTCGGGGATGAACTGGATTTTTCCCTGTCAGACTGGGCGGCCATGGTCCTGCCGGATCAGCCGCGCATGGCCGCGCGTGACGATGCCCCCGAAGACGTGCCGGCCGAACTGGCCGCGCTCATGGACCCGGAGGTCAGGAACAAGAGTTCCCAATCGGACCGCAGGACCAAACCCCCACGCAGGGAACAGCGTTCCCGTCCAGGGGGCGAACGACCCCCTGGCCCCAGACCGGATCGTGCTGACCGTTCAGAGCGGCCTGAGCGCTCCGACCGCCCCGATCGTCCTGAGCGCTCCGATCGTTCCGACCGTCCTGAACGTGGTCCGTCCCGTCACAAAAACGATGACGCATCCGCTGCTCCCGCTGCACCCGCCGCGTCCGCCGCAGTTGGCGATCGCCCCGAGAGCAGGCCGGAGAGTTCCGGTCCGCCGCGTGAGCGCAAGGAATATCGGCCCAGGGACAAGCGGCGCAAGCCAGGTTCCGGGCGCAAGGACCATTCATCCAAGCCCTCTGGGCAGCAATAAATTCCGGCAGACAAGGAGAACCGCTTGAAACCGTTTTTCATATCCACACCCATCTATTATGTGAATGCACGGCCCCATCTGGGGCACGGATATACGACCATTGTCGCCGACAGCGTGAGCCGTTTCCACCGCCTCAAGGGGGACGCGACGTTTTTTCTGACCGGCACGGACGAGCATGGCGACAAGATCGTGCAGGCCGCCGAGGCGGCCGGTCAGGATCCCAAGACCTATTCCGACACCATCAGCCAGCTTTTCAAGGACCTCTGGCCCGTGCTGGAGGTGAGCAACGACCAGTTCATCCGGACCACTGACCTGCGGCACAAGGCCTGCGTGCGCCACGTATTGCAGACCGTGTTCGACAAGGGCGACATCTATTTCGACGAGTACGGCGGGCATTACTGTTTCGGATGCGAGCGTTTCTATACGGACAAGGAACTGGTGGACGGCAAGTGCCCCGATCATCAGACCGTGCCCACCTTCATCAAGGAGAAGAACTACTTCTTCCGCATGAGCAAATATCTGGAGCCGCTGCGCGAGTACATCGAGGCCAACCCGGATTTCATTCAGCCCGAGCGCTACCGCAACGAAGTCCTGTCCATGCTCAAGGAAGACCTGGGCGATCTGTGCATCTCCCGGCCCAAGACGCGTCTGACCTGGGGTATCGAGCTGCCCTTCGACTCCGATTTCGTGACCTACGTGTGGTTCGACGCCCTCATCAATTACATCTCTGCGCTGGGCTACCCGGATGGCGAGGATTTCCGCAAATATTGGTCCGGGGCGCATCATCTGGTGGCCAAGGACATCTTGAAGCCTCACGCCATCTTCTGGCCGACCATGCTCATGTCGGCGGAGATCCCCCTCTACAAGGGTCTGCGCGTGCATGGGTACTGGACCGTGAACGAGACCAAGATGTCAAAGAGCATCGGCAACGTGGTCGCCCCCCTGGACATGGCCCAGAAATACGGCCTCAGCGCTTTTCGCTATTTCCTGCTCTCCGAGATGAGTTTCGGGCAGGACTCCTCGTTCAGCGAGGACGCGCTGGTGGGACGCTTCAACGCCGATCTGGCCAACGATCTGGGCAACCTCTTTTCGCGCAGCCTGTCCATGACCCATAAGTATTTTGGCGGGGTGGTCCCTGAATGCGGGGAGCTTCTCGATCTTGACCGGGAAGTGCTTGAACTCGGGCATAACGCCATGTCCAATTACCAGAGCCAGTTCGAACATTTTCAGTTTTCGAGGGCGCTCAAATCCCTGTGGGAACTGGTCCGCCATCTGAACAAATACATCGATTCCTCGGCCCCCTGGACCTTGTACAAGAATAAGGACATGAATCGGCTGGGAACGGTCCTTTACGTCATCCTCGAAGGCATGCGCAAGGTGGCCGTGCATCTGTGGCCCGTCATGCCGAGTACGAGCGAGACCATGCTGACCCAGTTGGGGGTGAAATTCAGCATAGAAGGCACGGACCTGGAGTCCGAGACCTCCTCCTGGTTCGGGCTGGCTCCCGGCACGCCTGTTGCGGAGCGCTCCAACCTCTTCCCCCGCCAGGATCTGGAACAGCGGGAGGAGAAGGCCGCAGAGCCCAAGAAGGCCAAGCCAGCCAAGGAGTCAAAGCCCGAGGCCAAGATCGAGATGGCCTGCCCGGATTGCATCGAGTTCGAGGATTTCGCCAAGGTCGACTTGCGCGTCGGCACTGTGCTTGAAGCCACTCCGCATCCCGAAGCGGACCGCTTGCTGGTGCTGAAGATCGACACCGCCGACGAAACGCCCCGGCAGGTCGTGGCCGGAATCGCCGAGTTTTTCAAGCCCGAGGAGCTGGTGGGCCGCCAGGTGGTCGTGGTCGCCAACCTGAAGCCGCGCAAGCTGCGTGGTCTGGTTTCCCAGGGCATGGTGCTGGCGGTGAAGAAGGAAGGGGGACTGGCGTTGCTTGGACCGAGTTCGGAAGTGAGCAACGGGGGCAAGGTGTCCTGATTCAGGGGCCCGGCTTTCACTGATATCGACGAGCCCGCGCCTCCATTTGGCGAGGGCTCTTTTTTTTGCTCGCGGCTTAGAACAGCCCGCTGATCACGCCCTTTTCGTCGATGTCGATCTTTTCCGCCGAGGGAACTTCCGGCAGGCCGGGCATGCGCATCATGTTGCCGGTGATGGGCACCAGGAATCCCGCTCCAGAGGCGATTTCGACCTCGCGCACGGTGGCTACGAAGTCGCGCGGGCGGCCGCGCAACCCCGGCTGATCCGAGAGGGAGCTTTGCGTCTTGGCGATGCACACGGGTAATCCCTCAAGGCCCAGCTGCTTGATCTTTTCCAGATCTTTCAGCGCTCCGGGAGCATATTCCACCGAGGCGGCTCCATAGACGCGGGTGGCGATGATCTCGATTTTTTCGCGCACGCTCTGGTTCCAGTCGTACAGAGGTTTGTAATGCGCGGTGCACTGGTCGGCCGTGGCCGCGACCAGTTCGGCCAGCTCCTCGGCCCCTTCTCCTCCTTTTTCCCACGCTTCCATGACCGCCGCCTGCACTCCCATGAACTGACAGTGGTCGAGGATGACCTGATGCTCTTCGTCCGTGTCCGTGGCGAAACGGTTGATGGCCACGATGGGGGTTAGATGGAAGAGTCGCACGTTCTCGATCTGTTTGGTGAGATTCTCCAGCCCTCGGCTGAGGGCCTTGGTATTGGGCACTGCCAGATGCGCAAGTTCGACGCCGCCATGGTATTTGAGCGCCCGCACCGTGGCCACCAGGACCACCGCGCAGGGATCGAATCCGGCGGATTGGCATTTGATGTCCAGAAATTTCTCCCCGCCGAGGTCAAAGCCGAAACCCGCTTCTGTGACCACATAATCGGCCAGGCAAAGCCCCGTGCGGGTGGCGATGACCGTGTTGGTGCCTTGGGCGATGTTGGCGAAGGGGCCGCCGTGCATGATCGCCGGGTTGCCTTCCAGGGACTGGATCAGGTTGGGTTTGACGGCTTCCTTGAGCAGCGCGGCCATGGCCCCCTGGGCGTTCAGGTCCCGGGCGTGGATGGGTTCGCGGCTAAAGGTGAATCCAAGAAAGATATCCCCCAGACGGCGCTTCAAGTCCGGCAGGTCGTCAGCCAGACAGAGAATGGCCATGATCTCGGACGCCGCCGTGATGTCGAAGCCCGTCTCCCGGGGCACGCCGTGCGCCAGACCGCCAAGGCCGCAGACCAGGCGCCTGAGCGAACGGTCGTTCATGTCCATGACGCGCTTCCAGGCCACGGTCCTGCCGTCGAGGTTGAGTGAGCGGCTCTTGCTCTGCAGGTTGTTGTCGATGAGGGCGGCCAGCAGATTGTTTGCTTTTTCGATGGCCGCGAAGTCGCCGGTGAAGTGGAGGTTGATGTCCTCCATGGGCAGGAGTTGCGAATAGCCGCCGCCGGTGGCGCCGCCCTTGATGCCGAAGACCGGGCCGAGCGACGGCTCGCGCAGCACGACCATGGACTTTTTGCCGATGCGGTTCAGTCCGTCATTGAGGCCAATGGACACGGTGGTCTTGCCTTCGCCTGCCGGGGTCGGAGTGATGGCCGAAACCAGGATGAGCTTGCCGTATTTGCACTGATCTTTTTCGGCCAGGGAAAGCGGGAGCTTGGCCTTGTACTTGCCATAGGGTTCAAGCTGGTCGTCCCCGAGGCCGAGCATTGCCGCGATGTCGCGGATGTGATGCATCGTGGCTTTCTGGGCGATGGCGATGTCGGACTGCACGGCCTTGGGCATGGGACTCTCCTGGCTTATTTGTGATCGGGGCAGAAGGGACAGAGGCACTGTTCGAGTTCGAGTTCGTAACCGAAGCGCTCGCGCACGGTTTTGCGGCAAATCTCCACCAGTTCGAGCACGTCCCGGCAGGTGGCGTTGTCGACGTTGACAATGAATCCGGCGTGTTTTTCCGACACCTGCGCGCCGCCCACGCGCAGGCCCTTGAGACCGGCCTGGTCGATGAGTTGGGATGCGTAGGCGCCTTCAGGGCGCTTGAAGACGCTGCCGGCGGACGGGAATTCAAGCGGTTGCTTTTCCTTGCGCCTGGCCAGTATTTCCTTGCGCTTGGCGAGGAGGGGCTTAGGATCGGATTGCGGCAGGCTCCATGTCCCGGCCAGCACGACCGCTTCGCGCAGGGCCGAGGCCTGACGGTAGCCGAACCCGCATTCCTGTTTGGGAATGTCGATCACGCGCCCATCCCGGGTCAGGACGGTGACGCTGACAAGGTGGTCCGAGATTTCATGGCCGTAGGCCCCTGCGTTCATGAACAGCGCCCCGCCGAGGGTTCCGGGAATGCCCGAGAGGCATTCGATTCCCCCCAGCCCTTCGCGCAGGCATTCCAGGACCCAGGCGTCCATGATCTTTCCGGCCTGTGCGTGCACGGTGCCGCCATTGCGGACGCAGGCCGTCATCTCGCTGGTGGAGATGATGGGCATAAGGATCTCGCTGTCCGGGAAAAGAGTGTTGGCGCCGCCGCCGTGAATCCAGAAGGGAACGTTGTCGGCGCGATGCCGGCAAACGATTTCAACCAGCTCGTGCGGGGTCCCGGGGAAAAAAATGTCTTTTGCCACGCCTCCGATGCGGAAGGTGCTGTAGTTTTTGAGAGGGATGTTTTGCAGGTGTTTCATGTTTTATGCCTAGGTACTCCCGCTGCCTGACGGGCGCAATATTGCGGTGCGGCCTTTGACCATGTAGAGGACATGAAACCGTGCCGCTCGAATCGGAATATGCGGTGTTTTTTGTGAGCAGGAATTGATGGAGTTGTTTGACGCATGAGTGAGTTACAGTCGATTTAAAATAAAATTTCAATCATTCGAGATTATTATGAAGCTTTCCGCGAAATCCAGATATGCGTCCCGGATCCTGCTTGACCTGGCCCTGCACAACGAGGGAGTGCCCCATCGCGTGAACGACATTTCCGAGCGCACGGGAATCACCGTGCCGTTCATCGAACAAATCATCAAGCCCCTGAAGCATGCCGGGATGGTCACGAGCAAGCGCGGCGCAGCAGGAGGACATCAGCTGGGCCGTTCACCGGAGAACATCACCCTGGGCGACATCGTGCGCATCATGGAAGGCTCGGTGGAGCTTTCGGCCTGTTTGAGCGCGCCGGAGCTGTGCGAAAGGACGGCTGTCTGCCCAACCCGTGCGGCCTGGCAGCGGGCCACGGACGCCATGCTGCGCGAACTGGACACCATCACTCTGGCCGGGCTGGCCGGTGGCGCGCCCAATTGCTGCCAATTGGCCGACGACTATTTCGAGCGCGACAGCTCGTTGCCTGTTTGACAAAGATTTTCTCCCCTGTCAGGAATCGCGGTTCCGCATGTTTGGGACGGAATTTTTCATATCTGGAGTCACCATGACCATCCCTTCTGGTTTCCAATTTTCCACCGCGCAGTGCGGTTTCAAACGGCCGGGGCGTTCGGATCTTGGGCTGGTGGTCAGCACGGTCCCGGCTGTAGCCGCCGGAGTCTTCACCACCAATCGCTTTCAGGCCGCGCCGGTTCTTGTGGCCAGGGACATCCTTGAAAAAGGTTCCTCGGGCATCCGCGCCATTGTCGTCAATTCCGGCCAGGCCAACGCCTGCACCGGTCAGGAAGGCATTGCCAACTGCCGGGCCACCCTTGAGCTGCTGTCCGCCCTCGGCCTCGAAGCGTCCGCGATTCTGCCCGCTTCCACAGGCGTTATCGGCGATCAGCTCAAGATGGAGCTGTGGGAAAAGGCGGTCCCCGCCCTGCGCGAGAATCTTGGGCGGATGGGGCTGGTGGATATGGCCCGCGCGATCATGACCACGGACACGTTCCCCAAGCTCGCCGCGCGGGAGGTCACGCTATCCTCCGGCACGGTCCGTTTGGCCGGGTTTTGCAAGGGCGCGGGCATGATCTGCCCGAACATGGCCACGATGCTCGGTTTTATCCTCTGCGATGCCGGCGTGGAGCACGAGTGGTGGCAGCAGGCCCTGGTCCGCTGCGTGGACAAGAGCTTCAACGCCATCACCGTTGACGGCGACACCAGCACCAATGATTGCGTTCTGGCGTTGGCCAACGGCACCGCAGTCAGGGCGCTGGGCGCGGATCTGGACCTTCTGGAGGAGGCGCTGCTCGAAATTTGCCAGGATCTGGCCTACATGATCGTGCAGGACGCCGAGGGCGGGACCAAGGTCATGCGCATCAATGTTCGCGGTGCGGCCAGCATGAGCGATGCGCAGCTTGCCGCGCGGGCAGTGGGCAATTCTCCGCTGGTCAAGACCGCCCTGTACGGCCGCGACCCCAACTGGGGCCGGATCGTGGCCGCCCTGGGACGGAGCGGAGCAGCTTTTGAACCCGACGATGTGGTCGTGCGCATCGCGGGCATGACCATTTTCCGTCAGGGCACCCCGGTCAAGGCGGATTGGGACAGCCTTTTGGCCTCGGCCCTGCGCCGGGACGTCGTGGATATCGACCTGGAGCTTTGCGCCGGAGAAGCCGAGCTTACGCTCATGGCCTCCGATTTTACCGAGGAGTACATCAAGATCAATGCTGAATATCGAACCTGAAGCCAAGCCCGTGGTGGAGCAAACCTGGAAACGTCTGGCCGATTTTGTTTTTGAACTTGGAATGTTGCGTAAGACCCCACGCACCGGATACCAATTTTTGGGTTCGGGAGCAGAAAACGTGGCCGAGCACTCTTTCCGCACGGCCATGATCGGCTATATGCTGGCGCGGAAAAGCGGCGCGGATGTGGCCAGGACGGTTTTCCTGTGCCTTTTCCATGACGTGCACGAGGCCCGCATCGGCGATTTCAACTACGTCAACCGCATCTACAATACGAGCAACCCGGTCCTGGCCATCACGCACGCCCTGGAGGGCACGGGCCTGCGGCAGGATGCGCTTGAACTCTGGCACGAGCTGGAGGCCGGCGTGACTCTTGAATCCAGGCTCGCCCAGGATGCGGATCAACTCGATTTCATCGCCAACCTGAAGGAAGAGCTGGATCTGGGCAACCCCTATGCCTCCAAATGGCTTGACCATGCGGTTTTGCGACTCAAAACGGACCCGGCCCTGGAACTTGCCCGCGCCATACAGACCACGGATCAGTCGGATTGGTGGTTTGTGCGGCCGGACGAGTCCTGGTGGCGCAAGGGGAACGGCAAGCCCCGCCCCTAGCGGATCATGTCAGCGCAAGAAGCAAGCAGATCCCGTCTTGGGAGAGCAGTGTTCAGTTTTTTTCTGGCGCTGTGCCTGCATGTGATTCCAGTCTGGTTTATCATCTTCGGGCCTCTCTACGGACTTCCAAGCGTCCTTGAGCTCAACCTCGAAACCATCAATATGTACCGCGAACGAATTTTTCGGGAGCAGCACGCCCAGAGCGTTGCCCGGCTGGACTCGGCGCCTTTGCATATCTCCGTGGATGTGCAGGCGCGTCCCGACACGCGCCAGCGCGTCTCAAAGCCGCGCCGCGAAGCGGATTTGACGCGCGCGCGGGCCGTACAGGGCGCCATCCGGTCTTTGTGGGAAGGCATGTCTCCCGACAGCACCGGCTATGCGCTGGTCAGCCTGAGCATTCTGGAAGACGGCAGAATCGGCGAGTTTGTGGTCAACCGCGTTTCCGGCGACCACGATTTCCAGGCTTTTCTGCTCTCTTTTCTGTCCACGCTCAAGTCCACGTACGGCAATGCTGCCGGGCCCGGAGAGGCCCTGTGGATCGAGTGCGAATTCGTCATCCAACCATTGGCGCGCAAGGGGGCCTCATGATTGTCGCGGTCATGTCCGATACGCATATGGATCAACCGGATACCCTTCTGGCGGCTATTTTTGAGCGTTATTGCCGTGACGCCGACGTGCTTCTGCACTGCGGAGACTGCGTGAGCGAGGAAACCTGGTCCTTTCTCAATTCCCATCCACGGTTTTACTCCGTGCAAGGCAACTGCGACCCGCTTTCCCTGAGCGGCAGTCTGCCCGTCCTGCGTGAACTGGAGCTGGAAGGGTTTCGTTTGGGCATGGGTCACGGATGGGGTCCGCGTTCCCGGGTAGGTGACGAGATTGCCAGCCGATTCCAGGGAGCGGACATTGTCTGCTACGGCCACACGCATGTTCGTGACTGGCGGCTGTCATCCGGAGGGGTTCGGCTTTTTAACCCTGGCTCCCTGTTTTGGCCGAGGTCAGGAGAAGGCGGCATGGCCCGGCTTCACTTGCATCGCGGGCAGGACCCGGAAGTGGAGTGGATAACCATCTAAGCCCCATCCCTTTGACTCCCCATGAAAAAAGCCCGCCTCAATCGAGACGGGCTTTGCCATTTGTATGGAGCGTCGAAAGCGTTAGTTTTCGAGCAGTGCAGGGTTGGTGATGCGTACATCGGCTTTGGCGCGTAGATCCGCGACAAAGGCCTGCATGGTCTGCTCTTCGGCCCTTTCGTTAAGGGAAGTCAGCCATAACTCTTTTTCCGCGGCCCAGTCTTCGTCGGCCGGCGGGGTAACCTGTATGGCCTTGGCCAGAACGTAGCCTTCGGGAAAGGCGTAGGCTTCGGGCAGCCATGCACCGGACTTGGTCTCAAAGGCCTTGGTGGCCAGCAACTGGTTCATGCCCAGGCCGTTTATGGTGCCTTGCCGTCCGAAGGGTTCGGTCTCTTTTACGGTGGCGCCTGTCAGGGTTTCTCCCTTGAGCAACAGCTCCAGATCCTTGTCTGCGGCGGCCTTGGCCACCTTCAAGGCTTCGTCGCGGGTGATGGCCGCGACGATTTCCGCCTTGACCGCTTCCAGCGGCTTCACGCTTTCGGCAACCTGTTCACGCTTGGTGGCGAGCAGGTATCCGTCGGCAATGGGCAGCGGAGATTGCGTCGTGATGTCCTGGGGCAGGTCGAAGAGAACCTGGGCATTTTCCGGAGAAAGTCCGGGCAGATCCCTCGGGCCTTGATTCTTGGTGAAGTAGTCCGATTCCCGGATCTCAAGCTTCAGGCCAATGGCTTTGACCACGGCATCGAGAGGCTCGCCGACGAGTACCATTTCCAGTGCCTGATCAAGACGATCCTGCAGGATCTCCGCCGCGCGATCCTCGGCGATGATATTCGCGATGTCGCTCGCGACAGACTCGTAATTCTCATAGCCTGCGCTCTTGGTGTCTTCCACGGTGATCAGGTGGAAGCCGAACTGGGTGCGGACCGGTTCGCTGACAGCGCCCTTTTCCAGGGCAAAGGCCGCGTCTTCGAAGGGTTTCACCATCCGGCCCCGGCCAAACCAGCCCAGCTCTCCGCCGGTCTGTGTGCCGGAGGGGTCCTCGGTGTATTGCGCGGCCACTTCCGCAAAGGATTTGCCGGCAGCCAGGTCTTTCTGGGCGGCTTTTATGGTCTGCATGGCCTTTTCCACGCTTTCTTCATCGGCGTTTTCGTCAACGCGCACAAGAAGGTGGCTGGCCTTGACCTGT
Source organism: Desulfomicrobium baculatum DSM 4028 (assembly GCF_000023225.1). Classification (NCBI taxonomy): domain Bacteria; kingdom Pseudomonadati; phylum Thermodesulfobacteriota; class Desulfovibrionia; order Desulfovibrionales; family Desulfomicrobiaceae; genus Desulfomicrobium; species Desulfomicrobium baculatum. The sequence goes on from NC_013173.1 coordinate 3,614,139, forward strand.
TCTTCGATCTTGAACTGTTCCTTTTGCTCGGCGTAGTACTTTTCGGTTTCCTCGGGGGAAACGGCGGCAGGGTCGGCCAGAGTCGCGGGAGTGAGCAGCAGATAGTCGATCTTGGCCCTGGCAGGCACGGCATAGTTGGCCTTGCGCGCCTCGTAATACTCATTGATCCGCGCGTCCGTGGCGTTGACCTGATTCTGATAGTTTTCCCACGGGTACATCAGATACGAAATGGTCGCAGTGCTGCGGCCGTATGTGTAGAAGTCGCGGGCCTGATCCTCTCCGAGGCGGCCGGGAAGACCGACGTAGGTCCGCAGCTTGTCCATGACCATGCCGCGCATGTACTCGGATTCGAATTTGCCGGGCGTGAGGTTGTTGGCACGCAGCACGTTCTGGTACGAGGCCGGGTCAAAGACGTTGCTTTCGTTCTGGAAGGCGGGGATGAGATGAATCTCCTTGGCCAGCTCTTCCTTGGAAACGGTCAGGCCGAGTTTGGCGGCCTGCTGCATCATCAACTCTTCGATGACCATCTGTTCGAGGATCTGTCTCTTGAATCCCATCTGGGCCAGAATCTCAGCGGTCAGGTTGGGGTTCTGGCTACGTGCGAGTTCGAGGCTGCGCTGCAGGCGTTCCTGGAACGGGCGAAAGAGAATGGGGGAGTCGTTGACTGTGGCGACGACGGTGGTCTGATCGTTTTGCACGCGATTCATGCCAAAGGCCAAAACAAAAACGGCAATGATGATGCCGAAGAGGATTTTTATTCCCCAACTTTGGGCGCCCTGGCGCAGGATATCAAGCATGGAATCTCCGACAAAGAGTCTGAAGTTAAAAATAATGGGAGCTGCCCCGAGGGGCTTTTATTTTTGCCTGTCGTTGACGTAATTGAGCAAGCCGCCAGCCTTGATAATGGCTATTTCATTACCCGTCAAATCATGGGTCAGCGTGAGCTGTCTGCCCTCGGATGTGGTGGCGCAAAGCGCCGCTCCGGGTTCAAGAGCGCCAAGTTCGAGGCGCAGGACATCGCCCTGGGCCAGCGTGTCATAGTCCGCCTCGTTGGCAAGCATCAGCGGAAGGATGCCGAAATTGATCAGGTTCGCCTTGTGAATGCGGGCAAAGGACTTGGTCAGAACCACGCGCACGCCCAGATGACGTGGGGCCAGGGCAGCATGTTCACGGCTGGAGCCTTGTCCGTAATTCTCGCCGCCAAGGATGAGCCCCTGTCCCGCTTTTTCGGCCCGGGTCACGAAATCTTTGTCCACGCGCTCGAACACATGCCTGCTGATGGCCGGGATGTTGGAGCGCAGGGCGGTGATGGCCGCGCCGGCGGGCATGATGTGGTCGGTGGTGATGTTGTCTCCGACCTTGATCAGCACCGGCAGTTCCAGGACTTCCGGCAGCCTGTCAAAGGGCGACAGGGCAACGATGTTGGGTCCGCGCAGGATTTCGACGTCGCTTCCATCCTCGGGCGGGAAGGCGAAGAGATGGCGGATGGACGGCGCCGTGGCCGGTAGCGACGGCTTGGAAACGCTTTTGGTCCAGGTCGACGGGTTGGTGAACTTGCCGTTCAGGGCGCTGAATGCCGCGGTGATGGGGCTGACAAGATAGATCTGTCCGTCCTGGGTGCCGCTGCGGCCCTCGAAGTTGCGGTTGAAGGTCCGGGCGCTGACGCCGCCGCTGGACGGAGAGCCGCCCATGCCGATGCACGGACCGCAGGAGCACTCCATGAGCCGTCCGCCCGCGTCGAGGATGAGGTCGAGCAGCCCTTCGCTCATGAGCATTTTGAGCACCTGCTTGGATCCCGGTGACAGGAGCAGGTCCGTGTTCGGGGCGATATGCTCGCCGCTCAGAATCTGGGCCACGCTCTGCAGGTCGGAGTACGAGGAGTTGGTGCAGGAGCCAATGGCCACCTGGTCGACGTTCATTCCGTCGAGTTCCGCCACGGGGACGACCCTGTCGGGCATGTGCGGCCGGGCCGCCAGGGGAACAAGCGCGCTCAGGTCGATGACGATTTCCCGGTCATATGCCGCGCCTTCGTCGGCGGCCAAGGGGGTGAAATCGCTTTCCCGGCCCATGAGCGCAAGAAAGGCCCGGGTCTGGTCGTCGCTGGGGAAGATGGACGCCGTGGCGCCCAGCTCCGCGCCCATGTTGGTGATGGTGGCGCGCTCCGGCACGCTCAAGGTGGCCACGCCGGGGCCGCAGTATTCCATGACCGCTCCCACGCCGCCCTTGACGGTCAGGATGCCCAAAAGGTGCAGGATGACGTCCTTGGCCGAGGCATAACCGGTCAGCTGCCCTTCGAGGCGGATCTTGAAGACCCTGGGCATGGTGATGGTGTAGGGCTCTCCGGCCATGGCCAGCGCCACGGAGAGGCCGCCCGCGCCCATGGACAGGCTGCCGATGCCGCCGGCAGTGGGCGTGTGCGAATCCGAGCCGATCAGGGTCTTGCCCGGAACCGCGAAATTTTCCAGATGCAGCTGGTGGCAGATGCCCGTGCCGGGAGGGGAGAAAACAATGCCGTATTTGGCGGCCACGCTGCGCAGATAGCGGTGGTCGTCAGGATTGCGGAAGCCCATCTGCAGGGTGTTGTGATCGACATAGCTGACGGACAGCTCTGTCTTGACCCGTGGCAGGCCGATGGCTTCCCACTGCAGGTAGGCCATAGTGCCGGTGGCGTCCTGGGTCAGGGTCTGGTCTATCTTGATGGCCACTTCGTTTCCGGGCTGCATATCGCCTTCAACGAGGTGCGCCGCGATGATCTTCTGGGTGAGGTTCTGGTTCATGCGCGCTCCTTCAATTTTGCCGTTGCATATCTTTGAAAAAAGGCCCCCAGCCGAAGCTGGGAGCCTCTATTTGTCGGGCTTACCACGTGGATGCAAGCCGCCTGAGCTTGACCCGCAGAATCTGAATTTCAGTGTCCAGGCGCAGTTTGTCCTGCTGCAGCCGGAAAATGTCCTCGTGAAAGGTTATGCCGCGCGCAGGGTCTTCTTGAAGCAGCAATTCTTTGACCTTGGCCTGAGCTTCGTCCTGTTCAGCTTTGAACCTGGCGATTTCCTTTTCGATGGTCTTAATCTGTTGTGATTCGGATTCGTTTACGTTTTGGCTTGTCATCGTGATTTTCGTCTACCTGCTCTTCTATTCGTGCTGAATTAATGAAGTTTTGAGGACTTGGAAGATTCATGAAAATCTTCCAGAACCAGGGCCAGGCCGAGGAAATGTTGTCCGCATTGGTCATGCAGACTCCTGGATGCGTGAAGGATATGAGCGATCCGGCCAGGGTCCAGTACGGGCCCGGACTTTGCCAGGGCGATTCGCTGACTTTCTTGGCGTTGGACAGGCCGAGCTGCAACAGCCCGGGTTCAATGGCATATCCCGCGCCCAGATTTTCGAGCAGGTCCTGGGCGAATTCGACATCCTCGCTCGTGGTGTCCAGGGTGATGGCGCATTGACCGCGCAGGCCCATGGACATGGCCAGCACCAACGGCAGGTATTCCTGGCAGGAGGTGATGTCTATGGATAGTTTCTGGGGTCTGTTGCCCATGACGGACGTTATCTCGCCGCCGTGGAAGCTGACCCGCAATCCGAACTCATGCAGGATATCCATAATGTCATGGAGGTGCGGCGCGTGCTGGGGCCATTTGCCATGCAGGACCACCTTGCCGTCGGTAAAGAACGGAAGAACCAGCAGGTGCAGGCTCATGAGCGGATCCACGGGAATATCCACCGCCGAAAGGTCAAGGCTGATGGGCGCAGGCGGGACGATGATGCTCAGACCCTCAAATTGCAGTTCCGGGATATGCTCCTGCAGGAATCCGATTCCTTTGCGCAGCAGTTTGCTGTTTGAAAACGATTCATGGAGCTGGATCGAAAGACCCGCCTTGTACGTGGTGGCCGCGACCACAAGCGCAAGCACGAATTTTTTGGACACGCCCTTGGGGATGGAGATGGTCTCTGGGAGTTGCCCGCTGCTCTCGACTCTGACGGGCAACCCATAGCTGTGCGGTTCCACGACCGTCAGACGGGCGCCGAGTTGAGGCAGAATGTCCTGTACGGGCCGGACGTCATGGATTTTGAGTTTCGTGGAGCCGGTGAATTTGGCCCGAGTGACCTGTCCGAGGGCAAGGCACAGCAAAAGATAGAAATGGAATTTGCTCTGCCCGGCATAAATGATCTTGTTGTCCATCGACCAGGACTCGACGGGATGGGCTTCGCATTGCCGGTTCTGGAAAGCGAGGTTGAATCCGCAGAGGTTCAGGGCGTTGATCAATTCCAGGGAGAGATCGTTTCCCTGGAATGGCGCGATGGTCAGCGGCGAGGAGTTGGTGGCGCCAAGGAAGAACATCATGCTGCGCAGGATCTGATCCCGGGGAGCCTCGAGGTCTATTTCCACCGGCTTGCGCCTGGGGAAGAGGCACAATGGCTTTTCATTAGAAGAGTTCCGTTCGACCCTGGCATAGGACAGGTTGTTCGAGAGGTGAAAGATTTTTTTGAGGATCTGGGGTTCCAGATTGTCCGCCTTGGACGCGTCCCGCCAGACCTGCCACAGAACTTTTTCCTGATTGGGGTCGGTGATGCCCAGGTTTTTCGAACGTCGTGTCGACGCCGCCCTGGACAAAAGGTTGGTCCGGGTCATGAGAAGGGAAACGAGCTTTTCGTCGAGCTGCGCCAGTTCCTGCGTCAAAGAGAGAGTATTATGTTTTTCGGCCATGCGAATTCTTCAGGATAGGGTGTTTGTTGTCCATGGGTGCATGGACGCATGATGAAAGTTTATTTCAAAGGCATTCATTAACAATAAGACTTTATGGATTGCAAGCGGTTATTGTTCAATATAAATATAATATATTAATATAAAAGAAAAAATTGGAAGAAGTCCTGGAAAAAAGCTGATTCATACCTTCAGTTACGCGAATCCCGGCATGTCAGGATTGGCGCATGCTTGAGCGGTTGATAAAAAAATCACAAAACGGTTGACAAGAAGCGAGTTGCGAAGCAAATAGAGGTCTCCGTTTTTTTATTTGTGAAAATAAAAACAAACTATATTTAGGAGGATCCACGTTATGGCTCTCGTACCCCCGCATGGTGGAAAAGGTTTGGTTTGCTGTCTGCTTCAGGGTGCCGAATTGGCTGCCGAGCAGAAAAAGGCCGCAGGACTGAAGAAGATCGATATCAGCCCCCGCGCCAAGGGCGACCTGATCATGATGGGCATCGGCGGCTTCAGCCCGCTGAGCGGCTTCATGACCAAGGCCGACTGGAAGTCCGTGTGTGAGAATTTCACCCTGGCCGACGGGACCTTCTGGCCCGTGCCCGTGACCCTGGATATGGATGAAGAAGTTAAGGTTGGCGAAGAGATCGCTCTGTTCGACCCCAAGAAGGGCGTTTTCATGGCCACCATGAAGGTCACCGAAGTTTACGAAATGACCGACGCCGACAAGAAGTGGGAATGCGAGAAGGTCTACAAGGGCCAGGGCGAAGAGTCCGCTGACGACAAGTTCTGGGAAATCGCCCCCAAGGATCACCCCGGCGTGCAGATGGTTATGGCTCAGAAGAAATACAATGTTGCCGGCCCGGTCAAGGTCCTCTCCGAAGGCGACTACCGCGACAGATTCCCCGGTTGCTACATGTCCCCGGCCGAAGCCCGCGCCACCTTCGAAGAAAAGGGCTGGAGCAAGGTTGCCGCTCTGCAGCTGCGTAACCCCATGCACCGCTCCCACGAATATCTGGCCAAGATCGCTGTTGAAGTTTGCGACGGCGTTTTCATTCACTCCCTGGTCGGCAACCTGAAGCCCGGCGACATCCCGGCCGAAGTCCGCATCAAGTGCATCGATACCCTTATCGACAAGTACTTTGTGAAGGCCAACGTCGTTCAGGGCGGCTACCCCCTGGATATGCGTTATGCCGGTCCCCGCGAAGGCCTGCTGCACGCCACCTTCCGCCAGAACTACGGCGTTTCCGACATGCTGATCGGCCGCGACCATGCCGGTGTCGGTGACTTCTACGGCCTGTTCGAGGCTCAGGAAATCTTTGATCGCGTTCCCAAGAACCTGGGCGCCGGCAAGGATCTGGTCACCCAGCCCATGAAGATCGACTGGACCTTCTACTGCTACAAGTGCGACGGCATGGCCTCTCTGCGCACCTGCCCGCACAGCAAGGACGACCGCGTTGTTCTGTCCGGCACCAAGCTGCGCAAGGCTCTGTCCGAAGGCGCCGAGGTTGTCGATCACTTTGGTCGCGACGAAGTCCTGGTCATCCTGCGCGAATACTACTCCACGCTGACTGAAAAGGTCGAAGTGAAGATGCAGGGTGCCGCTTCCGGCGCAGCCATGTAGTTTGATTTCAATCGGCAGGGCGGGCATTTGTGTCCGCCCTGCTGATTTGGCTTTGTGGATTGAAGTCCAACAAGGCCTATGATTGTCAATATGCGGCTTGACACAGCAAAAGTGCTTTGATAAAAGATTCACAAGCGAAGAGCTTGGGTAAATTTTTGTTTGTTTCGGGCCTATGGCTAAGTTGTTTTAAACTCTTTATTCGGAGGAATTATGCCAACCTTTGTTGATCCAGCAAAGTGTGATGGATGCAAGGGCGGTGAAAAGACTGCCTGTATGTACATCTGTCCTAACGACCTGATGATCCTGGACCCTGTAGAGATGAAGGCTTACAATCAGGAGCCGGCCGCTTGCTGGGAATGTTACTCCTGTATCAAGATTTGTCCCCAGGGCGCGATCACCGCTCGTCCGTATGCTGACTTCGCCCCCATGGGCGGCACCTGCATCCCGCTGCGCGGCGCAGAAGACATCATGTGGACCGTTCAGTTCCGCAATGGCGAAGTAAAGCGCTTTAAGTTCCCCATCCGCACCACTGTGGAAGGTTCCATCAAGCCCTTCGAAGGTAAGCCCGAAGGCGCGAACCTGGAAGATGAGCTTCTGTTCACCGAGACCGCTTTGGCAACTCCCAAAGAAGCTCTTGGCCAGAAGATTGAAGTCGGTGAAGCAGACCTGAAGGTCACCTTCAAGTCGGCCGTCGCCTAATTCGGCGCTTTAAACGAAAGAAATTTCAGGAGGAACATATGCCTCAGATTCCTGTTAAAGACGTGATCAAGGGTCTGGCCTGCGCAGAGCCCGAACTCGTTGAGATTGATACCGACATTCTTATGGTCGGTGGTGGTATGGGTAACTGCGGTACTGCTTTTGAAGCAGTGCGCTGGGCCGACAAAGTTGGCGGCGACATCAAGATCCTCTTGGTTGACAAGGCTGCTGTCGATCGCGGCGGCGCGGTTGCTCAGGGTCTTTCCGCCATCAACACCTATATCGGCGAGAACGATGTTGACGACTATGTCCGCATGGTCCGCACCGACCTCATGGGTATTGTTCGCGAAGACTTGATCTACGACCTTGGCCGCCACGTGGATGACTCCGTTCATCTGTTCGAAGAATGGGGCCTGCCTTGCTGGGTCAAGAAAGACGGCAAGAACCTGGACGGCGCTCAGGCCAAGAAAGAGGGCATGTCCCTGCGTTCCGGCGCAGCCCCTGTCCGCTCCGGCCGCTGGCAGATCATGATCAACGGTGAGTCCTACAAGGTCATCGTTGCTGAAGCCGCCAAGAACGCCCTGGGTTCCGATCGTTACTTGGAGCGTATTTTCATCGTCAAGTTGCTGCTTGACGCCAAAACGCCCAACCGTATCGCCGGTGCCGTTGGTTTCTCTGTTCGTGAAAACAAAGTTTACGTCATCAAGGCCAACGCTATGTCCGTTGCTTGCGGTGGCGCTGTCAACGTTTACCGTCCGCGCTCCACAGGTGAAGGCCTTGGTCGCGCTTGGTATCCCGTATGGAACGCCGGCTCCACCTACACCATGTGTGCTCAGGTTGGCGCTGAAATGACCATGATGGAAAACCGCTTCGTACCCGCCCGTTTCAAAGACGGTTACGGTCCGGTTGGCGCATGGTTCCTGCTCTTCAAGGCCAAAGCCACCAACGCCAAGGGTGAAGACTATTGTGTCACCAACCGCGCCATGCTGAAGCCTTACGAAGATCGCGGTTACGCCAAGGGTCACGTCATCCCGACCTGTCTGCGCAACCACATGATGCTTCGCGAAATGCGCGAAGGTCGCGGTCCCATCTACATGGACACCGCCACCGCCCTGCAGACCACCTTCAAGGACCTGTCCAAGGCCGAGCAGAAGCATCTTGAGTCCGAAGCTTGGGAAGACTTCCTGGATATGTGTGTTGGTCAGGCCAACCTGTGGGCCGCCATGAACATCAAGCCTGAAGAACGCGGTTCCGAAATCATGCCCACTGAGCCTTACCTCCTCGGTTCGCATTCCGGCTGCTGCGGTATCTGGGTTTCCGGTCCGAACGAGCCTTGGGTTCCTGAAGAATACAAGGTCAAGGCTGACAACGGCAAGGTGTACAACCGCATGACCACCGTAAACGGTCTGTGGACATGTGCTGACGGCGTTGGCGCTTCTGGTCACAAGTTCTCCTCCGGTTCCCATGCTGAAGGCCGCATTGTCGGTAAGCAGATGGTCCGTTGGGTTGTCGATCACAAGGATTTCAAGCCCACGCTGCCTGTTTCCGCTGCTGATCTGAAGAAAGAAATCTACGAGCCTTGGTACACCTACGAGCAGTTCAAGGGTGCATCCACTGATCCGGTAGTCAACCCGAACTACATCTCCCCCAACAACTTCATGATGCGCCTCATCAAGTGCACCGATGAATACGGCGGAGGTTGCGCTACCCTGTATACCACTTCCGACAGACTGCTCGACACCGGCTTTGCCCTGCTCGACATGCTGGAAGAAGACTCCAAGAAGCTGGCGGCTCGTGACCTGCACGAACTGCTCCGTTGCTGGGAACAGTATCACAGACTGTGGACCGTTCGTCTGCACATGCAGCACATTCGTTTCCGTCAGGAAAGCCGTTACCCCGGTTTCTACTATCGTGCCGACTTCATGGGTCTGGACGATGCCAAATGGAAGTGCTTTGTTAACTCCAAGTTCGACCCGGCTACTGGTGTAACCGAGATATTCAAGAAGCATTACTACCAGATCATCCCTGTCTAGTTTATGGGCCAAAAGGCTGCGGGTCCTTCCCGCAGCCTTTTTTCTCTATCAGGAAATAGAATGGTCTATGCATGATCTGTAACCTCTGGTAGTTATAGATTATGCTTGGGCCATTCTATTCATTTTTACGGCCTTCAACTTAAGTGCTCTGGGAGGAATCGAATGGCTAGCAACAGCATACTTGTCATAGGTGGTGGCTTCGCCGGAATCACCGCCGCCCTCGAGGCCGCTGAGATCGGTCATGAGGTCTTCATCATTGAGAAGACCCCTTTTCTGGGTGGACGCGTTATGCAGCTGAACAAATATTTCCCGAAGCTGTGTCCACCTTCATGCGGTTTGGAAATTCAGTATCAGCGGATTAAGAACAACCCCAATGTGAAGTTTTTTACTTTGGCCGAAGTGACCAAGGTAGACGGCAGCGTTGGAAATTATGAGGTTACGGTACAGATCAAACCGCGCTACGCTGGTCCCAGCAGCCCCGATCTTTCCGATTTGTGTGACGATCTTTCCACGGAAGTGGTCAACGACTACGAGTTCGGTTTGGCCACGCGCAAGCCCGTCTACATGGATGCGCCGTTTGCTTTTCCGCAGCGCTATGTTGTGGACAAGGCCAGCCTGAGCGACTCGGACAAGAGCAAAGTCCAGAAATGTGACTATCTCGATCTGACCGAGGAAGAAAAGACCATCACTTTGAGCGTTGGATCCATCATCATCGCCACCGGATGGAAGCCTTACGACGTGACGAATCTGTCCAACCTGGGTGCGGGCGCGGTCAAGAACTGTATTTCCAACATGCAGATGGAACGCCTCGCATCGCCCTACGGCCCGACAAACGGCGCGATTCTTCGGCCTTCCGACAACCGCGCGCCGAAAAAGATCGCTTTCGTTCAGTGCGCCGGGTCCCGTGACGAAAATCATCTCCATTATTGTTCGTACATTTGCTGCATGGCTTCCTTGAAGCAGGCGCAATATGTCCGCGAGCAGTATCCTGACGCGGAAGTGACCATCTATTACATTGATTTGCGGACTCCTGGCCGCTACGACAATTTCGCCAAGAAGATTCTGGCGGATGAGAAGATCTTTGCCGTCAAAGGCAAGGTCGCGGCGGTTGAACAGGACAGCGCAGGCGATGACGTGTGGGTCACCGTGGAAGATGCGGTGTCGTGCTCCAAGTCTGTCGAACGTTTCGATCTCGTGGTTCTGGCCACAGGAATGCAGCCCAGCCTGGCCGGCGCTTCTCTGCCCATCGATGTCCCGGTTGATGCCGAAGGCTTCATTGTTGGTGGGGAGGAAAAAGGTATTTTTGCCGCGGGCTGTGCCAAACAACCTCTGGACGTTATGAAGTCGGCCCAGTCTGCCACCGGGGCAGCGATGAAAGCGATCCAGACGGTGAGGGGGAGGTAGGTCATGGCCGACAAGATTGGTGTATATTTTGATGAATCAAGCCTTGGCGGGGTTCTCGACATCCAGAGACTGTGCGACGGCGTGCAGAAAAAATGGAGCGATTGTTGCCCCGTAGTCAAGGTGCATCCGAGGCTGGCAACCGCCGAAGGACGAGCTTTGATCCAGGCGGACATCGATGCCGGCTTGATCAACGCTGTCTGCGTCTGTGGTTCTTCGCCTCGCGTGGATTGGGATTTCTACAAGTTCGGGCAGAATATCCTGGTTGACCGGGTCAACCTGCGCGAACTTTGCGTGCTCTGCTACGAGGACCCGAGCAAAGAAAAGGTTGCTCCGGGCACTACTCCCGAACTGCTTTTCAAGATGGCCAACGACTATGTGAACATGGGCGTGGTCAAATTGCAGAAAGCCACGGTTCCGGAAGATGGCGGGATCGAAGTCGTCAACCGGGTGCTGGTCATCGGCGGCGGTTGGGCCGGAATGAGCGCGGCTCTTGATGTCGCCGCCGTCGGATACGATGTGACGCTGGTTGAAAAGAAGGATATGCTCGGTGGCGCTGCCGCCGGCATGTACAAGACCATCCCCTTTGCCTTCCCCTACGACGCGGCTCATGCCACGGGCGTGGAAAAGAAGATTGCCCAGGTGCAGGCTTCCGACAAGATCGAAGTGCTCCTTGACTCCGAAATCGCCGGTATTGCCGGTGCTCCAGGCAATTACGAAGTGACCGTCAAGGTCGGCAAGGAAGAGCGTGTCGTGGCTATCGGGTCCGTGGTCATCGCCACCGGCTGGGTGCCGCAGGATACCGCTTTCCTGAAGCCGCTCGGCTACGGGGCGCTTAAGAACGTAGTTACCTCCCGTGAGTTCGAGGCCATGGCCAAGGCGGGCTCCATTGTGCGCAAAAGTGATGGCGCCAAGCCTGCAAAGGTCATGTTCCTGCTCGGATTCGGCGACAAGCTCGCCCCCTTCGAGGTCAAGGAAGAAGCAGCTCGCGCCGCCGCCCTGGCTGCCGCCGAGGTCAAAGAGGCCGACGACACGCCCAAGACCAACTTCGTCAAGCAGGACACCTACAAGCACTTGTCCTACAGTTCCGAACTGACGTCGCTGACTGCCCTCAAGCAGGCCAACTACGTTCGCGAATTCATTCCCGGCGGCGTGGCCATGGTGGTCTACGAGCACATGATGGTCCCCGGCATGAATGAGCTTTATTACAAGGCCGCGCAGAACGACCCGACCGTTATGATGACCAAGGGCGTGATCAGTGAAGTCCGCGACGGCGGCGATGGCGACATCGTGGTGGTTCTTGAGGATACACTGCTTGGTGCCAAGGTCGAGATCGAAGTGGACATGCTCGTGCTGCCCACGGCCATGGTGCCCACCACCGCTCTTGATCCGGTCCTCAAGCTCAAATACCGGCAGGGCCCGGCCATGCCCGATCTTGAGCTGTTCAGCGGATATGCCGACTCCAACTACATCTGCTTCCCGTACGAAACTCGCCGCACCGGCATTTACGCCGCCGGGACCGTGCGTCAGCCCATGACCATGGCCACGGCCGAAGTAGATGCCGCGGGCGCGGCCCTGAAGGCGATTCAGTGTCTTGAGTCCGCGAATCGGGGCATGGCGGTTCACCCGCGTTCGGGCGACTTGTCCTTCCCCAAGTTCAATCTGGTGCGTTGCACCCAGTGCAAGCGCTGTACGGAAGAGTGTCCTTTTGGAGCTCTGGACGAGGACGAAAAGGGCAATCCGATGCCCAACACCTCGCGTTGCCGCCGTTGCGGAACGTGCATGGGCGCCTGCCCGGAACGCGTCATCTACTTCGACAACTACAACGTCGACCAGATCGGCTCGATGATCAAGCAGGTCGAGGTTCCCGACGATATGGAAGTGGGCGGTCCGCGCATGCTCATTCTTGCTTGCGAGAACGATGCCTATCCGGCTCTGGACATGGCTGCCCTGCGCGGCAAGAAGTGGAGTCCTTACGTACGCATCGTTCCGGTGCGCTGCCTTGGTTCGGTCAACACCATCTGGATCGCTGACGCCATGTCCAAGGGCACTGACGGTTGCCTGCTCCTGGGCTGCAAATACGGTGAAGACTACCAGTGCCACTTCGTCAAGGGATCGGACCTGTGCAGCCGGCGCATGGCCAATATCGGTGAGACCCTGGGCAAGCTTGGCATTGAAACCGAACGGGTACAGCAGATGCAGGTCGCCATTGACGAATACGACAAGGTTCCCGGCATGATTGACGAGTTTGTTGACGCGATCACCAAGCTTGGTCCCAACCCGTTCAAGGGATACTAGGAGGAGCATGTATGTCCAAAACAATTAAGATTGAGCCTAATCTGCAGTTCGTCAAAGAATTGCAGGAGGTGGGTGGTGCGGATCTCAAGAAGTGCTACCAGTGCGCTACCTGCTCTGTCGCATGCCCCATGTCCCCTGCGGACAATCCCTACCCGCGCAAGGAAATGGTCTGGGCCCAGTGGGGTCTCAAAGACAAGCTGGTCAACGACATCGACATCTGGTTGTGTCACAATTGCGGAACCTGTTCCGAACTGTGTCCTCGCGGAGCAAAACCCGGCGACCTGCTGGCCGCCCTGCGCAACATGACCTACCGCAAGTTGGTGAAGCCTGCCATTATCGGCGAGTGGATGAGTTCGCCCAAGCATCTGCCCATCCTGGCAGGTATTCCGATGGCCATTTTTGCCTTCATCTGGATGATCCGGGCCGCTCTTGTCGGCTCCTTCTTCCCCCTCACGGAAGACGGCAAAATCGTTTACGGCAACCTTTTTCCCGGTGATTTCACCATTGACCCCCTGTTCGGGCTGGTCGCCATCTTTGTGGCCATCTGCTTCGGGCTTGGGATCAAGAACATGATCGACGGGTTCAAGGCCAACGTGACCGAAACGTTTGTCATCGGATACAAGAAGCCGACCTTGAAAGATGCGATCATCGCCACGATCAAATACGATGTCCTCCAGCATTCCCGTTTCAAGAATTGCGTGGACAGCCCCGCGGATGAAGAACGGGTCAAGGGCCATCAGATTCTGTTCTACGGCTTTGTGGCCTGCGCCATCGTCACGTCCATCGTGGCCGTGGCTCTCTGGGGCGGCAAGGTCATTCCCTGGCTGGCGCCTGTCGGGCATACACCCATGCCGTTGTGGCATCCGGTCAAGATCCTGGCCAACGTGGGCGCGGTGCTGCTGGTGACCGGCCTCACTCTGCTGACCCGTCGTCGGTTGAACTCGGACACCAAAAAGTCCGTTTCCAACTACTATGACTGGTATCTGCTGGGCGTGATCTGGGTTGTGACCCTGACCGGCATCGGCGCTCAGGTCTTCCGCCTGGCCGGCGTCGCGCCTCTGGCCTTCTTCACGTACTATCTGCATCTGGTCAGCATCTTCATGCTGATTGCGTACCTGCCTTGGTCCAAACTTGGGCATTTGGTGTATCGCACCACAGCGCTCATTTATGCACGGTATATTGGTCGTTTGCCCATTGACGAAAAACTCATCGAAGATGACAAAATCTTTGTTATTTAATTAAAGGAGGACACCATGTCTGAAGCTCGCAAGATTTTTCCCATGGATACGTTTGTGGCCTACCTGAAGGGTGATGGCAACGCTTCTGTTGCCGAAATGCTGGGTTACCTGACCCAGAAAGACCTGGATGGCGATTCCACTCCTTTTGCCGCGGCTCTGGCCAAGGCCTGGATTTATGAACAGCATCCCGAACTGACCAAGATGTCCAAGGGACAGCTGGTCGAGCTGGGACAGTCCGTCTCCGTCGCGCCCATGCCTGTGAAGGCCAAGGCCGAAGTGGACGAAGTGTTCGCCAAACTGGCCGACTACAAGGGCCAGATCAACGCCAAGAGCGCCAAGGTCGATGAGCTGACCAAGGCTCTGGCTGCCAAGGATGCCGAGATTGCGGCTCTGAGCGCCAAGGTCAAGGAATTCGAAGGACAGAAAAAGGGCGAAGCCGAAGCTCTGTTCGTGACCACTGAAGCCCGCATTGTCGAATTCACCGGCAAGCTCGAAGCTCTGCTGAAGGAAGTCGAAGAAGTGAAGAAGACCGGTGTGGTCGTCGCCGGCGTTGCCGGTGTAGCCGCTGCCGCTGGTGCGGCAGCTCCTGCCGCTGCTGAAGCTGCCGGCGCTCCGGCTGAAACTGCCGCTGGCACCGATTTCGGTTTCGCCGGTGGATCGCAGGACCCCTTCGCCGATTCCAACTGGTAGACCCGGTTTGCATCATGTTCTCAAAGGCTCCTCCTTGCGGGGGAGCCTTTTTTTGTGCACGTGTCCGGTGTGACTGCGCCGGAATCCTCTGGCAGAGGGCATTACGCGACGGACTGCGCAGCAAGGAGGCGAGATGAAATACTGGCTGATGAAGACCGAGCCGGGCTGTTTCTCCATCGATGATTTGGCGGCGGCGCCTAATCAGACAAGTTCATGGGACGGGGTACGCAATTTTCAGGCCCGCAATTTCATGCGTGACGACATGAGCGTGGGCGATCTGATCCTTTTTTATCACAGCGTGAAGAATCCTGGAGTGGTGGGCATCGCCAGAGTAGCGCGCGAGAGCTACCCGGACCATACCGCCTGGAATCCAGCGGACCGGCATTTTGATCCCCGCTCTACCCCGGAAAAACCGTTGTGGTTCATGGTCGACGTGCAGTTCGTGGAAAAATTTCCGCATCCGGTCCCGCTTGCTTCGCTGCGCGGGGTGAAGGGTCTGGAAATGATGGAACTTTTGAAGAAGGGGTCGCGGCTGTCGGTCACGCCTGTGACGGACGAGGAGTTCAAAATCGTAACCCGTCTTGCGAGGCAGTGATTTTTGCGAATACGCGAAAGCTGCCAGCAAAAAAGCCACGCCGTGAGTCACGCCGTGACTTTGCCTTTTAAAAGCGGTGGGGGAGGCCTAATGTCCTCCGCCCAGATAAGCCTGCTGCACCTGTTCGTTAATGAGCAGGTTGGCCGCCGAGTCCGCGAGCACGATGTTGCCGACCTCCATGACATAGCCGCGGTGGGCCAGTTTGAGGGCGGCCTTGGCATTTTGTTCGACCAGAATTACGGTAACCCCGGATTTGTTGATCTCTTTGACCGTGGCGAAGATGGATTTGACCAGGATCGGGGCCAGGCCAAGACTTGGCTCGTCAAGAAGCAGGATCTTGGGGTTGGCCATCAGCGCCCGGCCGATGGCTAGCATCTGCTGCTCCCCTCCGCTCAACGTTCCCGCCATCTGCTTGCGCCGCTCCTGCAGCCGGGGAAAAAGCTCATAGATCCACTTTAGGCTTTTCTGGATGCGTTCTGTGTTGGTGGATGTGAACGCCCCAAGAATAAGGTTTTCCTGCACGGTAAGGGTGGTGAAGACGCGACGACCTTCGGGGCTCTGCGTGATCTTGTGCTTGACGATTTCATGCGCAGGCAGCTTGTGCAGAGCCGTGTCGCGAAAGAAAATCGAACCCCCGGTGATGTTTACCAGGCCGCTGATCGCATTCAGCGTCGTCGATTTCCCCGCGCCGTTGGCGCCGAGGATGGTAACGATTTCGCCTTCGTTCACTTCAAGGTTGACCCCGTGCAGGGCTTCGACATTGCCGTAGTTCACGCGCAGATTCTCAATTTTAAGCAGCATGTGGAGTCCCTTATTCGTCGGAGTCGACGCCGAGGTAGGCTTCGATGACACGCGGGTTTGCCTGAATCTCGGCGGGCGTGCCGGCCGCAATTTTCGCCCCGTGTTCCAGCACGACCAGTGATGAGCAGACGCGCATGACCAGGCCCATGTCGTGTTCGATCAAGAGGACCGTGATGCCCCGATCCTGGATGGAACGGATCAGGCGAATGAGGTCATGGGTTTCCTGGTCGTTCATGCCGCCGGCCGGCTCATCGAGCACGATGAGCTTGGGCTTGGTGGCCAGGGCGCGGGCGATTTCAAGCAGTCTTTGGTTGCCGTAGGACAGGTTCTTGGCCTTGTTCTGCCATTCATGGGCCAGGCCCACGAATTCCAGCTCGGCCATTGCCTGGCGCATGGATTCATGTTCCTCGCGCCGCTGTGTCGGCGTACGGAACATGGCCGCCAGGGAACCCGAACGCATGCGGCAATGTCCGCCTGCGAGCACGTTTTCAAGGACGCTCATGTTCTGGAACAGGCGAATGGTCTGGAAGGTGCGGGCGATGCCACGTTCCACTATGGTGTGGGTGGGCAGGCCGACAAGGCTCTGGCCGTCAAAGAGGACCGTACCCGTGTTGGGCTGGTAGTTGCCGGTGATGAGGTTGAAGACCGTGGTCTTGCCGGCGCCGTTGGGGCCGATGAGGCCGACGATGCTGCCCGCTTCCACGTTAAAAGAGACCTCGTTCACGGCCATCAGGCCGCCGAAGCTCTTGCTCAGATTCTCGATGGAAAGCAGCGTCATTTGCGACCTCCCGCGGGAAGAAGGCTGGCAACGTCATAATTCTTGGGGCCGGGCGGAAGCAGGCCCTGATTCCTGAAGATCATCATCAGCACCATGGCCGCGCCAAAGACCAGCATGCGGTATTCGGCCAGGCCCCGGAAGACTTCGGGGAGGCCGACCAGAAGAAACGCGCCCAGGATGACTCCCGGAATGCTTCCCGCTCCGCCAAGGATGACGATGGTGAAGAGGACCACGGATTCCGCGAAGGAAAATGATTCCGGTGCGATGATGGTCATTTTGGATGCGTAGATGGTGCCGCACATGCCGGCCCAGACCGCGCCGATGATAAAGGCCACCAGCTTGTGGTGGGAGACGTTTATCCCGCTTCCGCCAGCAGCGACTTCATCCTCCTTGATGTACATGAGCGCGCGCCCGAAACGGGAATGCTCAAGTCGCAAGAGGAGAAAAATAGTCACGGCCGCGAAGCCCCAGATCAGGTAGAAGAACTGATCGGGTTTGGAAATCTTGTACCCGAAGACCGAAGGCCTGCTGATGCCGAAGATGCCATTGGCCCCGCCGGTGATGTCGAAGACGTTGTTGATGAGCGCGATGCGCACGATTTCGACAATGCCGATGGTCACGATCAGCAAATAGTCCCCGCGCAGGTGGATGATGGGCCTGGCCACGATCATGGCGAAGAATCCGGCCATGATGCCTGCCAGGGGCATGATCCAGAGCACGGGAATACCGAACGTGGTGTTCAGGATGGCCGTGGTGTAGGCACCAATGGCGTAGAATGCGGCGTGTCCCATGTGGAAAAGACCGGCATGACCGAGGATGACATTGAGGCTGAGCGCCAGGATGGTGTAGAGTCCGACGTTGTTGAAGACGTCGGTCCAGTAGGCGTTCAGAAACATGGGGCATGAGGCCATGAGCAGGGCAAAGGCGAGGTAGAGGATATTGCTAGATTTCATACTTTTTCAGCCACCCTTTCTCCTAGAAGGCCCGTGGGCCGGACAATGAGGATCAGGATCAAGACGCAAAAGGCGATGGCGTCCTTCCAGGCGATGGAGATGTACGCAGCGCCGAGGGCCTCGATGACGCCCAGCAGCAGACCGCCGACCATGGCCCCGGGGATGTTGCCGATGCCTCCCAGGATGGCCGCCGTGAAGGCTTTGAGACCGAATATCCAGCCCATGCTGAAATTGATCTGCCCGTAATAGAGGCCGACCATGAGCCCGGCCGCGCCGCCCAGGGCCGGGCCGATGCAGAAGACCAGCATGATGACCCGGTCAACGTTTATGCCCATGAGCTTGGCCGCGCCCTGGTCGATGGCGGCGGCCCGGATGGCCGTGCCGATCTTGGTCTTCTGGATGAAGAAATACAGGGCCGCCATGAGCACCAGCGAGGTCGAAAACATGATGATGCGCATGATCGGGATGTCCAGCCCCAGGATGTTTACGGCCGCCTTGGGCAGGATGTCGTGGGGATAGACCAGAAATTTGGGGCTGTAGATGGCCATGATCGCATTCTGAAAGAAGATGGACGCACCCAGGGCCGAGACCACGGCCGAAAGCCGGGGCGACTGGCGCAGCGGCCGGTAGGCCACGCGTTCCAGTATTGCGCCGATGATGGCGACCAGTATCATGACCATGACGGCCAGCAGAATCACGGCGGGCAGCGGTCCGATTTTGTCAAAAAGGCCCATGGAGACGAGCAGGGTCAGGCCAAGGTAGGCGCCGATGGTGAAAAGATCGCCGTGCGCGAAGTTGATCAGCTTCAGGACCCCGTAGACCATGGTGTACCCTAGGGCGATCAGGGCATAGATGCCACCGACAGCCAGTCCATTGGTCAATTGTTGAAAAAATTCTTCCATAGTGTGTGTCGGGGCAAGATGTTGAAAAAAAGGGCTCCTCCCTGAAGAGAAGCCCTTGCTTTTTATGGCTGCAGAACAAAGGCGCCGGCGGCGTCGACCTTGTACACGCGGTACAGGTCGCCTACGCGGTCACCCTTTTCATTGAAGGAGATCTTGCCGGTCAGGCCGGAGAAGTCTTTCATTTCCTTCTGCATATAGGCGGCCAGCTTTTCGCTGGAGGTGTCCTTGGTCTGCGCGATGGCTTCGGCGATGACGCGGTAGGCGTCGCCGGCCAGCACGGCCCAAACGGAACCGGGCGCGTTGCCGTAGGCGGCCTTGTAGGCATCGATGAACGCCTTGGCTTCAGGGGTGTCGAGGTCGGCGGGAACGGGCGGGCTCAGGAACATGTAGCCCTCGGAGGCCTGGTTGCCGGCAATCTTGACCAGATCGGGATTGTTGGTGGCGTCGCCGCCGAGCATGGGCACGTTCCAGCCCATTTCCATCTTCTGGCGCAGCAGCATGCCGGCTTCAGGATAGTAGCCGGTGAAGAAGATGACGTCGGGAGCTGCGGATTTGAGCTTGGTCAGGATGGCGTTGTAGTCGCGTTCGCCGGGAGTCAGTGCGTCGTAGAAGGCGATGGTCTTGCCTTGAGCCTCGAGCAGGGACTTGGCTTCATCGGCCAGGCCCTTGGCGTAGGAGGTATTGTCGTGGAGGATGGCGATCTTGGCAAAACCCAGGTCGCCCAGGGTTTTGGCGGCGACCATGCCCTGCTCGTCATCACGGGGGCAGGTGCGGAAGAAAAGGGGCAGGCCCTTTTCGGACAGCCGAATGGCCGTGGAGCCTGTGGCGACCTGCAGGATGCCGGACTCGGCGTAAATGTTCTGGGAGGCTTCGGTGACGGATGATCCGTAGGTGCCGATAACGGCGGAAATTTCCTTGGTGGTCAGACGGGTTGCGGCCAGGGCTGCCTGACGCGGATCGCCGCCGTCGTCTTCAACCACGATTTCGACCTGGTTGCCATTGATCCCGCCGGCCTTGTTGGTTTCGGCGGCCAGCAGTTCGACAATCTGTTTCATGTCCTGACCTTCGCTGGCCCAGGAGCCCGTCAGGGGGCACATGAGGCCGATGCGGATGGTTTCGGCCCAGGCCGATCCCAGGGTCAACGCCACGAGGGCCAGGGTCAGGAAACCAAGTGTACACAGTTTTCTCTTCATGAAGTCCTCCTTCAGGTTGCAGAGCCCTTGGGTTCGCAGGCTGCGAACCGGTTGTAGGTAAGATATGAAACCGGAGATTCCGGATAACCCCTTCAAAGGGACGCTAAGAAAACTAGGGATGGAACAGATAACGCAGGAATTAATTTGTAAAAATTGTAAAATTCGACTACATGAGAAGTGTTGGAAAATCAATTTTTTTCCAAAAAGAGACAAGTGCTCGCATGGGAAAGAGTCTTTCCGGTGATTGTTCGATTTGTGTGCATGCATTTCGAATTTTATTTAAAACAGGGCCGTTGGGCAAGTTTTTTTGCGTATGTTCGACTGCTTCGCCTTGATTCGACCGCCTGGGCACATGCTGGCGCCGCACCGATTTAAAAGAGTATCGATCAGGTGAGTTTGGCGCAGGAGGCTGCGCAGAATGAAAGCGGCCCGCAGAGAACGGGTCTCTGCGGGCCGCAAAACGAAGCGAAGGGGCGGTTTTAGATGATCCAGTCGTCGTCTTCTTCGATAGGCGCGAAGCCTCGGCGCATGGTGTTCTCGCAGACCAGCCTGGGGTCCATGAACTGCAGCAGGTAGTCCGGACCGCCTGCCTTGGAGCCCACTCCGGACATGTTGAATCCGCCGAAGGGATGGCGCTCGACCAGCGCGCCGGTGGAACCGCGGTTCAGGTACAGGTTGCCGACGTTGAACTGCTCCCGGGCTTTTTCGAGGTGTTTGGGGCTGCGCGAGAACACGGCCCCGGTCAGGGAGTAGCGCGTGGAGTTGGCCCACTCCATGGCCTGATCGAAGTTTTTGACCTTCATGACCGAAAGGACCGGACCGAAGACTTCCTCCTGGGCGATGCGGTGCTCCGGGGTGATGCCTTCGACGATGGTCAGGGGCGCGTAATAACCGCCGGCCGGGACAGGGCTTGAGTACAGGACCGTGCCCTCGCTCTTGGCGATGTCGATGTACTTGAGCACGTTCTGCTGGGCCTTGTCGTCCACCACCGGTCCCATGAAGTAGGTCGGATCCTCGGCGGGCCCGATGGCCAGCGACCTGGCGCCTTCCACCAGACGTTCGATGAATTTGGCGTAGATGGGCTCGACCACGATGACCCGGGAGCAGGCCGAGCATTTCTGTCCCTGGAAGGCAAAGGCCGAGTGCAGGACTTCCTTGATGGCCTCGTCGAGATCCGCGTCGTCATCGATGATGATGGCGTTCTTGCCGCCAAGCTCCGCGATGACCTTTTTGATCTGCTTCTGGCCGGGATGAACCACGGAGGCTTTGCCTATGATGCGGTGGCCGACCTCCATGGATCCGGTAAAGGCGATGAGGGCCACGTCGGGGTGTTCGACCAGGTAGTCGCCCATGACCGAGCCCCGGCCCGGTACATAATTGAACACGCCTGCAGGCAGCCCGGCCTTGCGGAAGATTTCTGACAGGGTGAAGCCGATCACGGAGGACGGTCCGGCGGGTTTGTAAAGCACGGGGTTGCCGGCGACGATGGCTGCCGAGCTCATGCCGCAGCTGATGGCCAGGGGGAAGTTCCAGGGGGCGATGACGGCGGCGATGCCTTTGGGCTGGTATATGAGCTGGCTCATTTCGCCCGGGGCGCGGCCCATGCGCTGGGGCTTGCCGAAGCGGATCATCTCGCGAGCATAGTATTCCATGAAATCAATGGCTTCGGCCACATCCGCCTGGGCCTGGTCGAACTGCTTGCCCACTTCGAGCGTCTGCCAGGCGGAGAGGGTGAAGATTTCCTTGCGCGCGATCTCGGCGGCTTTCAGCAGATATCCGGCCCGTTCCTCCGGGGATAGCGCTTTCCAGGCCGGGGCCGCTTTCTTGGCTGCCTCGATGGCCAGATCGATTTCCTTGGTGGAAGCCTGGCAGATGGTGCCGATGATTTCGCTCGGATTGGCCGGGTTGACCGACTGCAGCGTGTCGGCCGTGCGTACTTCCTGACCGCCGATGACGAGCGGGTATTCCTTGCCAAGCTGCGCGCGCACTGCGGCGACGGCATCCATGAAAGCCTGGCGCACGGATTCCTGGGTGAAATCGGCAAAGGGTTCGTTCTCGAAGCGGGCCAGGCCCGCGACCTCGGCCTCGGCCTTGGGCTTACGCTGGGCTTTTTCCCGCTCGACGGTCACTGCCGGGTTTTCCATCAGCCGTTCCACCTCGGCCTCTTCGGCAAAGGATTGGCGCAAAAAGGACTCGTTGGCCGTGTTTTCAAGCAGGCGCCGGACCAGATAGGCCATGCCGGGCAGCAGATCGCCGTACGGGGCGTAGAGGCGCACGCGTTTGGCCACTTTGAGCAGGCCTTTGCGCACGGGTTCGGCCATGCCGTAGAGGACCTGGAACTCGTAGCGCTCATCGGGCACGTTCAAGGCCTTGGCCGTCTCCATGACCGCGGCGATGGTGCGGATGTTGTGCGAGGCGCAACCGAAGTGGCAGATGTCGTGGTTCTCCAGGATCATCTTTGCCTGGCGCTCATAGGCCGCGTCGCTCTCGGCTTTGATGGTCCAGACCGGAATGTCCCAGCCGTTCTGCTTGGCAATGACGGTCTCGGAATCCCAGTACGCGCCCTTGACCAGCCGGACGGAGATGGGAAGTTTTTCAGCTCTGGCCCAGGCCAAGAGGTCGGCCAGGTCCTGGTCCGTATCCTTCAGATAGGCCTGCAACACGATGCCCAGATGCGGGTAATCGCGGAATTCCTCGCTTGAGCGCAGGCGGCGGTATACTTCCAGGGTGATGTCTTTGAATTTGTACTGCTCCATGTCGATGCGCATGAAGCCGTTCATTTCCTTGACCTTGCGCAGGATGGCGGCCAGGCGTTTCTCGATGCCCTGGACCGAGCCCTCGAAGTCCTTGGGCGATGCCTGGGAAAAAAGAGCCGTGGGTTTGACGGAAATGTTGACCTTGGGCGCATGGCCCCAGTCCAGGTCCTTGCCGCCGAGGCCGGCCCAGGAGGCGTGTTCCTTTTTCAGCGCGTCAAGCAGCTCCATGTATTCCTTGAGGTAGGCCTCGGACTCGATCTCGCTGACCGATGCCTCGCCAAGGATGTCCACGGTGAAGGCGAACCCGTCCTTGCGGATTTTTTTGAGGTTCTTCATGGCGTCAGGGGTGTTTTCGCCGATGATGAACTGCTTGGCCATGCCCTCGATGTTGGAGCGGATGGCCTTGGCCACGAGTCCGGCGGCCAGCTTGCCGCCAAGGCCGGTGCCCATGACGCCGGCACCCATCTTGAGAACCTTGGGCACATCCTGGTCGTCACCGGCGAAGTATTCGTCAATGTGCCGGGTCAGGGAGTCGGAAGTGTTCAGGTAGGGCAGGACATCCACAAATCGGAACAGTTGAATCTTGAAATTCTCGTTCTTCATGGACCAGTCCATGACCTTGCCTGTCCACCAGCCCTTGTTGAAAATGGAGGGGGCTTCGCCGGAGATGCTGGCAAAAAATTCTTTGCCGCGATCGCTGATCTTTTTGTCCAACACCAAACTGTCCATTTTTGACTCCTGGATTTTAGAACCTGTTTATTTTGCTGATTTTCTTGGGTTTTTGCACGCGATGAACTGCAGGGACAGGGCCTGGGTTTCTTTTAGGGTGTCGAGCACCAGAGTGGTCCGGCTGTCTCGGACTCCGGGTATTTCACCGAATTGCTTCATGAGCAGGGCCAGGGTTTCCGTGCTGCTGACCCGGGCCTTGACCAGATAGTTGTATTCGCCGGCGGTCCAGTGCACTTCCTGCACCTCGTCGATTTCGGCCAACTTCCTGCCTATCTCGGAACTTCCGACCGAGTCGGCGGTCTTGATCTGGATGAAGGTGGACAGGGAAATCCCCAAGGCCTTGGGGTTCAGTCGGACCTCGTATTTATCGATGACGCCCTTCTGTTCGAGCTTTTTCACCCGCTCCAGCACGCCGGATGGAGCCATGCCGATCTGGCGGGCCAGTTCTGCGTTGGTGATCTTTCCATTTTCTTGAAGGATGTTCAGGATCTCGATATCTGTGCTGTCTAACATTGCTGATTGCCTCTTGGTTTGGGAATATAATTCTTGATAAGATCTTCGTCAATGAAGATTGCCATAATTGAAGAATCGGGTGCCTCTCATTGCTCCAGACGTCTCTGGCCTGAAAGGAGTGATGATGGGCGCGTGATCATTCTTGAATAATATTCGCAAATAACATCAAAGAAAAGAATAAAAATTGAAAAACACTAAAATTCAGATCGAGATCGCAAATTTTTGGCGGAAAAATGCGTATCACGTATTTGCGATGCGCGGCAGGGGTCGAGCGGCGGGAGTCAGACGGGCCGTGGATTTTCTGTAATTTGGGGGTGATGGATGGTCCCGAATGTTGGGTATAACCAGTGTTTGACCTTAGAGTGTACTGTGTTTAATGTACCCGGGCCTCATTAGTGTGGGCAAGACGGCTGCCAAGCCGCCTGCACTCCTGACGCGCTTCCCAACATATAACCCACCCATTTATCCATGCCCAAGAGAACAGATCTCAAAAAAATAATGCTTATCGGCTCTGGTCCCATCGTCATCGGACAGGCTTGCGAGTTCGATTATTCCGGGACCCAGGCCTTGAAAGCCCTCAAGGAAGAGGGCTACGAGGTCATTCTGGTCAACTCCAACCCGGCGACGATCATGACCGATCCGAACCTGGCCGACCGGACCTATATCGAGCCCATCGAGCCCGAGACCGTGGCCCGCATCATTGAAAAGGAACGCCCCTGCGCCCTTCTTCCGACCCTTGGCGGCCAGACCGGCCTGAACACGGCCGTGGCCGTGGCCGAGAACGGGGTCCTGGAGAAGTACGGCGTGGAGCTGATCGGCGCATCCCTGCCGAG
Source organism: Desulfomicrobium baculatum DSM 4028 (assembly GCF_000023225.1). NCBI lineage: Bacteria > Pseudomonadati > Thermodesulfobacteriota > Desulfovibrionia > Desulfovibrionales > Desulfomicrobiaceae > Desulfomicrobium > Desulfomicrobium baculatum. Next base: position 3,638,868 of record NC_013173.1, read on the forward strand.
CATCAAAAAGGCCGAGAGCCGCCAGCTTTTCCGCAAGGCCATGGAAAACATCGGCCTCAAGGTTCCTAAAAGCGGCATCGCCCGCACCCAGGACGACGTCCGCGAGTGGGGCGAGAAACTCAAATTTCCCATCATTGTCCGCCCGGCGTACACCCTTGGCGGCACCGGCGGCGGCGTCGCCTACAACAAGGAAGACCTGGAGCGCATCGCCCAGCAGGGCTTGGCCGCCAGTCTGACCTCCGAGGTCATGCTGGAGGAGTCGCTTTTGGGCTGGAAGGAGTATGAGCTCGAAGTCGTGCGCGACAAGAAGGACAACTGCGTCATCATCTGCTCCATCGAAAATCTGGACCCCATGGGCGTGCACACCGGCGACTCCGTGACCGTGGCTCCGGCCCAGACCCTGACCGACGACGAGTACCAGAAGATGCGCGATGCCTCCCTGGCCATCATGCGCGAGATCGGCGTGGAGACCGGCGGCTCCAACGTGCAGTTCGCCCACAATCCGGCCAACGGCGACATGATGATCATCGAGATGAACCCGCGCGTGTCGCGCTCCTCGGCCCTGGCCTCCAAGGCCACGGGTTTCCCTATTGCCAAGATCGCGGCCAAGCTGGCCGTGGGTTACACCCTGGACGAACTGCAGAACGACATCACCCGCGAGACCATGGCCGCCTTCGAGCCGACCATCGACTACGTGGTCATCAAGATTCCGCGTTTCACCTTCGAGAAATTTCCCGGTGCCGAAGACTTTCTGACCACGGCCATGAAGAGCGTGGGCGAGACCATGGCCATCGGGCGGACCTTCAAGGAAGCATTGCAGAAGGGCCTGCGCTCGCTGGAGACCGGCTATCCCGGTTTGGGCAAAACCTTCGACGGGCAACTGCCCGACATCGAGGACACTCTGGCCGGGCTGCGCAAGCCCAATTCCCGTCGCCTCTATCAGCTGCGCGACGCATTGTTGTCCGGAATCTCCGAGGAAGAGATATTCGAGGCTTCGGCCATCGATCCCTGGTTCATCCGCCAGTTCAAGGATATCGTCGATTTTGAGGCCGTGCTCAAGAACGTCGGCCTGCAGGGCAACCTGTCCGTGGACAACCCGGATTTCGTGACCGTCCTGCGCGAGGCCAAGGCCATGGGCTTTTCGGACCGGCAGCTGGCCACGATCTGGAAGCGCGGCGAGCGCGACATCCGTTCCATGCGCAAGGAGGCGGGCATCATCCCGTCCTACAAGCTGGTCGACACCTGCGCGGCCGAGTTCGAGGCCTACACCCCCTATTATTACTCGACCTACGAGACGGAAAACGAGGCCCGGGTCTCGGACAAGCGCAAGGTGGTCATCCTTGGCGGCGGTCCCAACCGCATCGGACAGGGCATCGAGTTCGACTATTGCTGCGTGCATGCCTCCTACGCCCTGCGCGAAATGGGCATCGAATCCATCATGGTCAACTCCAACCCCGAGACCGTCTCCACCGACTACGACACCTCGGACCGCCTCTATTTCGAGCCCCTGACCCGCGAGGACGTGCTGGCCATCATCGAGCAGGAAAAGCCCGAGGGCGTCATCGTCCAGTTCGGCGGGCAGACTCCGCTCAATCTGGCCGTGCCCCTTCTGCGCGAAGGCGTGCCGATCCTCGGCACCTCGCCGGACTCCATCGATCGCGCCGAAGACCGCGAGCGTTTCCAGGCCCTCCTGAAAAAGCTCGACCTGCTGCAGCCCAACAATGGCACGTCCATGAGCATCGAAGAGGCCGTGATCGTGGCCGCGCGCATCGGGTACCCGGTGGTGGTGCGGCCCTCCTACGTGCTGGGCGGCCGGGCCATGGACATCGTCTATGATGAAAAGGACCTGCGCACCTATTTTGAGAAGCACGTCACCGTGGTCCCGGACCACCCCATCCTCATCGACAAGTTCCTGGAGAACGCCATCGAGATCGACGTTGACGCAGTGAGCGACGGCGAAGACACCTATGTGGCCGGGATCATGGAGCACATCGAGGAGGCGGGCATCCACTCCGGAGACTCCGCCTGCGTGTTGCCCCCGCACACCCTGGGCAAGATGTGGGTCCAGGAGATCGAGCGCCAGACCAAGGCCCTGGCCAGTGAGCTCGGCGTGGTCGGCCTCATGAACATCCAGTTCGCCCTCAAAGATGAGCAGATTTACATTCTTGAAGTGAACCCCCGCGCCTCGCGCACCTCGCCCTTTGTCTCCAAGGCCACGGGCGTGCCCCTGGCCAAGCTGGCCACGCGGGTCATGATGGGCGAGAAACTCGCGGATTTGAAACCCTGGGATATGCGCAAGGGCGGGTATTATGCGGTCAAGGAGGCGGTGCTGCCCTTCAACCGCTTCCCCGGCGTGGACGCGCTGCTCGGGCCGGAAATGCGCTCCACCGGCGAAGTCATGGGTATCGACCCGTCTTTCGGCCTGGCCTTCATGAAGGCCCAGCTTGCCGCCGGACAGTTTCTGCCCGCTTCCGGGTGCGTGTTCATCTCCGTCAACGACCACGACAAGAGCGGGATCATCGTTCCGGCCAAGACCTTTCAGAAGCTTGGCTTCACCATCATGTCCACCCGAGGCACGGCCGCATTTCTGGCCGGCCACGGAGTCGACTGCCAGGTGGTCAACAAGGTCTACGAAGGACGCCCCAACGTTATCGATCATATCAAGAACGGGGACATTCAGCTGGTCATCAATACGTCTTCAGGCAAGCGCACCAAGGAGGACTCCTCGGAGCTCAGACGGACCACGGTCATGTACGGCCTGCCCTACACGACCAATCTGGCCGCGGCCAAGGCTCTGGCCATGGCCATCAAGGAGCGCAGCACCTCCGGGCTCGATGTGAAATGCCTGCAGGAATATTACAAGGAATCTGGCCGGGATTTCTAACCTCCGGACACCGGAGATCAGGGATTTTGGTGCAAAGCTCAGGGCCATTCGCGGCCCTGGGCTTTTGCGCATTCAAGAACACCTACACGGAACGTGAACCAATATGAAAAAGGAAGCTTGCGGATTATTTGGAATTTATGGGCACCCGGAAGCGGCGCGCATGACCTATTTCGGTCTTTACGCCCTCCAGCATCGCGGGCAGGAGAGCGCCGGCATCATCACCTGGGACGGCCAGACCATTCGCGAACAGCGCGGCATGGGGCTGGTGGCCGACGTGTTCGAGGAGCGCCATTTGGGGCATCAGCTCAAGGGCAGCGTGGCCATGGGTCACATCCGCTACTCCACCACCGGAGCCTCGCTGATCCGCAACGCCCAGCCCTTCAAGGTCACCTACAAGGGCATGAACCTGGCCCTGGCCCACAACGGCAACCTGGTCAACACCATCAGCCTGCGCGAAGAGCTGGAAAATCAGGGCACCATCTTCCAGACCACCATGGACAGCGAAGTCATCATGCATCTGGTGGCCAAGTACATGAACGGCGGCACCCCCGAGGAGGCCATCGCCAAAGCCTGCAGCCGCATTCAGGGCTCCTACAGCCTGCTCTTCATGGTCAATCAGAAGCTCATCGCCGTGCGCGACCCGTGGGGTTTTCGGCCCCTGTCCCTCGGCCGGGTCGGGGACGCCTACGTGCTGGCCTCCGAGACCTGTGCCTTCGATCTGCTGGAGGCCGAATACCTGCGCTGCCTGGACCCGGGCGAGATGCTGGTCATCGAAGACGGGCGGATGATGTCGCACCGCTTCATGGAGCCCGCCGAAAAACAGAGCTCCTGCATTTTTGAGCTCATCTATTTCGCCCGTCCCGATTCCCTGGTCTTTGACCAGGAAGTCTACAACGCGCGCAAGAGCATGGGCAAGATCCTGGCCCAGGAATGCCCGTGCGACGCCGATTTCGTCATGCCCTTTCCCGATTCGGGCGTGTACGCGGCCGTGGGCTACGCCCAGGAGTCGGGCCTGCCGTTCGAGGCCTGCATGATCCGCAACCACTACGTGGGCCGGACCTTCATCCAGCCGACCCAGGGCATGCGGGACTTTTCCGTGCGCGTGAAGCTCAACCCGGTCAAGTCCATGATCAAGGGCAAGCGCGTGGTCATCGTCGAGGACTCCATCGTGCGCGGTACGACCATCCGCACCCGCGTCAAGCAGCTGCGCGAACTGGGTGCCAAGGAGATTCACATGCGCGTGAGCTGTCCGCCCATCCGCTACCCCTGTTACTACGGCATCGACTTTTCCTCCAAGGGCGAGCTCATCGCGGCCAACCATTCCGTGGCCGACATCGGGCGCTACCTGGGCCTGGACAGTCTGCACTACATCACCATCGGCGGTCTTCTGAAGGCCGTGCGCGGGCCCGAGAACTTCTGCCTGGCCTGCTTCAACGGGGCCTACCCCGTGCTGCCCGACGAAGGGGTGGGCAAGCTGTCCCTGGAGTGCTGCTAGATGACGGTGGCCGATTCGCAGACAGACTGGCTGGCCAAGGCCCGCGAGGTGCTCGACATCGAGGCCCAGGGCCTCGCCGCCGTTCGTGACCGCTTGGGCGACTCTTTTGTGCGCGCCCTTGAGGTCATGGCCGGATGCTCGGGCCGGGTGGTGATCACGGGTCTGGGCAAGTCCGGCCTGGTCGGGCGCAAGATCGCGGCGACGCTCAGCAGCACGGGCACTCCGTCCTTTTTCCTGCATCCGGTGGAAGGAGCCCACGGCGACCTGGGCATGATCCGCCACGAAGACGTCATCGTGGCCATCTCCAATTCCGGCGAGACCGACGAACTCAACAACATCCTGCCCAGCCTGAAGAGCCTGGCCGGGCATGTCATCTCCTTGACAGGCGGAATCCATTCGACCATGGCCCGGCTTTCCGACGTGGTCATCGACACGTCCGTGCCTTGCGAGGCCTGCCCGCACGGGCTCGCCCCCACGGCCAGCACTACGGCCACCCTGGCCGTGGGAGACGCCCTGGCGGTCTGCCTCATTGATTGGAAATCCTTTGCCCTGGATGATTTTCGCCGGTTCCACCCCGGAGGCGCCCTGGGTCAGCGTCTGACCAAGAGGGTCGAAGAGCTGATGCGCTTCTCCCCTCTGCCCGTGGTGCCCAGCGGGGCATCTCTGGGACAGGCCCTGGATGTGCTCAACGCCGGGGGCCTGGGCTGCGTGTGCGTGGTGGACGGCGGAGGGCATCTGCTGGGCCTTTTGACCGACGGCGATGTGCGCCGCCTCGTCTGCGCGGGTCGGCTGGCCCTGGACGCCGTGGTGGACTCCGTCATGACCGCCTCCCCTCTGCACGCCACTCCCGGGCAAAAAGCCGCCGAAGTCCTTGACATCATGGAGTCCAGGGCCATCACGGTGCTGCCCGTGGTCGCTCCGGACCAGACCTTGGCAGGCATGGTGCATATGCACGACGTGCTGGGTCAGGGCCGGGTCAAGTTTTCACGTTCCTGAAAAAGCGGACGCTTCTTTTCAAACACATTTTTTCCCAAATAAATATGAACGATACATCCATTATTCACCCAGATGTCTGCAGTCGCTGCGCTGTCAGAGGCCGGACGTGCTGCTCGGTCGTAAGCGGAGACGAGGAATTTTGTTTTCCCATCTCCATCCCTGAAATGAACGCCATTCGCAGCGCCGGTCAGGGTGGGGACGATTCCTTTGTACTGGTCGCCAACACCCCCGGTTTTGTTGAACAGCTTGGTTTTCTGATGCCGGAGCGCGACATAGAGGCCGCATTTCCCAGGCAGGGCTCTCATTGGCGACTGGCTACAACCGCCCAGGGCGAATGCACTTTTCTGGGGCGCGAGGGATGTCTTCTGGATCGGAGCGTGCGACCGATCTACTGCCGGCTTTTTCCGCTTTGGCAATTTCAGGGGCAGCTGACCTGGTTCACCGCCGCCGAATGCCTGGCCAATGAAGAATGCGGCTCTCTTGCAGCCATGATCGAGGCCATGAACACAAGCCGGACGGAGGTCAGGGGTCTTTTTAGCGAAATGTGCTCGAAGCTGGGACTTGAACCGGACGCAAAGGTGAAATCATGAAAGTTCTGAAAATATTTCTGGCGTTCATTGTGCTGGGCGTATTCCTGGCTGCGGGCGCAGGAGTAGGTCTCTACTATTGGGCGCAGGAAGATCTGCCCGGATTCACGAAGCTCAGCGATTATTCTCCGGCCCTGGCCACGACGGTCCGGGCCCGCGATGGCAGAATCCTCGGTTATTTTTATCGAGAAAAACGATTTCTTATCCCTCTGTCGATGATGAGCCCGATTACGGTCAAGGCCTTCCTGGCCGCCGAGGATTCCGGGTTCTATCAGCACGAGGGCGTGGACCTGCCCGGTATTTTTCGGGCGGCCGTCAAGAATTTCATAGCCGGAGGCATTGTCCAGGGCGGCAGCACCATTACCCAGCAGGTCATCAAGTCCATGCTGCTGACTCCCGAGCGCAGCTACGAGCGCAAGCTCAAGGAAGTCATCCTGGCCTATCGCCTGGAAAAATACTTGAGCAAGGATGAGATCCTGACAATCTATCTCAATCAGATCTACCTTGGCGCCAAGGCCTACGGGGTGGAAGCCGCCGCGAGGGAATATTTCGGCGTGAACGCTTCCCAGCTGAGCCTTGCCCAGGCTGCGTTGCTGGCCGGCCTGCCCAAGGCTCCGTCGCGGTATTCCCCCTATGGGAACCCGGAGCGGGCCAGGGAGCGGCAGCTCTATGTTCTGGCCCGGTTGAGAGATCTGGGCTGGATCGCCGGCACCGAGTACGAAGCCGCCGTGAATGAACCCCTGGTTTACGGGGCGCAGGAAGATCCGTCCTGGAAAGTGGGCCCTTACTATCTTGAAGAGGTGCGGCGGCAACTGGTCGACCGGTATGGCGAAGACATGGTCTATGGCGGAGGCCTGCAAGTGCGAACCGCCATGGACATGGACCATCAGATCATTGCCGACCAGGCCCTACGTACGGGTTTGGTTGAGACCGCCAAACGTCACGGCTGGCAAGGGCCGGTCAAGCATCTCGACGTGGGCGGGTATGAAGAGTTCCTGGATGCTCAGCAGCTCGGCGAGTCCAGTCCCGGAGATTGGATGCAGGTTCTGGTCACGGGCGTGGAAAAAGCCGGGGCTACAGTGCGCTTCGGCGACAAATCGGGCATTGTTCCCGTCGCTTCCATGAGCTGGGCCCGGGTGCCCAACCCCAAGCTGGCGCCGGAAGAGGCGGGCAAGGTGAGCGACGCCCGCAAGGTGGTCAAGCCCGGCGACGTGATCTGGGTCTCGGTGGAAGAGATGCTGGAAGACAAGCCCTGGAAGCTTCAGCTCGAGCAGGAACCCAAGGTCGAAGGCGCGCTTGTGTCCATGGATCCGCAGAGCGGGGAGGTGCTGGCGCTGTGCGGGGGCTACGATTTTTTCCGCAGCCAGTTCAACCGGGCGACCCAGGCACTGCGCCAGCCCGGATCGGCCTTCAAGCCCATCGTCTATTCCGCGGCGCTGGACAACGGGTTCACCGCCGCAAGCATCGTGCTGGATGCCCCTATCGTCTATCAGGACGGCAGCGGGGAGATGTGGAAGCCTGAAAACTTTGAAGGGATTTTCTACGGTCCGACGCTCCTGCGCACGGCCCTGGTCAAATCCCGTAACCTCGTCACCATTCGCGTGGCCCAGCAGGTGGGCATCGATACCATCGTCGAGCGAGGCAAGGCTCTGGGGCTGACCGGAGTCATGGAACCGAATCTTTCCCTGGCCCTGGGGTCCGGGCAGTTTACGCCGCTCAATTTGTGTCAGGCCTATACGGCGTTTCCCCGTGGCGGCACCAGCATCAAGCCCCGGCTGATCGAAAGCGTGGTCTCGCCCTGGGGCGAACAGCTGTTTTCGGCCACGCAGGAAGTGAGCGAGGCCATGCCCCCGGAAACCGCCTATATCATTTCGCACCTCTTGCAGCAGGTCGTGCAGCACGGGACAGGTGCCCGCGCCAAAGTTCTGGGACGGCCGGTGGCGGGCAAGACCGGCACCACCAACGACGAACAGGATGCCTGGTTCATGGGCTTCTCGCCCTATCTGCTGACCGGGGTCTGGGTGGGCTACGACCAGGTCAGACCCATGGGCAAATACGAGACCGGCGCCCGGTCCGCCCTGCCTATCTGGATCGACTACCGGAGCAAGGTCGAACCAAACTACCCCGTGCAGGACTTTCAGGCACCTCCCGGCATCGTCATGGCCCGGGTGGATGCACGCACCGGCCGTTTGGCAGGTCCGGGAGCGGTCGAAGCCTACATGCTGCCCTTCCAGAACGGCACGGAGCCGTTGCCGTCCGCGGGCCTCGATGAACTGGACGCCGATCCGGGCTCCTCCAATGCCGGCGGGGAAAGTCTGCTCAAGCAGATCTTCTAGATTGATGAACATCCTACACGAAACAAAGGACATCTTGCGGCGCTCGGGGCGCATCAGCCTCGAACTCTACAAGATCATGATCCCCATCATCATTGTGGTCAAAGTTCTGCAAGAGCTGGGACTTATCGTCTGGCTTGCCCGGCCGCTGGCTCCGGTCATGCACTTGGTGGGGCTGCCCGGGGAGATGGGCCTTGTCTGGGCCACGGCCCTGGTCAACAACATCTATGGGAGCATGATCGTTTTCGTGTCTCTGGCCGGACAGCATGATCTGAGCGTGGCGCAGGTAACGGTGCTTGGCGTCATGATCCTGGTCGCCCACGGCCTGCCCGTGGAGCTGCAGATCGTGCGCAAGTCGGGCCCGAGGATCGGCTTTCAGGCCCTGCTGCGCATCGGCGGCGCGCTGACGCTGGGCTGGCTCCTGTCGCGGATATATGCCTGGGGCGGATGGTTGCAGGATGCGAGCGTCATTATCTGGCAGCCCCGGCCCGAGAGCGAGAGTCTGCTGGCCTGGGGACTGGGGCAGGTGCAGAACCTGGCCATGATATTAGTCATCATCACCCTCTTGAGCGCGGTCATGCGCGTGTTCACGGCCATCGGCCTGACCGGATTGTGCGTGCGGCTGCTGGCCCCGGTCCTGCGCGTGCTCGGCATCGGTTCCGAGGCCGGGACCCTGACCATCGTCGGTATGATCATGGGACTGGCCTACGGCGGGGGCATGATCATGCATGAGGCCCACTCGGGCAAGGTCGGGTCCAAGGACATCTTTTCGTCCTTAAGCCTCATGGGGCTGTCCCATTCGGTTTTCGAGGACACCTTGCTCATGGTCGTCATCGGGGGGCATGTCTCCGGGCTGCTCTGGGCGCGGATCATCTTCACCCTTGTTGTCATTGCCCTTCTGGTGCGTGTGGTCGCCTGGCTGGGGGACGACTTCTTCTACCGTCGTTTTTTCAAGCCCGTCGAGGTCTATTCCAAACCCGAGCCCTGCTGTCCGGGCGCGGCCTCGCCGGAAGTCATGCCGGAGAGGAAATAAGCCCGTGGAAATTCTTTTCAAAGCACATCAAGGTGGATCGACCATGCCCCACGCCAGGCGGCTTCAATCCCTGAAAGATCTCATGCAGGCTCGGGATATCGACGCCCTGCTCGTGACCCATCCGGCCAACCGTTTTTATCTGTCCGGATTCGAGCTGCATGACGGGCAGTGCAACGAGAGCTCGGGCTGCCTGCTGATCCGCTCGAACGGGCCGGACTGGCTGCTGACCGATGCCCGCTTCACGGAGGAGGCGCGGCGGCACTGGCCAGGCGAACATGTGCATGTATACGGGGCGCCGCGCGTTGAGAAGATCGCCGCATTCGTGAGGAGCCTTGGCGTCACCGAATTGTGGGTGGAAATCCATGCCATGTGCGCCCAGATGTATCTTGAACTGGGCGGGATGCTGAACCTCTGTCAGGCCCCGCGTTTGGTGGAAGAGCTGCGCACGGTCAAGGATGAGGCGGAGCTTGCGCGACTCAAAGCTTCCTGTGAACTGAACCATCGCGTCTATGATGCCTTGCGGCCGCAGCTTGTGCCCGGAGTTACGGAGCGGGAAGTGGCCTGGATGCTGGAGCAGGAGTTTCGGAGCAGGGGAGCCGAGAGCCTCAGCTTCGCGCCCATCGTCGGATTCGGTCCCAATGGGGCCTTGCCGCACGCCACGCCCGGAGATGCCCGCCTTGCGGCGCAGACTCCGGTTTTGATCGATATGGGCGGACGGCTGGACGGGTATTGCTCGGATCAGACCAGGACATGGTGGATCGGGGACAGACCCACGGACGAGTTCAGACGCACTTTGGAGCTCGTGCAGGAGGCCCAGTCCCGGGCTATCGTCAGGGTCGCTCCGGGGGTGAGCACCGATGAACTGCACGCCACGGCCAAGGAATTTTTCGCGCGGCACGGCGTGGCCGAGCATTTTACGCACTCCCTGGGTCACGGCATCGGCCTTGAGACCCACGAGGCCCCGGGAGTCGGTCCCGTCCGTCCGACCGTGCTTGCGCCCGGCATGGTCATCACCGTGGAGCCGGGGCTGTATTACCCCGAGTGGGGCGGAGTGCGCTGGGAACACATGATCGTGGTGACCGAGGACGGTTATGAAGTGCTCTGAGTCACCGGCACACGCACCCCGCAAGTCACGGCCGCGAAAGACCAGGCGGGAATGGCCCCTTGCGCCGCCAAGGCGGTCCAGCGAAGTCCTCTATGCCGAGGTGCCCCGCAACCAGATCGCCCTTTATCGCTTCCTGCTCGAAGGCTACGACAACCTGGCGGTCATGAGCGTGGTCGACCGCTATCGGGCCGTGATCAAGCTGCGTTTCACGCCCGACGCGGAACGCACCCTGCGCGGGGTTCTCCAGGCGCAGGGCGCAAAACTCATCGAGCCGCCGGGACGCTTAGTCGGCTAGGCCGAAAAATTTCCGCGCGTTGTCCCCGCAGCGGGACCACAATTCATGCAGATTCTCGCCGCGCAGCAGGGCGATTTCGCGCGCCGTGAAACCGAGCAAGGCCGGTTCGTTGGTCTTGCCCCGATAGGGCTCCGCAGAGAGGTAGGGGCAGTCCGTTTCCAGCAGCAGCCGGTCCGCCGGAATGGTTTTGACCGCCTGGCGCAACGCTTCCGACTTGGCGTAGGTCACCGTGCCGGGCACGGAGATGTGCCAGCCGCGCTCCGTGATGAGCCTGGCCCAGTCCGGCCCCAGGCCGAAGCAGTGCCACAGCAGGGGACGACCGCCGAAGCCGGCCTGATCGAGTATGGCCAGGCAGTCGTCCTCGGCGTCGCGGCAGTGGATGACGACACGCTGGTCCAACTCCCGGGCCAGGTCGAGCTGCCTGCGGAACCAGCGCTGCTGGTCCTCTTTGGGCGAGAAATCGTAATAATAATCCAGTCCGATTTCCCCCACGGCCCGCAGCCGCGAATCCTCCAGAAAGGCCGCCCGCATGTCCTTTACGTCGGCTTCCGTCATCTTCGCGGCATCGTGCGGGTGGACGCCAAGCAGGAAAAAGACGTCTTTGTGCCGTTCAAAGAGGGCGCGCCCCGCGCGGTAAGCTTGTGGACCCAGAAAAACATTGCCCACGGTGCGCACCCCGCAGGCCAAAGCCCGCGCGAGGACCGCATCCACGTCATAGTCCCGGCCGTCAAGATGGGCATGGCTATCCGCGCCGACCGGGGATAACCCCAGCGTTTCGGGAAGCTGACGCTCCTTTTTTTTGCTCATCCTATTTCTCTCTCGCGCCCTGGTCCCATTGTCCCGCGGGAACGGCTTCGTCGATGAGCATGACCGGGATTTCCTCGCGTATGGGATAGACCAGACCGCACGCTCCGCATTTGAGTCCCTCTTCCTGAGGAAGAAGTTCCAGATCGCCCTTGCATTTTGGGCAGGCCAGAATTTGTAAGAGTTCCTTGTTTAGGGCCATGATTCCTCCACGTGATAATGGTAAGATGTTGAAGGGGGGCTTATCCTGAACAAAAACGCGTTACAAGCAGACAGATGCCACGCGGTCCTTGAGTTTTCAAACCAATGCGATACAACCGCACCCATGATGCATGGAAAAATGAAATTGTCCGAGGGGCCGGTTTTGCTCTTTGACGTGGGCAACACCAACGTGAAGCTTTGTCTGGCGGATGAAAACGGCCTTGGCCGGACCTATTCGCTGCCCTCCACCAACCGGGAGACCTCCGATTCCCTGGGACTCGGCATCGCCGGCATCTGCGCCCGCGAGGGCGTGGCCGAAGGCGAGGTGCGGGCCTGGGTGCTGTCTTCCGTGGTGCCGCCCCTGAACAACCTGCTTAAGGCCGCCTGCGCGGACTTTTTTTCCTGCCCGACCCTGTTCGTGCCCGGCGACATCGCGTTGCCGCTTGAGAACCACTATGCCAGGCCGCAGGAGGTCGGCGCGGACCGTCTGTTGGGCAGTTTTGCGGCGCGGACCCTTTTTGCCGATTCGACGCTCATTGTCGTCGATTTCGGCACGGCCACGACCTTCGACTGCGTGCAGGGCAACGCCTATCTGGGCGGGCTGATCTGTCCGGGCGTGCTCAGCTCGGTCACGGCGCTGGGCACGCAGACCGCCAAGCTGCCGCAGATCAGTCTGGAACTGGGCAGCGCAGACCTGGACATCGGCACCAGCACCCGGCAGAGTCTCAATCACGGCGTGTTGTTCGGATTCGCGGCCATGCTCGAGGGGCTGACCGCGCGGCTCAAAAAACGTCTGGCCGCTCCCGATGCCCGCGTCATCGCCACGGGCGGGTTTGCCCCGCACCTTGCGGCCATCACCTCATGCATCGACAATCTGGCCCCGGACCTGCTTATGCAGGGCCTGCTGGCCGCATATTTTCAACAACATTCACCAAGGAACATAAGGGAGCAATCATGAGCACCATCACAGGTATTTGGGCCAGGGAAATTCTGGATTCCAGGGGCAACCCCACCGTTGAGGTGGAAGTCACCCTTGAATCGGGCGCCACAGGCCGCGCCGCCGTGCCTTCAGGCGCCTCCACGGGCACGCGGGAAGCCCTCGAACTGCGCGACGGCGATGCCGACCGCTATGCAGGCAAGGGCGTGGAGCAGGCCGTGCGCAACGTCATGGAAGAGATCGCTTCCGAGATCGTCGGCCTTGAGGCTGTGCGCCAGGTGGAAGTGGACCAGGCCCTCATCGACCTGGACGGCACCGAGAACAAGTCCCGCCTGGGCGCCAACGCCATGCTCGGCGTGTCCATGGCCACGGCCAAGGCCGCGGCGGAATTTCTGGGGCTGCCCCTCTATAAATACATCGGCGGCATCAATGCCAAGGTGCTGCCTGCGCCCATGATGAACATCATCAACGGCGGGGCCCACGCGGCCAACAATCTCGACATCCAGGAATTTATGATCCTGCCGCTGGGCGCGGCCAGCTTCAAGGAAGCCCTGCGCATGGGCGCCGAAACCTTCCATACCCTGAAGAAGATCCTGCACAAGGACGGCCTGGCCACCTCCGTGGGTGACGAGGGCGGCTTCGCCCCCAATTTCGCCAGCCATGAGCAGGCCTTCACCTACATCATGAAGGCCATCGAAGAGGCCGGATACGAGCCCGGCAGCCAGATCGCCCTGGCCATCGACGCCGCGGCCTCGGAATTCTACAAGGACGGCAAGTACCATTTCGCCGGCGAGAACAAGATCCTGACCGCGCGCGAACTGACCGACTACTACGCGGACCTGGCCGGCAAGTTCCCGCTGGTGTCTATCGAGGACGGCCTGGCCGAAGCGGATTGGGACGGCTGGGAAGTGCTCTCCGACGTGCTGGGCGACCGCCTGCAGCTGGTCGGCGACGACATCTTCGTCACCAACCCGGCCCTTTTGGCCGACGGCATCATGCGCGGCGTGGGCAACGCCATTCTGATCAAGCTGAACCAGATCGGCACGCTGACCGAGACCATGGACTGCATTGAAATGGCCAAGGAGGCTTCTTTCGCCACGGTCATCTCCCATCGCTCCGGCGAGACCGAGGACAGCTTCATCGCCGACCTGTCCGTGGCCGTGAACGCCGGGCAGATCAAGACCGGCTCCCTGTGCCGCTCCGACCGCATGGCCAAGTACAACCAGCTGCTGCGCATCGAGGAAGACCTCGATTCCCAGGGCGTCTATTTTGGTCCGGCCATGGCCGCCAACTGGTTCGACGAGGAATAGCAACCGTTTTGGGCGCGCTTCGGCGCGCCCTTTTTTTTATCTTGAGCCGAGGACAACATGCATATCATCGACGGAAAAAAGACGGCCGCCGCTATCCGTCAGGAACTTAAAGATCAGGTCGCGGCGCTGACCGCCAGACACGGCCGCGCGCCCGGTCTGGCGGTGATCCTGGTCGGCGGCGATCCCGCTTCGCAGGTCTATGTCCGCAACAAGGAGCGGGCTTGCGAGGACGTGGGCATCATCTCCAAGGGCTTTCGCTTGCCCGAGGACATCCCCCAGGCCCAGCTGGAAGATACGATCATGTACCTGAACGAGGATCCCTCCATCGACGGCCTGCTGCTGCAGCTGCCCCTGCCCAAGGGTCTGGACAGCCAGCGCTGTCTTGACCTGATCAGCCCCTCCAAGGATGTGGACGGTTTTCACCCCGTGAACATGGGGCGTCTGGCCCTGGGCCTGCCCTGCCTGCGTTCCTGCACTCCGGCCGGGATCATGACGCTCATGGAACGCCACGGCATCGACGTGGCCGGAAAGAAGGCCGTGGTCATCGGGCGCAGCAACATCGTCGGCAAGCCGCTGGCGCTGATGCTTTTGCAGAAAAATGCGACTGTCACGGTCTGCCACTCCCGGACCCGCGACATCGCCGAGGAAGTGCGCAGCGCGGACATCGTGCTGGCCGCCGTGGGCATTCCCAGATTTGTGACCCGCGACATGGTCAAGCCTGGGGCCGTGGTCATCGACGTGGGCATCAACCGCACCGATCTGGGCCTGGTCGGGGACTGTGATTTCGAAGGCCTGCGGGATGTGGCGTCGGCCATGACCCCGGTCCCCGGCGGCGTGGGGCCCATGACCATTGCCCAACTTCTGGTCAACACGCTTGAGGCCTACGTGGAGCACGTGGGCTAGTGGCTTCATAAACAGCAAAGGGGCCACAAGGCCCCTTTCCCGCATTCTTTTCCGCCGCCAATCTTATTCGATGATGACCCCGGCATAACCCACCACTCTCGACATATCTCCGTTCACATCCCCGGAGGTTGCGTAGGCCACCAGTTCGGCCTTTTTCGCGCCCTGGATGTTGGCCAGGTGCATGCCGAGGGTCATGGGCAGTACGCCGCACATGGAGATGTTCTCCTCCCGCACCTTGCCGTAAAAGCCCATGGGGTCCAAGGCCAGGATGCGGTCCAGCGCATGCTGATCGATGACGCGGGTTTTTTCGTCGGACGCGAAATGGTTCATGTCCGAGCTGACCACAACGGACACCTCTCGGCCGAGGGCGCTGAGCGCCTCGGCGATCTTGGCCGCAGCTCCACCGAGCTTGTGCGGCCGGGGGTCGCCCACGGCGATGGGGATGATGCGCATTTGGGGGTTCTTGGCCCACAGAAAAGGCAGGACCACTTCCAGGGAATGTTCCTGCAGATGGGCGACGCGGTCGGCGGTCAAGGCCGGTTCGGCGGCCAGGAGGGCGGCGGCAAGTTCGGCGTCCACGTCCATGGCCGCGCCGGGCAGCAGCCATTTGCCGTCTGGCCACACGGCCAGGGGCGCGCCCATGCCGGTGTGATTGGGGCCAAGCAGCAGCACCGTATCCGTCAGCTTGGCCCGGGCCAGGGTCTGGCCTGCCACGCCTCCGGAAAAAACATGGCCGGCGTGGGGAACCATTGCCAGCTTGGTGATTGTATCATTTTCTTTTTCCCCGCGCATGCAGGCCTGCACGGTTGCCAACCACTGGTCCTGACGTGCGGCATAAAACTGGCCTGCGACAACGGGCTCGCGATCAAAACTCATGTCTGCCTCCTAGCGAAATTTTTTCACTTCCCTTTCGAGTCGTGTCCCTTCGAGTTCTGCGGCAGCCATACGACCATGCAGGGAGTTTGGGAAGACGTCCTTGAGGCGGTTCAAGTTTTCACGCCATTGTTCTGTTTCCGAGTTCTTCTTGAAAAGCATGGCCTTGCGGTAGGTGTGCGCCGGCCAGTCGGGATCACTCTCGGCAACATAGCCATCGTATTCCAGGGTCCAGGCCAGAGCGTCCTGGGCGCGACCGCCTTTTTCGGCGGCCTGGATAAGAAGCTCCAGCGTTTCTTTAAGCTTGGGTACGTCGCTTTTTTCCTTTTGCAGCAGCGTGAGAGCCTCCTGCCCAAGCAGGGTGGCCTGTTCCAGTTTTCCTGCGCCCAGCGCTTCCCGGCCCAGGAAATAATGGGCGTAGCCCCGCTGCGTATCGGTCAGTCCCATGTCCGTGGCCAGTTTGGCCCACAGCGGTCTGGCCCTCACGGACTGCTCCAGTTTTTCATGGGCCAGGGCTGTCGCGTAATCGACCTGGCGCTGTCGCTCCGGCGCCAGATTCCAGGATGCCACCTGCTTGGACAGGTCCAGAATGTCCTGCCATTGCTGAAGCTCCACCTGCATGGCCAGGGTCAATTCCAGGCCCGGTTCGGAAAATTCTCCCCGGGGGCCGGAACCAAAAACAAAAGGCCTGGCCATATCCAGAGCTTCCTGCGGGCGTCCGGTCTGCATGTAGGACGTGGCTACGATCAGCCTGATCTGCGGGTCCATGTCACGATCCTGGTACAGGTTTTCGTGTGCGTTCCAGTGCAGCACCGCTCCATTGAAATCTTCAAGCTCCAGATCATTCGTGATCCAGTCCCGCAGGGCCGTGTCCGCCACTTCCCGCGCCTTGGGCAGCAGTTCGTGCTCTGGATAGTCGTTCTGGAAACGGCGGATTTCTTCCAGGCTTGCGGCGTATTTCTTGTTCCAGAGGTGCCACATGGCCAGCTTCAGCCTTGCCACGGGGGCCAGAGAGCTGTCCGCGTGTTCCAGGATGCTGTTGTAAATCTGCTCGGGGTTCGATTCGGGGCGGCTGAATACGGGGTTCATGTCCGCGATGCTCGGCTGGTCGAGGACGCCTTCCTCGGCCAGGCGCATCTTGGCGATGAGGCCTCCCTCTTTGGCAGGATAGGCCTCGGAAGTGCGGTGGTAAATTTCGCGGGCCGCATCGGGATTATTCTCTTTGAGGAGGATGTCGCCGATGCGGGCCATGGCCACGTCCACATCCTGGGCGTCCGGGACTATGTTGGCATAGGCCCAGAAATAGTCCTTGGCCCGGGCCAGGTTGCCGCTGAGCATGGCGGCATATCCGGCGGACATCAGGAAGGACGGGTCGCTCAGGTAATAGCTTGGCCAGCGTCTTTCGATGCTGCTCACGACTCCAAGGGCTTTGTCGAAATAGCCCAGCCCGGTGAACGCCCGGAGCAGGCCGACGGTGCTCGGCTGCACGGCCAGGCTCATGGGGAAGTTCTGGATCGCGTATTGGAAGTGTTCGGCGGCCCGGCCATAGTCTTTGAGTCGCAGGTAGTGTTCGCCCCAGTAGTAGTCGATCATGGCCACCCGGCGGTCGTCCGGGTATTTTCTGCGCAAGAGGTCGAAATAGCCCTTCGCCTCGGGCACGTTGCCCACGAAGAGGTGCAGGTATCCCATGCGGGAGAGGGCCTCGGGCACATTGCGTGAATCCAGGTTCGAGTTTTTGGCTGCTTCGTAGGCCTCCAGGATCGACGCGAAATTGCCTTCAAGGTCTAAAAGACCTTCTTTCATGGTGATGTCGGCCAGGGTATACAGCAATTCTTCATACAGCGGTTCGGGAAGCTTGGGATGCTCGATCATCTGGGTCACGGCCGCGCGGGCGGTCTTCAGATCTTCGACGATCAAAGCGCTTTGGGCGGTCTTGTACAATTCTTCCAGTTCGGCCGTGCTGTTGTCTTGAGCGCCGGCTTCAGATGCGTTCATGGTCTGGTTTGCCGGGGTATCCCCGGGCATCTGCGGCTCGGACGGTATGGATCCAGAAAGGGTGGGCTCTGGTGGCGCGAAGGGTTGGGCGGTGCTGACAGTCTCGTTGCCGTCCGTCTCCGTGGCCGGGGCGGCGACCGCAGACGGCGGCGTTGCCTCGGTCTGGTTCGTGTCCGGCAGCTCGCCAGTCTGATTGGCCGGGGTCGTGACGGGTTCATTGATTTCTGTCTGCGCCGGGAGCCGGGTATCATTCTGTTCTGCTTTCGTGACTACGGGGGCCAAGGCTGCGGGCAGGATTTGTTCTGGAGCGGCGGCGTCTGCTCGCGTCCCAGCGAGGGGCGTCTCCCGGCTTTGTGCGGGAGGCGTCGCGTCGCGGTCGATGGGGAGGCGCAGCGCGGATTGCGTGGAGTCCTCATTCTGATCAGGACGTATTATCTTGCTGCGCACGGCAGAAAGACCCGAAAGTGACGAGTCTTGCACCGGGAGATCGGGTTGATCGCTGCCGGTGGCATTGCTTGGCGCCGATGCCGCAGACGGATCCGGCATGGCCGGAAAGGTCGCATTCTGAGCGAACTCGCTCTGGGCGGCCTGCTCAGGAGGCGGCGAAGCTTCGGGCGTGGCGTTGACATCGGCGGCGGTTTCATTGCCGCGCGACGTGGGCGTGGCTATGGTCGGGACCGGGTTTTCAGGTTCATACGGAGCGGGTGGGTACAGCTCGACACTCAGCGCGTTGCTTTTGGAATCGGTGGAAGAGGATAGAATAAAGTCGGCTGAGCGCGTTTGAATGAAAATGCCGTCCGGAGTGATCAGGATCTCTTTGAACAGCTCGGACGAAGAAAGGTCCGGAATTGTTGGCTTGCGTTCATTTTGCCAGAAACTCCAGGGAACGGGAATCTGGATCTGCGTCAGGCCGCGCTGTCTGGGTTCTGCTACGGGCAGGGCTGATTTGAACTTGAAGACAATCGCCTCACCCTGGGCCAGCTTGTTCCACGTCAGAATCGCGCCATGGGCTGCGTGCAGTGGTATCAGGCCCAAAATGGCCGGAACAAGAAGCCAGATCAGGCTGGCAAGGGGGCGTGTGCGCACGGGCTGCTGTAAGCAAGAATTGGGCACATTTTTATAACATGTTCTTTTTTTTGAGTTTCTCTATGAGGGTGGTCCGCTTGATGCCCAAAACTTCGGCGGCCTTGTTCTTGACCCCGTCCACTTCCCCCAGGGCTTCGCTCAAAAGCCGCTCCTCGACCTGATCCAGGAATTCTTTGAGGCCAAGCTGCTGGTCCCGCAAGTCCTGGAGTTCCGGCCAGCGAAAGCCTGCGTCCACTGCGGGCACGGGCCTTTTGGGCACCTCGATTCCGGTTTCGCGCAGGATCTTATCGGGCAGGTCGAAGATGCCGATGCGATCGGCATCGCAAAGGATGGACATGCGTTCCATGAAGTTTTCCAGTTCGCGCACGTTGCCGGGCCAGGAATAGCGGGCCAGGATGTCTCGTGCGTCATCGGCCATCTCAAGAACGCATTGTCGGCGGTTTGCGCAGAAATGCTTCAGGAAATGACGCGCCAGGACCAGCACGTCCTCGCCGCGGTCGCGCAGTGGGGGCAGGGCGATGGGGATGACGTTCAGACGGTAAAAGAGGTCTTCGCGGAAGGAGCCCTTGCGGACTTCCTCTTCCAGGTCGCGGTTGGTCGCCGCGACCACGCGCACGTCGGTCTTGATGGTCTTGCCGCCTCCGACTCGCTCAAACTCCCGCTCCTGCAGCACGCGCAGGATTTTGACCTGCAGTGACAGGTCCATCTCCCCTATTTCATCCAGGAACACCGTGCCGCCATGGGCCATCTCGAAGCGGCCTATCTTGGTCCGGATGGCATGCGTGAAAGCGCCTTTTTCGTGCCCGAAGAGCTCGGATTCAAGCAGTTCGCGGGGGATGGCCCCGCAATTGATGGGCACGAAAGGCTTGTCCACCCGCGTGCTGTTGCGATGCAGGGCGCGGACCAGGAGTTCCTTGCCGGTACCGGATTCCCCCGTGACCAGGACGGTGCTGTCCGAAGGGGCCACTTTGGCGAGGATCCGAAATACCTCTTGCAAGGCGGAACTCTTTCCAATTATTCCACACGTATCAAATGTCATGGACTCTCCTGGAACGGGGACGGGTTTCAACGCTGTTCCGATACTGCCTAACTGTCAAGATTATGACGGAAAAGCAACTCTAAAAATGCATCATCTCTTGAAATTTCCACCCCGAAGCCGTAACGCCACCTTTATTGCCCGCGAAAAACGTTTTCTGGTCCATGTGCTTCTGGATGGCCAACGGGTCACGGTCCACACCAACAACTCCGGTTCCATGCTGGGCCTGCTGCGCCCCGGCATGGAGGTCTTCATCTCTCCGGCCGGTTCCCCGAAGCGAAAGCTGCCCTATACCCTGGAGCTGGTCCGCCCTTGTGGCGATTGGATCGGGGTCAATACGTCAACTCCCAACCGTCTGCTCAAAAAAGCCTGGGAGGCGTCGGCCATCCCGGAACTTAACGGGTATTCGGAGTTCCTGCCCGAGGCGGTGCACGGGGATTCGCGGCTTGACGCCCGACTGTCCGGGCCCGCCGGAGAGTTCTGGATCGAGGCCAAGAACGTGACCATGGTCGAGGACGGCGTGGCCTGTTTTCCGGACGCGGTCACGACGCGCGGGCAAAAACATCTGCTCGAACTCATGAATCTCGCGCAGCGTGGCGTGCGCGTCGGGGTCTTTTTGGCGGTGCAACGCCCTGATGGCGGGTGCTTCGGCCCGGCGGACTTCATAGATCCGCGCTTTGCCGAGCTGTTCTGGATGGCCGCGGACAGGGGCGTTGAGTTCCTGCCTCATGTCGTGCACGTCAGTCCCGAGGGTATTGCCCTTGGCCCCCGGCTGCCGCTTGTTTTTCGAAATTCAACCCAATCTGGATAATCACGTATGAACGATCAGCTTGTCCGCATCATCTCCGATGAAGCCAACGTGCGCGCCATGGCCTGCCTGACCACCTCCACGGTGCGCGAGGCCTGTGCCCGGCACGCCACCCTGCCCACCGCTTCCGTGGCCCTGGGCCGGGCCATGACGGGTGCTGTGCTTCTGGGCGCGCTGCTCAAGGGGCGGCAGCGCGTGTCCCTCAAATTCGAGGGGAACGGTCCGCTCGGCAAGATCGTGGTCGAGGCCGACCCCATGTGCCTCGTGCATGGCTACGTGGGCAATCCGGAGGTGGACCTGCCGCTTAAAGATGGCCGCTTCGACATCCCCGGCGCTCTGGGGCGGGCCGGCCTTTTGACCGTGACCAAGGACTTGCAGCTCAAGGCCCCCTACCAGGGCGTGGTCAATCTCGTGTCCAGCGAGATCGCCGAGGATATCGCCTATTACCTGACGGATTCCGAACAGACACCCTCGGCCATGGGCCTGACCACCATTCCGGATGAGCGGGGCGGCATCGCCGTGGCCGGAGGATTTCTGATCCAGTCCCTGCCCCCGGCCAACGAGGAGGCCCTCGATAATCTGATGCGGCGGATACAGTCTTTGCCGCCCCTGGCCAAGATGTTCCTGGACGGGGCCACTCCCAAAGAGATCCTGGACCGGATTTTCGGGGACATCCCCTTTGAGATTCTCGGACACCAGGACGTGGCCTTCCACTGCGGCTGCTCCCGCGATCGCATCGAGCAGGCGCTCATCACCCTCGGCGTGGAAGAAATCAAAAGCCTCGCCGAGCAGAACGAGGACACCGTCATCACCTGCGAATTCTGCCGGGAACCGTACGCCTTCAGTCCGGACGACCTGCGGCGACTGGCCGAGGAGCGGCATTAAGGGGGAGGAAATGCCTCCGGCGGGCAGGGGGCTCGCCCCCTGCACCCCGTTTAGGGGTGCAGGCCTGTCGAAGGAGATCGCACGGCAAGAACAAACTTGAATCTCCCCCTCCTTGGCAGGAGGGGAGTTGGAACGGGCGATGCCGGTCGATGGGCGTGAAAAAAGGCCGCCTCCCTTGCGGAAAGCGGCCTTGTAGCCTTTCATCTTCAAAAAAAAATCAGACCATCATGTTGATGATTACCCCGGTCATGTCCAGGCTGGTGTGCAGGGCGGCGGCGTTGGCGGCGAAGGCGTGCTCGCTTTCGATCATCTGCACCATTTCCGTAGCCAGGTCGGTGTTCGAGCCTTCGACCAGCATTTCTTCGTAGCGCAGTCCCTCGTCGGTTTCGACGTACTCACCGCTTGGCACCAGTGGCCCGGAGGCGGTGTTTTCGTAGACATCCTGCACCTGCACGCCCTGACCATTCAGGCCGGTCTCAAATTCCACCCGGCTGGAATGAAAGCCGTTCGTGTTCATATTGGCCACGTTGTTGGCCGCGACCTGTTGGGAAAAACTGATACCCTGCATGGCCTGAACATTTTCCATCATGGAGCACCTCCGCTCAATCTTTTTATCTACCGCAGGCAGGACTTCCGTCAAGGGCTGTGTGGGCGGTGTCCGCGCCTTCGTCCATCTGATCGATGCAGGCATAGGCGCTGTGGTTGTGAATGGATTCAAACGATTCCACCTCGACCCTAAAACCATTCACCTTGGGATGCGCGGCCAGGCGCGACGCCGCGCCCCGTACCACATCCTCCACAAAGGTCGGGGCGGCAAAGGCCGCTTCGGTCACATACTTCTCATCCTCTCTTTTCAAGAGCGCATAAACCGGGGAAGAACCGGATTCCTGCGCGATGGCGATGAGGTCTTCCAGCCAAAGCATGCCCAGGCACTGCGCCTCGATGCGGACCATGGCCCGCTGGCTGTGGGCGCCTTCCCGGGAAATCGCCTTGGAGCAGGGACACACGGTCATAACCGGCACTTCCACGCCCAGTATCAGGCTGACCTCGCCATTGCGCAGCACCCCGCGCAGAAAACAGGAATAGTCCATGAGCGCCGCGCTGCCAGTGACCGGGGCGCGTTGTTCCAGAAAATAGGTGAAAAAAAAGCACAGGTGGGAGCTTTCGGCCTGCAGACGGTCGCGCAGATCCAGCAGCAGGTTTTTGCAGCTGTCCGCGTCCAGGGTCGTGTCCATGTCGCGCAGGGCTTCAAGGAATCTGCTCATGTGCGTGCCCTTGAACCGGGCCGGCAGATCCACGCTCAAATCCACCCGCGCCACGGTATGCAGCCGTCCCTTGGCCCGGTCGCGCACCGTCAGGGGAATGGACAGGTTCTTGACCCCTACGCGGTCGATGCGAAGGGCCACATCCGCCGGGCCGCTCTGAACGTCGCGCATCAGGTCAGATCCTGCCCGGTGGTGGCTAGGTTCAGCTTGCCGTGCTTCACGCCCTTGGTGGAGATGAGCCGTTCGGCGGTGGCCTTTATGTCCTGTCCCGGACCGCGCAGAATGAGCACCTCCATGCAGTTGTGGTGGTCAAGATGGATGTGCAGGGACGTGACAATGACATCAAGGGATGAGTGCTGGATTTCGGTCATCTTTTGCGCCAGGTCCGAGTGATGGTGGTCATAGACCAGGGTCAGGGTGCCGACCATCTCCTTGTTCAGGTCTTCCCATTCCTTCTGCACCAGAGTGCCTCGGATAAGGTCGCGGATGGCTTCAGAGCGAGTCTGATAGCAGCGTTCCTCACACAGTGCGTCGAATTTTTCCAGCAGATCGGAGTCCAGGGACACCCCAAAACGAATAGTCTGACCCATTTTTTCTCCTTACATCATTGCGGGCGGAAGAGTTCCCACACGTTGACCGTCATGCGGGCCTGCTCAAAGGGGACCACTTCCTGACCCTGATTCCTGACCCGCCAGCCGCGGCGGGAAAACCTGGACCATACCGTGCTCGACACGGTCCGCTCGGGATCGCCGAACCAGACCCTGCCGCCCGGAGCCAGGCTGCGCAGCAAAAGATTTTCCAGAGGTTCGAAAAATCGCTGTTCGTAGAAAATGTCTCCGCCCCAGATGCGCTCGAAAGAGGCCGGCGCAAAACCCGGATTGTTCCAGTCCATGCGCACCCAAAGTGGCGAAGGGACGGAGTTGATGCGGGTGTTCCGGGCCGCAAAGTACAAGGCGCCGTGCTCGTAGTCCATCCCGACGACCTGCGCGCCAAGGTTTGCTGCCACCAGGGCCGACAACCCCAGCCCGCAGCCCAGATCCAGGCATCGGCGTCCGGCCAGGTCCTGCCGGGCCAGCCAGCCGCAAAGGGCCAGGGTCGCGGGCCAGAGCTCCACCCAGTAGGGGATGTGCTCTTCGGCTTCCGGGTCGTTCTCGTCCATGGACTGCCAGAGGGACTCCAGATCCGCCGGGCGCTCCAGGGTCCAGGACCGCCCGGCGGCGTTCACCGTGAGCTGCCCATGGTTTTCATGGAGTTCAGTCATTTTCGTCGGGCTTCATCCCTGCCATCATCTGTCCGATGCGGTCGACGCGTTGCCGGTCGTCCGCAGGGAACGTGTCCACGATGGCTCCCCCGTACATGACCGCGACGCGATCGGCCAGAGCCAGAGCCTCGGACAGGTCGCCGGTGACGAGCAGTATCCCGGCCTCCTCGCGGGCCGCGAGCAGGGTGGCCCAGACTTCCTCGATGGCCGAGACGTCAAGGCCCTGGGTGGGCTGCTCGGCCACGATGAGGCGCGGTCTGCGATGGAATTCCCGGGCCAGGACCATCTTCTGCAGGTTGCCGCCGGAAAGCTGCCTGGCCTGACAGTTCACGTCCGGCGGCGAGACCTTGAACTGCCGAACCAGATCCTGGGCCACGGATTTGGCCTTGTCGCGCTGCAGCCAGACGGAAGAGCTGTATCCTTGGCGCGTGGTCAGCAGAAAATTGTCGACCAGATCCATGCCCCGGCAGACCGCCAGGCCCATGCGGTCTTCGGGGATGTAGCTGAGGCCCCCCTGCCAGGAGGGTTCGGAAAAAAAGGTCTGCCAGCTCTTGCCGAGCACGTTGACCTCGCCTTTGCGTGGTTCCTTGAGGCCGCACACGACTTCGACCAGATCCTTCTGGCCGTTGCCGGCCACGCCGACCACGGCCAGGATTTCTCCCTGCCGAAGGCTCAAGGAGACATCCCGTAACGTTTCGTTGCTGACATTCTCCATGCGCAGCACATTCTGCCGCAGTTCCATGGGTTCGCGATGCACTTCCAGCAGCACTTCCCGGCCAACCATGCGCCTGGCCAGATCGGACTGGGAATGCACCTCGCTCGCCGGAAGCTCATCCACCACTTCGCCCCGGCGGAGGATGGCGATCTCGTCGGCCAATGCCATGACCTCGCCCAGCTTGTGGGAGATGTAGACGATGGCCTTGCCCTGGGCGGCCATGCTGCGCAGGGCCATGAAGAGCTGCTGCGCCTCCTGGGGAGTGAGCACGGCCGTGGGTTCGTCGAAGATGAGAATGCGGCTTTTACGCTGCAGGAGCTTCAAGATTTCAACGCGCTGCTTTTCGCCCATGGACAGGTCCGCCACACGGGCGGCCGGGTCGATATCCAGGCCGAAACTCTGTGCCAGTGCCCGGACCTGTTCACGCATGGCCGTAGGAGAAAGGAAAAATCCCGGCTCCTGGCCCAGGAAAACGTTTTCGGCCACGGTCATGGCCTCCACCAGCATGAAGTGCTGGTAGACCATGCCGATTCCGGCCTTGATGGCGTCCTTGGTCGATCGCAGCAGGCTCTCCTGGCCGTCGATGAGGATCTGGCCGCTGTCGGGCAGGTAATGTCCGGCCAGAATGGACATGAGCGTGCTCTTGCCTGCCCCGTTTTCGCCAAGCAGGGCTTTTATCCGGCCCGCGTGGATGTCCAGGCTGATGTCGTTGTTGGCCCGCACCGCGCCGAAGACCTTGGTGATGCCGCGCAGACTGACCACGGCCGTGGAAGCTGGCATTCCTCAGCCCTGCCGCATCCCGGCGATGGGCTGCACGAACTGCGATTCCGTGTCCCACGGAAAGAGGATCCAGGTGTCCTGGCTGACCTCGGTGACGAAGGTGTCCACCAGCGGGCGTCCTGCGGGCTTGGCGTAGACGGAGGCGAAGTGGGCCTTGGGCAGCAGTTCGCGGATGAGCTTGGCGGTGCGGCCGGTGTCGACCAGATCATCGATGATGAGCCAGCCCTCGCCGTTGCCCTCGATGCCTTTCAACAGCTTGACCTCGCCTTTCTGGTTTTTCCAGTCATAGCTGGACACGCAGATCGTATCCACCAGTCGGATGTCCAGTTCGCGGGCGATGATTGCCGCGGGCACAAGGCCGCCACGGGTCACGGCGATGATGCCGTTGAAGAAATCCTTGTCCAGAAGGCGCCAGGAAAGGGCCTTGGCATCACGGTGCAGCTGGTCCCAGGAAATGGGGTAGGTGCGCTGATATCTGTTTTCGGTCATAAACGTATCCTATTCAGAAGGTTCCATGTTCACGCCCAGAGCGGCCGGGGCTTGGGTGCGGTCGCTACGCCATGACGAGAACGCCAGGGCCGCGATGGTCAACACATAGGGCAGCATGAGCAGGATGGACGAAGGCAGTGCCGTGCCCATGGCCTGCAGACGGAGCTGGAAGGCCATGACTCCGCCGAAAAGATAGGCTCCAAGCATGGCGCGACTGGGGCGCCAGAAGGCGAAGATGACCAGGGCCACCGCGATCCAGCCGCGTCCGGCGGTCAGCCCGTTGGTCCATAAATGGGTGTAGGCGAGGCTCAGATAGCTTCCGCCAAAACCGACCAGCATCCCGCCTCCCAGCAGCGCCGCCCAGCGGTAGGCCAATACGTTCAGGCCGGCGGCCCGTGTCGCGGCGGGGCTCTCGCCGGCGGCGCGGATGGCCATGCCCCAGCGGCTGTAGCGGAAGAAGGCCCACAAGAGCGGCGGGATGAGGTAGGAGAGATAGACCAGCGCGTCCTGCTGGAAAAAGATCGTGCCCAGTGCGGGCAGATCGCCGAGGCCGGGCAGGGAGAATTTGTCGAAGCCGGGGGCGGTGCGGCCGATGTAGGGCGTGCCGAAAAAACCGGCCAGGCCCGTGCCGAAGATGGTCAGGGCCAGCCCCGAGACGACCTGGTTGCCCAGAAACCAGATGCAGACAACGCCATGCAGCGCGGCCATGCACGCGCCGCCCAATCCTCCTGCCACAAAGGCCAGCACGGGTGAGCCCGTATGCAGGGCGGTGAGGAAGGCGATCAGAGCGCCGACAAGCATCATGCCCTCGACTCCAAGGTTCAGGATGCCACCCTTTTCGGTCAGGATCTCGCCCAGCGTGGCGTAAAGAATCGGGGTTCCGGCCTGCACCGTGGCCGCAAGCAGGGCGAGCAGAATCTCGGGGGTCATCTGATCCTCCTGAAGTGCAGGCGATAGCGCGAGAAGAATCCTCCGGCCAGAACGGCCAGGAGGATAAGGCCTTCCATGATGGCGCCGAAGGCCGCCGGGACCTGCAGGTCGAGCTGCAGGGTCTCCATGCCTACGCGCAGGCCCGCCAGAAGAAAAGACGACACGGCGATGATAAGCGGGTTCAGGTTGGCCAGCCAGGCCACGACAATGGCCGTGTACCCGTAGCCGGACATGATGCTCGGCTGCAGCCGCCCGAGCGTGGCGGATGCCTCCAGAAATCCGGCCCATCCGGCCAGGGCCCCGCTCACGGCCATGACCAAGACCACCAGCTTGGCGTAGGGCATGCGTGCGTAACGGGCGGCGCGGACATTTTCGCCGCAGGCCCGAAGTTCATAACCCAGGCGGGTGGAGCGCAGGAAAATCGTCATCAGTACGCCGATGGCCAGGCAGAGCAGCAGCCCCCAGTTCAGGCGGGTGTCTCCGATGCGCGCGACCACGGCGGCGGGCACGAATTCGCTGGTCATGGGAAAGCCGAAACTGCCCGGGTCCTTCCAGATTCCGTAGACAAGATACTCAAGAATCAGGATGCCCACATAATTGAGCATCAAGGTGACGATGATCTCGTTGGCTTTGAGTTTAAGACGCAGCACCGCAGGAATGATTCCCCACAGGCTACCGGTCAGCGAGGCGCAGATCAGCATGGTCGGCAGCAGGGCGTACCAGGGCCAGCCGGGAAAGGTCAGGGCGGCCCAGGTTGCGCCCACGGCGCCCAGGGCGAACTGGCCCTCTGCACCGATGTTCCAGATCTGCAAACGAAAAGTCAGGCCCACGCCCAGCGAGCACAGAAAAATGGGGATGGCCTTGATCAGGCAGTCCTCCAGCGCATAGCCGGAGCCAAAAGCGCTGTGCACCAGCAGCCACAGGGCGCTTGCCGCCGGTTTGTCCTGCACGGCCAGAAGCAGCCCGCTAACGGTGAAGGCCAGGGCCAAGGCTGTCAGAAAAACAAGACAGGAGCCCCACCCAAGGGGCTCCTGTCTTCGAACGGCACTGAATTGAAGCATTGAGGGACCTTATTCCAGGGTGCCGACAACGCCCTGCACGAACCAGTTGAATCCGAGCAGATCCGCGTCGGCCATGACCGTGCCGGCCGCGACTTTCTCGGCCCCGGACTGGTCCTTGATGGGGCCGGTGAAGACCTGATAGGTGCCGGCGGCGATTTCCGCCTTCTTGTCGAGCACGGTCTTCTGCACATCGGCCGGAACCATCTCGCCGAAGGGCGCGATATCGACGATGCCCTTGTCCAGTCCGTACCAGTAGAAGTCGCTCTTCCAGGTGCCGTCTTTGATCTGCTGGACCATTTCCGTATAGAACGGGCCCCAGTTCCAGATGGCTGCGGTCAGGTGCGACTTGGGCGCAAAAGCGCTCATGTCGGTGTTGTAACCCACGGAGTAGACGCCGCGTTCCTGCGCCGCTTCCTGCGGGCCGGGGGAATCCTGATGCTGGGCGATGACGTCGCAACCGACGTCGAGCAGGGATTTGCCGGCTTCTTTTTCGGTTGCCGGGTCGTACCAGGTCTTGGTCCAGACTACGCGGACCTGCACATCGGGATTCACGGCCTGGGCGCCAAGGGTGAAGGCGTTGATGCCGCGGATGACTTCGGGAATGGGGAAGGCCGCCACGTAGCCCAGCACGTTGGACTTGGTCATGGCGCCTGCGACCATGCCGGTCAGGTAGCGGGCCTGATAGATGCGGCCGAAATAATTGGCCATGTTTTCAGCATTTTTGTAGCCGGAACAGTGCAGGAATTTGACCTTGGGAAAATCCTTGGACACTTTCAGCATGGGGTCCATGTAGCCGTAACTTGTGGCGAAGATGACGTCATACCCCTTGCGGGCCATGTTCATGATGACGCGTTCGGAATCCTGCCCTTCGGCCACGGATTCGACAAACGAGGTGGTCACTCCGTCCATGGCTTCGACAGCCAGTCGGCCCTGGTCATGGGCATAGGAATATCCGGCGTCTCCCACCGGGGACACATAGACAAAACCGACTTTCATGTCTTCGGCGAAGCAGGTTGATCCCAAGGCCAAAAAGGCCAGCAGGAACAAGGGCAAACATTTTCGCATCATCCGTCCTCCGTAAAGTGTTGCTGCAAGGGGTGGCCCCGGGGCACGATGCCCATTCATGGGGAGAGTTCCAAGCACATGGCACATAGCCAATACCATGTACGCTGGCAACAGGCAGAAGGCCATGCCGACATCCATGTAAATCGGACAAATGTCAGACAGTTGTTGACAAGAGCGCAGAAAATCCGGAAAAAACAGACAATAAATCAGAATGATCGGGGTTCATGATTTCCATTTTTTACTACTAACATATTGAAATAAAAACGTATTGATCCATCCGGCACGGTTCTGTCATACTGTCTTACAATCATCCCGTAGAATAGCGCGGGAAAAGGGAGTAAACATGTCCAAAGACACGATGATAAGTTTCCGGACCACGGAAGAATTCAGCAAATCGCTGAAAAAATTTGCAAAGAAGAACAAGGTCACGCTTTCCGGCTTTATCGACGCCGTTTTGCAGGATTTTTTGCAGTCCCAGGCGGGGCAGGACATCCTGCTGGAGGACCGGCGCAGGTTTCCGCGCCAGCACAAGGCCCTTCCGGCCATCATCAGCGGCCAAAACGGTTCGCAAAAATATTTCCATGCCAGCAAGATAACCAACCTGTCCCTGGGCGGGATCAATCTCGTCGTGCCCAAGAACGGCGACGGGTGCAATCTGGTCGACCAGAAGCTGGAATCCTTTGATGTCGTCTTCGCCCTGCCGCAGGAAGAGCGCCCCATCACCATCCAGTGCCAGGGCAAGCGGGTTTTTCAGACCGCGGACTGCTATCAGGTCGGCGCCAGCTTCGACGACACCGACCTGGACAGCTATCAGGCTTTGCAGAGCTATCTCTACTGATCCATTCCGCCTCGCCATGCAGCTATCGCCTCGGGATACGGCGTTGTCCCCGGGCGATTCAGGGCTTTGGAGACGGTGTGGACGGTACGGAATGCCGGATCAGTTTTCCAGCCATCTGCGCAGATGCGCCGTCTCCTCCTGCCATTTTGGTCCGAAGCGCAGGTCCAGAAAACGCGCGTAGACCACGTCCAGATAATCCATGCATTTTTCCAGCAGGTAGATTTTCTCCAGGATGCGACCGTCCGGGTCTTCGCCCTCCTCCATCTTCATCTCCACCTTGGGGGTTTTGAGGCCCTGCAGGGTGAAGTTGGCGGCGTCCAGAAGCACCTGCCAGCTGATCTCGTCCCTTTCGACGCGAACCTTGGCCTTGTAGACCTTTTTGCCGTTTCGAAGCCCAAGGCGCGCCTCGCGCAGTTCGGCCATGGGGCCGCTGCATACGGCTGTTTCCTTGGCCTCTCCCTCGCCGCCCTGGACCGAGACCTTCTGCTCCACCGTGACCGAGAACGCTTCGCCTTCCTTGGTCCGGAAGAGTCCGCTGCTGGTTTCACTGGCAAACCACAGCCAGGTCAGAAATTCCTGTCCCAGGGCCAGGCTCACTGTTTCCGCGTGTTCCAGATCCATCATGCACCTCCCTGGGCGAAAACGGTTGGTTCAAAATCGTCAAGCGCCGCCTTGCGTTCGGCTCCAAGGATGTTCAGGGCCTGAAAGTAGGGCGTCAGGGGCTCCAGGTGCAGGCCGAAGGTGTGGGTGAACAGCTCCTCGAAGAGTTCGGTCAGCTTGGACTGGGTGGACGCGATCCAGACGGTCTGCCGGTTTGTGTCCCAGACCACGTCGAAGCAGGCCGGAATGGGCAGGGTCCGGGCGCGCAGGCGCAGTTCGACCTGTTCGCGGATCTCGGTCTTCTGCTCTTTGGTCAAAAATTTCTTGCCCTGGTCGCGCATGGCCCGCATGGCCTCGTTCATGGCCACGGCGAAGTGCTTTTTCATGACCGCGGGCGGCACGCGACGCGTGTCCAGACGCAGGGTGAAGGTCAGGTACGGGCCTTTTTCAGGCGGACACAACGCAAAGTCCGGATCGAGCATATTGTCGAAGGAGACCCAGCCAAAGCTGCGTTCTTCGGCGCTGGCGTCGATATCGCGAAAAGCGTTGCGTTTGAGGCGGTCGTCCACTTCGTGCCACAGGCTCGAAGGGATATCCTCCTCCACAATGCGGTAACGGGTGAGCCCCACGCTTGCTGACATGAATCCCAAGGTATCCTCCCTCGCCGTCCTCATCTTTGCGCTTTGACGGCATCCTGGTTTTGTTTAAAGGTCTAGATTCATCACTCGAATTTTACGGAGTTCCCATGTCCAAAGCACTCTGCATACACGGTCATTTTTACCAGCCGCCCCGCTTCGACCCCTGGCTCGAAGACGTACTGCCGGAAGGCAGTGCCGCCCCGGAACACGATTGGAACATACGCATCACCCGGGAATGCTACGCTCCTCTGGCCTGGGCGCGCCGGCTCGGCGGGACGGGCATGATCTGCGAGCTGGTCAATTGCTATGCATGGATGAGCTTCAATTTCGGGCCCACCTTGCTGCGCTGGATGGAACTCCATGCCCCTGAGACCTATACGCGCATCCTGGAAGGGGACAGGCAGAGCCGTGAGCGTCTTGGCCACGGCAATGCCCTGGCACAAGTGTACCATCACTCCATCATGCCCTTGGCGACGGAATTGGACAAGGACCTGGAGATAGCCTGGGCCGTCCAGGATTTCCGGACCCGCTTCGGGCGTGAT
Organism: Desulfomicrobium baculatum DSM 4028; assembly: GCF_000023225.1. Taxonomy (NCBI): domain Bacteria; kingdom Pseudomonadati; phylum Thermodesulfobacteriota; class Desulfovibrionia; order Desulfovibrionales; family Desulfomicrobiaceae; genus Desulfomicrobium; species Desulfomicrobium baculatum. Next base: position 3,670,618 of record NC_013173.1, read on the forward strand.
CCCGAAGGCATGTGGCTGGCCGAGACCGCCGTGGATCTGCCGACGCTCCAGGCCCTGGCCGATGCGGGGATCCGTTTCACCATCCTGGCTCCCCGGCAGGCGCAGGCCATTCGCGGCGCAGGGGGAGAATTTTCTCCCGTGACCGAAGACAGCCTCGATACTACGCGGCCCTATCTGGTCAAGCTCCCTCAAGGCAAGTCAATAAGCGTGTTTTTTTACGACGGGGCCGTCTCCCGGGCCGTGGCCTTCGAGCGCCTGCTCGGTAGCGGAGAGAATTTCTGGGTCAGGCTTGTCGGTTCTTTTTCCCAGGGCCTTGGGAGCATCGCCACGGACGGAGAGTCCTACGGGCATCATTTCATGTTCGGCGAAATGGCGCTGGCGTATGTCGTACAGCAGGCCAGGGAGGGGCGCGACAACGTCGGCCTGACCAATTACGGCGCCTATCTCGCGGCCCATCCGGCCACGGACGAGGTGCTTATCCATGAAAACACCTCCTGGAGTTGCGTGCACGGGGTGGAGCGCTGGAAAACCCACTGCGGCTGCTCCGATGGCGGGCACCCGGACTGGATGCAGGATTGGCGCAGACCGCTCAGGCGCTGCCTCAACTATCTGAAATACTACGCGGATGAACATTTTTTCAAACGGGGAAGCGCTTTTTTCCGCGAAAGCGGCGTTGCCCTGCAGGAGTACGGGCTGGTTTTGGCCGGAAGCGAAGCCCTGGAGTCGTTTCTGGAAAGGCACTGCCTGCCCGGCCTTGAGCCGGCGCAGCGCACCGATGCCTGCCGGTTGCTGCTCATGCAGCGGCTGGCCCTGGCCAGTTTTTCGAGCTGCGCCTGGTTCTTTGACGACATTGCCCGGATTGAACCCTTGAATGGTTTGACCTCTGCCCGGCGCGCGCTGGATCTGCTGGCGGCCACGGGCGGACCGGACGTGGAGGCCGGTTTTGTGCGCGTGCTGGCCGAAGCCCAGTCGAACATGCGTGAAGATTGGGACGGGGCGGCCCTGTGGGAGGAGCTGGTCACCTCCCGGCGTCCGTCCCTGCACGAGCTTGCCGCCTATCCGCGCCGTTTTCCGGCGGCAAAGGACCGGCCGGAGATGGCTTGGCCGGGCGTTCGGCTTGCGCTTGAATCCGATGCCAAGGGCCAAAGGCTGCACTGCTTCTGGACCCGGACCCTGGAAGAGGAGACGGCCTCGCTGTCAGGGCCGGAAGAGTTCCCGCCGCATTCCAGGCACAAGGCCGAGGTGGGTTTTCGTCTGGCCAGGGAAAACGAACGGGAGCTTTTGCAGCAATCCTGCCTTTTGGCCCGGAATATGGCGCCGCTCTTGTCCGGTTTTACCGAAGGACAAAGCGAGCCGCAGCAATCCCTGGCCATGCAGATTCCCGGACTGGTCTGGAACTGGCTTTTCGAAGGCCAGGAGCTGCCTCGGGACATGCAGGACTCCCTGGCCGCATGGTTTGCGGCCAACGCGGGCATCCGCAAGCTGCTGGAACGCCTGATCGAAGAGCGCGGCACCCAGATGGCCTTGTCCCTGCCCGGGCAGGCCCACGCCCTGGTCGAGCTGATCACTCGCTCGCGCCGCCTGGGGCTGTCCATCTACTGGTGGGAAGCCCAGAACGCGGTCATGGCCGTGCCGAACAGATGCGTTCACGTGGAATTGTGCACGCTGCTGGGGCTGTCGGTTCCGGAAATGTAGAAGCGGGAACCCGTCTGCGCGTGGTGACCGTAAGGGCGAAAAATTGTAGGGGCGAAAAATTTTTCGCCCCTACCCCATGCAAGGGGTGCAGGGGACGAGTCCCCTGCCCGCCGGAGGCATCTTTTCCTTTTCCTATTCCCCTTCAATCCACCTTTTCCAGACTTCCCGCGCACGCTCTGCATAGAGCGCCTTGCGTTTCTTTTTGGGCGCTTTCATGTTCAGGGCGGGCATGAGGCCGAAGTGGACGTTGGAGGGCTGGAAATGTTTGGCCGGGGTGCGCAGGTGGGCAAGGAGCGCGCCCAGGGCCGTCTCCACCGGCGGCAGCTCGCGCTGTCCGGACAGGAAAAGTCCCAGCCACAGGCCTGTGGCCGCCGACTCCAGATATCCTTCCACGCCGCTGATCTGACCGGCCAGGTAGGTGCCCGGTCTGCCCCGCAGTTCAAGGGTCGGGGTCAGAACTTCCGGGGCCAGCACATAGGTATTGCGGTGGATGCTGCCCATGCGCAGGAATTCGGCGTGGGCGAGGCCGGGGATGGTCAAGAAGATGCGTTTCTGCTCGCCGTATTTGAGCTTGGTCTGAAAGCCGACCATGTTCATGGCCGTCTTTTCGCGGTTTTCGGCTCGCAGTTGTACCACGGCATAGGGCTGCTTGCCGGTGCGCGGGTCGATAAGGCCCACGGGCTTCAAAGGGCCGAAAGCCAGGGTCATTTCCCCGCGTTCGGCCATGACTTCGATGGGCAGGCAACCCTCGAAGTGCATTTCCTTTTCGAATTCCCTTGGCGCGACCTTTTCCCCGGCCACCAGCGCCCGCACGAAGGCCAGGTATTCGTCCTCATTCATGGGGCAGTTCAGGTAGTCCTTGTCCTCGGGGGCGTAGCGCGAGGCCCAGAAGGCCACGCTCATGTCCACCGATTCCGTGAGCACGATGGGCGCGATGGCGTCGTAAAAGGCCAGGCTGTCCTGGCCGACGATGCGCGAGAGGTCCGAGGACAGGGCGTCACTGGCCAGGGGGCCGGCGGTGATGATGAGTGCCGCGTGCCCTGCGCCGTCCAGTTCCGCCAGGTTTGCTATTTCGCGCCGTTGCAGCGTGATGCGCGGGTGTTCTTCGATGCGTCTGGTCATTTCGCGGGCGAAAAGCTCACGGTCTACGGCCAGTGCCTTCCCGGCGGGCACTTCCACTCCTTTGGCCACGTCCATGACCAGGCTGCCAAGCTCCGTCATTTCGAGTTTCAGCAGGCCGATGCCGGTTTCAAGCTCTGCCGAGCGAAAGGAGTTGGAGCAGACCAGTTCGGCCAGGTCCTTGCTCTGATGGGCGGGGGAGAAGCGCTGCGGCTTCATTTCATAGAGAACGACGTCGCATCCGGCCTGGGCCAGCTGCCAGGCGGCTTCGCATCCGGCCAGTCCGGCCCCGACAATTGCGTAGGTTTTGCTCATCTCATGTTTCCGTGATGGTGGTAAAAGGCGGACTTGTGGCCCATGGTTGCGCCGTGGTCAATCCTTAAAGGGGCAGCCCGCCGCATCTGGTGCGACGGGCTGCGGTGTTGCATGATGGCGAAGCGGGCCGGATCAGGCGTGGCCGGCGGCCTTGGCTGGACGGTTGCGGAGCCATTTCTCGACCTCGATCACGATGAAGGCCAGGATCGAAACGCCGATGATCTTGAGCCAGGGCAGGACGCCGATGGGCGCGCTGCCGAACAGGACATTCATGAACGGGACGTAGGTGAAGGCGAGCTGCAGGACGACCATGATGGCGAATCCGCCCACCACCCAGGGGTTTGTCCACAGCCCGAGGGCAAAGGGGGAGCGGGTGAAGGAGCGGCTGTTGAAGAGGTAGAAGGCTTCGACCATGACGAAGACGTTGACGGCTACGGTACGCGCCTGTTCCTGCACGCCGGTGGTGCGCAGTTCCCATTCGTAGAGGCCGAAAGCGGCGACAAGTAGGAGTCCGCCCACCAGCAGGATACGGATGTAGAGTTCCGTGTCCAGGATGGGCAGTCTCGGATCGCGCGGGTCGCGGTTCATGATGCCCGGCTCCTTGGGCTCGAAGGCGAGCATGAGGCCGAGGCATCCGGCCGTGGTCATGTTGATCCACAGGATCTGCACCGGCAGGATGGGCAGGGCCACCCCGAGCAGGACGGCGGCAAGGATGACCAGGCCTTCGCCTACGTTGGTGGGCAGGGTCCAGACGATGAATTTGAGCAGGTTGTCGTACACGCCCCGGCCTTCCTCCACGGCGGCCTCGATGGTGGCGAAGTTGTCGTCGGTCAGGATCATGTCCGAGGCCTCCTTGGCCGCCTCGGTGCCGCCCTTGCCCATGGCCACGCCGATGTCGGCCTGTTTCAGGGCCGGGGCGTCGTTGACGCCGTCGCCGGTCATGGCCACGACCTCGCCCCGGCTTTGCAGAGCCATGACCAGACGCAGCTTCTGGTCCGGGGCGACGCGGGCGAAGACGGCGGTGTCGGCGGCTTTGGCCACCAGTTCCTCATCGGATATCCGGGACATGTCCGCGCCGGTCATGACCTGACAGGTCGGGCTGCCGGGACAGGTCTCGATGCCGAGTCCCAGCTGAACGCCGATGGCCGCCGCCGTGACCGCGTGGTCGCCGGTGATCATCTTGACCTTGACCCCTGCGCGGTGAAAGGCGTGCACGGCCTGGACCGCCTCGGGGCGCGGCGGATCGATCATGCCCGTGAGGCCGATGAAGATCAGTTCGGAAGAGACATGCTCATGCGCGAGCGATGAGATTTCGGCAGGCAATTCCTTGCAGGCCATGGCCAGGACGCGCATGCCGTCCATGCCCAGGCGCTCGACCTCGGCGCGGATGGAGTCCGGATCAAGGGGCTGAAGCGTGCCGTCGGCGTGAAGTTCCATGGCCGCGCGGTCGAGCACGGTTTCCACCGAGCCCTTGAAGAAGACAAGGCGCGGGCTGGACGCTCCCTGGTCGTGCAGGGTGGCCATGTACTGGTGCTCGGATTCAAAGGGCAGGGTGTCGATGCGCGGCAGGCTCCGGGACTGTTCGTCCAGCCGCAGGCCGCCCTTGCCGGCGGCCACGATCAACGCGGCCTCGGTGGGATCGCCGACGACCTTTTCCCCGGTTTCCGAATATTCGATGCTGGTGTCGTTGCAGAGCAGGCCGGCCAAGAGCGTGGTGCGCAGGGCCTGGTTGCGCTCGTCGAATCCTTCGATGTCCCCTTCGGGCTGGTACCCCGCGCCGCTGACCGCGTGGCTTGCAAGGCCCGCGAAGATGGCGGTGACGGTCATCTGGTTTTCGGTCAGGGTGCCGGTCTTGTCCGAGCAGATGACCGAGGCTCCGCCCAGGGTCTCCACGGCGGGGAGCTTGCGGATGATGGCGCCGCGCGCGGCCATGCGCGAAACGCCCATGGCCAGGATGACGGTCACCGCGGCGGGCAGGCCTTCGGGAATGGCGCCCACGGCCAGGGCCACTGCGGCCATGAACATGTCGGCGGCTTTCTCGCCGCGCAGCACGCCGGCGGTGAAGGTCAGGGCGGCCAGGGCCAGGATGGCCCAGAGCAGGATGTGGCTGAAGCTTGCGATCTTGCGGGTCAGCGGAGTGGCCAGTTCGTCGGCCTCGGAGACCATGGTCGAGATGCGGCCGATTTCGGTGCAGTCGCCGGTGCTCACGACCACGCCCGTGGCCTGGCCGTAGGTGATCAGGGTGGAGGCGTAGGCCATGTTGCGGCGGTCGCCGAGGACGGCGTCCTGCGGCAGGGCGTCCGCGGCTTTGCCCACGGGCACGGATTCGCCGGTCAGGGCCGACTCGTCCACGCGCAGGTCCTTGATGGAAAAGAGACGAAGGTCGGCCGGCACCTTGTCGCCCGAGCGCAGCACCACGATGTCTCCGGGGACCAGTTCCGAAGCCGCCACGCGCCTGGTGGAGCCTGAACGGATGACCACCGCTTCGGTTATCATGGAATTGGCAAGCGCTTCCAGCGCTCCGGCGGCCTTGGCCTCCTGGATGTATCCGACAATGGCGTTGACCAGGACCACGCCCACGATGACGGCGGAATCGACCACTTCGCCCAGGGCGGCAGTGATTATTCCAGCCGCGACGAGGATGTAGACCAGGGGCTGGTGGAACTGCAGCAGGAAGCGTTCGAGTTTGGTTTTGCCCCGGCGCGTGGTCAGGGCATTGGGGCCGAATTCGTCGGTTCGCCATTTGATCTGCAAGGTATCAAGGCCCTTGCCCGGGTCGACTTGAAAAACCTCCAGCACATCCTTGGACGGCAGGTGATGCCAGAGCTTTCCGCTAAAACAATCCATATGGACGCTCCTCGTGTTTGTGATGGGGAAGGCGCACTGCGTTCTCGTCGGTTTGGGGAAAACAAGTGTTTACTGAGTAGAGCACATAATGGCAAACTTCAAGGTGTGAAGGGCGCAAACAATAACACCGGGAGGTATCCATGCGACTGAAAAACTGGCTGCTGCTCATGCTCACGGTTTTCGTCATTCAGGGCTGCGTCATCGCGCCCGCCGCGCCGCCGCAGCGGCATGGACCGCCGGATCACGCCCCGGCCCACGGCTACCGCAACAAATACCGCTATTCCTATTATCCGGATGCCGGGGTGTACTTTGACCTGGACCGCAAGATCTATTTCTATCTGGACCGGGGATGGCGGAGCGCGGTGGTCCTGCCGCGGGCGCTGCGGGTCCGGTTGGGCGGTCCGGTGAGTATGGAGCTCGATCTCGACAAACCGTACTACCGCTACGACGAGCACAGGTCCACGTATCCGCCAAGCAAAAAGAAGAACAAGCGGTGGTGATCATCTCGCCGGGTTTTGAACTGATCGCGCGCGAGCCCGGATTTGTTGTCGTGCACAAGGATCCGGGCCTCGATTTTCACGACTGCGACGGTCGCATGGGGTTGTGCAGCCTGGTCCGGGATCGGCTGCAAGCCAGGGTCTTTCCGGTCCATCGCCTGGACAAGGCCACCTCGGGGCTGCTGCTTTTGGCCAGGAGCCGGGAGTGGGCCGCGGCGCTGGCCGGATTGTTCCGCGAGCGGGCTGTGCAGAAATACTACATCGCCCTGTCGGATCTCACTCCAGGCAAGAAGCAGGGGCTCGTTCAGGGCGACATGGTCCGTTCGCGGCGGGGCAGCTGGAAGCTGGCGCGGAGCATGGAGCGTCCGGCCAGGACGCGTTTTCTGAGCTGGTCCGTGCGGCCGGGTATGCGCCTTTTTGTCCTGAAGCCCATGAGCGGCCGCACCCATCAGCTGCGCGTGGCCATGAAGAGCCTGGGCGCGCCCATCCTGGGCGACAGCCTTTATCACCCCATTGTCCCGGATTGGCCCGATCGCATGTATCTGCACGCCCACACCCTGCGGTTTTCCCTGGGCGGACAAAATTTTGCCTACGCCTGTCCGCCCAGAAGCGGAGACATGTTTTTGGAAGACGCGACGCAGAGCATGCTGCAGGCTCTGGGGCCACTGGAGGGCCTTGCCTGGCCTGCGCAGCCCTAAGTTGTAGATAGAGAGGCGAGCGGAGGGAGGCGGTCAGGTATCGAGCAGGTTGTTGCCCTTGACGCGCATGCGGGAGTTCAGGGCATCGATGCGTTCCTGCAGGCGCGCGCGGCGGTGTTCGTTTTTTTCACCGTAAAAGGAGCGAAGCAGGAAATTGCGGCAATGAAACAGGGTGTGGGACTCTTGGTCGATATCGACCAGCTTTCCACAGATGGCGCAGGTGCTGAACTTGGCCATGGCTCACACCCCTCGCGGAGGTTGAAACGGGGCGTTTGAATTGTCTTCCCAGGACACTCCGGTCAGCAGGCGGTACATTTTGAGCGCTTCGAGATGTTCCGGAGACAGGGCCAACGCGAGCTTGATGCATTCCAGGGCGTTTGCCGGCTGCGCATCGCAAAAATAGGCCTTTGCCATGTTGTAGTGAATGTTTTCATCCTTGGGGCTAAGCTGAACGGCCTGGAAATAAGCCTGGATGGCCTGCTTGTACTGTTTTTCCTGGCGCAGCCGGATGCCCAGTGTGTTGTATGGATTGGGCGCGTTGATGTCGTATTTGACGATTTCGACGAATATTTTTTTGACCTTGGCAAAATTGTTGAGCTTTGCGTATTCATCGGCGGCTTTTTGCAGATAGTAGCGGTAGCGGTCGATGTCGTTTTTTCCCAGATAGGCTTGGGCCAGCCCTTCGTAAGCCTTGATGAAGGTCTGGTTGCGGGCCAGGGACTGGTTGAAGGCCTGGATGGCGTCGGACCATTTTTTGTCCACCAGAAACTGGCAGCCCCGGAAGAAAAGACGGCTGGCCTGCTCGTCCTCCTGGTTGACGACGAGGGTCAGGTCGCCGATGGCGTCTTCATAGCGGCCCTGAACGATCAACGTCGCGGCCTGCTCCACGGTTTCGCGGTCGCTGTCCGGTGTGTGTTCAATCTTTCCGGACTGGATCATGTGCTTTTCCAGGGCCGGCAGGGTGTAGGGGCGCAGAACCAGCCCGGAGCACCCGGCGGAGATGACGCCAAGCACGAACTCTTCGGCCCGCTCCGACGATATGACCAGAATGTGCAGGTATTCCGCCTGTCTGACTTCGCGCAGGGCAGTGACAAACTCGGCGATGCTCAGATCCTCGACTTCCGTGTCGACGATGATGATCCGGGCAGGATTGAACTTGATGAACTCCACCGCCGCCTTGCCCGAGGAAAAGCGCGCGCAGTTGCTGTATCCGAGCCGGGTCAGATTGTCTCTGGTTTCCTGAAAAAGGGAGTCCTGGCTCGTGGCCACGAAAACGAGATCCGTCATTCCCATGCGCTTACATGTCCTGTTTTTCTGCATGTTCTTAAGTAGTGCCTAGCAATTGTCATACGCGTTTCGTACATGGTTCACAAGGGTCCGGCCCTTCCCCCCGCGTATTGGTCCTTGACATCCCCCCAGTCCGTTACGCTACCCGGAATATGTTCGCCTGCCTTTTGATCACGCTTTCATACGCAGCAGCGCCGCCGGCCTTTCGCCTGCGGATATCAACTTTCGGCCCAGGGCCGTTGGTCTTTCCATGGAAATCAAGAAAAAAATCGAAATTCTCGCTCCGGCCGGTGACATAGACAGCTTTTTGGCCGCCATCGCCGCCGGAGCCGACGCCATCTACTGCGGCCTCAAAAATTTTTCCGCGCGCATGGAGGCGGAGAATTTTTCCCTGACCGAGCTCGCGGCCCTGACCGAGCTGGCTCATGCCAAGGGCATTCGCGTGCATGTGGCCATGAATAATCTGCTTAAAACTCCGGAACTGGATCAGGCCGGGCGCCTCATCCATCGGCTGCAGACGCAGGTCGGGCCGGACGCGCTCATTGTGCAGGATCTGGGCCTGCCCGTCCTGGCCAGGCAGGCCGGGTTCACGGGCGAGCTGCATCTCTCCACCCTGGCCAACGGCGGCACCATTGCCGGACTGCCGCAGATTCTGGCCTTGGGCGTGGATCGTCTGGTGTTGCCCCGGGAGCTGTCCATCGACGAGATCAAAGCCGTCGCCAGCCGCTGTCCGGAGGGCCTTGGGCTGGAAGTGTTCGTGCATGGCGCGCTCTGCTACGCGGTCTCCGGCCGGTGCTACTGGTCGAGCTATCTGGGGGGCAAAAGCGGTCTGCGCGGCCGTTGCGTGCAGCCTTGCCGGCGTCAGTACCAGCAGAAGAGCCAGAAGACGTCGTTCTTTTCCTGCGACGATCTGTCCCTGGACGTGTTGGTGCGTCCTTTGAGCGGCGTGGACAAGGTAGATTCCTGGAAGATCGAGGGGCGCAAAAAAGGGCCGCATTACGTCTACTATACGGTCACGGCCTATCGCATGCTGCGTGACGCGGGCGATGATCCGGCCCAGCGCAAGGCGGCTCTGGGGCTTTTGGACATGGCGCTGGGGCGGCCGTCCTCGCACTACAATTTTCTTGGGCACCGGCCCAGCAATCCCATCGCCGACCGGGAACAGACCGCCTCGGGGCACATGGTCGGCAAGGTCCAGGGCGGGTTCAAGGCCGCCTATGTTTCCCCGCGCGAACCGCTCAAAAGCGGAGACCTGCTGCGCGTCGGCTACGAGGATCAGGCCGGGCATCAGACCGTGAAAATCCGGCGCGACATCCCCAAGGGCGGGCGCCTGGAGCTGGCCAAAGGTCAGGGGCGTCCCGCACCCCAGGGCGCCCCGGTGTTTCTGGTGGACCGGCGGGAGCGGGAGCTGCAGGCCTTGATCGCGGACCTGAAAAAGGATCTGTCTTTCGACCGGCCGACCAAGGAGTCCACCTTTACCCCGACCCTGCCGCGAACCGTGCGGCGCAAGGGCAAGCCGCGCGAGATGGACGTCTGGCGCAGCCTGCCGGCCAGACTTGGCAATCAGAGCGAGCAGGCAGTGTGGCTGACGCCGGGCGTGGAGCGGAACATTTCGCGCAATATTTTCGGGCGTATCTGGTGGTGGTTGCCGCCCGTGATCTGGCCGGCCGAAGAAAAAGCCTGGACCGAGTGCCTGGAGAACATGACCCGCCTCGGTGCCAGGCAGTTCGTGCTGAACGCGCCCTGGCAGGCAGGTCTCTTTGCCAAGCCCGAACGCCAGACCTTCTGGGCCGGGCCCATGTGCAACACGGCCAACCCCCTGGCTCTGGCCGAACTTTTCCGAATGGGCTTTGCCGGGGCCTTTGTCAGTCCGGAACTAGACCGCCAGGGTTTTCTGGAATTGCCCGCCCTTTCGCCGCTGCCGCTGGGCATTCTGGTCAAGGGCATACATCCCCTGTGCGTCTCGCGCATCCTTTCGGACAACCTGCGCGAGCGCGAGCCCTTCCAGAGTCCCAAGGGCGAGCAGTTTTGGTCAAGAACCTACGGCGGTCTGGTGTGGACTTTCCCCAACTGGGAAATCGACCTGAGCGAGAAATGGACGGAACTGGAAAAGGCCGGATACGCCCTCCTGGCGCGTCTGCATGAACCCGTGCCTGACAAGGTGTCCATCAAGGAGCGCCAGGGGCTCTGGAACTGGGACCTGAAGATGCTGTAACCCGGTCGCCTGCCGGGCACCAAGAAATGCCCGGTCATTCCCGCGCACAGGTGCTCGGCATGGGTCGTTGTATGTCATTCCCGCGAAGGCGGGAATCCATCTTGTACATATATTTATACGTACAAAATCTCGAATCGAAGATTTGTGATTATCGTTCGCACGTTTTTTCATGCTTAAATAAATCAATATTGAATCTTTTAGTGGACTTGTGCACTGATCCTCCGAAATTCATATGGAGGTTTAGTGATGAAAAGATTGCTTCAGGTGATGCTTTGCGTGCTTCTTTTTGGCCTGTTTGCTTCCGCTCCCGCCGTTGCGCAGGATCTGATCAACATCAACACCGCGACGGCCCAGGAGTTGACGGATCTGCCCGGGATCGGGCCGGTTACTGCCGCCAAGATCGTCGAATACCGTGAGGCCAAGCCTTTCGACACGGTCGAGGAGGTTCTTGAAGTCAAGGGCATCGGTCCGGCCAAGTTCGAGGCCATCAAGGATCGCATCACCGTGGGCGCGGCAGCCCCGGCGGCTCCCGCGGCTCCCGCGAAAGAATAGATCCGGCCAGTTTGCATCCTCTTGAAAAGCGGTTCCCGCCCTTTGGGTTGGAGCCGCTTTTTTGCAGCCCGTTCTCTTGCATATCGTTCAAAATAGCTGTACGAAAAACACCATGCTTTCGGAACTCTTCTCCTCCAAGACGCGCATTCAATTGCTGCTCAAACTTTTTCTCAACCCCGACGTGTCCTGCTATCTCAGGGAGTTGGCGACGGAGTTCGCCGTCTCGCCCAATGCCGTGAAGGAAGAGCTGGATAACCTGACCGAAGCCGGGTATCTTGAAAAGAAAAAACAGGGCCGCTCCCTTTTCTTTCGCGCCAACACCAACCACCCGATTTTTCCCGAGCTGCACTCCATCGTCAAAAAGAGTCTCGGCATCGACCGGGTGGTCGAAGACGTCCGCCGCGACCTGGGCGATGTGCACGCGGTCTACATCCTGGACGACTACGCCCTGGGCAAGGATTCCGGGCTCATCGACCTGCTGATCGTCGGCGAGGTCAAGTCGGACAGGCTGCGGGAATACGTGCGCCTCACCGAAGAGAAAATCCGGCGCAAGCTGCGGGTCATGGTGATCGGGGTGGAGGAGTTCGAGGCTTCGAAACAGACTTTTTTGCAGCGGCCGCATTGGAAGGTGGTGTAGGCCTCTGTGGGGTTAATGCTGATAACGTAACACGGGAAGGATGCATGCAGAATTATGACAGGGCGCGACCGGGCGCACCCAAGAAAGCCCTCATAACCGGCATCACGGGTCAGGATGGGGCCTATCTGGCCGAGTTTCTGCTGGCCAAGGGGTATGAGGTGCATGGCATCAAGCGCCGGGCCTCGCTCTTCAACACGGACCGCGTGGATCATCTTTACCAGGATCCGCACGAGCAGGGCCGCAGGTTTTTCCTGCACTACGGCGACCTGACCGACGCCTCCAACCTGATCCGCATCATCCAGCAGGTCCGCCCCGACGAGGTTTACAACCTTGCCGCGCAGTCCCATGTGCAGGTTTCCTTTGAAACGCCGGAATATACGGCCAACGTGGACGGGCTGGGCACGCTGCGCATGCTGGAGGCCATCCGCATCCTGGGGCTGGAGAAGACGACACGCTTTTATCAGGCTTCGACATCCGAATTGTACGGCCTGGTGCAGGAAGTTCCCCAAACGGAGAAGACGCCCTTCTACCCCCGCTCGCCCTACGCCTGCGCCAAGCTCTACGCCTACTGGATCACGGTCAACTACCGCGAAGCGTACGGCATGTACGCCTGTAACGGCATCCTCTTCAACCACGAGTCGCCCCTGCGCGGCGAGACCTTCGTCACCCGCAAGATCACACGCGCCATGGCCCGGATTTACCTCGGGCTGCAGGACTGCATGTTCCTGGGCAACCTGAACGCCCTGCGCGACTGGGGCCATGCCAAGGACTACGTGGAGATGCAGTGGCTCATGCTGCAACAGGACGCTCCGGACGATTACGTCATCGCCACGGGCGAGCAGCACTCCGTGCGCGACTTCGTGCAGGCCGCGGCCAGGGAACTGGGCATGACCATCGAATTTTCCGGCGAAGGCATCGAAGAAAAGGGCGTCAATCCCGCCAACGGCAAGACCGTGGTGGCCGTGGATCCGCGCTACTTCCGCCCCACCGAGGTGGAGACCCTGCTTGGCGACCCATCCAAGGGGAAAGAGAAACTCGGCTGGAAGCCAAGGATCACCTTCCGGGAACTGGTCGCCGAAATGGTCCGGGCGGATCTGGAAGAGGCCAAGAAGGAAGAGCTGTGCGTGCGTGCGGGGTTTTGTGTGAATACGCCGCAGGAGTGACGGTGGCATGAACAAGACAGACAAAATCCTCGTAGCCGGAGCGGCCGGCATGGTCGGCAGCGCCCTGGTGCGCGCTCTTCTGGCCCATGGCTTCGAGAATATTCTCGGCACCATCCACCGCAAGGCACCTGATTTCGGTCCCGAGGCCGCAGGCCGCGTGCGTTTGGAACCCCTGGACCTCATGGATCAGGCGTCAGTGCATGCTTTTTTCGAGCGCGAGCGGCCAGATCACGTCTTTCTGGCCGCGGCAAGGGTAGGCGGCATTCACGCCAACAGCACCTACCCGGCGGATTTCATCCACGCCAATCTGGCCATCCAGACGGGCGCCATCCACAGCGCGTACCAGGCAGGCGCGCAACGCCTCCTTTTTCTGGGCTCAAGCTGCATCTACCCCCGGGATTGTCCGCAGCCCATCCGCGAATCCTACCTGCTGACCGGCCCCCTGGAAGCCACGAACCGCCCCTACGCCGTGGCCAAGATCGCGGGCATCGAGATGTGCTGGGCCTACAACCGCCAATACGGCACGCGTTACGTTGCGGTCATGCCGACCAACCTCTACGGCCCAGGCGACAACTACGATCTGCAAACCAGCCACGTCCTGCCCGCCCTGATCCGCAAGGCCCACGAAGCCAAGACGCGGGGCGACAGGAGTTTCACAGTCTGGGGAACAGGCACCCCGCGCCGCGAATTCCTCTACAGCGACGATCTGGCCAACGCCTGCGTGTATCTGATGAGCGAGGCTGGGAAGACCGAATCTTTGTTTAACGACCAGGAACCGCCTTTGGTTAATATCGGCTGCGGTGAGGATGTGACCATTGCCGAACTGGCCGGGATGGTGGCGGAGGCTGTGGGTTTTGAGGGCGAGATCGTGTTTGACGCGGGCAAGCCGGATGGAACGCCGCAGAAGCTTCTTGATGTATCGAGGCTGAACGGCATGGGGTGGCGGCAAGGTGTTGCGTTGCCGGAGGGAATTGGTTTGACGTACGGGGATTTTTTAAGGGATTGAGCATGGCTGCGGGAGTATTCCCAATGAAAACAGAGAACATGGTGCAAACAATCAGGCAAATCCTGACCGACCCGGATATTCGGTTGGCCATTTTGTTCGGTTCCCAGGCATCCGGGAAAACCCATGCCGGTTCGGATGCCGACGTGGCCGTAGCCCTGGACGGCGAGATGTCACCAGTTCGCCGTGGAGAACTGAGCGCTAGGTTGTCTGAGGCGTTGGGGTGCGAGGTCGATGTCGCCGATATGCGCAAGGCACAGGGCGAGTTTTTGGCGCAGATCGTCCTGGGCGGGGAGGTAGCGGTTAAGCGTGACACGTCTCTTCTGGCAGAACTGGCTATTCGTGCGCTGGGGTACAGGGAAGACATGCGGCCGCTGGTGCTGCGGGCGCTCAAGGACAAGGTGAGGAGAAGTTTGAATGGATGAAATGCTCATTTTTCGGAAAATGTAATTCCTTAGCAGATGCGTGGACAGAATCCGTTCCAAGCGCGGATTCACGCATGAAGAACTGCTTTGCAATTATGACTTGCAGGATATCTTGAGCGTGAATCTTCAACGCGCGGTGCAACTGAGCGTTGATATCGCCTTGCACATGCTCTCCGATCTCTCCAGAACGCTTCCGGACACGATGGAGGAGGCCTTCATCGCGCTATGCGAACACGGAGTCATTTCAGAGCCCACGGCCAACGCCCTTCGTAGCAGCGTCGGCCTGCGCAATGTGGCCGTACACGATTATGTCTCCGTGAATTGGCAGATTGTTAAGGATGTAGTTGCCGGGCATGTGGAAGTTTTTGTGGATTACATGCGTGAAGTTGAGGGATGGCTTGGCAGGAGTGGTGAGATGGGGAAAAGTTATGAAAGCGACACAATTAGCATCGTCCTGATTTGAAAGGTAGAATCATGTTTTCATCAATCAAAGACCGAAAGATAAAAATTGCAATTGTAGGCTGTGGACGGATCTCCGGCAAGCATTTCGAGGCAATTGCCCGACATGGACAGGATTTGGAATTGGTGGCGGTTTGCGACCGGGATCGCGAAGTGCTGGCCCGGATGATCAAGGATCACGGAGTCCATGGCTTTGATCGTCTCGATACGTTGCTGGCCCAGTCCGATGCCGATCTTATCTCCATCTGTACCCCAAGTGGGCTGCATCCGTCCGAGGTCATTCGATGCGCCAAGGCTGGGAAGCATGTGATGACCGAGAAGCCCATGGCCACGCGCTGGGCCGACGGTGTAGCCATGGTCCGCGCTTGCGACGAGGCGCGGGTCCGTTTTTTTGTAGTCAAGCAAAATCGCCGAAATACAACTTTGCAGTTAGTCAAGCGAGCCATAGATGAGAAGCGTTTTGGCCGTATCTACATGGCCCATCTGAACGTGTTCTGGGCTAGGCCACAAGCTTATTACGATCAGGCCAAATGGCGTGGTACCTGGGAATTGGACGGAGGAGCTTTCATGAATCAGGCTAGCCATTACGTTGATTTGCTGGAATGGCTCATCGGTCCGATTGCTGACGTTCAGGCTATGACCGGCACTTTGGCGCGTGACATCGAGGTGGAAGATACCGGGGTCATGAACGTGCGCTGGCGCAACGGAGCCCTCGGGTCCATGGCAGTGACCATGCTGGCTTATCCGAAGAATTATGAAGGATCCCTGACGATTTTGGGTGAAAAGGGTACGGTGCGAGTAGGTGGTGTAGCCGTAAATGAAATACTGACCTGGGATTTTGCCAACTCTTGCAACTACGATGATCAGGTTAGGCAGGCCAGTTATGAGACAACTTCAGTCTATGGGTTCGGCCATCCACTTTACTATAAAAATGTCATCGACACCTTGCGCGGTGTGGCCGAGCCAGAAACCGACGGGCGCGAGGGCTTGAAGAGTCTGGAAGTCATCATTGCCGCCTATCTTTCGGCTCGAGATGGGAAGACGGTTTCGCTTCCTCTTGAATATTGATTGGTTTGTGGATGTTAGTTTTTGGTTTTTGTCCAAAGACAATGGCCAGCGCCCAGACAATCGAACTTAAGATCTAGCATAACATATGGAACAACAAACAACCCAAAACTACTTCGCTCACGAGTCCTGCTACGTCGACAATGGGGCACAGATCGGGCAGGGCACCCGTATCTGGCACTTTTCTCACATTATGCCGGACGCGGTCATCGGTGAGGGCTGCAATCTGGGTCAGAATGTGGTGATCGCCTCCAAGGTGACCATTGGCAACAACGTGAAGATTCAGAACAACGTCTCTGTGTACGGTGGAACGGTCATTGAGGACGACGTTTTTCTTGGGCCTTCCTGCGTGCTGACCAATGTGACCAATCCCCGCTCGCAGGTGAACAGGCAGGCACTCTACGAAACGACGCTGATCCGGCGCGGTGCGACCATCGGGGCCAATGCCACGGTGGTCTGCGGCATCACCATCGGCCGTTACGCCTTTATCGCTGCCGGGAGTGTCATTGCCCGCGATGTGCCGGACTACGCTCTAATAATGGGTGTTCCAGGGAAACAGGTCGGGTGGATGAGTCGGCACGGACACAGGTTGGATAATCCCGACAGCGAAGGGATCATGGTTTGTCCGGAATCCGGGTACCGCTACCAACTTAAATCCGATTTCTCCAGTGAAGATGAAACCGCGAGTGCGGAAACAGGCTCTCGGAATAAGCTTGTTTGCCTTGATCTCGATGAGGAGTCACCGCTCCCTGCCGATAAGGCGATTGGGTCCAAAACTTACGATGAACTAAAAGCCTAAGCTTTTACTGACTGACCAAAAACCAAAATCCAACAACTCAAAGCCAAATGAAAGTCCCTCTTCTCAATCTCAAGGTCCAGTACGAGGCCATCAAGGACGAAATCGACCAAGCCGTGGCCGAGGTCTTCGTTTCTCAGCAGTTCATCAACGGCCCCCAGGTCGTCGAACTGGAAAAGGCCGTGGCCGAATATTCGGGTTGCGCCCACGGAGTAGGCGTGTCTTCAGGGAGCGATGCGCTGCTCATCGCGCTCATGGCGGAAGACATCGGTCCTGGGGATGAAGTCATCACCACCCCGTACACTTTTTTCGCCACAGCCGGAGCCATCGCCCGCGTCGGCGCCAAGCCCGTTTTCGTGGACATCGACCCGGACACGTTCAACATCAATCCGAACCTGATCGAGCAAGCGGTTACGGAACGCACGCGCGCCATCATCCCCGTCCATCTTTTCGGTCAGATGGCCGACATGGACCCGATTATGGACCTTGTCCACTCCCTGAACCAAAAACCAAAAACCAAAAACCAAAAACCAACCATAGTCATAGAAGACGCAGCCCAGGCTATCGGTGCCGAATACAAGGGCCGCCGGGCCGGTTCCATTGGGGATTACGGCACGTTTTCCTTTTTTCCGTCCAAAAACCTCGGCGGAGCGGGAGACGGCGGTTTGGTGGTTTGCCAGGACGCGGAGCGGGCTGAACGTTTGAAGATTCTGCGCAACCACGGTTCCATGCCCAAATATTTCCATAAGTTCATCGGTGGTAATTTCCGGCTCGACACACTGCAGGCGGCGGTGGTTTTGGCCAAGTTGAAATACCTTGATGCGTGGACGGTGGCCAGGCAGGAGCATGCTCGGGTCTATCGTGAGTCGGGTCTGTCGGAGAATAGGATCATGCTCCCCAAGGAGTGCATGGACAGGCATATTTACAATCAGTTCGTCATCCGCTGTCAGGATCGCGATGGACTCAAACGGCATCTGGCCGACAAGGATATCGGCACGGAAGTCTATTACCCTCTTCCGTTGCATCTGCAAGAATGCTTCGCCTACCTAGGATATTCTCAGGGGGCTTTCCCTCAGGCGGAACTGGCGGCCCAAGAGTCTTTGGCTTTACCCATCGATCCGTTACTTTCTGCGGCCATGCTTGAATATGTGGTTTTCACCATCAACCAAAAACCAACAATTAAAAATCAACAACCAGAATGAAACTCTTCACAGTCATCGGCGCCCGTCCGCAGTTCATCAAGGACTCGGCCGTGTCCTGGGCGATCCGGGCAGAGAACGCCCGAGGCGTGGGGCTGCACGAAGTCATTAAACATACCCGCCAGCATTTCGATGTCAATATTTCGAAGTTATTTTTCGAGAAACTGTACATTCCCGAGCCTGATTACATTCTCGGTGTCGCTAGCATGGGTCACGGGAGCATGACTGGGCAAAGGCTTGTGTGAGTCCATGAGCGAGGGCCTGGCCGCGCATGGGGCTTATCTCCTGTCTGTAGCGGCTACAGGGATTTGATCACTAATGCTTGGCAGAAGCTGATCATTACGCTCGAAGCAACCTTTGTTTATGGACATGGCACAACGTTGTAGAAAATTGTAGATAGCCTTCCGTCGGACCTTAGCATTTCAGAAGGGGGTTCAAGTTATGGCTCAAAAGTTAAAATGTGCTTGAGTTGATAAAACAAACAGTGTGACAGATTATTTTCGTATGAAATTAAATTTATTATTTAAATCTGCATCAATATATATAGTGACAGGAGTTGCGAATAGCGCAATTCCTTTTATTCTGCTGCCGATTTTGACAAGAGTTTTGTCTCCATCAGAGTATGGGAAGATTGTAATGTTCTCTAGTGCTTTTGTTGTTATTTCTTCTATTGTATGTCTAAGTGTTCATGGTTCTGTATCTGTGAAGTATTTTGATATAAATATCGATCACCCTCGATATCTAGCGACAAGTTTGATGGTTGTTTTTCCAAGTGCTATGTTTTGTATTTTTTTTATAATTGTTTTTAGCAATCCCTTGTCGCGTTATGTTGGTATTTCACATTGGTGGCTGATTTTTGCTGCATTAGCTTCAGTAGCTCAGTTTATTGTTCAGCTTCGTTTATTAATGTGGCAAGTTTCTCATAATGCTTTCAAATATGGTGTTTTTGTTGTTTCGCAGACGGTCATGAATCTGGCTATTTCTTTATTTTTTGTTCTAGGATTGAGCTACGGGTGGGAAGGTAGGGGAGTTGGAATAGTTTTATCTATGTTTTTATTTGGTATAGTTGCCTTTTTAAGTATGCAAGTGGCAGGAATGCTGCGATGGAAATTTAGTTTCATGTATGCAAAATCGATGCTTAAATTTGGAATCCCGCTTATTCCACATTCAGTAGGTGGCTTGTTGATGTCAATGACTGATAGATTTGCAATTTCTGCATTGATTGGTATTGAAGAGGCTGGTGTGTATGCGGCTGCGATGCAAATAGGGCTGATTGTTTTTGTTGTTTCAGATGCATGTAATAAGTCATTTGCGCCGTGGTTGTTTAGTATTTTAAGTAAAAATGACGAAAGCGAAAAAATTAAAATTGTAAAATATACATATTTTTTATTTTTTGCGATACCTGTGCTGGCATATTTTTTTGGGAAGATCGCACCATGGTTGTTGCAATTCGTGGTTGGCTCACAGTATCAGAGTGGCTCAGGCGCAGTGCTTTTTATAGCCCTTGGAGGAGGATTTGGGGCTATGTATTATCTCGTTGCAAATTACGTGTTTTATGCAGAAAAGACCGGAGCGCTGGCTTGTGTTACCTTGTTTTCTGGGGTGGTTAACGTGGTTCTTGCCATGCTTCTGGTCAAGGCAAACGGTTCTGTCGGTGCTGCCCAGGCCTATATGGCGTCTCAAATAATATGCTTTTTTTTGACATGGATTATTGCAGGTAATGTTTACTCTATGCCATGGAAGTTTTTTATTTGGAAATAGTGTATGCGACGACAGTGAAATATATGATTAATTCTTCTTGTGTTTGTATTTTTAACGCTATTTCGGTTAGTTTGACTTCAGTACAATTTTTTTGTGTAAACTATAAATAATTCAGTCTAAAATTATATATAGTTTTTTTTGATAAATTTCTGTTGTTATAAATCTATTAATAATCACAATTTGAAATTTTATGGATAAATTTATACACTTACGAAAATTATTTACACATAGAGTCCGAAGGTGTGTTAGTATCATTCAAGGGATTGCCTGTCCTGACTCGTATTTGAATCTAAAAAAATGCGACGTATTACTCTTGTGCCACGACGTTAATAGAGGATACATTTATGAAGGGAAAGCTTACTCCCCTCTCATAGATAGTATGAGATATTATTTTGAGAGGGCTGGGCTTTCGTGTAGTTCAATTGCGTCGCCCTATTCGCTTATAACAGAACAATTGGCATTTGGATCTCCTGTCTCAGTAAATAGATCATACTTTGTTGGTCAAGTTCGGTCTAAATTTAATCATTTCATAGGTGCTAAGCTGTCTATGAAGAATGGTGCGTTTAGCTTATGGTTGAAGATTATTAATTGCTGTCGTCCGAAATTAGTAATTGGAATTCAACCCTGTTTGCAACTTTGTCGCGTATGTAAAATGATGAATATCCCTGTATATGACTTGCAGCATGGTGTTATATGCGAAGAAGAGTCGTGGTATAGAGAAAATATTAAGGATGGAATGGATATCAAGGGGTTGCCCAGTGGGTTTCTCTGTTGGGATGCTGCAAGTGCTGGTACGTTAAAAAAATGGGCTTCTCCAAAAGGATGCAAGATATATGCTGTTGGTAATCCATGGGTTAAGCGATTTGTTGAAAAAAACAATGATGATGTTCTTGTAAAAGAAGCAATCAATGATTTTGTTTTTGATAATTGTGGGCGTTTAAATATTTTGATTTCGCTTCAGTGGGGATTGAAGGATCATGGATATAGTTGCTCTAAGAATCAATTTATGCCTGATTGTTTAGAAGAATTAATTAAAAAATATCAGAATTGCTTCAATTGGCTTATTCGGTTGCACCCAGTGCAGACTTGCGGTAAAGAAAAAATATTAGTAAATAAGTATCTCCAGGATAAGTTTGGCGCCTCTAATAATGTGGAGTGGGTTCAAGCTACAAAAACTCCATTGCCTATTTTGCTTAATATTACTGATGCTCATATCACTTTTTGGAGTTCTGTTACAGTTGAAGCTGCTTGGTACGGAATTCAAACTGCTTTGCTTGATCCTGAAATTGCATATTCTGGAAAACGAGCTAATATGTTTGCTTATGAAAGATCAATAAAAGTTGCGCATGTGTTGCCATTGGAAGTTTCAAAAATTGAAAATTGGCTTTTTAATGCTGTTGGCAAGAAAGTTCGAGATAATGCGATAGATTTTAGAGATTTTGATAAATTTATTAACTTTTATCTGTAAGCGCTCACAGGGATTGGATAAGGTGATATGTTCAGAGAGTTTTAGTTGTGGGCTTGATTTGTGTCGATCAAATTCGACGGGGGGGGGTGATGAGGGGTAAGCTTTTTTCCAAGCAAGCCTTGACCTTAGTCTGTTATTTTTCAGAGCGTTAAGATGTGTGGAATTGCCGGTTTTTGTTCGAGTGGTAAACACGAAGTTCGCTACATCAAAGCCATGACTGAGGTCATTCGTCATCGCGGCCCTGATGATGAGGGCGCAGTCGTTTTCGAGGAGATGGGATCCTCTCCATTAGTTTGTAAAGGTGATGACACTCCGACCTCTGCCGAACTAAGCGTGATTCCCTATTCGCCGAAGTTTTTAATAGATAGCGTTATTCAGCGTGGTGTGAAGGTTGCTTTGGGCCACCGCCGCCTGTCTATTCTCGACCTTTCCTCGCTTGGCCATCAACCCATGTGCACGCAAGATGGTCGATATTGGATCGTTTTCAACGGCGAAGTCTACAATTACATTGAGTTAAGAGCTGAACTCGAAAAGCTGGGCCATACCTTCATTTCCCGCACGGACACCGAGGTCATTCTTGCATCGTATGCGCAGTGGGGAGAAGAGTGTCTTTCTCGGTTCAACGGCATGTGGGCATTTTGCATCTACGACAGTCAAGCCAGAACACTGTTCTTGGCACGTGATCGTTTCGGAGTGAAGCCTTTTTACTATTGGACATCGCCGACGGGGCTTTTCGCTTTTGCCTCGGAAATCAAGCAATTCACGGTCCTGCCTGGTTGGCGTGCAATGTTGAACAGCCAGGGGGCCTACGATTTCCTTGTTTTCGGAATCACAGATCATACCGAGGAAACCATGTTCGCCGGCGTATATCAGCTTCGCCCCGGGTATTGCGTGACCCTTTCGGTTGATAACGTGAATGGCTTGTCGCCAGGGAAATCCTTGCCTGCGCGCGCTTGGTACGACCTTCGCCCGAGGCCGTTTGCAGGGCGCTTCGACTGTGCGGTGAGGGAATTTCGCGACCTGTTCGAGCAGTCCATTGCCCTGCGCTTGCGAGCTGATGCTCCAATAGGATCATGTCTTTCCGGAGGATTGGATTCATCCTCCATCGTTTGCGTCCTGAATGACTTGCTGCGCAAACAGGGCGTGCAGGCCCTGCAGAAAACATTTTCGGCTTGTTCGGACGTGGACCGTTTTGATGAGCGCAAATGGATTGATCTTGTTGTTGGTAAAACCAGAGTGGATGCGCACTATGTCTATCCGGCCCCAGACAGCCTGTTTGAAGAATCTCCAGCCATCACTTGGCATCAAGACGAGCCCTTCGGGTCCACAAGTATCTACGCACAGTGGAATGTCTTCAGGCTGGCCGCACAGAACGGTGTCAAGGTCATACTGGACGGGCAGGGGGCGGATGAGCAGTTGTGCGGTTATCACGGTTTTTTTGGGCCTCGACTGGTGACGCTGTTCAGGAATTCGCAATTTAATATTCTGCTTCAGGACCTTGTGGGGATGCACCGTTTGCACGGATATTCTATTGCTGATTCTCTTAAATTCATGCTTCCGTATGTACTTTCAGATAGTTGCACCCAACTGTTGCGCAGAATTGGCGGATATACACATTGCCGCCCGGAATGGCTAAATTACGGACACCTGCAGGCAGAAGCGGTTGACCCGTTTCAGAAACTCGGCGCACGGGAGGGGAACATTGCGGAACACTCACGGGCTCAGTTGCTTAGCTCCAACCTGCAAATGCTGTTACACTGGGAAGACAGGGATTCAATGGCCCATTCAATCGAGTCCAGAGTGCCGTTTTTGGATTATCGGTTGGTTGAGTTTGTCTTGGGATTGCCTGATGAATTCAAGGTTGCAGGCGGAATGACCAAGCTGGTGTTGCGTGAGTCAATGCGCGAGGTGCTTCCGGAAGAAATTCGCACAAGGGTAGACAAACTGGGGTTTGTCACTCCAGAAGAGGTCTGGGTGCGTGAGATTATGCCTGATATGTTTCAGAGTAAGATCGAGCAAACTTTGGCTGTGGCTGGAAAGTGCTTTAATCACGAATCTGTCAGGTCGGAGTTTGCCAAGATCAGGTGTGGCAAAAAAAACTTCAGTTTCTGGCCGTGGAGAGTAGTCAATTTTGGGGAATGGGTACAGCGTTTTGGGGTAATCAGCTGAAGGCAATTTTGGGAGCAATGTTTGAAAATCCTAATAGTCTCATCTTTCTTCCCACCTCAGAATTCAATCGCCTCTCTGCGTCCATATTCTTGGGCTAAATACTGGTCAAGGAGTGGGCATGATGTGACCGTACTGACCGTCAGCAAGCCTGCTCGTGATGAGGACTCGCCGTTACCTTTCGATGGTTTTAAGGTTGTTGAACTGCCAATTCCATTTTTTTCGTCGCTACAAAAAAAAGTTGCTCAGGAAACTGTGCCGATTCAAAGTAAAAACTCTAATACGAATGCGAAGAATTTGAAAAGTAAGGTGTGGCATTGGTGCGTTACGCGCTTTGCTACAATCCAGAAAAGGTACGGCTGTTTTAGTGGTTGTCGCATGCCAGATTGGCGCGATCTTTGGGTGCCGTCAGCGCTGAAATATGCGCGCAGTGAGCGTTGGGATCTAGTTGTCAGTTCTGCAGGGCCTTATTCTGTTCATTATGTAGCCTACAAACTCCGGCTTTGCGGTTTAGCTGATAAATGGATTGCAGATTGGCGCGATCTTTGGACAGACAATCACATCTACCCCGGACTCCCTTTTTTTCGCTCTGCTGAAGCTTTTCTTGAGCGTAGATGGTGTTTATCTGCAGATGTTATTACAACGGTTTCTGAGCCTCTTGCTGATTTGCTGCGGGGTAAATATGGAAGCAAAGTACGCGTTGTTTATAATGGTTTTGACCAAGATGAATATGAAGATTTGCCTTCTGGTCGCTTTTTTCCCGATGATAATATGTTCCGAATTGTCTATACAGGATCGATATACGAGGATAAGCAGAATCCAGTGCCGTTGTTTGAGGCAATTGCAAGAATATATACTAACAATCCAAGCATCGTAAGTTCATTGCGTGTGCTGTTTGTCGGTCATAATGCGAACGCTAAAAATTTAGCAGATAGCATGGGTGTTGGCGGTTTTGTGGAGTATCAGGGATTTGTCACAAGGTCTGTTGCCTTGCAAATGCAAAGAGATGCGGATTGTCTGTTATTTCTTGATTTTGACCCTTCTCAATTTCGTGGAGTGTTAACAGGTAAAATTTTTGAATATTTAGTTGCGGGCCCTCCGATAATTTCGATAGGATTTGGATCCGACCCTGTCGTAAATGATGTGATTCTGGATGAGCAGAGAGGTTTTGTTCTGGGGAACGATGTGGCAAAGATCCAAGACTGTCTTTTGAGCATGATTGAAGGACGCAGCAAAAACTATACAAAAAATAATTGCATTTTTAATGTTCAAAGATACTCTCGGTTCAGTATGGCGGAGAGAATGCTCAAGTTTGTTAGTGAATGAGGGGTGATGGTTTTAATGCTATGATTTCTGTGTGCATGGCAACATATAATGGTGAGAAGTACATTCATTGTCAGATTGCTTCAATATTGAAGCAGCTTGCTTCTGATGATGAGCTGATTATCTCTGATGATGGCTCCTCCGATGGGACGCTCAGTATCATTGAAGGGTTTTGTGATAGTCGCATCTCTTCAATATGCAATGTTGGAGCTCCAGGCCTTCTCTTCAATATTGAGAATGCTTTGCGCCTTGCACAGGGAAAGTATGTATTTTTAGCTGATCAAGATGATGTGTGGCTTCCTGGTCGGATAGCAGAAATGACGTCAGCATTGCATGAGTTTGATGTCGTTGTTTCTGATGCGATAGTTACAGACCAGTATTTAACGGTTACTCATCCGTCCTTGTTTCAGTTGTTGGGTTCTGGGTCTGGAATAATTAAAAATTTGATAAAGAATACGTATGTCGGATGTTGCATGGCGTTCAGGAAAACAGTGCTGGAAGCGGCACTCCCTTTTCCGCAAGATACTCCGATGCATGATTGGTGGATAGGGATGATAGGAGAATTGAATTTTTCGATATGCTTCTTGCGCCGACCATTGTTATATTATCGACGCCACGATGCAAACTTGTCATGTACTGTTTTTGGATCGAAATACGCAATTAAACAAAAGTTTGTGTGGCGATATGTTATGAGTAAAAATTTGATTCGAAGACAACTGGAATTTTGATGATATGAATTGTGCGTGTACAGTTTCTATTATCAGTCACAATCAGGCTGCACTTGTCGTGAATCTGGTTGATGATCTACAAGCATTCTGTGGGCCGTATGTTGATGAGGTAATTGTTACAATCAATATTGCCGAGGAAGTTCGTCTTGATGTCTCCCAATACGATTTCCCGATTCGCGTTCTGCGCAATCTTGCACCAAAAGGATTCGGAGCGAATCACAATGCGGCATTTCTGGTTTCTTCGTCCGATTTTTTTTGCATTCTCAACCCTGACATCCGCCTGACTCAAAATCCCTTTCCGACTCTGCTCGAGTTTGCCAGTCTATCAGAGGTCGGGGTTGTAGCGCCACGGGTGGTCAACAATTCCGGCCAACGGGAAGACAGCGAGCGCAGATTTCCCACTCCTTGGGAGCTCATGAAGAAGATTGCTGGTGGAAAGTCCGCCGTCTGGTCCGACGCGTATCCTGTTTCAAGCCCCGACTGGATTGCCGGCATGTTCATGCTTTTTCCGCGATCGGTATTTGAAAAACTTCACGGCTTTGATGAGCGTTATTTTCTCTACTACGAAGATGTCGACCTCTGCGCCCGTCTCGCCCTGGCCGGGTATAAACGGCTTGTCTGTTCGGACGTTACTGTCGTACATGATGCCCGCCGCAGCAGCCATGGGAATCTCCGCTATGCGGCCATGCATCTTAAAAGCATATTCCGTTTCTTTTTTTCCGACGTGTATCGTCGGGTCCGAAAACTATGACCGTACTGTTATATTGAGATAATATTGTCGTATTCGCAACCATCACGTTCCTTCAAGGCGACATCATGACCTCTTCATCCCGTTTTTCTCTTTCCTTGACCGGTGAATTCTGGCTGGCTTGTTTGCTGGTTGTGTTTACTACCGTCTCAATCCGTCTCACCGAGTTGTCGCTTTGGCTCAATGAGGCTTTTTTGGTGGATGGCGAGCACCTCATGGCCACGCATGACGCATACGTGTGGCTGTCCGGGGTGAAAGGCATTGGCAATTTCATACATGATCCGTTCACTCGAATTTTGAGCCTTCTTCATAATGTTTCCGGCATCTCCTTGGCCACCATCGGCTTCTGGTCGCCGATCATTTTCATTCCACTCCTTGCGATCCCTGTTTGTCTGTTAGCCCGGTTTTTGCGATTGCCTGAAGGCGGGCTGGTTTTTGGCATTCTGGCTACCGCCGGTTTGGGTTTTTTGGTTCGCACCCGCCTGGGGTTCTGTGATACCGACATCGTCAATCTCATTTTTCCCGTGGCCATGGTCAGCACCTTTGCTCTTTGGCTCGATGGAATGGGGGCTGAGAATCAGACGGCGGATACGTCGCGTGCGCGCAAGCAGATGGGTTGGGCTTTGCTTGTGGGCGTGCTGGGGAAGATGTCGGTTTATGTATATCCTGGCAGTTC
This sequence comes from Desulfomicrobium baculatum DSM 4028, assembly GCF_000023225.1. NCBI lineage: Bacteria > Pseudomonadati > Thermodesulfobacteriota > Desulfovibrionia > Desulfovibrionales > Desulfomicrobiaceae > Desulfomicrobium > Desulfomicrobium baculatum. The sequence goes on from NC_013173.1 coordinate 3,697,460, forward strand.
GAGCATTCTTCTGCCCGCGTTCGGGTTGGCGGTTCTGATTGGCTTCTGGCGGGCGCATCGCGAAGACCGCTTCTTGTTGGGCAATGGCCTCTTACTTATTTTTGCCGTGCTTTTTGCCGGCTGGCAGGGAGGTGTATTGGTCGGGGCCTGGGTGGCGTGGGTGCTGTTCAAAAAGGACGTGCCCGCAGCGGTTCAGTTTGGCGGAATGGCGGCTCTTTTCGTAGTTGTGGTATTTCTGGGGAATTTTTGGGAAATAATTCAAGCGCTCGTCTACCGCCTCTATCTGTACACCAAGGTCGGAACGCCGGACATGATTAGCAACGCGACGGGCCTCAAGCTACCTGACATCGCCCAAAGCGTGCGCGAGGCTCAAAATCTCGACTGGAGCCAGATCGGCCCACGCCTGGGCGGAAATTGGGTCATTTTTATTCTAGGCATGCTCGGGTTTGGCTTTGTGACTTGGCGTCGTCCCGCGCTCCTCGTTTTTTTGCCATTTCTGGCTCTGGGCCTGGCCAGCGTGAAGTTCGGCAATCGCTTCGCCATGTACGGCACCGTCGGCGTCGGCGTGGGGCTCGGTTTGGGGTTGAGCGAATTCCTGAAAATGTTCGGCCAGAGTCAGGGCCGGCGCTGGATTGCGCAGCTGGTCATGGCCTGCGTGGCCTTGTGGCCTTCCGCCGTGTTCATGCAGGAGGTGGGGCCGGTCCCGGTGCTGCCACGGACCTATGCCGAGACGTTCGTGGAGCTGCGAAATGCGACCGAGGAGGACGCTCTGCTCTGGCAATGGTGGGACTATGGCTATGCCGGTCAGTACTACGCCGAGCGGGTGACATTCGGAGACGGGTCGCGGCAGTCCGGGCCATGGCTCTACCCGTTGGCCCGCGTGCATTGCGCGTCTTCGCCTCGTGAAGCGGCTCAGCTCATGCGCTATTTCGGGCAGGCCATGCTCGACAATGGGACCAGCATTTCAACCGATGTTCGCACAGCCATGTTCAAAGGCAACCCTGTAACTGAACTCCGCGAAATGGATCTGGATCAGGCGCAACAGTTCTTGTCCGATCTTGCCGTGGACGGGCAGAATTGGCCCACTACCGTGCCCAATTATTTTGTAGTGTCCTGGGAAAACCTGCGTCTGGCATCCTGGATCAGCTACTACGGAAATTGGGACATTGCCTCGGGCAGCAGTTCTCCGGGCAAGATCCAGCAGGTGCGCGGGGAGGTTCGGCTTGATTCGGCGGGGGGTATGCTGGTGGTCAATGGCAAGTCGACTCCCGTTGACTCCATGGACGTGGTGGAGGCCGAGGGCGTTCGGAATTTCGAGTGGCCCCACGGTACGGGTACGCATGTGGTCATCAACCAGATGTCGCGACAGGTGTTTCTGATGGACGCCAAGATGTACCGGACCATGATGGTGCAGATGCTGCTTCGCCCGGCCACGGATTTCGAGGGCGATTTTACGCTGGTCGTTGATAATTTTCCGTGGGCTCGGGCGTACAAGGTGCGGCAGTAAATATGGGATTTCCGCAGAAGCGTTCTCTGGTCACCGGCGCGTCGGGGTTTATCGGTCGCGCCTTGTGCCGGGAGCTGACGGGGAAGGGCTGGGATGTCACGGCCATGCTGCGCAGGCCGCAGGCCGGGCCGTGGCGGCATGTGCTGGAGGGTAATCTGGGCCGGGGCGAGGTTGATCCTCAAAACCTCGAAGGAGTGGACACGATCTTTCATCTGGCGGGCAAGGCGCATACACGTGCCAGAAACGCTGCCGAAAATGCTGAATACGAAGCCGTGCATGTGCACGGCACGCGGTCACTGCTTCGCGCCGCCAAGCAGGCTGGCGTGCGCGCATGCGTGCTGCTCAGTTCGGTCAAGGCCATGGGTGAGGGTGGGGAAGAAGTTTGGGATGAGTCCACGACATGTTCTCCGCAGAATCCCTACGGCGTCACCAAGCTGGCGGCTGAAAGCATCGTGCTCGAAGAGCTCCCGTTATCCTGCCCGGTGGTCTTGCGGCCCACGCTTGTTTACGGCGTCGGGAGTAAGGGCAATCTTGACCTGATGATTCGCGCGGTGCGCAAGGGCTTCTTTCCGGCCATTACATTTCCTCCTAACAGCCGCTCCATGATTCATGTGCAGGACGTCGTGCAGGCCTGCCTGCTGGCGGCGACGCATCCTGCGGCATGTGGGCAGGTGTTCATCCTGACCGATGGCGGGGAGTATTCAACCAATGAGGTGCTGGCCTGGATTCATGAGGCCCTGGGCAAAAAGCCCGGACTGTCTGTTCCATACGGCCTGCTGCGGGTTGGGGCGCGTCTTGGGGACGTGCTGGAACGCCTTGGGATGCACGCCCCGCTTAACACTGACAGGCTGAGCAAGCTGGCGGGTTCCGCGCGGTATTCCAACGCCAAAATCCTCCGCGAATTGGGCTTTGACCCTGCCTGGGACCTGCGGAGGGGCATTCATGAGATGGTCGAAGGCTTGAGGTGACAATGACGGGTGCGGCATTGTATTTTTTGACGGGGCTATTGTTGAGCATACCGTGCTGTATCCTGGTTCCCCGTTACTTGACCCGTGCCGGTTTTCTGGACCTGCCCGGAGAGCGCAGTTCCCACGTCCGGCCTACCCCCAAGGGTGGCGGCGTGGGACTGGTCGTGGCCTTTGTTTGGGTTGCCGTCGTCATCGGGCTGCCCCTGTTTTTCTGGCTGCCGCTTCTGGCCTTGGCGATTTTGAGTTTCGTCAATGACCTTCGCAGCCTCTCCGCCGGAGTGCGCCTTGCCGCGCAGTTCATGGCCGCGCTTCTCGTTTTGGGCGGGGCTCTATGGGCGGGGCATATTTCGTGGCCCGCATTCCTGATCCTGCCGGCCCTTTTCTTCGTGGTAGCCACGACCAACTGCTACAACTTCATGGACGGGATCAACGGCCTGGCCGGCATCACCGCCGTGGTCGCTTTTGCCTGCCTGCTTGTTTTTGGCGGTGCGGCCGAAACCCCGTTGTTCTATCCAATCGTGGCGGTCATGGGCGCGCTGCTAGGCTTCCTGCCTTTCAATCTGCCCCGGGCCAGGCTGTTCATGGGGGACGTGGGCAGCATCTTTTTGGGCTTTCTGTTCGCCTTGTCCGTCTGCCTGTTGGCCGGATCATGGACCGAGTTCCTGGTTTTTGCCTCTTTTCTCTTCCCTTTTTATGCCGACGAGGCCGTGACAGTGGTTGAGCGCTTGTGGCGCGGGGAATCGCTGCTTGCCCCGCACCGCAGGCACCTGTATCAATTTCTGGCCAACGAGCGCGGCGTTGCCCATTGGAAGGTCACCGCCTTGTACGCAGTAATCCAGATTTTTGTGGCGCTGCTGGTGGTTGCGGCAGGAAGGCATGGCGCTTGGCATGTGCTTGGCATCGATGCCGCCGCCTTTGGCCTGTGGGCCTGGACGCATTATTCATTGAAACGTCGATATGTTGTGGATCAAGGTGCCCGATGAAAGTGCCCCGGCTGCTGGCGAATAAAAACCTCTACCTCATGCTCCTCGGCGAGAGCGGTCTCTTTGCCATGGCTCTGGTCATGGCTTTTTTGCTGCGTTTCGAGTTTGACATCCCGGCGGATTTTTTCCGGCAGATGGTAGGGCTTTTGCCGGTGGCCGTGGCTCTCAAAGTGGTCTTCTTCTGGGTCTGCGGGCTGTATCGGGGCATGTGGCGCTATACCGGCCTGGCCGATCTGTGGAAGATCGGGCGCGCGGTGTTCATGGCTGAGGTGGCGCTGATCATCTACGTCGCGTTTACGTCGCATTTTCAGGGCTATCCGCGCTCCGTGTTTATCCTGGATCCGTTGCTGGCCTTTGTTTTTGCTTGCGGAGCCCGGGTGCTGATCCGTTCCCTGTATGAGACTTCCGCGCAGCCGAAAGACTGGCTGTTTGCGCTGCTACCTGAAAGGTTCTGCGCTCCCGCCTCCGGGATACGGGCGCTCATTGTCGGGGCTGACGCGGATGGCGCGCGCATCGCCAAGGAAATTTTGGATGTCCGCGATTCCGGACTGCATCTGGTGGGTTTTGTTGATGACGACCCCGCCCGCATCGGGCGCAATATCCATGGCCTGCCCGTATATGGGCCGCTGGCGGCGCTGGTGAGCGTGGCCCAGATGACCCGCGCCGAGGAAATTTTGGTCAGCGCGGGCCAAGCGGGTGGCCATCTGCGCGAGATCGTGGATGCCTGCGAGTCCGCCCAGCTCGGCATCAAGAAACTGCCCGCCCTGGCCGACATCGCCAGCGGCAAGGTCTCGGTCAAGGCCCTGCGCGACGTGCGCTACGAGGATCTGTTGGGGCGAGAGGAAGTGCACCTGGACGAGGCCGGGATCAAGGGCTACCTCGCGGACAAGGTGGTGCTGGTCACCGGGGCCGGGGGCTCCATCGGTTCGGAGCTCTGCCGCCAGATCATCCGCTTTGGTCCGCGCCTGCTCGTCCTGTTCGATGCCGGTGAGGAGAATCTGTACTCCATCGAGATGGAACTCCTGCATCAGCACGGGTTCACGCGCTACGTCACGGTGCTGGGGCAGGTGCAGGACGCGGCCCTGGTGGACGCGGTTTTCGCGGCCCGGCAGCCGCATGTCGTGTTCCATGCCGCGGCCTACAAGCATGTGCCCATGCTCGAAGGCAACCCCTGGCAGGCCGTGACCAACAATATCGTCGGCTCGCGCACGGTCATGGAGGCTTCGGTCAGGCATGGCGCAGGGCGTTTCGTGCTTGTGTCCACGGACAAGGCTGTGCGTCCGACGAATGTCATGGGCGCGTCCAAGCGCGTGGCGGAGCTGCTCATGCATGGCTTCCAGGGCGGGGAGACGACGTTCATGGCCGTGCGCTTCGGCAATGTGCTCGGCTCGTCGGGCTCGGTCATCCCGCTCTTTCGCAGCCAGATCGAACGAGGCGGGCCGGTCACTGTCACTCACCCCGAAGTGACCCGCTATTTCATGACCATCCCGGAAGCGGCCCAGCTCATCGTCCAGGCCGGAGCCCTGGGACGGGGCGGGGAAATTTTCGTACTCAAAATGGGCCAGCCCGTACGCATCGCCGACCTAGCCAGGGACCTTATCATCCTGTCAGGTAAGGATCCGGCCGAAATTGAAGTGAAGTTCACGGGCCTGCGGCCGGGGGAGAAGCTTTACGAGGAGCTAATCACCGCAGGAGAGGGCGTGCTGGAAACCGGGCATGAGAAGATCATGGTGTTGCGCTCCGAAAAAACTCAGATAGAAAACGATGAAAAATTAGTGACCCTGCTAGAGGCTGCGCGGTTTTTTGAAGCTGAGGGGGTCAGACGGGGGCTTCAGGATTTGGTACCAGAATATACTCCCGTAAGTAATGCGGCCGAGGTGCATTGAACCAGGCGAAGCGCTCACGGGTATTTCATGAAATTTTGCGTAGTACATGCCAAAGCAGGGCGGTGGGGTGGCGAAGCTTGTCATACGTACCAATAAGGGTTTGACGCGAGCGAGCTCCCGTGGTTAACGGCTTTGCGCAAGGCCGAGATGGAATTGGTCGTTTCGAGACCGTTTGCGTCCTGCCAGAGCGGTTTTTGAACGGTCTGGGCCTCATCTTTATGATAAAAGATTTTTAACAACATGAATTTTCAGACGGTGTTATGATGAAAAAAGCTTTAATAACGGGAATTACGGGTCAGGATGGGGCGTATCTGGCCGAATTTCTGATCAAGAAGGGATACGAAGTCCATGGCGTGAAGCGCCGGTCTTCGTTGTTCAATACCGATCGCATAGATCATCTCTACGAAGACCCGCATGTGGATAACCGCAAGCTGGTTCTTCATTACGGCGACCTGACGGATTCCACGAATCTGATCCGGATTATTCAGGAAGTTCAGCCTGATGAGATCTACAATCTCGCCGCTCAGAGTCATGTACAAGTTTCTTTTGACTCCCCTGAGTACACCGCCAACACGGATGCCCTGGGGACGCTGCGCGTTCTGGAGGCCATCAGGATTTTGGGCCTGGACAAGAAGACCCGGTTTTACCAGGCGTCCACGTCCGAGCTGTACGGTCTGGTGCAGGAAATTCCGCAGACCGAAAAGACGCCTTTTTACCCCAGATCTCCGTACGCCTGCGCAAAGCTGTATGCATACTGGATCACGGTCAATTATCGTGAAGCGTACGGCATTTACGGCTGTAACGGCATTCTGTTCAACCACGAATCCCCGATGCGCGGAGAAACCTTCGTTACTCGCAAGATCACGCGTGCTCTGGCCCGGATCGTACTCGGGTTGCAGGACAAGGTGTTTCTTGGGAATATGAACGCCAAGCGCGACTGGGGACATGCCAAGGATTATGTGGAGATGCAGTGGCTGATGCTGCAGCAGGATACGCCCCGGGATTATGTCATTGCCACGGGGCGTCAGTTCTCGGTGCGGGATTTCGTGACTATCGCGGCTGCGGAACTTGGAGTGCACCTTGAATGGCGGGGCGAAGGGGTGGACGAGAAGGCCGTGATTTCAGCGGTGGATGAAGCCGTTCTGCGGTCCCATCATGTCGGGAGATGCCCTTTGGACACTCTGCCTCGGGTTGGAAGCGTGATCGTCGAGGTCGACCCCCGCTACTTCCGCCCGACCGAAGTGGAAACCTTGCTGGGGGATCCGTCGCAAGCCAAGCGTGAACTGGGCTGGGAGCCTAAGATTTCATTCGAAGAGATGGTCAAGGAAATGGTTGTCGAAGACCTTTCCCTTGCTGCCAAGGATAAAGTCTGCCGAGACAATGGGTTCAAGGTTTATGACTACAATGAATAGCCGGTGCTTCGGGAAATGATGGAAAGAGAAAGCAAAATCTACGTCGCCGGCCATCGTGGACTGGTGGGAAGCGCCATTTGCCGAAGACTGGAAAAGGACGGGTTTGGCAATATTCTGAAGCGGACAAGTTCAGAGCTTGATTTGCGCAATCAGCAGGCCGTCGAAGATTTTTTTGCGGCAGAGAAGCCGGAGTACGTATTTCTGGCCGCGGCCAAGGTCGGAGGCATTCACGCCAACGACACCTACCCGGCGGATTTCATCCGCGACAATCTTCAGATTCAGACCAACGTGATCGACGCCGCCTACAGACACGGGGCCAGGAAGCTCCTTTTCCTGGGCTCGTCGTGCATTTATCCGAAGCTGTGCCCGCAGCCGATCAAGGAAGAGTATTTGCTGACCGGCCCCCTTGAAGCCACAAATCGCCCCTACGCCGTTGCCAAGATCGCCGGTATTGAGATGTGCTGGGCTTACAACCGCCAGTACGGCACCAGATATCTGGCCGTCATGCCCACCAACCTTTACGGCCCGGGCGATAACTACGACCTGCATGCCAGCCACGTCCTGCCCGCCCTGATCCGCAAGGCCCATGAGGCCAAAGTGCGGGGGGACAGGAGCTTCATGGTCTGGGGCACGGGCACGCCGCGTCGCGAATTCCTCTACAGCGACGACCTGGCCGACGCCTGCGTGTTCCTGATGGCCGAGGCCGGGAAGACCGACGCGATGTTCGGCGACCACGAACCGCCCCTGATCAATATCGGTTGTGGCGAGGATGTGACCATTGCCGAGCTGGCGGGCATGGTGGCAGAGGTTGTGGGTTTTGAGGGAGAGGTTGAGTTTGATTCGAGCAAGCCGGATGGAACGCCGCAGAAACTTCTTGATGTGTCGAGAATGAGGGGCATTGGTTGGCGACCGAATGTCGCATTGCCGGTGGGGATCGGGCTCGCGTACAAGGATTTTCAGGAAATTTGAGTAGAGTCGGGTGCTCGGAGACTTGGTTGCGAGACTATTTTTCGCAGGCAAGGACAATGAGAGAGAATGGTGAAGGATATTCTCGTGGCGCTTAACCGCCAGGGTTCTGCTTTTCGGCGGATGACGTGCCGCGAGGAGGGGACATGCGTATTACTGAAACAGAGCGTCGAGTGCTGCGTGACGAGGCACAAAGAGCTTTCGGGGCAGACTCCAAGGTTTTCCTTTTCGGATCACGAGTGGATGACGCCCGGCGTGGCGGGGACATCGATCTGCTGGTGGAGACTGGAAAGATGGGGCATGTCGCCATTTTCGAAGCTGAGCTCCGCTTTTTGGCCAGGGTCAAGTCGGCTCTTGGAGAACGGAAAATCGACGTGCTCGTGGACTACCCGGATCGCACGTTTCGTCCTGAAATTTTGCGTATCGCACGGGATCAGGGGATACAGTTGTGATTTTTAGAGACAGTAATGTCGATGCAATGCGGTTTTCTGATGCGTGGCAGGAATGTCGTATGCATTTGTTACACGCTAGGCATGCCCTCAAATCAATGGAAGCGCATTTGCCGCTTGATGGGCAAAAACTGGCGAACCTCGATCTGGAGTCCATTCAAGACGTTGACCAGCTTGTGTTGCGATATTCCAAGCTGCAAGATAGCATGGGTAGTAAGCTTTTTCCAGCGCTTCTTAAAGTTCTCATGGAACCGTTGGAAGACAGTCCTATGATGGACAAGCTCAATAAGCTGGAGAAACTCGGGGTTCTCCCCAGCGTTCAGCGTTGGCAGGAACTCCGGGAAATTCGTAACAAATTTGCGCACGACTATCCCGAAGGGGACGAAATGAAGGCCGTGGTATTGAATGCGGCATGCGCAGGAGTAGAAGAACTGGCCGAAGTTTTGGATCGCGTGGGCAAAGCGGGTGGAGTGTGAGGTTTTCTAGGCGCTGAGATTTATTCGAAATGATGCGAGTAAAGAATGCGTCCGGAAGAGGCTAGGGTTGATAGGTTTAGATACGAATGGGGCAAAATGTTTTTCAATGAATTGATGAAGTTGGTTTTGAAAATGGAAGAATCGTCAAAGGAAGATCTGACCTCATGTTCTTCAGTTCTGAAAGACACCTGCGATTGGTATCTTCGGGAGCAGAGGTCCGCCGATGGCGCATGAGCTTTCGTTGATCCAATCGTTGCGTGTGTTGCTGCCCATCGTTTCGAGGCGGCAGTGGATGGTGTTTTGGCTGTTGCTGGCACTGAGTTTGGGCATGGCTATGGTGGAGTTGGTCATTACGGCTCTAGTGACGATGTTTGCCGCCGCCGTGAGCGATCCTGCAAACGTAATGACTCTTAAACCTGTCGTCTTGCTACAAAGCTGGTTCGGGTTCTTCCCTCTGACGGACGTTCGTCAGCTGCTTTTCGTCTTGCTTTGTTGTATTCTTGCGGCAATCCTCATTAAGAATATACTTTCTTTATTCCAGATTAGGTTGACCATTGGTTTTTCGGAAGGGGTAAGCAATAAGTGCCGAGAGCGGATGTTGGAGTTCTATCTGCGTGCGCCGTATCTCTGGCTGCAGGATAAGGGAGGTGCAGAGTTGCTGTTCGGGTACAGGGTCTCAGCTAACCTCGGTCCGGCGTTGACATCTGGCCTACAGCTTTTCAGCACCACTATGATGCTCATCGTGACGTTGACAGGCCTGATTATCGCCTCGCCTTTGCCAATGTTGTTTTTCCTTGGCATCCTCGCGCCCTGTTGTGTCTTGCTGAATAAGGCGGTTGGGTGCGCGCTGGATAGCAGGTCGAAAAGTGTGTTCCGCGTGGAGCGGGAACTGCATACGGTTCAGTTGCTCTCAGTATTTGGTCTTAAGGAGATGCGATTGTATCGGCGGGAGGCGGTGCTTGCGGCCTCCTATGCTTCTAGGCTTGCACAGTGGCTCGCCGCCAGGAAAACGCAGCAGATGCTTACACGATTGCCATTTTCCTTGGTGGAGGTGATGGGATTCGCGACCTTGTGTTTTATTTTTGCAGTCTTTTATTTCTATAAAAATTCAAGTCTGGCATATTTATCGGGGATCATGGCTTTCCTTGCAACTGCGGCATGGCGTTGCCTTCCCATGGGTAGCCGCATGCTGGAGTATCTGGGCAGCCTGCGAGTCTCTGCGCCGTATCTTCAACAAGCTGCGCAGACATTCTCGCAAGAACGGTCACTTGCAGATGAGCTTGCGCTGCCCATAGGAACGACGCCGGAACCGGTGAACTTTGAAAAAGAAGTGCGTTTCGACTGCGTGACCTTTTTCTATCCGAAGGCGGAATCACCTGCTGTAGAAGATGTGTCCTTTTCCATTGCTCCGAAGCAGCTTGTTGGTATCGTGGGCCTTTCAGGTTCGGGGAAAAGCACTCTCGTGAACCTCCTTACCGGTATTATTCCTTCTACTGCGGGCAATATTCTTATTGATGGCGTTCCTCTCACGAATAGGAACAGACGTTCTTGGCTGGGGAAGATTGGGTATGTTCCTCAGGATGCCTATCTACTGGATGCGACGCTGGCCGAAAATATTGCGCTGAGTCGATGGGGTGATCCTGTGGATAGAGACAAGGTTGTTCAGTGTTGCAAGATGGCGGCGCTGGATTTTTGGGATCAACTTGAAAACGGGATGGATACCGTCTTGGGAGAACGTGGGGTTCGGCTTTCGGGAGGTCAAATCCAGAGAGTGGCCATCGCTAGGGCGCTGTATAGTGATCCCGAACTCATTGTTTTTGATGAGGCAACGAGCTCTCTCGACCTTAAAAACGAAAAAACGATATACGAGACAATACTTTCGCTGCGCGGCAAGGTCGCAATGATAATCGTCGCACACAGGCTCAGCACGGTGGAGGGGTGCGACCGAATTATTTGGATACAGAACGGTAAAAAACGGATGGAAGCCGCACCCGGAGAAGTTTTGAGCGAGTACAAGAAACTTTTGGACGGTAACCCCTCCTGTTAGCAGATAAAAACGAGAAGACAATGGCTTTTACATACAGTGATGTTGTTTTTGGCAGAGAAGAGTGTTTCAAACGGTTCGGAACGGTGTTCGATCTCCCCTTGTTGCAGAATGGGATGGAACAGGCCTTTTTATCCCTGAATACCCGGGCTGCCGTCATTCTGGACTTTGGCTGTGGTAGCGCAAAGCCATTCAAATGCATCGTAGAGGGGGCGCCTTATGACAATGTCTATTACTCAATGGATACCGACAGAAGCGCTGGCGCGGACTTCGCTTCCTTCATTAATGTGCCGGGTGATTTGGCTTTCGATTTCATAATCGCGAATCAGGTGATCGAACATATGGCGCTTGATGATGCGCACTCCGTTTTGACGCAGGCCCGTTCGCGCTTAAAAACGAAAGGTGTCTTCATTGCTACGGTTCCCAATGTGCAGCACCCCGTACGCTACTGGGGTGATGTGGACCATAAGCTTCCAATATCATATGCGAATCTTTATGCGTTGTTCGCAGTCAGCGGATATGAGGTCGCCGGGTTGTGGCGATATTCCAAGGCGGTGCCCAACTCACTTCTGGATCGGTTCCTGGCGCGACGTATGCAAAAGATTTACCGCATCGACTGGGCGGACTCCATCTGCCTTGTGGCCAAAAAGCTCCACTCAGAGGATGGTGCTGGATGAAAATGTTAACGCTCTCAATAGATGGGCGTGACTATGCCATCCGTCAAACACCCCCGTTGCGGGCGGTGGAGTCGAATGTACCCGTTTTGTGTGTTGTCAGCTATCTGCCCAATTCCTCCGCAGTGGAACTTGTACGGCTCGCTGTGGAGAGTATTCGTAAGTTCACAGATTCGCCCTATTCTCTGTGGATTGTGGATAACAACTCCTCGGAAGAGCACAAGGTGTGGCTTCGTAAGCAAGTGGATATAACCTTGGTAGAGATATGCACCCCTGCCAAGGAACAGGGGAGTTACGCCAATGCGCTGGCCTTAGAAGCCTGTCTGCGGTTACTGCCTGCTGAAACACGTTTTTTCATGAGCCTGCACCAGGACATTCTCGTCTGTAAAAGCGGCTGGTTGCGATATTTGCTTTCCAAGTTCACAGATAATGTCATGGCGGTGGGTGTACGAGAAGACCGCGCCAGGGTCCCGGCGGGCATTCTGCATGTGCTCGGTTACATTGTGAATCTGTCGACGTTTAGGGCGCTGAGGCTTTCTTATTTTCCAGACTTGCCACGCCACGACGTGGGGGATGCGGCTATTGTCGGGTTGCGGGAGGCGGGATACGCTTACCACGCATCCCGCAACACCATTCACGATGAGGTGTTAGCCGCTACGGTGCCGACACCATACGGGACTGTCGGATTCGATCGTTCTGTGAACGACGACGGAGACGTGTTTTTCATGCATCTCGGGCGGGGCTCGCTGAAAAGCGACGCTGGCTTCGCGCAGAAGGAGAAACAGTCTTTTGAGCTTTGGCGCGACTTCGCATTTCGAGAGCTTGGCCTGCCTCGTCATGCGTGCGTCCCTGTGTACCCATCCAATAAACCCGTTATGACGACGTTCCGTCGTCTTCATGTAGACGCGTTTCAGTCCGGCGCGTACTGGACGGGAAGGGTTTTAGACGTTGGCGGAAAAAAAGAGAACAAGCGCGGCGAGTTTCGTCCGCCGAAAGCAGTTGCTTGGGAGTACCTTAATATAGACGAGGACACGAACCCTGACTATGTGGGCTCGGTCGAGTCCATACCTGTACCGGATGCGTCATTTGACATTGTTTTGCTCGCTGAAGTGTTAGAACATCTCGAAAACCCGGAATTGGCCTTGCAGGAATGCGCGAGAGTGTTGAGGCCTGGCGGTAGGATGTATATTTTAAGCCCTTTTTTGTATCCGATTCATGCCGATCCCGATGATTTTCAACGTTGGCTTCCTGATAAGTACGCGTCTGTACTCGAAAAAACCGGGATCCGCATGACGTCGATTTCCCATATGGGTAGGATGGGCGGAGTCGTGTACGACTTGTTCCGGATTTACGCCTCGAACACCAGACAAGTTGGAAGTCCCTTGGCTAAAAAATTTATCTTAAAAATTTTGTTGCCGCTGACTAATGTTTTTCTGCTGCGTAGCGAGAGGAGAGCATGCCTTGGTAGTCCGTCAGTAATTACAGGTGGTTTTTACATCGAAGGTGTTAAGCCGTGCTTTCAGGATAGGCTGTAATGAAGATGGCAAGGGTTTTCATATCAGGCCAGGAGAATGTTGGTTGGTCACTGGACTATGATCACGCGTACATTTCTGCTGCTTGCAAGGAGGCAGGCTACGCGTTGGAAAGCGCGATGTATCGATCCGATATTGTACATAATATTTCGTGGAGTGGATTCAATAATATTTTTGCATTCTGGTTGCGAAAAAAGGTACTCCTGACATGTTCTAACTTTATCGAGCCGGATAAATCCAACTATAGCCTGTTGGACAAGTGGAACAAGCTAAAGGACAGGCCCATCACATGGCTCTGTCCGAGTTCCAAGCAAAAAAAATTGCTGGACAGATATGGTCTGAAAACAGCGCTGTTGCCATTTTTCATTGATTACGGTCTGTTTGCAGGCAACATTGAAGAAACTGTTACCAGAGAAGAATTGCTGCAGGAGTTTGCGATTCCCGAAGATGTGGTGCAGGCTCGGATGCTCATAGGATCTTTTCAGCGGGACAGCCTCGGAAAGGACTTGAACGTACAAAAATGGCAGAAGAATCCGGAAATGCTCGTTCGCATGCTTTCGTTTCTGCCAAGAGAGCGTTTCCTGCTGTTGTTGGCAGGCCCAAGGCGGCACTATATTCGCAAGCGGTGCAGGGATCTCGGCATTCCCCACTGGTTTGTTGGCAAGGAAACTGCTGGCGATGACTTGGCTATAAACACGCTTCCGGTCGAGGCTATAGCCCGATTGTACAGGTTAGTGGATGTATATGCTGTCACATCGGCGAGCGAAGGTGGTCCTAAGGCTATTCTGGAATGCGCAGCGTCCCGTACACTGTGTTTGAGTACTGACGTGGGTTTGGCTTTGGATTATCTTGATCCCTCATTCGTCTTTAGCGATGAGAACGCATACGGACGATATCTTTATGGACTTGTCACAGGGGAAGTTGCTTGCCCTGCTGCCTACGTGGAAAAGGCATTTCTTGGGTGCCGGCAGAAGCATGCTCCCCCTGCCCAGGCGCATGCCCTAGGCAAGGTGTATGCGGATAGTTTGGCCCTTTGAACAGTTTTCGTTTCGCTTTGCGCGAGGTGAATTTTGGACTCGATTAAGTATCGTGCGTAGTGCACAGTCAGGAGAGCTTGAATGATTAATGACTCTATCCGCAAGTACTATACTGATTATTATAGAAATGCACTTGGGCTTCCTGGGTACGAATGCAACGTTCAGAATAGGTTGTATGAAGACGATAACAGCAAGCAGCTTATTGTGAGTAAATTATCTTTTATTTGTGGCCAGATACCTTCGGGAGGTAAGGTTCTCATTGTGGGGGGGGGGACAGGAGCTGAGCTCGTGGCCTTTCATTCGCTTGGATTTGAAGCATGGATGATTGAACCTGATAAAGAAGCCGTTAAGGTTGCGCGGCAGAAGTCTGTCGTGAATAATATAGCAGATAAATATGTTATCGATGGCGTGGCGGAATTAATTCCTTTTAAAAATTCATATTTTGATTTGATATGGTCTTTTACGGTGCTTGAGCATGTTCAGGACTACGATTTGTCTTTACGGGAAATTTGTCGTGTGATGCGTCCTGGAGCTTGGGGGTGTCTTTTTTTTCCTGATTATCGGTGCATTTATGAATCCCATTACAAGATGTATATGCCTCTTTTTTTACCCAAGTGGGTTGCTGGGTTGTTTTTGCGTTTAAAGGGGCGGGATCCTAAATTTTTTCTAAAAAACACTAATAAAATTAATCATCAAAAATTTATTCGTACTGCCATGGATTTGCCGATTGATACGTTCAGGCACTACCAACCAGTTGGGATTGAGTGGAAGTCTGGCAGAACGTTGATGATGTCATTGGCGTACTTTATGAAAATGTATTTGGATATTGAGTACTCGCTTTCTTATTTTATTAAACGCAAGTAGGTGCTAGTTGCTGCTGGTTGTTGACTTGCAAGGAGGGATATGAAGAGACGAATAAGGCGTTGTGGTGTTGCCAATGAAGTTCTTATTAAGCGAATGGCGTGACACATCGATCTATTAAAGAGTGGGCTGCGCATCTCAGTGTGTTTTTGTGTACAGCGGCAGTGCGGCTGTGTTCAGCATATGTTTTTTCGTTAGTGCTGTTTTAGAGTCGGATAGGCAGCTTTGGAAAATTTCAATGAATAAGTGTTTTGGTTTGCAGATCATCTTCGAGTTCGTCGATGGGCCGTATGGCGGTGGCAACCAGTTCCTAAAAGCCTTGGCGGCGTGTCTTGACTCTCGGGGTGCGCTGGCGCGCTCACCCAAAGATGCAACGGCATTTCTTTGTAACAGTCATCACGAGTACGCACGGATGAATAAATTGCATCACCGCTATCCTGGCATGCCGGTTGTTCAGCGGGTTGATGGGCCCATTTCATTGATCACCAACGTAGATGATCCTAGGGAAAAGCAGGTTCATCAAATAGCGAATCTTGCCGATGGGTTCATCTTTCAGTCACGCTTCAGTTTCGATGCTAACATCGAATTCGGGTTTCCTCTGCGGGGTAAGCCGTATATGATCGTGCACAACGCCCCTGATTCGGCCATCTTCCCCACCACACCTGTCCGACTGTCGACTGAGCAAGATACAAAGTTACGGATAGTTGCTACGTCGTGGTCCGGAAATCCTCAAAAGGGATTCGATGTTTACGAGTGGCTGGACAACAATCTCGACTTCGACAAATACGAGATGTGTTTCATCGGCAACACGCCTGTGAAATTCAAGAACATTTCTTTGATTCCCCCCGTGGACAGTTCGTCTCTTTCTCGCCTTCTCAAGGAATATCACATCTATATCACCGCTTCCCTGAATGACCCGTGCTCCAATGCGTTGATTGAAGCGATACACTGCGGCTTGGTTCCAGTAGCCCGTAACAGTGGTGGCCATCCCGAGCTTGTTGGTAATCCGCGCCTACTTTTCAATAAGCCTGAAGAAATCCCCCGCATTCTCGCTTTGTTCGAGGGGGGCGGTGTGCAATATTCTTCCTCGTTGCCGGATATAGAGCGAGTAACCACGCAGTATGTGGATTTTATTGGTAGCGTATTGCCAAGTTATGTTCCGACCGGCTGCTTACAACGTTTACGTTCATATTTTCCTTTTTAGGCGGAGCCGCATGGATCCAACTCAACGGACAGTAGCTTTCAACGGGTTATATATCCCTTTTCCCGCCCCCGGCGAGACGATTGGTGGCCCGATATCCTTCATGCGGAACCTGCGGCGCGAAATGTCGCGACGTGGTGTTCCTTATGCTGCATCTCCGCGCGCGGCCAAGCTCATGTTTTTTCCCATTGCCGCCGAAGAGCATGTTGTTTTGTACGTCAAGATGCGTGGCGGGCGCATTGTGCAGCGCTTGGACGGGATCCATTACCCGCAGGCCCACACGGACTACGAAGAGCGCAACGCGCCCATACTGAACATTTATCGTCATTTCGCAGACCATGTCGTTTTTCAGAGCGAATATTCCCGGCGGCAATGCTTCACCATGCTTGGTGAGAAGTGTACAGCGGAGTATACGATAATTCCTAATGGCGCGGACACCGACCTGTTTTTTCCAGCGGAAATGCCACCCCCAACAACACCATTTCGGTTCGTCACAACCGGGAATTTTCGACACCGTGAGATGATTTCGAAGGTTGTAGAGGCCTTGGACATTGTGAGTGCGCACTCGTCTGTGCATTTTTATTTACATGTCGCAGGCGAGATTGCGCATCCAGATATTCCTGCGCTTTTGGAGCGCCCCTACATCGTCTACGAGGGAAAGCAGGATCTGCATGACCTGTGCCCGCTGTTGCGGAGCTGTCACGCCGCCGTGCAGGTCATCGCGAATCCGAATTGTCAGAATTCGATCATGGAGGCTGTTTCCAGCGGCTTGCCTGTCATCGCCTTTGATACCGGCTCAATCGGCGAGTTCTGCACTTTCAATCGTGATCTTCTTGCACCCGTCCTTGTCCCTTCGCACCCCGTTTTTCACGCCTACGCAGATTTTTTGTCGGAACATCTTGCGGAGAAAATCCTTTTGCTTGTGAACAATTACGAATATTTTATGAATACTGCGCGTCGTTATAGCAATATTTTTAACATGAGGGACTGCTGCGAGAGATATCTTGATGTCTTTGCCTTGCAACTTGAAAAAACAACAACATCTTTGCAACTAAAAGAATACGTTATTCCCTTCTTGACGAGCACGGCTTCTCATTTTTTACGTAAAAAACGATAATTGATTATATAATGAAATGCAAAAATGAGTTGACTGTTCAGTTGTTGTTTGCTGTTTTTTAGTAATAGCAGCGTGTTTGGCTTAATAGATGTGGTCTTAATGTTAAATACATTAATTCTATACAGTATGTCGAGAATTGTAAATTCTTATGTTAATGTAGTTCTGTATTTTTTACTAATAATATGATATTAAAACCTTTTGTCTCTGTTTTGATGGCAGTTAACAATGGCGAGTCTCATTTGCAGGAGAGTATAGATTCAATTTTAGGGCAATCCTTTAAAAATTTTGAATTTGTGATTATTGATGATGGGTCAAATGATTCAACATGGAAAATTCTCTGTTCATATGCAATTAGCGATCAACGAATAAAAATATTCCAGAATCATCAGAATTTAGGACTTGCTTCTTCTCTTAATAAAGGACTTGGGATATCAAAAGCGCCTTATGTTGCGAGAATGGATGCTGATGATTGGTCTTTTCCAGATCGACTTGAGATTCAGTATGAGTTTATGAAAAATAACCTTGAAGTTGCTGTCTGTGGCGCATGGATTCAGGAATATGAATCAGGTGAAATATGGAGATATCCCGTAAATCATGCAGATATTGTCGCGAATCTGCTCTTTAATAACGCAATTGCCCATCCTGTGGCTATGCTAAATATGTCACGTCTGAATACTATAGTTGACGGCTATGATGAAAGTTTAATCAGTTCTCAAGATTATTCTTTATGGGAAAGAATTGTTTCAAATAATTCAGGGTTACTGGCTAATATTCCGCAGCCTCTTCTTCGTTATAGGACGTATCCACAAAATAAAAGGTCAATTTATAAATCAAAGCAATTAGAAAATGCTAATTCTGTCAGGTTGCGATTCATTCATCGACTTGGGATTGTTCCACGCGAAGATGAGTTGTTAAGTCACATTAAATTAGCAGGTATTTTGCCTATAGAAAAATATGATGAAGTCGTTGAGATTTCAATGTGGGCAGATAAGATTATTGACGCTAATAGAAATAATCGCCTGTTTTCTGTGCAGCATTTGTCGAATTATATCAGCTATTTGTGGTATGAGCTGTTTCGTAAATATAGTTATTTGTCTGTTTTAATGTCTTTTATGTTTTTAAAGTATAGTCCTGTCGGGTTTGGTTTTAGTGAGTTATGGTGTTTTTTTAAGATTTTATTATTCTATTTTATTTTTCCTAAAAAATAATTATTCTCGTCTTTGTGTTGTTTAGTTCATATTATCTGTATATGCTTTCTGTAATAAGTGGTTAAAATGATCGATCTCACAATTGTTATTTGTACGTACAATCGTGCTTTTTTTCTAGAAAAATGTTTAAACTCACTTTTAGAACAGACACAGCCATCAGTAAAATTTTCTCTTATTGTGGTTAATAATAATTCGACAGATTCAACTTGTCATATCATTTCTTCTTTCGCAACAAAGTTCTCTAATTTTATGTTTCTTTTCGCTGCTACTCAGGGGTTAAGTCATGCCAGAAATGCAGCTCTGGGTATAGTAAAAACTAAGTGGGTAGCTTTTTTAGATGATGACGCAGTTGCAAAGAAAAATTGGGTCGATGTTATTTTTAGTACAATCAAGAACGATGACTTTGATGTTTTTGGTGGAGTTTACACTGCATGGCATGTTTTGAGAGAGCGTCCGCAGTGGTTTATAGAGTCTTGGGAGTCTAATATTGGTGTTGCGAAAGAGTATTCACGTTTGTTTGGTGGATATCCTTCGGGAGGGAATTGCGTTTATAAGACTGATCTTGTTCGAGAGCATGGCGGTTTTCCAGTTGGTCTTGGCATGTCCGGGAAGAAGGTTGCCTATGGTGAAGAAACCAAGCTTATCGATAAAATCAGAAGAAATGGGGGTCGCGTAGGCTTTGTGCCAGCAATGATTATTAATCATTGTGTATTAGAGCATAAGTATTCATTGGCGTGGCGTATTAAGCGTAAGTTTGCTTTAGGTCGTGACGAGTTTTATATTTGGCCTGGATGCAAATTTAAAAAAATGTTGAAAGCTGGCTCATGTCTTGTGTTTCATGCTTTCATTACTCCTTGGAAAAGTTTTTTTAAATTTTTCTGGTTGTCTAATTATTATTGGCAAAATATGATTTTGGATATATTTGAGCCATTAGCTTACTGTTGTGGAAATATATTTGGCTTATGTATAAAGACTGATTGTTTTGACTAAGTATCATTATGCGTTTATTTCTTTTTTTAATGCGATAAAGTTGTTTGTGTATTTGTTAATATATATTTATAAAAAAAAGAATTTTCTAGTGATACAAGTTTAGTAATAATTTTATGTCGTATTTATACAACCTAGCCCCCGTGGCCCTCTTCGCCTACGCCCGTCCCGAGCACACGCGAAAGACCGTGGAAGCCCTGGCCGCCAATGAGCTGGCCGCCGAGACTGATCTTATCATTTATTCGGACGCCGCGCGCGGGCCGATGGATGTTCCTGCAGTGCAAGCCGTGCGAAATTATCTGAAAACCATTGGCGGCTTCCGCTCTGTGACGGTCCACGAGCGAGAACGCAATTTTGGTTTGGCAGATTCCATTGTGGATGGCGTGACCGCAACGGTGAACAACTGTGGCAAGGTCATCGTAGTTGAAGACGACTTGATCACCTCACTGTGCTTCCTGCGATACATGAACAATGCTTTGCACATTTATCAAAACGAAGAGTGCGTCATGCATGTGGCGGCACATATGTTTAATATAGACCCAGAAGGACTGCCAGACTGTTTCTTTTTACCTCCAGCTTCATGCTGGGGTTGGGGGACTTGGGCTCGATCATGGCGTCATTTCAGCTGTGATAGCTCGCATTACATAGAGAATTTTAAGCCAGAAGATATTCGCAGGTTTAATTTAGATGACTCGTATGACTATTGGAGTCAAGTTCTCAATAATCATTGCGGTAGGATGAAAACTTGGGCTGTATTCTGGTATGCCTCTGTTTTCGCCAATGATGGCCTCTGTCTTCATCCCCGTACCAGTCTGGTTAGGAATATTGGTTTCGATGGAAGTGGAACGAACTGCGGCACGAATGATATGTTAGATTTTCCCCTCGCTACGAGACTGGTCCTAGATTTTCCGAGCCAGCTTGAAGTTAATACCCTTGGGCTTTCGCGTTACGAAAGCTATTTACGGAAAAGGCTTAAAGGGTGCCCCTCAACAGTACCGAGTTTGCTTACAGGAAGGCTACGGAGGTGGCTTGTCTCGCTTCAGACTTGGGTCAAACGTTTGGTTGGCTGCTGATTTTATGCAATATTTTAAATAATTGGTCCTTCCGGAATTGCTGTGGGTAAATGACTTGGTTAGGAGTCTTCTCACGGAGGACGCCGATGAGAGACACCGAACTTTACGCGCAGATTCTTGGAGTCAAAGCCCCTTGGTTTGTTGATAAGGTTGATCTGAAAGTATCCGAGAATAGTGTTGATATTTGGTTAGACCATGGCCCAGGGGAGCGTTGGCCCTGCCCAAAATGCGGCAAGCTTCTGTCCTGCCGGGACCATGCTCTCGGCGCTTGCTGAAACTCACATGGGATGAGGTTTGGGGCGTAATGGAGCGAGCTGTTCGACGAGGCCTTTCACGCAAGGAGGCCCGGCCGATTCACTATCTCGGAGTGGACGAGAAAGAATTCCGCAAAGGGCACTCCTACATGACCATCGTCTGCGACCTTATGCGCAGCACGGTCGAGCATGTTTCCGAAGAGCGGAAGAAGAGCAGCCTGGATGAGTATTACCGCAGGCTCTCACCAGGCCAACTGGAATCCATAAGGGCCATCGCGATAGATATGTGGGGATTCATATTTCACGGCGACCATGGCGCATGTGCCGGATGCCGGAGCCAAAATCGTCCATGACAGATTTCATGTCATGAAACACCTGAATAAAGCCGTGGATAAAGTGCGCAAGCAAGAACATAAGGCCCTGATGGCTCAGGGCGACGAAATCCTCAAAGGGACCAAGTACCTTTGGCTGTTTCGCCCCGAGAACTTGCCTGCCAAGCATCAGCCGACATTTGACGTCCTCAAGGTCAGCACTCTCAAGGTGGCCAAAGCGTGGGCCATGAGAGAAAACTTGCAGTTGTTGTGGGGCTACATGTCTCCTGGATGGGGACGGAGATTCTTCAAGCGCTGGATAAAATGGATTGATCGTTCCGGCTTGGAACCAATGAAGCGTGTGGGTACAGCTACAAGGGTCATTTCAAGACGGCGATCTATTTTTTCTGCGGCGGACTCGATCTGTACCCGAGGTCAGTTTGAACACGTTACCCACAGAGTTTCCGGAAGGACCATAATGTTAAGCATCTTGCAGATCGATGACTAAAGGAGGGGTAGTTTTGAGGATAGCTTATCTCGATTCTATAAAGGGCGTCGCTATTTTGATGGTGATAGCGATACATTGCATACATCGATTTGAGATAGGCGCTGCGGCTTCTGTAATTGATGCGCTGGCACGGCCTGCGGTTGGCGTTTTTTTGTTCATTTCAGGGTATCTTTTTTCGCTTCGCGATGTCGACTTTAAAAAAAGAATACTCCGACTTTTTCCCGCGTACCTGTTTTTTACCGCTATTTTTTTGTATAAAAATAGCAGTTCTTTAGATTTTATTCAAATGCTTGAAGGGTTTTTTTTTTGGATATGGTATATACTACTACATATTTGTTTTGGTTGTTATAGAAGCTTTTTTTTTCATAATACAAAAAACGCACCCAAAAATTGTCACCGATAATAAGCGTTTGTTCATTTTTATTTCTGCGCTGCTTGCTTTTTTTTCTATTATTGCGTTGCATTTTTTAAAAGATATAAGCTCGGGACTTGGTGTTGAGTATTCGTTCTTCTACTACAGAAATGTTTTTTTATGGTCGCTATACTGGGTACTTGGATTCAGTTCGAGCGTATTTATAGACAATTTGTCTCGCGTAAATTTCGTTTTGATTTTTTTATTTTATATCGCATTAACAACGTGCATGCTCGCTATTAAGAGTTTTTTTCCTGAGTATTATTCTTCATATAACTCATTTCCGCAGGTCTTTTACACTATTGGAACAATTCTGTTATTTTTTAAAATAAAACCGAAAATTAAGGTGTTGTGCTGGCTTGGGAAAAAGTCTTATGGAATATATCTTTCTCACATCTTGCTTGTTCACACTTTCATTAAGCCACTAAGTAGCATATCAGAAAGTAGCCAATGGATAAAATTTTTAATACTATATTTTTCAGTGATTATTTTCAGTTCTGTCTTTGTTTTTGTTTCTGAGAAAATTTTCAGAAAAAAATCTTTTTATATTAGCGGGACAGTGTCGTAAAAGTCAAGTGCTTGTTTTTAAATATTTTAAATGCAGGGTTGAAGTGCGAGAATTTTTGCAAAATAGTAACGCAAATATCTGGCAGGATATTTAGTTGTCTTAGAATTTTTCTGCGGCGGACTCGGTCTGTACCAGAGGTCAGTTTGAACGCGTTACCCACAGAGTTTCCGGAAGAACCAAATAATTTAACGTTTGAAAATGCTATGTTGAAAACTGTAAGGATGATAATTAGGCGATTGCGGGCCAAAGCGAAAATAATACCAGCAAAGCCCGAAGGGTCGATATTGACCATCGATGAAACGGCTTGTGTTAATCAGGGCGGAATTTGCCTTTCAAAAGATTCTATGCTCCACATCGGCGACAGATCAATCGTGGAAGGGCGTGTTATTTTCGAACGACCGGGTGGCATTGTAAGGATAGGGAGCCGCACATTCATTGGATGTTCTACCATCATCTGCGCAACACGTATCGACATCGGGGATGATGTGCTGGTGTCGTTCGGTGTCACCATCGTGGACCATGACTCCCATTCCATCTCTTTTGAAGAGAGAAAGGACGATGTTGTAATGTGGCTGGAAGGGAAGAAGGACTGGATGCATGTCAAATCAAATCCGGTGTGCGTAAAGGATAAGGCCTGGATAGGTATGCATGCCATTATCCTTGAAGGCGTGACTATCGGTGAAGGCGCGGTGGTGGGTGCGGGTTCGGTTGTCACAAGGGATGTGCCAGCCTACACACTTGTCGCAGGCAATCCCGCTCGCCCAATCAAATCCTTGAATTTACCAGATCGTTCTAGTCTGAGGAGCGTGTGACGTTGACCCGAGAGACAATAACTTGGGAACAGGCTGTGGGTTGGCTCCGCGCCCAGCCAAACCAAGCTGCGCTAGTCAGAGCCTGTTATTTCGACGACCCTCTCGTCGATGCTGCCAGGCGCTTCCATGAGAGTCTCGAGTGGCGAGCCGTGCGTGACTTCCTGCCCGCATCCTGTGGGATGGCACTCGATGTTGGTGCGGGGCGAGGTATCGCATCCTTTGCCCTTGCCGCTGATGGTTGGCGCGTGACGGCTCTTGAACCGGACCCGAGTCGACTTGTTGGTGCTGGCGCTATCCGGGAATTAGCGAGTCAGGCAGCCGTGAACATCACTGTTGTCGAGGAGTGGGGCGAAAAACTGCCGTTCGAAGATGGCAGCTTTGACCTCATCCATGCCCGTCAGGTGCTCCATCATGCCCGCGACCTTGAAGCTTTGTGCCAGGAACTGACCCGCGTGCTCAAGCCCAAGGGCATGCTTATCGCAACGCGCGAGCATGTCATTGACAAACCAGAGGACTTGCCGGTTTTTCTTGACTCCCATCCTCTACACCACCTTTATGGGGGAGAAAATGCGTACACGCGGAAGCGCTACCTCGGAGCCTTTGAAGACGCTGGCTTGCGCATGCGTCATGTACTTTCTCCATGGGAGACTCCTGTCAACTATTTTCCGATGACCGAACTGGATGTCCGCCGTGCTGTGAGTAATAAACTGCGCTTTCCTTTTCCAGCACTGCTGCCAGCAGCGTTGATTTGCTGGGTTAGCAAGCGTCTGAGATCGCCCGGCAGGTTGTATTCGTTCGTTGGGGTTAAACTGTAGTAAATAGCTGCTGCCTGTTGCCCGCGAGTGATCAGGTTGCACTCTTGTCTCGGGCTTGAGCCAGATGTTTCTAGCGCCTGAACGCGATTATCATCTTCGATTAATTTGGGCCATTTCTAGGTAGGTAGAATTGCATGACTAAACGCGTTTTTGTCACAGGGGCAGCTGGTTTCATTGGTAGCAATACTGTGCGTACACTGGCCGAATCGGGCTGGACTGTCGTGGGGATTGGCCTTGGCGGACAGGAAGAAGCAAAGCACCTACGTGAACTTGGCCTGCACGCTTGGTTTGAAACGTCTGTTACGCTCGATGCACTTTGGCGCGTAGAGAGCGAGGCCGGAAGCCCAGATGCGATCATACATTGTGCCGGAAGCGGCTCAGTCGCCTATTCCATGACGCAGCCCAGGCAGGATTTTCTTGGAAATGTGAATACAACGCTAGATATTTTGGAGTTTGTTCGGCAATCCTCTGGGCGCATTGCCGTGGTTGTGCCTTCGAGTGCCGCTGTATACGGCGTTGTACATCAACTTCCCATATCAGAGGACGCTCCTTTACACCCAATTTCTCCTTATGGAACGCACAAAATTGTAATGGAAATGTTGTGCAAATCCTACGCGAAACAATGGGGTATTCCTGTTTGCGTGGTTCGTCTTTTTTCCGTTTATGGGGCAGGATTACGCAAGCAGCTTCTTTGGGACGCCTGTTGCAAGGCTACGGCAGGAACATTCAGCTTTTTTGGTACAGGTGCAGAAATTCGCGATTGGCTGCACGTGCGAGATGCCGCACGGCTTTTGGCAGACGCCATTAATTTTTCTTCTCCCGATTGCCCTGTGCTCAATGGCGGCTCCGGACGAGGGATTAGCATTCGCGAAATTCTGACAACTGTAGGTAATCTTTGGAACCCGAAGGTAACTCCCACGTTTTCTGGCGAGGCCAGAAGTGGAGATCCGGCTCATTATATCGCAGATGTGTCACGCCTCAATGCTCGAGGCTACGTGCCTTCCGTGATTCTAGATCAGGGACTTGCGGAATATGTTGAATGGTTCCGAGCAGAGGTGGGCGCATGATCCGAGTTGCTTGGCAAGTGCCAAACTCACCGGAATGGGTTGGTGGCCTGAATTATTTCATAAATTTGGCCAATGCTATTTTTGCTGTTCCTGATCGCGGCATTGAGCCAGTACTGCTCGGTGGAACAAAAGGGCTACCTGAGCCGCTGTGTTCGTGCACTGGGCTTGCGTATCCCGGAATTCCTGTGGGGCGCTGGAACCCGTGGCGCATCATGGATGGCCTACATCGACGATGGTTCGACAGTGGCGGGGCACTTGCAAGACATTTGAAACAGCACAACATTGGCCTTCTTTCGCACGGACAAATTCTTGGACGGCGTTCACCTGTGCCGGCCATGTGTTGGATACCAGATTTTCAGCATGTTCACCTGCCGTCGTTCTTTACCGAAAATGATATTGCCCAACGAAACAAAACGCATGCAGACATCGCCGCGCGGGCTCAAGCCGTGGTGTTGAGCAGTGAGGATGCTCGGCAGGATTTTCTTGCCAGGTATCCCATTGCTGCCGATAAAACTTATGTATTACGCTTTGTCGCGACAATGCCTGAATTTCAGAGCATGCCAGAACTTTCGGACGTGCTGGAGCGTTACGGCATCCATGAGCCTTACTTCCATATCCCCAATCAGCTTTGGGCGCACAAAAACCACAACGTTGTCGTTGAGGCCCTCAAGATATTGTTATCAAGAGGGCGTTGTCCGCTAGTTGTCAGCACAGGGCAAACCAATGACTATCGAAATACTACCTTTTTCACAAAACTCAAAGAACAGGTTGACGCTTACGGGCTTGAAGACCGCTTTCGTTTTCTTGGGCTCACACCGTTCGCGGACATGTCCATGCTGATGCGCGGTGCTCTGGCCATGATCAACCCTTCATTGTTTGAAGGCTGGAGCACCACGGTTGAAGAAGCGAAAAGCTTTGGCAAGCGCCTGCTTTTGTCAAATATTGGGGTGCACCGGGAGCAAAACCCGGAACGAGGCTTGTTCTTTGATCCGCACAGCCCTGAAGAGCTTGCCGAAGCCATGATGAGCGTTGTCGATGGTTACAACTCTGAAGATGAACGTGTTCATGCTGAAAAGGCAAGAAACCAGCTTCAAGGGCGTATTGTTGCCTTTGGAAAGGTTTATCAAGATATCGTTTTGAAGGTGACCCAGGCCCAAATTGGCAAATTAATGAAATAGGACGTGGGATAATTGAGAATGATTTTCATCGGCGCATCGTTTGAAGCTGATTCGATGTCTCAGTGTGTGAGGCCCAAGTATTGCTAAATTTGTGACTCTGGTATGGTATTCACGTCTTTGACCTGCCCGGCACTTTTCAGACCAGTCGAAACTTGAGATAGGTTCCCCCTCAACCACGAGGGAACTGATGAAAAAGGGACGATTTTCCGAAGAGCAGATGGTGGGCATCCTGCGCGAAGCTGACCGCAGTCCGGTGGCCCAGGTGGCCAAGAAGCATGGAATCAGCGAGCAGACGATCTATACGTGGCGACAGCGGTTTGCCGGCATGTCCGCCGATGACGTGAAGCGGCTGCGGTTGCTGGAACAAGAGAACACGCGACTGAAGAAGATCCTTGCGGAACGGGACCTCGAAATCGAGGTCATGAAGGAGATCGCCGCAAAAAAGTGGTAGGCGCACCCGCCCGACGCCTCCAGGTGGCATACGCCAGGAGTCGCGGACTTTCACAACGCAGGGCGTGTGCGCTGTTATCCACTTCCCGGTCGTCGCTCCACCACTACGAGTCACGGCTGGAGGCCCGGGACAAGCCACTGATGGCGGCTATGACAGATCTGGCTGCGACGTATCCGCGCTTTGGATATCGCCGGATCAACGTGTTCATGGAGCGTCTGGGGCATGTCATGGGCGCCGACAAGGCGTTCCGCCTGTGGTCCAAGGCCGGGTTGCAGGTGCCCAGGAAGCGGCCTCGGAAACGAGTGGCGGCGTCCCGCCCGAGACCGCAACTGCCGATGGGAGCAAACGAACTGTGGGCGTACGACTTTGTCTATGACGCCTGCGCCAATGGTCAGCAGATCAAATGCCTGACTGTGGTAGACGAATACACGCGGGAATGCCTGGCTATAGACGTTGCCGGCAGCATCAGATCGGGCCGGGTGATCGAGGTGCTGTCCCGCCTGATCAGCGAACGTGGAGCCCCTCTGAGCCTGCGTTCTGACAACGGACCGGAGTTCGTGTCGAAGGCGCTGCTCAGATGGGCGGCTCAGGAGTCTCTGGATCTGGCGCTGATTGAGCCTGGGAAGCCATGGCAGAACGGTTTGAACGAGAGTTTTAACGGCAAATTTCGCGATGAGTGTCTGTCGATGGAATGGTTCCGGTGTCGGTCCGAGGCGCGGGTTGTGATCGAGGAATGGAGGCGGCACTACAACTCCATTCGTCCGCATTCAAGCCTGAACAACATGACGCCAGAACATTTCTGTCGGCAGTATGGGAAAAACCTGAACCGTGGGGAAACTCTCAAGAATTGAGTGGTCCGAAGTTTCCCGGCAGGTCATCTTCCCGGGCAAATAGAGGTAGATTAATGCAAACGACGAGAATATCCCATTTCATGTTATCTTGGGAAAGACTAAGCAATGCTGAGTAGATCAGGATCCCGTCAGTGGATGATTGGCCTTTTGTTGAAGGTTTCTGACGCCCTTCTGGGTGTGCTGATCTTCGCGCTCTGCCAGTATGCATACCATGGGTTTGTTTTCCACTCCTTGATCTACGAATTTTTCGCCGTCTTGATCGTTCTGCTCTCCCCTGTTTGCCTCGAATTATCAGGCGCGTATCGTACGTGGTCGTCCAAAGTTCCGCGTTTTGAAGGCCGGTCAGTTATTTTCGGATGCATTCTGGTTTATCTTTGCCTGATGTTTGTAGCGTATGCATTCAAAATCAGCGGCGCTTTTTCCCGAGTGATCGTCCTTTCCTGGTTTTTTTCCTGGCCCGTAGCCCTCGTGTTGCTGCGCAAGGTTTTGCGAATAGTCCTTAAGTATCGTAACAGGGATCGAATTCGTTCACAGACTGCGATTATTGTTGGGGCGGGTGATCTTGGCTTGTCTGTGGCCCGATATCTTGAGGAGAATGCGTGGCTGGGGGTCGGGGTCCGCGGTTTTTTTGATGACAAGAAGGATGGCTCCCTCGAGAACAAGCCGGTGCTGGGCCGGACCGAAAACGTTGCCTCCTTTGTTCGCGAGCACAAGGCCGAGTATGTTTTTTTGGCCCTGCCCATGCGTGCCGAGGATAAGGTCAAGCGTCTCGTGACAGAGCTTACGGACTCCACGGCTACGGTCTATCTCGTGCCCGATATTTTCCAGTTCGAGATGATGCTTTCCGGAGCTCCGAGGTATTTTGGCGAAATTGCGGCCATTGCGCTTTGGGAGTCTCCGTTCATTGGCCTGAACGCGGCCCTCAAGCGGTTGTTTGATATCATTTTTGCGAGTTTAGCCCTAATAATTATCTCTCCGGGTTTACTGGCTTTTGCCCTGGCGATAAAGCTTTCTTCACCAGGTCCCGTCTTTTTTACGCAACAGCGCTATGGCCTCCGTGGCGAACCCTTCTGGATTCTGAAATTTCGAACAATGACTGTGTGCGAGGACGGAAATAATTTCGTGCAATGCACCCAATGTGATCCAAGAGTGACTCGTTTGGGTGCGTTCATGCGCAAGTATTCGCTTGATGAACTTCCACAATTTTTTAACGTCTTGCAGGGCAAGATGTCGGTTGTGGGGCCAAGGCCGCATGCTGTGTCCATGAACGAGGAATACAGAAAGCTTGTGGCCGGATACATGTTGCGCCACAAAGTTAAACCAGGAGTTACCGGGCTTGCGCAAGTGAGCGGATTTCGTGGAGAGACCAATACCATGGAAAAAATGGAAGGTCGTGTCCGTAAAGACTTAGAGTATATTAAGTCGTGGACTTTGTTTTTGGACTTGAAGATTATTTTAAAGACGATCTGGGGTGGGTTTACGGGCTGGAATGCGTATTGATTAAAATCGGTCAGATGGGTTTGGGGCCAATAAGAGGATTTGATGTTTTGACTGCGCTGTTCAAGACGCTTCTGATGCATTTTCTTAATGTCAGATGACGGTGAGTGGGATTATGTACGCCGATGCGGGATTTTTTTTACACAGGATATCATGAAATTCTCAATAGTTACGCCTTCCCTCAACGACTTGCCTCGGTTGCGTCTTTGCGTGGGATCAGTACGTGGGCAGACTGGCGAGCGGGAACACATCGTGCAGGATGCCTGTAGTGTTGACGGTACGGCGCAGTGGCTGGCTGCGCAACCCGACATCAATTCGGTCTCGGAACATGATACCGGAATGTATGATGCGATCAACCGGGGGTGGCGGCGCTCCCAGGGTGACATTCTTTCCTGGCTCAACAGCGATGAGCAGTATCTGCCTGGCACCCTGGCCACAGTCGCCAGTTTTTTTGAGGCGTATCCGAAAGTTGACTTTGTGTACGGTCATGCCCTGGTGGTCGATGGTGACGGTGCCCTTCTGGCGGCCCGCCGTGAAATCCGCCTGTCGCGAACCTATATAGCAAACAGTTTTTTGAACGCGTATTCGTGCACGCTTTTTTTTCGTCGCCGCTTGCTGGACGACGGAGTCTTGCTCCTGGATGAAGGCTTGCGTTATGCGGCGGACATGGATCTGGTATTGCGACTGTTGGCCGACGGTCGCCGTTATGCTCGGATTGACAAGTACCTGAGCATGTTCACCCTCGATGGAACAAATCTAAGTTGTCACCAGGGCATGCTGGACGAGACGGCCGAAGTGCAACGTAGGCATGGTGGTTTTAGATCTCCGCTATTGCGACGCATTGTCACGCTCGGGCGTTACGCTGAAAGGTTCATCACAGGCTCTTATCGCCGCTCTACGATAACATATCGTCGTTGTATCGACGAGGTGCCGAATTACGAATCCATCGTGGGCACGGCGGTGTCTGGGTCGTATCGGACTCGCTGATGTGTATCTGTTTTTCACAAATTTGCTTTGACTCTCTGCTACACGTAAAATCTTGAACGCTAAATATATTTAGAAAAAAACTTTGGTTGATAATCAACTATAGACGTTGCCAATATGGATTATTGCAGCAGAATGTTGGTCGTAAACAAGCGCTGAATGGTAAAAAATGCATCCTAAACGTGTATTGATCGTTCATAATCGTTATATTCACCGTGGCGGGGAGGACTCAGTTGTGGAATCTGAAGCCGCTATGCTGGCGTCCAACGACATTGCTGTTCGAATATATGAAGAATATAATCATGGATTGAGCGAACAGTCGTTGTTGCGGATGGTTCTGGATGCGTTCTGGTCTCGGCGTAGCGCCCAACGTCTTGAAGCAGAGATTTCCTTGTTCAAGCCTGATGTTGTTCACGTCCACAATTTTTTTCCCCGTATCTCCCCGGCTGTTTTTTGGGTAGCCCGTCGTTTGGGCGTTCCTACCATCATGACGTTGCATAATTTTCGGTACGCATGCGCCCAAGGCATGCTCTTGCGCGATGGTCAAATATGCGAGTTGTGTTTGGGGCGAAGTGGGCATTGGGGTGTGTTTCACAGGTGCTACCGCGGCTCCTTCCTCCAGTCTCTGGTTCTGGTCGCCAGTTTTGGGCTGCATAAAGTGTTGGGAACGTTTAAGGCCAAAGTCTGTCGTTATATTGCCCTCAATGAATTTTGTCGCGCCAAATTTGTTGCTGCCGGGCTTCCTGCGGAGTTAATGGCGGTCAAGCCGAATTTTGTAGATTTGCCAAAACCGGATCAGAGGCCACGTTGCGGAGGTCTGTTCGTCGGTCGACTGTCTCCGGAAAAGGGACTCGAAACGTTGCTGGCTGCTTTGGAGCAGCAACCCGGAGTCAAATTCACCATTGTTGGTGACGGTCCCATGGCTGGTAGGGTGAGTCGGACGAAAACAGTGGACACCCGAGGCTGGCTGTCTCCTCATGACGTTCAGCAAGCCATGTGTGAGGCGGCTTATTTGGTGGTCCCAAGTCTTTGGTACGAAACATTTGGCCTAGTTGTTGTCGAGGCTTTTGCCTGTGGTTTACCCGTCATTGCCAGCAGGCACGGCGCGCTGGCCGAAATTGTCGAAGACGGCGTGACAGGCCTTCTTTTCGAGCCAGGCAGCGCCAATGACCTCGCGAGGGCCTTGTATTGGGCTGAAACGCATCCTGATGAGATGCGGGCTATGGGCCAGAACGCTCTTGAGGTGTATCAAGATCGCTACTCACCGGATGTCAATTATAAAATGCTTATGAACATCTACCAGGAAGCAATCGATGCATGCCGCCAATCAAAC
The DNA here is from genome assembly GCF_000023225.1 of Desulfomicrobium baculatum DSM 4028. Taxonomy (NCBI): domain Bacteria; kingdom Pseudomonadati; phylum Thermodesulfobacteriota; class Desulfovibrionia; order Desulfovibrionales; family Desulfomicrobiaceae; genus Desulfomicrobium; species Desulfomicrobium baculatum. Next base: position 3,728,882 of record NC_013173.1, read on the forward strand.
CCTCAAGCCTCTTGAGAGGTCGGGCGCCAGCATCGTTGGCAGTTTCATTGATGCCGGACACTGGGAGCAATTTTTGTCCACGATCATTTCTTGGGCGCAGGCCGGCCAGAGCCGAGTGGTGTGCGTCTGCAATGTTCATTCGGTAGTCACTGCCAAAAGCGATCCTGCATTGCGGGCTGCCATTGACGAGGCCGACATGGCCACTCCAGACGGTATGCCTCTGGCATGGGTGTTGCGTCAAAGAGGATTCCCCGAACAGAAGCGTGTCAACGGTCCGGACTTGATGTGGCGCGTTCTGCCTCTCGCTGAGACGCAGGGAATTCGCGTGTTCTTTTATGGAAGTACGGAGGGCACCCTGCAGCGACTGTGCAGCAGCGTGGGAGAAACGTTTCCCAATCTGTCGCTAGTCGGATCATATTCACCGCCGTTCAGAGTTCTGACCGAAGACGAGCAAAACGAAGAAGTCGAGCGCATCAACTCCTCCAGAGCACAGGTCGTTTTTGTGGGGCTTGGCTGTCCCAAGCAGGAAATCTGGATGCACCGCAACAAAGGACGAATTAACGCCGTGATGCTTGGAGTCGGTGCTGCTTTTGATTTCCACGCAGGGACGCTGAAAAGAGCTCCCCTATGGATTCAAAATAGCGGCTTGGAATGGCTTTTCAGGTTGCTTCAGGAGCCAAGACGGCTATTTTTTCGTTATGTTACGACAAATAGCGTATTTGTTTGGACTATTTTGTGTGAAAAGTTTTTTCAAAGTTCGAAACGTATATGATGGTTTATGATTAAAGTTGAAATGAATTATGTTTTGCGCAAAATAAAAAGTTATTATTTCATTTTTAATGAATTAATCAAAATTGCATTTGAATTGATAACCGCCATTCCGATTGGAAACAAGAAAAACAAAGCGCCATCTCTACTTAGAAAGCGGACATCAAATAATCCAAATGCGAGTATAAAAGTTGTGCAGTAGAGTATCAAAAGCTTATTTTCTTTCTTCGTGGTTGATAGAGATAATGCTAAAATTAGAAAAATAAAAATAAATCCTACTATTCCCCATCCATATATGATTGCAATATAAGAATTATGAGGATGTGCAAACGCTTTATCTAGGGCATATGGATTATTTTTCTTAATTTCTAAATAGTGTTTGTCTAAATAGGATCTGCTGTACGTTTCGAACGTTCGTAGACCGTTTCCAAACAGTGGTGATTCTTTAAATCCTGCAATGCCGATAGACCAGGTTGGCAACCTGTTTTGAAAGTTTGGCTCCTTGTGCGGGGCGAGCACCATGCCCGTGATTCTTTTTTGCGCATCTGGCGCCATAAAGGGCAGGGCCATTGCACCAACGGCGATGGCTACAACCATACCCCCCACCGCTAATTTCCACGACCTGAGCAGGGCAAACAGCCCAAGGGCCGCCGCAAGCCCCAGATAGGTTGATCGTCCTACCGTCAACAAGATAGCAATGCCCAAAATCGCCATCAGAGCGTACCCGATGCGACGAATGGTGGGCTGTGGATGCGGGAAGGATATCAGAGAGAAGATGCCGAAAGACGCGAGCACTCCGACAACGTTGTGATGCGAATAGGACAAGGTGAGGCTGCCTACGTAGCCGGTGGTTTCGATCAGTGGATAGTCAAAAGCCAGGCTTGCGACCACTCTTGCAAGGAAATGGGCGGACAGGGCCAGGGGGAGCAAGAACAAGATGGAAGGCATCTTGTCCTTGAAGAAATAGCATCCAGCCGCTCCCGCGAAAAATGCCGCGCTGAACATGTCGGCGATGGGCAGATCCTTGAACAAATGACCCGGAGTGATGGCAACGTATGCGAAAAATACGATCGGGATGAAAAATTTCCAGCTTACAGTGATGTTTCCGCGAACGTATTCCCGGACGAGCAGCACTGCGCCAAGCACCCCGCTTGAATAGAGAAAGGCATACGCGCCGATGTTTATGCCAAACGCCACAAACATGCCACATAGCGCAAAAAGAAATATTTTTTCAAGTTGCACTTTTTCAGACATTTGGACTGACCTCTGATGTCGTGAACTGCAGATTGTATAATTTCTGATATGTTGGACAGTTATCCAATAATTGGACGTGAGTGCCAACGTCAAGAATCTGGCCCCCCTGCATAACCACAATCTTATCCGCCGACAGGATCGTCGACAGCCTGTGCGCGATGATCAGGCTTGTTCTGCCCTGCATGAGGTTTTCCAAGGCCTGCTGGACGATGCGTTCTGATTCCGTGTCCAGGGCTGAGGTGGCCTCGTCGAGGATCAGGAGCGACGGGTCCTTCATGATCGCCCTGGCGATGGTCAGGCGCTGTTTTTGTCCTCCGGACAGTTTCACCCCTTTTTCCCCAACCACCGTGTCGTAGCCTTGCGACAGCTCCAGGATGAAGTCATGGGCATAGGCCGCCTTGGCGGCCTGCTCCACGGCTTTCCGGTCGAGTTCTTGTTGTCCGTAGGCGATATTTTCAGCCACAGTCAGGTTAAAGAGAAAAGGATCCTGGGAAACGATGCCGATGTTCGTGCGTAGGCTGGGCAAGGTGTAGTCGTGCAGGGGCTGGCCGTTCAGGCGGATTTCGCCTTTCTGGCAGTCGTGAAAGCGGGGGATGAGCTGCACGAGCGACGTCTTACCCGCCCCGCTCTGGCCCACGAATGCCACCCTTTCGCCCGCCTTGATTTCGAGATTTATATCCTTAAGGGCTGGTTCCTGGGTACCGGGGTAATTGAAGGACACGTTCTTGAAGGACAGGGAGGAGAAGGGCGGGGTGTAGACCTCCTTGCCGCCTGTCTCTTCGCTCAATTCTTCGGAATCCAGAATTTCAAAGACCCTTTCCGCTCCGGCCATTGCCTGCTGTATGGTGTTGTTGGCCTGACTGATGGATTTGAAGGGGTCGTAGAGCATGACCAGGGCTGTGAGGAAAGAGAAGAATTCGCCGGGGGTGCGGTTACCGGCGATGACCTCGCGGCCGCCGTACCAGATGACTAGGCCCGCGCCCACGGCGCCGATCAGCTCCATGAGCGGCGAGGAAAGCTGGTTGTAGATGGCGCCCTTGATGCTGATTTTGACCAGATTATTGCTGGTCTGTCCGAATTTTTCCTTTTCGATGTCCTCGGCCGCGAAAGCCTTGACCACGCGCAGGCCGTTGAAGCTCTCCTGCAGGTGCGAGGAGATGTCCGCGATCTTGGATTGGTACTTGCGGCCGACCTTGCGCAGTTTTCGGCCGAAATACACTACTGGGTAAATGGCCAAAGGAAAGACCAGACAGGCCCAGAAGGCAAGCTTTGGGTCGCGGTAAATGGTCAGACCGATGAGGCCGACCATGGTCAGGGAGTGCTGGATGATACGGATGAGTTCCGGCAGGCTCGCGCTGATCAGGTTCACGTCGCTTATGATGCGCGACATGAGCATGCCCACCCTGGTCTCCCCGAAGAAGTCCACGGGCAGGCAGATGATTTTGGCGAACAGTTCGTAGCGCAGACGCTCCAGCACTTTGAGCCCGCAATAGGACATGAGGAACTTCTGGACAAAGAGACCAAGGCCCTTGGCCAGAAACACCCCGACCAGAAGCAGGGGTACGAACATGAGGGCGGATGCGTCTTTTTTGATGAAAATTTCATCCAGCGCCGGTTGCACCAGGTAGGCTGCGCCAGCTGTGCAGGCAGCGACAATGCCCAGACCGCTCATGGCGAGGGCGATATGCAGCTTGTATGGCAAGAAGTAACCCAGGCTTCGCTTCAGGAGCCTGAATGTGCTGTTTTGAGGATCTGTCATGAGAGTATCCGGAGGCGTTATCGCCGTTATGCGTTTCGGTCAGCGAAGATTTGGGGTTTACGGGCTTTCAGGTTGTTCATGATCGGGATGCGCCATTGCTTTTTTTCGCGGACTTCAAGGTAGGAGTCCAAGAAGACATCCAGCTCTTCCGGCGTGCAGGTGTAGTGGTTGGAGTCCGCATAGTGCCGGAAGGCATGCATGGTGCGTCTTAAGTTCGGATAGCGCCACGGGTAGAAATTGTCGAAGTCAAAGAAGTGGAAGCGGAATTCGTTACCAGGCAGCATCTCGACGACCATATTTTGGTCTGTGTCCTCGGTGTAAACGCCTAGGGAGTGAACCTTGCCCAACTCCCGGCCAAGCTGGGTGAAGAATGTCAGGCGGACTTCCGGGGCAAGTTCCCGCACGGTCCGCAGGAAGTGCTTGTAGGCGATACACGAAACTGGCAGCTTTTCTTGGAAAAAAACGGAATCGCTCAGCCAGCCGTTTTTGAAGGTGTTGAGCACACCGGCGGGTATTGGAACGCGTACAGCATTGTCGAAAAGATAGGCATGCGTTGCGCAATTTCGTTCGGCTTCTGAAAGTAAAAGGACGCCTAGGTTTTGGCTGAATTTACGACCATTGTAGATTTTGGGAATGAAGACCCGCTCGCCAAGAGTGAGTTCCAGTTGGGGACAGACACAGCGGTTCTGGTCCCTGAAGGGGCTGCCAAGATCGGCGGCTCTCCGGCGCCATTGTTCCAGAAGGGAAAAAGCCTGTTCGTTGTCAAGGAATGGAGTGCGCCAGAACACGCTCCGTGCTGTAACCGAGGGTATGCGAATGAGAGCCTTTCTTTGTTTCAGAAAGTAGCGGGTGATGTCGGAAAAAATGTTGAACATACCTGTTTCTCTATGCCGGGTTGGCGCGGTGTCGCGTTTGCGGCTTGGCCCTGGCGTCGTCCATCTTTGTGAATACTGTCGCGGTCATGGTAGAAACATGTCCGTGATGCTTGGAGCTTTGGTGAAATCGGGCACGCCTACGTCCCGATAGACCCGCTGGAACTTGCGCGTGACCTTGCGACGAATGAAAAATGGCAATTTGAGCCAGAACTGGCCACGGTGCCTTATGACGCTGTTCTGAAAATCAATGAGCACCGGGCAGTCCTGGTTGCGGACCAGGATGTTGCGGCAGGCGATGCCGAAGTGGTCGATGGCGCTGGGCAGCAGAACGTCCCGCCGGATGCGTTCGAGGGCCTGGAAAAAGGTCAAGCTCAAAGGGCGGGTGTTGGAGTCGAGGTTCTTAGCCACACCGCCCGTATCATCGGTGACCAGTTCCATGACCAGGGCGTCACGACCGCAACGTGTCTTTTCGATGCCGTAAAACGTCACGAAATGTTTGACCAAGTCGTCCGGTACATGGGCCATAAGCCGGTGGTGGTTGTCGAGTTCGTACCTCAGCATGTCCGGAATCCCGTATTTTTTCTGCGCGATCATGGCCGGGTCCGGGAACTCTCCTTTGTATTTGCGATGATGAGCCAGGACCTTGGCGCAGCGCGTGGGGTCTCCCTTGATGGCGTAAACTGTGCTCCAGCCGCCGATGGTGGAAATTTCCGAGTCGAGTGTTATCATACGCCTGTGTTGTTTTGTGATGAAGCGTCTTGTTTGGGGGAGAGTATAAATTCTAAAAATTTTTTGGTCTGCAATTCAATTGAAAATGTTTCCGCTGCGTGGGTCCGGACTCGATTCTTCAATTCGAGGATTTCTTCCCCAGGCATGTGGAGTAGCGTGGTCAGTATGTTGGCGAATTCCGCTCCTCGGCTTTGAGGTGGAATAAGATGGGAGCTCAGGAATTCGGGCCATATTTCAGGGGCTCCGCCTGCGTTTCTGGCAATGGGTATCAGGCCATTGGCCATGGCTTCTTCTAGGGCGATGCCGAGGGGTTCGCACTGGCTCGGCAGGATGAAGATGTCCGCCGTACTTAGTTGCTTTGCGACATCGTCGACATATCCGGTAAAGACAACCCGGCCCATGAGCCCAAGTTTGTGGACGATCAATTTCAACTCCGCTGAAAGAGCTCCTTCCCCAACGATAGTCAAAGAAAAGTCCAATTTTTTGTCGGCAAGAATTTTACATGCTTCCAAAACGTCTATGTGCCTTTTGTCTTTATTGAGTTGGCTTGTGGTTATGATTTTAAGCGTTTTATTCGCTTGTATTACGTGCTTGGAAATTTTTGTTCCTGGGTGGATTGCTACAGTTTTAAATTTTTTTGCGTAAGGTACATTTTTCAAAAAACCTTTCTTTGTGTATTCGCTGCAACAAAAAAAAGATGGTTTTGTAACGTAATGCAGTATTTCGTTCTCTATTTTATTTTGTATGTCTCCAGGACTACCGACGTGAACAATGAGCGGTATGCCCGCAATTTTCGCCGCGATTCCAGCCGACTTAATATCTTTTCCAACATTAGCAATCACGCGTTGGATTTTTCTTTTTTTGAAAAACAAATATAGATTATAGATAAGTATTGGGTTGTAATCAACGCCAAATTGTATTTGATATGATTCTATTTTTTTTTGTGTGGCCCGATCAATAAATCTTTTGTCTTTTCCAAATATCACAGAGTTGATGTTTAGCTCCTTGAATGCAATTGCCGTATCAATGCACCACGTCTTGACCCCTCCCCATTTTCGTGTGCTATTGACAAATGCGATATTCATAGACGTCCTTTGTGCATGGCCCTAGCGGAAGATTTTCGAGGTGAGCGTGTGGGCGTGGAGGAAAAGTTTGTTTCTGAGCCATGTCGGGCTGTTGGCGTCCTTCACGGCGATGCGGCCGATACGTTGCCTAGGCGAGCCTGGGCCGACAAAGGTCCGTTCAAGAGTCAGCGCGCCTAGGTATCCGGCCTTGATGCTGGCCTCAAGGGTTGTTTCGTCGAATTGTCCCCAGGGTAGGCATATATATGGGCAGGGGCGATCCAGGATTGTCTCCAACTCTTTTTTGGCCCGGCTGAAATCTTTGAGGCACAATGCCAAACGTTCTTCCTTCTCCGCGATTAGCAAGGGAGCGCTGTTCCAGTCCAGCCCGAAGCCCGTGTGGGCGTAAGCGCTACCCACCGGGTATACCGGGGAGTCGGCTGCTGCGTTTGGGCCGCAAAGGGCTTTGTGGCTCCAGTGTTTTTCGTCGCCGAGGGTGCCGTTCGGTTCGTTGCTGGTGAAGCAGGCCTGGTGCGCGGCGGAGTGCGAGTACACTTCCATGTCTAGGTCATGCACCACGGCGCGGATTTCGCCCTCGTTCATGAATCCGTCGCAGTTTCCGGACAAGGCCTGCTGCATGATGTCGCCAAACGCAGGCACTCCTGCCGGTTGCATGGTTTGATCCGCGCGCGGACGGGCTTTGCCTGGGCGCAGAAAGTTGGTGATGGCGAAAAAGACGCCCTTCATGTTTCGGCGCAGCAGTTCCGGCACGGCGTAGACCCAGTTGTCCAGGGTGCAGTCGTCGAAGGTGATGACGATGGCTGGAAAGGTGAGTTTTTCTTTTCCGGTGATGACATCGTATAGCCGGGCCAGGCTTATGGTTTCAAAGCCCAGCTTGCGGATCAGGTCCAGGTGGGAGCCGAATTTTTCCGGTGTCATGCCGCTGTCCGGGCGCACCTGATGGTAGCACAGTACTGGAATGCTTGCGCCTAAAAGGGATTGCGTAAGGGAAAGAACCGTTTTGCTCATGAGTTTTACGATCCGGCCAGGATTTTCTTCGCCAGGGCGGCCGCGCCGAAGCCGTTGTCGATGTTGACCACGCCTACGCCCGGCGCGCAGGAATTGAGCATGGCCAAGAGCGGGGTCAGGCCGGCGAAGTTGGCCCCATAGCCGGTCGAGGTCGGAACCGCAATGATCGGGGCTTTTACGAGTCCGCCCAGGACGCTGGGCAACGCGCCCTCCATCCCGGCCACGGCGATGACCACTTTGGCCTGCCGCAGGCTCGGCAGATGCGGCTGCAGGCGGTGCAGGCCCGCGACGCCCACATCGGTCACCAGATGCGCGCTCAATCCCAGAAATCTGGCTGTGCCCAGGGCTTCGCGGGCCACGGGCAGGTCCGAGGAGCCGGCCGTGACGATGATCACGTCCGAGTTCGGGGCTTTTGGATCGGCGGACAGCAGGTCCGCCCCCAGGCAAAAGAGGCCCGCTTCCTCCCACAGGCAACCATGCGGAAAAAAATCCAGCAGCGCCTGGCCGTGCGCTGCGCAAATCCTGGTGGCCAGGACCGGGTGGTGCCTGCCCAGTTCCTCAAGGGAAATGCGGATCTGTTCCAGGGTCTTGCCCTGGCCGAAGACCACTTCGCCGATAGTGGTGCGCGCCTGGCGCCAGGGATCAAGAGTCAGCTCTTCGTGTACGTGGCCCGTAAGAACTGCTTGGGCGTTCTCGCAGGAGATGTTTCCGGCGGCGACGTTTTGCAACAGGGTGTGCAGTTTTTTGGGATCCATGGGCATAAAAGGGGCGGCTCGTGGTTGCTGTGAATAAAGGAGGCGCGAAATCCGACCCAGCCCTAGCAGATGGGCGCATAGCGGGCAAGCGCCCGTAGGCTCCCCATATTGCAAAGAGGCTGGGGAAAAGATAGCGTATGCGGATATGGCGTCCAAGCGAATCCTCTTTGTTTCACGATCCGAGCTCGTGTCCCCCCTGCATGCGCAGTTCAAGGCGCATGAATGCCAGGCCATGGTCGTGGATGATCGCGCTTCGGCCATGAAGGTCGTCGAGGCGCGTAAGGCCGATCTCGTGTTCACCCTGCCAAGCCTGCCCGGATACAGGGCCCAGGATCTGCTCGACGCCGTGCAGCAGTCCGCGAATCCGGTGCCGGTCATCGTGTTCACGGAAAAAGGCAGCGCCGAGGAGGCGCGCTATTATATGGAAATGGGCGCTCAGGATTACTGGCTCTGCCCGCTGACCTGGGAAAAGATCCAGGCCGTGCTGCCCGAGGATGCTCCCGCCCCGGCTTCGCCTCGTTCCGTCGCCCAGAGCGCTCCGCGCGAGGTGTCCATCGTCGGCACCCATCCTTCCGTGACCCGGGTCTTGGCCCTGGCGCGGCAGGTGGCTCCGTCCAAGGCCACGGTGCTCATCTCCGGCGAGTCGGGTACGGGCAAGGAGATGTTCGCCCGCTTTATCCATGCCCACTCAGGCCGGGAAAACGCTCCCTTCGTGGCCGTCAACTGCGCGGCCCTGCCCGAGCATCTGCTCGAAAGCGAGTTGTTCGGGCACGAGAAGGGTTCGTTCACCGGAGCCATTTCCCGCAAGCTCGGCAAGTTTGAGTTGGCCAGCGGCGGAACCCTGCTGCTGGACGAAATTTCTGAAATGGCGCTGGCCCTGCAAGCCAAGCTTTTGCGCGCCCTGCAGGAGGGCGAGATCGACCGCGTGGGCGGGGTCGAGACGGTCAAGGTGGATGTGCGCGTCCTGGCCACCACCAATCGCAATCTGGAGCAGAGCGTGGAGAAGGGCGAGTTTCGCCAGGATCTTTTCTATCGCCTGAACGTCATTCCTCTGCGTCTGCCATCGCTGGCCCAGCGTGGTGACGATGTGCTGCTGCTGGCCGATTTTTTTATACGCCGCCTTACCCGGGAATACGGGCTCGGCTCCCTGCAGCTCTCCACCGAGGCCCGGGACTGGCTCATGGCGCATGACTGGCCGGGCAATGTGCGGGAACTGCAGAACTTGATGGAACGGGCCGTGCTCCTGGCCGGGGCTGGACCCATCCGATCCATGCATTTTTTACTGGATGGTCAGGAATGGTCGCCCGAAATTAACGAGGAGGGCGAAGCTGCCGCACCCGGCGTATTGTCGATGCCGTCTGCTACTTCGGCCGTGACCATCGACGCTGATGGACGCATCCCGACCATTCAGGAAATGGAGATGCACCTGATCATCAAAAGCCTCGACAAGACCGCGGGGAACAGGACCAAGGCTTCGGAATTGCTGGGAATTTCCGTGCGCACGCTGCGCAACAAACTGGGTGAATACAGAAAAATCGGCCTGGACATCCCGTAAGGGAACCGGGCCTTCACGGGAGAAAGATATGATTCTTTGTTCGCAGATCGAGGGCTATCTGGCCAAGTCGTCGTGGATTCGCCGCATGTTCGAGACCGGCATCGAGCTCAAGAAAAAGTACGGCGCGGAGAATGTCTATGATTTCAGCCTGGGCAACCCGGACCTGGCCCCGCCTGCGGCCGTGGCCGAGGGCTTGCGCGAGCTGGCCGAGGAAGCGGGCAAGCCTTTCGCTTTCGGTTACATGCCCAACGCCGGCTATCCGCAGGTGCGCGAGCGTCTGGCCGAGGTGGTTTCGGTGGAGCAGGGAGTGGCCGTCGCGGCCGAAGACCTGGTCATCACCTGCGGCGCGGCCGGGGGCATCAATGCCTTGTTCCGGGCCGTGCTCGAACCCGGCGACGAGGTGCTCTGTCCGGCTCCCTATTTCGTGGAGTACGGATTCTATGCCGAGAACCATCGCGGAGTTTTGAAAGCCGTTCCGTCCAAGCCCCTGACCTTCGAGCTGGATTTGAAAGCCCTGGCCTCGGCTATTTCCGACCGCACCCGCTGCGTGCTCATCAACTCGCCCAACAATCCAACCGGCCGGATCTACTCTCTGGAGGAGCTCGCCAGTCTGGCCGACATCCTGCGACAGGCTTCGGCCCGTACCGGGCGGCCCATTCTGCTCATCTCCGACGAGCCCTACCGTTTTCTGGCCTATGACGGGGCTGAGGTGCCCGCGATTTTCCCAATCTACGAGCACAGCGTGGTGGTCAGCTCCTTTTCCAAGAATCTGGCTCTGGCCGGGGAGCGGGTCGGGTATGTGGCTGTAAATCCGGCCATGCCTGAAGGCGCGCACCTGGTGGCGGGAGTTGTTCTGGCCAACCGCATCCTCGGTTTCGTCAATGCACCGGCCGTGGGTCAGAAGCTTTTGGCCAAGGCCCTGGGCCACGAGGTGGATGCCTCGGTCTACGCCCGGCGTCGCGATGCCATGGCCGAGGTGCTGCGCGAGGCGGGCATCGAATTTTCCATGCCGCAGGGCGCGTTCTATTTCTTTCCGCGCATTCCCAAGGGGGGGGATGATGCGGCCTTCGTCAATGAGCTCATGCAGGAGCAGATCCTGGCCGTGCCCGGTTCGGGTTTTGGTTACCCGGGCTATTTCCGCCTGGCCTTCTGCGTGGACGAGTCCACCATCCGCGGCGCGGCTCCCGGCTTCGCGCGGGCCGTGGCCAAGGCTCTGGGCTGATTTCGGAGCGGCGTGCGGGAGTACCGCGCGCCGCATCGTCATGCCGTGCTTCTGCTTGACGAGTGGGTCGAACTTGTCTATGCATCCCTTCTTCTTTTCCCTAGCATAGGTGCTCTTGCATGTTCGATAGCCTGTCCGACCGACTTGAATCGGTCTTTAAAAAACTGCGCGGCCACGGCCGACTCGATGAAAGCAACATCCAGGATGGCTTGCGCGAAGTGCGCCTCGCCCTCCTGGAAGCCGACGTCAATTTCAAGGTCGTCAAGGATTTCGTCGAAAAGGTCAAAGCGCGCGCCCTGGGTCAGGATGTCCTCGGCAGCCTGACGCCCGGCCAGCAGGTCATCAAGATCGTCCACGAAGAGCTGATCGAGCTTCTGGGCGGCGAGAACTGCGCCCTGAACCTGTCGGGCAAGCCGCCCTACGTCATCATGATGTCCGGCCTGCAGGGTTCAGGCAAGACCACGTCGGCGGCCAAACTGGCCCTGTTCCTGCGCCGTCAGAAGTACGCTCCGTACCTGGTCCCCGCCGATGTCTATCGTCCGGCGGCCATCGATCAGCTGACGAAACTCGGCGCGGAGCTGGGCGTTCCGGTCTATCCTTCCACCGTGGACATGAATCCGGTGGATATCTGCGTCGACGCCATGCGCGACGCCGAGCTCAAGGGCTGTTCCGTGATCCTCATCGACACGGCGGGCCGTCTGCACATAGATGAGTTGCTCATGCAGGAGCTGGTCGGCATCAAGGAAAAGTGCCGTCCGCAGGAAATTTTGTTCGTGGCCGATGCCATGACCGGCCAGGACGCGGTGACCGTGGCCGAGAAGTTCAACGAAGTGCTGGACATCACCGGCGTGGTCCTGACCAAGATGGACGGCGATGCCCGCGGCGGCGCGGCCCTGTCCATCAAGTCCATCACCGGCAAGCCGCTCAAGTTTGTCGGCATGGGCGAGCGCCTGAGCGAACTGGAAGTATTTCATCCGGACCGCATTGCGTCCCGGATTCTTGGCATGGGCGATGTCTTGACGCTGATCGAGAAGGCGCAGTCGACCATTGATTCCAAGGAAGCCGAGGCCCTGGAAAAGAAATTCAGGAAGGCCGAATTTGATCTTGAAGATTTCCGTACGCAGATGCGCCGCATCAAGAAGCTTGGTTCCCTCGAAGGCATCATGAAGCTCATTCCGGGCATGGGGCAGATCCGCAAGCAATTGCAGGACGTGCAGATGCCTGAAAAGGAACTGGGCAAGGTCGAGGCCATGATCAGTTCCATGACCATGGCCGAGCGCCATGAACCCAAGATCATCAACCCCAGCCGCAAGCAGCGTATTGCCAAGGGCAGCGGGGTCACGGTGACCGAGGTCAACCAGCTTCTCAAGAATTTTGAGCAGATGCAGAAGATGATGAAGAAGATGGCGGGCGGCAAGATGCCGTCCATGCCGCAGGGTGGCCGCATGCCCGGAATGCCGGGCATGGGCGCGATGCCGGGCGGCATGCCCGGAATGCCCGGCGCGCTTCCTTCCGGAGGCGGCGGACGAACCGCCGCGGAAGCTGCCAAGCTCAAGGAAAAGCGCAAGAAGGCTAAAAAGCAGCGCAGAAAAAAATAGTCGGACGTCCCTTGTTTCGGTTACGACCGGGCATAGAGGTTCGCACACTACACTTACGTTCAGGGAGAACAACAATGGCTTTGAAACTCAGACTGACCCGCATGGGCTCCAAGAAGAAACCGTTTTACCGCATCGTGGCCGTGGATTCCGCTTCCCGCCGTGACGGCCGGGCCCTTGATTATGTGGGCTATTACAACCCCATGACCGAACCCGCCGAGATCAAGTTCGATCAGGACAAGGTCAAAAGCTGGATCGAACTGGGTGCGCAGCCCACAGATACGGTTCGCTCCTTGCTAAAGAAGTCTGGATTCAGTAAATAGTACCTCCAAGGCTCGTCGCCCGGTTCGCCGTGCGATCCACAGATCTTCAGCGGAGGTGCTCATGCTCAAGGATTTGATCGAATTCATTGCCAAGTCTTTGGTAGACAATCCGGACAGTGTCTCGGTGACTGAAATCGAGGGAGAGCAGACCTCCGTCATTGAGCTTAAAGTGGCCAAGGAAGATCTGGGCAAGGTCATCGGCAAGCAGGGGCGCACGGCCAGGGCCATGCGAACCATCTTGGGCGCCGCTTCAACCAAAATCAGGAAGCGTTCAGTCCTGGAAATTCTGGAGTAACGTGTCCGAAGAGAAGTTGGACCCGGTAAAGCTCGTGGAACTGGGTCGGGTTCAGAAACCACACGGCCTCAGGGGGGAGCTCTGCATCGAACCATATGCAGACTCCCCTTTCATCTTTGAGGGGTTGACCCGCGTCTATCTGCGGCTTCCGGGCAAAAAGCCCAAGCCTTGCGTGCTGGAAGGATGGCGCGCGCATCAGGGCCGCGCTCTGATCACCGTGGACCGCTCCCAGGGGCGGGATCAGGCCGAGGCCTGGCGCGGCGCCGACGTGCTGGCCCGGGAGCGCGACCTGCCGCCGCTGGATGAGGACGAGTTCCGCCCGGAAGACCTGCTCGGTCTGCCGGTCATGCACGTCAACGGTTCCCGCATCGGCGTCCTGGAGGATATCCGGGACGTGGCCGGGCAGGAGCTGTGGTTCATTCTGGACGATGCCGGCAACGAGATCATGCTTCCGGCCGTGGATGAGTTCATCCTTGATATCGACCTTGAGGCCGGCGTCATCCTGGTCGATCCCCCGGACGGCCTGCTCGAATTGTATCAACAGCCATGACCATGAGCTCCGGCCGAACCGGGCTGGAGTGGAAGCAGGAATGCGATTTTCCGTCGTCACCATTTTTCCCGAATTTTTCGATTCCCCCCTGTCTTGCGGACTTTTGTCCAAGGCCAGGGAAAAGGGACTCGTCGAATTTTCGTTCATCAACCCGCGCGATCACTCCACGGACAAGCATCACAATGTCGATGACCGTCCCTACGGGGGCGGGCCGGGCATGGTCATGGCCGTGGACCCGATCCGTCGCGCTCTGGCCACGCTTTCACCCACGGCCCGGGTGCTCATGCTCAGTCCCAAGGGCCGGCCGCTGACCCAGGCGCTGGCCCGTGAATTGGCCGCGGAGGAAGAGATCGCGCTGTTGTGCGGACGCTATGAGGGCATCGACGCGCGGCTTGAAGAGCTGTGCGATATCGAACCCGTCAGCGTGGGCGATTTTGTCCTGAACGGCGGCGAGACCGGAGCCCTGTGCCTGATCGAGGCCGTGAGCCGGCTGGTCCCTGATTTCATGGGCAAGGACGAAAGCGCGGACGAGGAGAGTTTCAGCTCGGGCCTGCTTGAATATCCCCATTACACCAGGCCCGAGGAGTACGAGGGGCTGAAGGTGCCACAGGTGCTGTCCTCGGGACATCATGGTCGCATCACGGCCTGGCGGCGGGAGAAGAGCCTGGAGACGACTCTCGCCTTGCGCCCGGACATCCTTGACCGGGCGGCGCTGACCGATGACGATATCGCGTATTTGAAAGGGCTGGAGAGGACAAGGCCGGGCCGGAATCTTTTCGTGGCGCTGGTCCATTACCCGGTTGAAAATAAATCGGGGCAGACCATCACTACGTCTTTGACAAACCTTGACCTCCACGATATTGCACGCGTTTCGTGTACCTATGGGCTCGGCGGATATTTTGTCTGCACCCCGGTCGCGGATCAGCAGGACCTTGCCCGCACCCTTGTCGGCCATTGGCGCGAAGGTTACGGGCTCAAGGCAAATCCGGATCGGGGCACCGCCCTGGGCCGGGTCCGGGTGGTCGGCCTTTTGGACGAGGCCATCGCCCACATCACGGATTGCACGGGCGTGCGTCCCAAGGTCGTGGCCACCAGCGCCAAGGCTGGAAACATGACCTGCGCCCAGGTTGCCCGGATGCTTACGGAGGAACCCGTCCTCCTGGTGCTGGGCACCGGATACGGCTTGCATCGCGACGTTTTGGCAGGGGCCGACGGCATGTTGCGGGCCATACGTTTTATGGATAGGTACAACCACCTTTCCGTCCGTTCCGCGGCTTCCATCATGGTGGACCGCCTGCTGGGCGATATCGGATAAGACGCACACGTTGCGGCTCAAAGGCCGCTTCAGATAAAGGAGAAAATCATGAACATCATCCAGAAGATTGAAAACGAGCACCTGCGTGCCGACCATCCCCGCTTCCGCGCCGGCGACACGGTCAAGGTGCATACCCGCATCATCGAAGGCGAGAAGGAACGCATCCAGGTTTTCCAGGGCGTGGTTCTGCGTTTGAAGAAGGGCACCACCGACAGCACGTTCATCGTGCGCAAGGTTTCCGACGGCGTCGGCGTGGAGCGCATCTTCCCCCTGCATGCCCCGACCATCGACCGCATTGAAGTTATTTCCGAAGGCGTGGTTCGTCAGAGCCGCATCTACTACCTGCGTAGCCTCAGGGGCAAAGCTGCCCGTATCAAGACCAAGAACGCCTGGTAGGTCAATTTGTTCAGCCCCAAAGGCTGCACTCAGTTTGCGGATGAGATTCAGGCCGGCGTCGACGAAGCCGGACGCGGCTGTCTTGCCGGTCCGGTGGTGGCGGGGGCAGTCATATTGCCTCCGGATTTCGACCTTCCGGGACTGACCGATTCCAAAAAGCTCTCCTCGCGACGGCGCGTGGTGCTTGCACAAGCCATCAAGGCCCAGGCAGTGTCCTGGGCCTTAGGTTTTTCCTGGCCCGGCGAAATCGACCGCATCAACATCCTGCAGGCCTCACTGGCCGCCATGGCCCGTGCCGTGGAAGCCCTGAGAGTCAGTCCGGGCCTGGTGCTGGTGGACGGCAACCAGCGTTTCCCCTCTTCTCTGCCCCAAAAGACCGTGGTCGGCGGCGACGCCCTTCATCCCTGCATCTCCGCAGCCTCAATCCTGGCCAAGACCTTTCGGGACGATCTGTTGCTGTGCATGGATCAGCGCTATCCGGGTTACGGGCTGGCCGTGCACAAGGGCTACGGCACCAAGGCGCATCTTGATGCCTTGCGCCGCCTGGGGCCAAGCCCCGCGCACCGGGTCAGTTTTCGCGGCGTCGGACCGACGCCGCGGGAGGCGCAGCTGTGGCTGCCCGGCATCTGATCACCGGCCAGGCCGGAGAAGAGCTGGCTGCGGCCTTTTTAGTGGAAAAGGGGATGCGGATCGTTGAGCGCAATTTTCGCTGCGCGAGCGGCGAGATCGATTTGATTTGCGAGGACGCCGGAACGATCGTTTTTGTCGAGGTCAAAACCCGTTCCGGAGCCGTGCGCGGCGAGCCCGGCGAAGCCATCGGACCGGCCAAGAAGAAACGCCTGATCAAGGCCGGGGCGTTATACTTGAGCCGCCATCGCGCCTGGAGCAGGCCATGCCGGTTCGACCTGGTCGGCATTCTTTTTCTGCACGGGGAAACGGTCGTCGAACACTGGGAGGATATCATTGATGTACGGGACGGTCTGGATCGTGGCCACGCCCCTTGGCAACCTTGGTGATTTCTCTCCCCGGGCGCGGCAGACGTTGGAAGAAGCCGATGTCATTCTGGCCGAGGATACCCGGCGGGCCGGACATCTGTTGCAGCTGGCCGGAGTTGCGGGCAAGCGTTTTTTAAGCCTGCATGAACACAACGAGAGCTCCCGCATTGCCGAGGTGCTGGCGTTGCTGGAGCAGGGGCTCACGGTCGCGGTCGTATCCGATGCGGGCACTCCGCTTATCGCCGACCCCGGCTACCGCCTGGTCGCGGCCTGCCGTCAGCAGGGCATAAGTGTCGTTCCCGTGCCCGGTCCCTGCGCGCCCATCACGGCGCTCATGGCCAGTGGCCTTCCTCCATACCCTTTTGTTTTTCTCGGATTCTTGCCGCGCAAGGGCGGAGATGCCCGCACGCTGCTGCGGTCCTACGCGCAGATCGGTGCGACCCTGGTTTTTTTCGAGCGCAAGAACCGGGTGCTGCCGACTCTGGAGCTCGCTTTCGAGGTGCTGGGAGAGAGGGAATTTTGTCTGGCCCGGGAATTGACCAAGAAACATGAGCAGTTTATCAATGGCAGGCTTGGTCAACTCCGCGATTTCACGGAGGAGCTTCTGGGCGAGGTGACCGTGGTCATCGGTCCGCCCGAAGAGATTGCCGCCACGTCCCGAACCGATGTCCTGGACCGGGTTCAGGGCATGATGCGGGCGGGCATGCACGCCAAGGACGCAGCGCGGACCGTGCGGGATCAAACCAGCGGGTGGTCGGTCAAAGAGATCTACGAACTGATTGTGGAACAGAACGCGGAGTAAGGGTGGATACGCGGATCCTGCTGCAGATTTTCCTGCGCACATATATGGTTGGCGCCACATTCAACACCAAGGGGATGCAGAATGTCGGGCTGGCCTATATCATGGACCCGGGTCTGCGTGCGCTTTACGCCGCGGAGCCGCGAGCCTTGAAGCGTGCACGCGGCCGCTATCTGAAGCACTACAACACCCATCCTTTCTGGACGCCGCTGTTGGTCGGAATTTTTTTGTCCATGGAGAAAAAGATCGCGCTCGGCATGCTTCCGGCGGATATTCTCCCTAAACTGCGTTCGACCACCGTCTACACCTTGTCGGCCCTGGGCGATTCTTTTTTCGGGGGCAGTTTTCTGGTTTTGTGGTCCCTGGTAGGCGTCAATCTGGCGGTCGCGGGATGCACCGGAACGCTTGTGGTCTGGATCTGTCTATGCCTCTGCGGGCTGCAGATTTTCAAGATGTACACCTTCGGGCGCGGCTATGCCCAGGGGCTTTCTTTTCTGCAGCGTCTCAAGTCCTGGAATCTGATTGATTGGGGGCAGCGGCTCAAGCTGATCAACAGCGTCCTGGTGGCCCTTTTTGTGCTGCAGGCAACTCCTGCCGGAGGGCTGTGGACGTTGGCCTGGGCCGCAGGTGCCGGACTCTTGGCCTTGGCTGGTTTCATGCGTGAGTGGGATCGCTCCATGCTTTTGGCGGCGCTGGTTCTGGGCGGCCTCGTGCTGCCCTGGGAAAAGATTTTTGCTTTTGTATCCATGTAGGTGGCGTAAAATGGGCGAAGTGCAGGAAAAGGTTATCCGGGTCGGGAACAGCCTCGGGCTTCATGCCCGGCCCGCAGGAAAGATTTCTCAGGAAGCCCAGCGCTATGCGGCCTCCATCACAGTCCATTCCTGTGATATGGAGGCCGATGCCAAATCCATCCTCGACCTGCTTTCCCTGGCCGCTCCGCAGGGAACCGAGCTGACCCTGCGTGCGCAGGGCCCCGATGCCGGCGATGCCATCACAGGCGTTTCAAAACTTTTTGAAGACATGTTCGGAGAGGATCGCTGATGGCTTCCCGCACGCTCTTCGGTATTCCCGTCTCGGCCGGCATCGCCATTGGCCGCGCGTATTACCTCAACAAAAGTCACTTCTCCGGCACGGTCCGCCAGACCGTGCCCGATGCGGATGTGCCTTTTGAAAGGGAGCGTCTGACCCGCGCCTTTGATGCGGCCCTGCACGACCTGGAACGAATCCTCTCCCTGGTGCCGGAGGATTTGAAGGAACACTCGGCCATCATCGAGTCCCACCTGATGATGCTGCGCGATCACAAGTTCCGCAAACGGGCCCTGGACCACATCGCCCTTTCCCGGGTCAATGCCGAATGGTCCCTGGAGAGGGCCGTCGGGGATGTGCAGGAGATATTCGCCTCCATCGCCGACGAATACTTGCGGCAGCGCATGCAGGATGTCCGCCTGGTGGCCGAGAGGGTGCTCGGCAAGCTGGTCGGCGGGGAAAGCGGGCATCAGGCCATCAAGCACCGCGCCATTCTGCTGGCTCATGATTTGTCCCCGGCGGACACCATCGAGCTCGATGTGAACAAGATCATGGCTTTCGCCACGGCCCAGGGCGGCAAGACCTCCCACGCCGGCATCCTCGCCCGCTCCCTGCAAATCCCGGCCGTGGTCGGGGTGGAGGGTCTGGGCGACGATCTGGCCGAGGGCGGGATCATCATCCTGGACGGGTTCCATGGGCGCATCATCATCGACCCCGACGAGGACGAGCTGGCCCGCTACACGGACCTGCAGACCCAGTTCGAGACCTACCAGGCCACGATCATGCGCTCCTGCCATCTGCCCGCCGAGACCATCGACGGATATCGGGTGCAGGTTTTGGCCAATATCGAGCTTTTTGAAGAGGTCGTGGCGGTCAACGACAACGGCGGGGAAGGCATTGGGCTCTTCCGTTCCGAGTACAGCTATCTGAACCGGAACGGGATGCCCAGCGAGGAGGAGCTGACCGAGATTTACATGGACATGGCCTCCCTGGTCGCGCCCAAGAAGCTGGTCATCCGCACGCTGGACGTGGGCGCGGACAAGCTCATGCGCATGCAGTCTTCGGCCGAGGCCAACCCTGCCCTGGGGCTGCGGGCCATCCGCTATTGCCTGAAGCACCGGGAAGTGTTCCGCACGCAGTTGCGCGCCATTTTGAAGGCCAGCGTGCTGGGCAACGTGTCCATCATGTTTCCCATGATTTCCGGCCTGCAGGAACTGGTGGAGGTCAAGAAGTTCTACCGCGAAGTCCAGGAAGAGATGCACAGCGAGGGGGTCTGCTTCCGCGAGGACATGCCCATGGGCATCATGATCGAGGTGCCCAGCGCCGTTATCACCGCTGATTTTCTGGCCCGCGAGGTGGACTTTTTCAGCATCGGCACTAATGACCTCATTCAGTATTCGCTTGGCATCGACCGCACCAACAAGGACGTGTCCTATCTGTACCAGCCCCTGCATCCGGCCATCGTGCGCTCCATCAAATGGGTGGTGGACTCGGCCCACCGGGCCGGCATCGAGGTCTGCCTGTGCGGCGAACTGGCGGCCGATCCGTTTTGCATCCCGGTGCTCATGGGCATGCAGGTCGACTCCATCAGCCTCGGGCCCCAGGCCATTCCGGGCATCAAGCGCATTGTCCGCCAGGCCTCCATGGAGGAATGCAACGCCCTTTTGAAGCAGGTCATGGCCAGCCATTCGGTGGCCCGCAACAACAAGCTCGTCCGGGAAATGATCTTCCGCCGTTTCCCTGAGGAGCTCATGTTCTACTCCTCCCTGGTGGACGACTAGATTTCAACTTCAAGGATTTTTTCATGTGCGCCAAGCCCACAGGCATCAAGATCATCGCGGCCAACCGCAAGGCCCGTCACTTTTACGAACTGCTCGACTTCATCGAGGCCGGGATCATGCTGACCGGCTCCGAGGTCAAATCCCTGCGTGACGGAAAGGTCAACTTCATGGACGGCTACGTGCGCATCTCGGACGGCGAGGCCTTTCTTTCGGGCGTGCACATCTCCACCTACGCCAACGCCGGATACGCGCAGCATGTCCCGGACCGGGAGAGAAAGCTGCTCATGCACCGTCATGAGATACATTCGCTCAAATCAAAGATGGAGCAGAAGGGGCTGACCCTGGTGCCGACCAAACTGTATTTCAAGGACGGCAAGATCAAGATCGAGCTGGCCCTGGCCAAGGGCAAGAAGGTCTACGACCGGCGCGAGGATTTGAAGCAGAAAGCTGTGAACCGCGACACCGAGCGGGAGATGAACCGGGCCTGACGGGCAGAGGGGCGTACCCGGTGCGGCATCAGGCCGGAGGGGTGATGCCTGACAGGTATTCCTCCACAGTCACGCAGGCCATGCCCGCGTCGCGGATGTCGCGGATGTTGGCCAGATGAATTTCCTGCGTGCGCGAGGATGAGGCGTCGGTGAGTAAGGTCATGTGATAGCCCAGGCTCAAGCCGTCGAAAAGGGTGGCGCGCAGGCAGAACGGCAACTGCGTGCCGGTCACGGCCAGATGCGAGATCCCCTTGCGGCGCAGGATCAGATCCAGCTCCGTGAACATGAAGGCGCTGAAGCGTTGCTTGACGATGCGGTATTCGCCTTCGATGGGCTCCAGGCCCGGCGCGATGCGGGCTCCCGGGGTGCCGGGCACCACCATGGGGCGTGTTTTCAAGGCCTCCTGGCGTGAAATTTCAACGTCGGAGCCATCGCTGCGGTATTCCCGCACGATGTGAAAGACCGGCCGTCCCAGGTCCCGAAACGAAGTCAGGACCTTGCGGATGACGGGAATGGTGGCGTGGGCTCCTGCTACCTCGCAGGCCCCGCCGGGCACGGCGAAGTCGTATTGCATGTCGATGATCAGAAGCGCGCGGTTATGTTCGTTCATGGCTGCCTTCTTGCGGTTGTCATTGTAAAAAATCTGCCCTAGTGCGTGAACTCGGGGCATTGGTCCGATTTCTAGCCGGAGCACCCGCCCCCGGCAAGAGACTCTTTTATCCCCCAAGACCAGCGAGTCGGGAGTATTCATGATCGGTTATTTGACCAAGAAAATATTCGGTTCCAGAAATGACAGGTATCTGAAAACCTTGCTGCCCACGGTGGCCAGGATAAACGCCCTGGAAAAGGAGATGCAGGCCCTGTCCGATGCCGAGATTCCGGCCCGCTTCGCCGGATACCGGGAGGAAGTGGCCGCTGGGCGCGAGTTTGAGTCCCTGCTGCCTGAAGTGTTCGCCCTGACCCGCGAGGCCAGCAGGCGGGTGCTTGGCATGCGCCATTTCGACGTGCAGCTCATGGGCGGCATGATCCTGCACCAGGGCAAGATCGCGGAAATGAAGACCGGTGAGGGCAAGACCCTGGTCGCGACCCTGCCCGTGGTTTTGAATGCCCTGTCCGGCAAGGGCGTGCACGTGGTCACGGTCAACGATTACCTGGCCAGGCGTGACGCGGCCTGGATGGGCCAGCTCTACACGTTCATGGGGCTGACCGTTGGCGTCATCGTGCACGGCCTCTCCGACGCCGAGCGTCAGGAGGCCTACGGCGCGGACGTGACCTACGGCACCAACAACGAGTTCGGGTTCGACTACCTGCGCGACAACATGAAGTTCTACAAGCATCAGCTTGTGCAGCGCCCGCTCAATTTCGCCATCGTCGACGAAGTGGACTCCATCCTCATCGACGAGGCCCGTACGCCGCTCATCATTTCGGGACCGGGCGAGAAATCGACCACGCTCTATGCGCGGGTCAATTCCATCATACCCCGCCTGACGCGCGACGATCACTTCACCATCGACGAAAAGGCGCGCACCGTCGTGCTGACCGACGAAGGCGTGGTGCACTGCGAAGAAATCCTGGGCGTGACCAACCTCTTCGACCCGGCCAACATCACCCTGCAGCACCACATCCTGCAGGCCCTGCGCGCCCACTACCTTTTCACCCTTGATGACCACTACATCGTCAAAGACGGGCAGGTGGTCATTGTCGATGAATTCACCGGCCGGCTCATGCCCGGACGGCGCTTCAGCGACGGCCTGCACCAGGCCCTGGAGGCCAAGGAAGGGGTCAAGGTCGAAGCCGAGAATCAGACCCTGGCCAGCATCACCTTCCAGAACTTCTTCCGCATGTACAAGAAGCTCTCCGGCATGACCGGTACGGCCGATACCGAGGCCGTCGAGTTCCAGCAGATCTACGGGCTGGAAGTCGTGGTCGCGCCGCCGAACAAGCAGATGGTGCGCAAGGATTTTCCCGACGTCATTCTGAAGACCCAGGCCGAAAAGTTCGGGGCCATCGTGGAGGAGATCAAGGGCCTGCACGCCAAGGGCCAGCCGGTCCTGGTCGGCACCACCTCCATCGAGAAATCCGAGTACATCTCCACGCTGCTCAAGAAGAAGGGCGTTCCGCATGAAGTCCTGAACGCCAAGTATCACGAGAAGGAAGCCGAGATCGTGGCCATGGCCGGTCAGAAGGGCCGCGTGACCATCGCCACCAACATGGCCGGCCGCGGCACGGACATCGTGCTGGGCGAGGGCGTGCGCGAGCTTGGCGGATTGCACATCCTGGGCTCCGAGCGCCACGAGAGCAGGCGCATCGACAACCAGTTGCGTGGCCGCGCCGGGCGTCAGGGCGACCCCGGCTCCTCGCGCTTCTATCTGGCCCTGGACGACACGCTCATGCGCCTCTTCGGCTCCGAGCGCATCGCAGGGATCATGGAAAAACTTGGCCTGGAGGACGGGCAGACCATCGAGAACCCGCTCATCTCCCGGTCCATCGAAAACGCCCAGAAGCGGGTCGAAGGGCACAACTTCGAAATCCGCAAGCAGCTCATCGACTACGACAACGTCATGAACCAGCAGCGCGAGGTCATCTACTCCCTGCGCCGCGAATTCATGATCGCCGAAGACCTGCAGCCCACCGTGGAAGAGTTTGTCGACGATCTTCTCTCCCAGGTCTACGAGCCTTTGGACAACAGAAAGGGGCAGGCCGAATCCCTGGAGGAAGCGCGGGGCATGATCCGCTCCAAGTTGGACGAGATCTTCGCCATGGAGCGCATGGCTCCGGGCGGAAAATTCATGGAGAAGGAGGAGGCGCGGGCCGCCATCCTCTCCGTGCTGGAAGAGCATCGCTCCCTCGCCCCGGACCAGTACCAGGAAATCCTGCGCTTCTTCCTGCTCGACGCCCTTGATCGCAACTGGAAAGACCACCTCTTGCAGATGGACTACCTGAAGGAAGGCATCGGCCTGCGCGGATACGCCCAGCGCGACCCCAAGCAGGAGTACAAGCGAGAGGGCTTTGAGCTCTTCGAGGACCTCATCTTCCGCATCCGCGAGAACACCATGAAAGCGCTCACCCACCTGCGCATCGAGGCGGTCAAGCAGGAGGAGCTCAAGCACGAGGAGCAGGAAGACGTGAAATATGTCGGCGGCAACGAACCCGCCGACAAGAAGCCGGACACCGTGCGGCGGGTCGACCCCAAAGTCGGCCGCAACGACCCCTGCCCCTGCGGCAGCGGGCAGAAATACAAGAAATGTTGCGGAAAGCTGGCCTGACCAGAAAACCCCGGTGCGAGCCGGGGTTTTCGTTTGTGGGGGAAAGGAAGAATGCCCCCGGCGCACGAGGGACCCGTAGGGGCGAAAAATCTTTCGCCCCTCTCTTCTTCGGCCATCCCGCAGCGTAACAAAAGGCAGCGGGGGCGAAAGATTTTTCGCCCCTACGGGGGGTCGGCATCGTCGTCGAACCTCGCATTTCCCGGCTGGATAAAAAAGAACGGCGCAGGCCGGGGAGCATACCCCGGCCTGCGCCGTTTAGCGTCGTGTTTCTGTCCGCCGTTACTTGCCCATCCAGCCCTTCACGGTCTTGGGATATTCCTTCAGGAAACGCTGGGCGTTTTCTTCGGGGCTTCCGCCTTCCTGGTTCCAGGCCATGACCATCTGCAGCTGGGCCGGAGAATCCCACTTGAAGTTGGAGAAGAAGGCATGAACTTCAGGCATGTCCTTTTTGAGACCCTTGCGCACGATGGCCTCGATCTGTTCTTCGCCACCCAGGACACCCTTGGGGTCTTCCAGATATTTGAGTTCCCACTTGCCGAACATCCAGTGCGGGGACCAGGCGGTGACGACCACCCACTCCTTGTTCTTGATGGCATTGTCCAGGGCCGCCGTCATGGTCGCGCCGGAGCCTTCCATCAGTTCGAGCTTGTCCAGCTTGTAGTCGGCCATGGCCTGCTCGGACAGCTTCATGAGCCCGGCGCCCGGGTCGATGCCGATGATCTTGCCGCCAAATTTGTCGGCGTTGGCGTTCAGCTCCTCAATGGAGTCTATGGTCACGTAGGCCGGCACGGCCCAACCCAGCTTGGCCCCGCCGGAGACGACGGACACCTTTTCGACCTTGTCCTTGACCTTGGCATAATAGTCGGCGTGGGTCACGGGCAGCCATGCGGTGACCATGGCGTCAACGTCGCCGGTGCCCAGGGCCTGCCACATGGCTGCCGCGGCCACAGGCAGGGTCTCGACCTCATAGCCCATCTCTTCCAGGGCGGCCTGGGCCACCGCGGTGCTGGCCGTGGCGCAGTCCCATTCAACGTAGGCCAGGCGGACCTTGCCCTTGGCGGCCAGGGCCGGTTGGATCAAAAGCATCAGGCATGCGATGGTGAGTAGAATTTTTTTCACAGGTAACTCCTTTGTTTTAGTTTTCTTTTCGGGTGCCAAGCTTCTGCAGCACCCGGTCCAGGATCATGGCCACAATGACGATGGCGATGCCCGCCTCGAATCCGCGTCCCATCTGCAGGCGCTGGATGGCTTTCCAAACTTCGCCGCCCAGACCCTTGGCGCCGATCATGGACGCGATGACGACCATGGACAGGGCCAGCATGACTGTCTGGTTGATGCCGGCCATGATGGTCGGCGCGGCCAGGGGCAGATCCAGCTTGTACAGCCGCTGCATGCGAGTCGCGCCGAACGCGGTGGAGCATTCCACAAGTTCCGCGGGGATCTGGCGGATCCCCAGGCACGTGAAACGGATCGCCGGCGGCATGGAAAAGATGACGGTGGAAAAAATGGCCGCAGTCTTGCCCAGGCCGAAAAAAGGGATGGCCGGGATCAGGTAGACAAAGGCGGGCATGGTCTGCATCACGTCGAGGATGGGCATGACCACTCTGTATGTGCCCTTGCTGATGGCTGCGCAGATGCCCAGCGGCACGCCGATGGCGATGGCGCAGAGCGTGGCGACCAGGACCAGGGCGATGGTGCTGACCGTGGCGGTCCAGAGTCCCATGTTCCAGATCAGCGCCAGGCCAAGGGCGCTGCCCAGGGTGAGTTTGCGCTCCTTGGTCAGGAACCATACACCGGCGCCCACCAGCACGATGAACACCGGGATGGGGATGAGCAGCAGTCCGCTCTCCATGGCCCCAAGAAGCATCTCGACAATTTCGGCGCTGGCTTTGGTGATAAAGGACAGATGCTCGACCAGAAAGTCAATGCC
The DNA here is from genome assembly GCF_000023225.1 of Desulfomicrobium baculatum DSM 4028. NCBI lineage: Bacteria > Pseudomonadati > Thermodesulfobacteriota > Desulfovibrionia > Desulfovibrionales > Desulfomicrobiaceae > Desulfomicrobium > Desulfomicrobium baculatum. Next base: position 3,754,648 of record NC_013173.1, read on the forward strand.
CGTCTCGATGACCTCGCCTACCGGAAGTTTGTACTCGTTCATGCGGCACCTCCTCTTTCAGCCAGGGCCGCGACCAGAGTGCCGCGCACAATGACTCCCTTGAACTTGTTTGCTTCGTCGACCACGGCCAGGGGATACGGCAACTCCGCCATGATGGTGAAAAGATCCTGGGCCGGCGTTTCCGGATACACGGTCTTGATGTCCGTACAGATGGCCTCGGTCAGGCTCCCTTCGCCGCGCTGGGCCAGGATGGCGGCAGCATCGGCGGACACGATGCCCACCAGACGATGCGTGTGGTCGACCACGAAAAGATGGGCGATGTTGTGCTTGCGCATCTTGCGCAGGGCCGCGCGGGGACCGTCGGTGCGCAGATAGGCTACGGCCTCGCTGTGCTTCATGACGGACTCGGCGGTCAGGACCTTGGTGATGTCCACGTCCTCGACAAAGCGCGCCACGTAATCGTCGGCGGGATGGGTCAGGATTTCCTCCGGCGAGCCGATCTGCACGATGGCGCCGTCCTTCATGAGAATGATGCGGTCGCCGAGCTTCAGGGCTTCGTCCAGATCATGGGAAATGAAGACGATGGTCTTTTGCATCCGTTCCTGCAGGTTGATGAGTTCGTCCTGCATGTCGCGGCGAATGAGGGGATCGAGCGCGCTGAAGGCCTCATCCATGAGCAGGATGTCCGGGGAAAGGGCCAGCGCCCGGGCAAGCCCGACACGCTGCTGCATGCCGCCGGACAACTGGCGCGGGTATGACGCGCCCCATCCGTCAAGGCCGACCAGGGAGAGGGCCTCGTCGGCGAGCTTCAGGCGCTGCTCCTTGTCCATGCCTTGAATCTCAAGGCCCAGGGCCGCATTTTCGAGCACTGTGCGGTGCGGAAAGAGGGCGAAATTCTGAAAGACCATGCCCATCTTGCGCTGTCGCAACTGGCGCAGTTCGTCTTCACCCATGGTCAGGACGTCGCGCCCGTCGATGAGGATCTTGCCCGCGGTGGGCGTGATCAGCCGGTTCAGACAGCGCACCAGCGTTGATTTTCCGCTGCCGGACAAGCCCATGACAACCACGATCTCTCCTTCATGCACTTCGAAGGTGGCGTTGTTCACGCCCACGCCGTGCTTGATGGAGGACATGATGTCGTCCTTGCTTTTGCCCTGGGACAGCATCTCCAGAGCTTTTTTTGGGTTGGGGCCGAAAATTTTATACAGACCTTCAACATATATTTTTGCCATTCAAACTCCTTGGCTAACATTGGCAAAGTGCGCGTTTTTGCGCGCCTTTTTGCAGCATTGGGTAGACTAGGGGAAAAATGCGGAAGATCAAGGGGAGGGAGCGGGGATGTATCGGGTATGCATGGATACCCGATAACCTAAAATGGAGGGTGCTGTTGCACGAAGGCGGAAAGAGAGATCGGACCGCCTTTGAGCCCGAGCTTGCGGCGAATGTTCTTGCGGTGCGTCTGCAGGGTTTCAAAGGAGATGCCGAGTTCTTCGGCGATGGCCCGGCCTTGCCAGCTCTGCTGGATGAGACGGCAGATATCCATTTCGCGGGGAGTCAGCCTGGCAAAGAGATTTGCGGATTCCGGCGCGGTCACGCCCATGTCGGCGATCTTTTCTTCCAGGGCCGACCTGTAGGCTTGGCGTACGAGGGGGGAATCCTCAAGTGCGATACGCTCCACCGTTGGCAGCACTTCTTCGCGGACCTGTTGCACCAGCTCGTCTTTGAGTTCTTGGCGCTCTTCTTCCACGTTGCGCAGAACCTGTTTCAAGGCCGTGTTCATGTCCGCGACTGCCAGCCTGCTTTGGGCCAGGTCACGTTCCAGGGCGATGCGTCCGCGCAGGTCGCGCATCATGAATTGAAACAGGCGCACTTCCCCCACGCTCAGACATCGAACGCCAAGCTTGACCGGTGTTTCCTGGCCATCCGGTCTGAGGGCGGTGAGGGCTCCGCGCCAGGATGCGCCATTTTTCAGCGCTCTGGCCGAGGCCAGGATTCGCGCCTCGTCCACGGCGCGCAGGATGCTTCGGAAACTGGTTCCGGTCAGGGGCTCATCTCCTCTGCCATACAGGGAGTGGGCTTTGCGGTTGGCCGCAAGGATGCGGAATTGTCCATCCGTGAGCAGGATGGCATCGCGCGCGTCGTTGAACACGGCGTTGAAAACGGCGTAGTCCAACGTGGCGGCAGAGGGTTCGGGACTGTCCGCAGCGAGAATGCCAAGCTGTGAGGAGATCCCCACGGTGACCAGGACACCTCCCGCCGGCGCAAGAGTCCTCGGCAGCGGGATGATCCGCAGGCTCACGGGTTGGCCCGAAGGTCCGGTCAGGGTGTGGGTGGTTTCAGCGGAAAGGCGGGCCAATAGGAGCTCTCCGTCCGGGCAGTCTATGCCCAGGGCGTCGCACAGTGATGTGCCGGGAGACAGGTCCCATTCCTCGAACTCTCCCGCGTGCGCTTCGACAATGCGCCCTTTGGCGTCGCAAAAGAAGAATACCGTCGGCATTGGTGAATCCCCTCGAGTTTTTTGCCGCGGTTCCGGCCAGGCGTGGGCCCGCCGGGACGCAGCGAAATTTTTCGATCCGCCCCAGGCTAGAGGATGCCGGAAAAAAACACAACAGTCGTAAGCGGTTATTGCGTGTCGTGTTTTTTACCGGTTTCTCTCGTTGCCCTGCTGCCGGTCGCACTCCGGGGATGTTTTCCGCATCGGGTCAAAATGATCCGGCGTTATTTGCTCAGGAAGTTGGCATTTTGCGTGCCCACTTCGGTCAGCCTGTACTCTTCGAGCTTTCTGTACAGCGTCTTGCGTCCGATTCCCAGGACCTGGGCCGCGCGGGATTTGTTGCCCTGCACGGCATGCATGACCATGCTGATGTGCGAGCGTTCCAGTTCTTCGAGGGTCGAGAACCCCTTTTCGCGCGGGTTTTGGCAACTCTTCTGGCAAAATGGCAAGGCCTGGACGTTTATGATGTTGTTCTCGGCCAGGATCATGCCCCGCTCAATGATGTTTTTGAGCTCGCGCACATTGCCGGGCCAGGGGTTGTCCATGAGCTGTTGCATGGCTCGCGGAGATATCTTGTACTCCTGTCCGTCCTTGGCCAGGGAGACGAGAAAGTATTCGACCAGGGCCGGGATGTCTTCGCGGCGTTCACGCAGCGGCGGCAGCTCTATATTGAAGACGTTGATGCGGTGGTAGAACGCGTCGTGAAACCGGCCTGCCGCAACCTCCTTCTCCAGGTCCTTGTTGGTGGCAAAGATGAAGCGCACGTCCACGCAACGCTCCTCCTTGTCGCCCACGCGGCGGAAATGCTGGGTTTCAAGTACGCGCAGGAGCGCGCCCTGCAGCTCCAGGGTCAGTTCGCCGACCTCGTCGAAGAAGAGCGTGGCCTTGTGCGCCAGAGACAAGAGCCCGTCATGACTGCGGTCCGCTCCGGTAAAGGCCCCTTTGCAGTAGCCGAACAGCTCGCTTCTGAGCAGTTCCTTGTCGAACGTGCCGCAGTTTTTGATGATGAGTGGCTGGTCCGCGCGCCTGCTTTTGGCGTGCAGGGCCGCAGCGGCCACGTTCTTGCCCGTGCCGCTTTCGCCGGTCAAAAGAACCGGCACATCGGTCGGCGCGGCTTTTTCGATCAGATAGCGGACATCCTGCACGGACTTGGAATGGCCAATGAACTTGGGCATGGATTTGTGTTCCGAATTATGGCGCAGCAGTTCGTTTTCCCGCTGCAGCCGGACCCTCTGGTAGGCCTTTTCGATGACTTGTTCCATGCGATCCAGGGAAAAGGGCTTGGTGATATAGTCGTAGGCCCCGTTTTTCATGGCCTGAACTGCGTTGTCCACGTCGGCGTAGCCGGTGATGAGGATGATGGCCACGTTGGGCACCGTTTCAAGCAGCTTGGTCATGAGTTCAAGCCCATTGGCGTCAGGCAGGCGGATGTCCAGGATGATGATGTCGTAATAATGCTTGTGCAGGTGCTCAAAAGCCTCTTTCGCGCTGCCCACGGTGTGGATGGTGCGGCCAGGCGAGGCCAGTTCGCGGGAGAAGAGCTTGCGTATGTTTGACTCGTCATCCACGACGAGGATTTCAATGGAATTGAAGATGCTCATGTATCCAGATCCTTGTTGTTGGCTGAAAATCCTGTCGGGAGCATGACCCGAAAGGCGGAACCCTTGCCGGGTTCGCTGCAGACGTGGATTTCCCCGCCGTGCATTTTGATGATGTTGTAGCAGATGGACAGGCCGATGCCGATGCTGTGCCCTTTGGTCTTGGTGGTGAAGAACGGGATGAAGAGCTTGTCCAGGGTTTCCGGGGGGATGCCCTGGCCTGTGTCCTCGACGATCAGCGCCGCGCGGTCGGGTCTGTCCATGCTGGTGCGGATGGTGATGCTTCCTTTTGACTCAATGGCGTCCATGGCGTTGAGGACGAGGTTCAGGAGGACCTGCTTGAGTTCTCCCTGAGCGCCACGGATGGTCACCGGTTCCGGGCACAGATCCTGATGCAGGGTGATGCCTGGGTGCAATTTGATCTGGTGGTGCAGGATCTTCAAAGACCCAGCGACCAGAGAATTTAAGTCTATCGTATTGAATTTGCATGTTTTTTGACTGCTGAACGAGAGCAGATTCCCGACAATGTCCCGGCACCGGTTGCATTCTTCGAGGATGGTGGTCGTATAGTCCGTGAAATCTTCCAGGATTCCCTGTTCCGTGTCCTTGTCCAGCAGGGTCCCGAGGTAGGGCAGACGGCGCTTCAGGGCTTCGGAAAAGCCGCTGATGGCCGCCAGGGGGTTGTTGATCTCATGGGCCACGCCTGCGGCCAAGAGGCCGATGGTGGCCATTTTTTCGGCCTGGTAATACTTGGCCTGATACTCTTTTTCCATGGTCACGTCGCGCTTTGAGACAAGGACCGTGCGTACATGGCTCTTGTCGTCGAACATGGGCGAGGCCACGACTTCGAAGTGCAGGCTGCGGTCCGGCCTGTGGTCTATATATGATGCCCGGTCGGGCTTCCCGGTTTGCAGGGCCGTGCGCAAGGGGCAGACTTTGCAGGGCTCGGAGCCTCCCCGAAAGACCTGATAACAGAAGAGGCCTTCCGGATGCGGGATGTCGAAATAGTCGTGGAAGACTTTGTTGACGTAGACAATGCGGTAATCCGGCGAAACCACTGCCAAAAGATCCATGATTCCGTTCAGGATGTCCTGGATTTCCTGCTTTTTTCTTTCAAGCTCCGCGTTGTAGGTCTCCAGCTCGCCCATTTTTTCCTGCACTTCGCGGAAAAATCCGAGCTTGGTATATTCAGGCCCGACGATGTCGCTGAGCGTGGTCTTGCCCATCACCAGACCTCCTGGCAGATGGCCAGTAATTGCTCGGCCGTGGCCGGGCGGGGATTGGTCAGCAGGCAGGCGTCCTTGGTGGCCATCTCGCAGATCTGGGGGAAAGCGGACTCGTCGTCCACAATTTCCCGGAAATGAACCGGCGCGCCGAGTTCCAGAAAAATCTCTTTCAGACGTTTGATGCCCCCTTCGGCGGTTTGCAGGGAGGAGGACAGACGCTTGCCGAGGACAATTTCTCCGATGATGGCCATCTTTTCTTCGCAGGCGGGCAGGTTGTAGCTCATGACTGCCGGGAGCAGCACCGGGTGAACCATCCCATGCGTGGTATCGAAAAATCCGCCCAGGGAATGGGCAATGGCGTGGCAGGCACCTAGGCTGGCGTTGCTGAAACTCATACCTGCGCACACGGCGGCCATGGACAGGTTTTCCATGGCCAGGGGGTCGCGGGTTTTGAGCGCGGGTTTGAGGTTGTGCAGAATGAGATGCATGGCTTTCAAGGCCTGGGTCTCGGTCAGCGTGTGTGCGATGAGCGAGACGTAGGATTCCACCGCATGGGACAATGCGTCCACAGCGGACGTCACGACGAGGTCGTCGCTGGCCGTGGAGAGCATATCCGGATCGATGATCGATACGTTGGGAGTCAGGGAGCGGCTGATCAGCGACATCTTCACCTTGCGCGTGACATCGGTGATGATGGCGAATTGGGAAATATCCGAACCGCTCCCGGCCGTGGACGGCAGGAAGATCATGGGCGGCAAGGGCCTGATGATCAGGTTTGCGCCTTCATAGTCCTGAATCGTGCCGCCGTTGCTGGCCACGGTGGCTACGCCCTTGGCCATGTCGAGCGGGCTGCCCCCGCCAAGACCAATGACCACGTCCGCTCCTTCCGCCTTGTAAAGGTCCGCGCCGAGATGCACTTCGTAGTCACGCGGGTTGGAACTTACATTTGAATAGTACACCCATTTCAAGGCCGAAGCCTCAAGAACCCCGATGAGCTTGCCGACCCAGCCGCTGCGTTCGAGGCCCGGATCACTGACGACGAAGACCTTCTTGGCTCCGAGTTGCAGAGCGTACGATCCTGTATATTCCATGCTGCCGTGCCCGAAAATGATTTCTGGCAGAGAGAACTTTCTTATATCCATATCTTCTCCTCGCGACGGGGTTGTCTTCGTGATCCGGGGGTGGTCCAACTGCTCTTGCTGGTGCATCGTGCAAGAACACGACCGCTTGCTCTTGGCTGCCAGACGAGTGGCCTGTTTTTAACGAAGACATTCAATGTATTGAAAATAAAAAGAATATTGTTTGCGATTTTGAGCATGCTATCCAACATTGCGAAGACTGGCAAAGATGGTTTTTGGGGCCAAGAGGCATGATGAGTCATTTTGACTCAACTGTGCTGAAAAGACCAGGATCAAAGTGATACAAAACGGGGTGGGCTTTAAACGCATGAGCAGGGCGTTCTTTCTTTCCAGGGAGGGAGTGCAAGGTTATGCGATTTGATTTCGGCATGTTGCGTTAAATAATACGAATTTTTCACGTTTTCCGACAGTCTGGCCTCATTCTTGCCTTAAGGGGAATCACGAGAGTTAATTGAGTGGATTCTATTTGAGTTAAACAATCTTTAGCGAGGTGCAATCATGGCTGTTCAAGAAATGGTGTATGGATTTTTCATTCCCAGCGTTACTCTGATCGGTATTGGTGCTTCCAAGCAGATTCCTGAGAAAATCAAGGCTCTGGGCGGCAGTAAGCCCCTGGTAGTTACCGACAAGGGCATCACCGGCTGCGGTCTGACCAAGCAGATCACCGACCTGCTGGATGCCGCTGGAATGAAGTATGAAGTATACGACGAAACCATTCCGAATCCCACGGATAACAACGTCCACGCTGGTGTCGACGTGTACAAGAAGACCAAGTGCGATTCGTTGATCTCCCTGGGCGGCGGCAGCTCGCATGACTGCGGTAAGGGTATCGGCCTTGTTGTTGCCAACGGCGGCAAGATCCATGACTTCGAAGGCGTGGACAAGTCCACCAAGCCCATGCCTCCATATCTGGCCGTCAACACCACCGCCGGCACCGCTTCTGAAATGACCCGTTTCTGTATCATCACCGATACTTCCCGCAAGGTGAAGATGGCCATCGTCGACTGGCGCGTCACCCCCGGCATCGCCATCGATGATCCGATGCTGATGGTCGGCATGCCCCCGGCGCTGACTGCCGCCACCGGCATGGACGCTCTGACCCACGCCGTGGAAGCCTATGTTTCCACCATCGCCACCCCCATGACCGACGCCTGCGCCCAGAAGGCCATCGAACTGATCGCCAAATACCTGCGCAAAGCCGTTGCCAATGGTAAAGACATCGAAGCCCGCGAAGGCATGTGTTTCGCGCAGTACCTGGCCGGCATGGCTTTCAACAACGCCAGCCTCGGTCACGTCCACGCCATGGCTCACCAGCTCGGCGGCTTCTACGACCTGCCGCACGGTGAATGCAACGCCATCCTGCTGCCCCACGTCGAACGCGCCAACATGAACGCCAGGCTCGAACGCTTTGTCGACATGGCCAAGTTCCTGGGCGAGAATGTTGAAGGCATGTCCATCCGCGCCGCTGCCGAAAAGGCCCTCGACGCCATCAAGCAGCTGTCCACCGACGTCGGTATTCCTTCCGGCCTGATCGAGTTGGGCAAGCGCTACGGCAAGAACGTCAAGAAGGAAGACATCGCCATCATGACCGGCAATGCTCAGAAAGACGCTTGCGGTTTCACCAACCCTGTCTGCCTGAAAGACGCCGACGTTGCTCGCATTTACGAGGCTGCCCTGTAATGAACACGTGCGCGCCGGTTATCCGGCGCGCTTTTTTCCGACAGAGAACGGAGGTGCGCATGTGGTTTGACGATGCTTCGCTGCTTTTGCTGGAAGAGGCGGATTGGAAAGTCAGCCTTGAGCGCGATGAGGTCGGGGCCACTGTGCGCGATGAAGATTTTCTGGAAGCGGCCAGATTCGACGAAACGTGGTGTGCGAGCCCGTTGTTTTGAAATGGGAACGCATGCACGCCGGGTCATTTTGATCCGGAACCGAAGCGTGAGACTGCCGTAATTTATGATGCCAGTAACTGGGGCAGGGTTGGGGGTTGGCATTCCTCCCAGCCCTGTCTTTTTTTTGGAGTTATGTCTTGGCGGGCATCATGGCTGCCCGCTAAACCCTTATTACTCGGATTAATGATCAAGGAGCATGCATGAAAGTCCTACGCATCAATACCAGAACCAAGAGCTTCAAGTTTGAAGAACTCGGCGAGCTGGCCGGTCTTGGAGGCCGCGCCCTGACCTCCAGAGTGGTCAACAAGGAAGTCCCGGCGAACTGTCACCCGCTTTCCGCCGAAAACAAGCTTATTTTCGCGGCCGGCGTGCTGGCTCCGACCAACGCCGCCAACTCCGGCCGTGTCTCCGTCGGCGCCAAGTCGCCCCTGACCGGCGGCATCAAGGAAAGCAACTCCGGCGGCCAGTTCGCGCACACCCTGCCCAAGCTGGACCTCCTGGCCGTCATCCTCGAGGACAAGCCCGAGGCCGGAAGCCCCATGCAGGAGATCTTCATCTCCGCAGACAAGGTCGTGTTCAAGGATTCCGCCGTGGTCGGCATGCGCAACTATGCGGCCCAGGAAAAGCTCCTGTCCGCCTACGGCGACAAGTCCGTGACCGCACTGATCGGACCCGCCGGCGAGCAGTGCCTGTGCGCCGCCACCATCCAGTTCTCCGATCCGGAAGGCCTGCCCTCCCGCTCCGCCGGTCGCGGCGGCCTGGGCGCGGTCATGGGTTCCAAGGGCGTCAAGGCCATCATCCTTGACGGCGAAGCCAACGCGAAGACCGTCTATGGCAACGAAGAACTGTTCAAGGAAGCCCGCAAGGAATGGGTCGACGTGCTGCGCACGCATCCCGTCACCAGCCAGGGCCTGCCCGGGTTCGGCACTGCGGTGCTGGTCAACGTCATCAACGAGGCCGGCGCGCTGCCGACCAAGAACTTCCGCATGGGCAAGTTCGACGGCGCGGAGAAGATCTCCGGCGAGACCCTGGCCGCCAATATCGAAAAGCGCGGCGGCAAGACCAAGCACGGCTGTCACACCGGCTGCGTGATCCAGTGCTCCCAGGTTTACCACGGCAAGGACGGCAAATACCTGACCACTGGCTTCGAGTACGAGACCATCTGGGGCTTCGGCGCGAACCTCCTCATCGACAACCTTGACGACATCGCGCAGATGGACCGCACCTGCGACGAAATAGGCATGGACACCATCGAGATGGCCAACACCATGGCCATGGCCATGGAAGGCGGCGTCTTGGCCTGGGGCGACAGCAAGGGCGTCCTGGCCGAACTGGACAAGGTCGGCTCCAAGGATCCACTGGGCCGCATCTACGGCAACGGCACCTCCTACACGGCCAAGGCTTTCGGCGTGGACCGCATCCCCGTGGTCAAGAACCAGGCCCTGCCCGCCTATGACCCGCGCGCAGTCAAGGGCGTCGGCGTAACCTACGCCACCACCCCCATGGGCGCGGACCACACCGCCGGCTACGGCGTGTGCCAGAACGTGCTCAAAGTCGGCGGCGACGTCGACGGCCACAAGAACGAAGGCAACATCGAACTGTCCAAGAACCTGCAGATCGCCACTGCGGCCGTCGATTCCCTGGGCCTGTGCCTGTTCGTGGCCTTCGCCATCCTGGACGACGCCCGCGGCGTGCCCTGCATGGCCAAGCTGATTACCGGCCTGACCGGCAAGGAAATGAGCGTTGACGAGATGATGGGCATCGGCGTGAACTGCCTCAAAGACGAGCTGGATTTCAACAAGCGCGCCGGCTTCACCGACGAAGACGACCAGCTGCCCCGCTTCTTCCGCGAAGAACTCCTTGCTCCCCATAACGTGGGCTGGGGCTACTCCACCGAGGAACTGCAGGCCGCCAAGGTCTAGGATTTTTAACCCTTGTCCCGGAGGCGCTGGCCTCCGGGACAAGACTTCGGGACTGAAGCATACTTGCAGCGATGGCTGGAAGATGCACCGGAAAGCACTGCATCCACTGGGATCAGTGACACGGTTGTGAACACGCGGCGCACTCATCGTCTCGAAATACACGCGCCTCTAAATATGTCAAAATAGGCATGTTTATTAATAGTTAAGTCACGACTCACCGAATGGCGTCACGACCAAACCGGGCAGCCTTGAAGACGGAAAACGCATGATCACCGCAATGACGCGGCGGTCATGCGTTTTTTTTGTTTGTTCTTATTTGGCGGGGGGGGCGGTCCAGGGCGGCGGCTTGGCGGTTCGGGCCGCAGGCAGCCTCTCGAAACTCCATCGCGGGCCTCGTAGAGGTGAATCATTGCCTCTTCGAACACAGGCCTTCACTTCGTGCGGTGGGCAATGATTCACCAAACGATGCCAAAGCTCAGTCAGACAGTCGAGAGTCTGCCTGCGGCCCGAACCGCCAAGCCTCGTGTGGATGCTTTAGCGGAGAAGAATGTTCGCAGAAAGTCGTCAGGCATCGCTGACAGTCATTCCCGCGAACGTGTGCCCAGCATGGGTAGGCGGGAATCCAGGCACTCGAGAGGCAGCCTGAGGGTCGAATCGCAAACCTCGTGCGGAGGCTTGGGAGTCAGCGCGTGTTGGTTTGGACGTTGAAAGCGTCGATGGCGGCGTTCCAGCCCAGCTGGCCGAAAAGATCGAGGAGTTCCCGCGCAGGGGGGCAGGTCAAGGTCATAGGACTGGTGTCTTCGGGGTGGCGGAAGGTGAGTTCCACGCTGGCCAGCAGCAGGCGGTGCAGGCCGAAATGGTCGCGGAAGAAGCGGTTCTGCCGGCCGTCCCCGCGCAACACGTCGCCGATGAGCGGGTGGCGGATGTGGGCGAAGTGGCGGCGGATCTGGTGGGTGCGGCCGGTCCTGGGGCGAACCCGGACCATGCTGTAGCGGGCGGTGGGGTTTGGGCCGACCGGGTGCGGGATTTCCGCCGTGGCCAGGCGCGTGAATTCGGTTCGGGCCTCCTGCAGGCTGCCGGATTCGGATTTGAGCGCATCGTCGATGAGACCTTGGGGAGGAACGAATCCCCTCGTCACGGCAAGATAGGTTTTATGAACTTCCTGGCTCGCGAACTGGAGGGCCAGCGCGTGGGCGGCCTGCGGCGAGAGGGCCATGATCATGAGGCCGGAAGTGGGGCGGTCCAGGCGGTGCACCGGATAGAGGCGCTGGCCGAGCTGGTCGCGCAGGATCTGCAGCAGAAAGGGTTCGCGTCCGGCGTGGGCGTTGCGGTGCACAAGCAGTCCGGCGGGTTTGTGCACGGCGATGAGGTGTTCATCCCGGTGCAGCACCGGGATTTCAACAAGCTCAGTGTCCGGCATTGTTTTCTGTCAGCTCGCCGCGCAGGTTCCGGGTCATGGTTTGCCGGATGTCTTCGGGAGGCAGATCCAGGCTGAAAAGATAGATCATCTTGGTCAGGGCCGCCTCGGCCGTCATGTCCACGCCCGAGACAACCCCGGCGCGGGCCAGGGCCGAGCCGGCCTGGTATCCACCCTGGTCCACTGTGCCGCGCAGGCACTGGGTGCAGTTGACGATGACCACGCCGCGTTTGCTCGCCTCGGCCAAGACGTCCATCAGCTCGGCGTCGTCGGAGGGGCCGTTGCCCATGCCGTAGGTCTCGAGCACCAGCCCCTGCAGCGGCGAGCGCAGCACGTTGGCCACCAGCTCGGCGGAGATGCCCGGAAAGAGCCGCAGCGCGCCGACCCTGGCCTCGGACAGGGGGTGCACGGTCAGGCCGTTTGCGGGCCGGGGCGGCAGGAGCAGTTCGGGATGAGGCCGAATGGTCACGCCGATGTGTCCCAGGTCCGGGTAGTTGGGTGAGTCGAAGGCCTGGAACCCGGCCGCGTCCACCTTGGTTGAACGGCAGCCGCGCAGCAGTCTGTTGCCGAAGCACAGGCAGACTTCCGAGACCGGGGTCTGGGCTATGACCATGAGCGCGGTGACGAGGTTGTCGCGGCCGTCGCTTCTGACCTTGCACAGGGGGATCTGGGAGCCGGTCAGGACCACGGGCTTGGCCAGCCCCTCCAGCATGAAGGGCAGGGCCGAGGCCGTGTAGGCCATGGTGTCCGTGCCGTGGATGACGATGAATCCGTCGAATTCGTGGTACTTTTCGGCGATGTCGCGGGCGATGGCCAGCCAGTTTTTCGGGCCCATGTTGGAGGAGTCAAGCAGCGGGGCGTATTCGCAGATGACGTACTTCGGCATCTCGGGGCTTGAGAAGTCGGGCATGGAAGCCATGACGCGGCCAAGGTATCCGGCTTCCGGCGCATAGCCCTGCGGGGTGGGCTTCATGCCGATGGTCCCGCCGGTGTAAAGGATGCAGACCTTTTTTTTCACGTCGCGCTCCAGGCCGTGAGCTTCCAATGGATGAACTCCATGATCTCCTCGTGTTCATTCTTGCCCGCGCCCCGGATCATCATGGGGTCCCCGAAGCAGAAGCGGGCCGGAATCTCCGGCCGGATGCACCCATAATCCTTGCTCAGCTTGCCCAGGCCCCAGGCGTCGGTCTTGAGGGCCAAGGGCACGACCGGCACCCCCGCCTTCTTGGCCAGCTTGATGCCGATGGAGTTGAAGGCCTGGCGGTCAAGATTCAGGGTGCGCGTGGTCTGGGGGAAGACGATGACGGAAATGCCGCGCGCGAGGCGTTCCTGCCCCTGCTCCATGACGGTCTTGAAATCGTCCCGGGCATTGACGCGGTCGACGGCGATGGGTTCGACGGCGTTTACGATCCGCTGGAAGATCGGATAGGTCGTCAAGCTGCGCTTGATCACAAAGGCGATAGGCCGGTGGGTGGCCAGAATGCCCGGCATGCAGAATGTCTCCAGGGTGGACATGTGGTTGGCCACGACCACGCAGGGTCCGGGCAGGCTGGTGACGGCGGAGACGTTCTCGATGTGAAAGCGCAGCCCGCTGGCTTCGGCCCTGCGTATGACGGTCAGGCTGTCCTCGGCCCATTTCTCCATGGAATAGCCGCCTCCCCGGGTTCGCCACGCCGCTTCGCAGACGATGGATAAAATTCGCGCGTAAAAGGCCGCGCTGGGAAAAAGCCGTGAGAACGGGTCGATCTGAATTTTTGGGGTATGATACGGATCGCTGAGTGGTTTGATGTTCATGCAAAAGCTACCGGATGGGGTTTGAGGGGCCGCAGTGCGCCTGCCCCTTCGTGTTTCGTGCCCGCGGATGGTAGCTCAAGAGCTTCCCGGCTTCCAGATGTTTTTCAATGGTTTTCCTCCGACGGCCGGGGTTTTACAACGCCTGGGTCAGCTTGGTCAGGATGGATGCGAGCTGTTCCGTTTCCTCCGGGGTCAGGGCGGCCTCGATCTCCCGGGTCAGGTGCAGGTGGTGGGCATGATGCTCAAGGTAGAGCTCCCGCCCGGTCTCGGTCAGGGACACAAGGATGGAGCGGCGGTCCGTTTCGTGGGGGATGCGGGTCACCAGCCCCTGCTTTTCCAGGCGGTCTATGCCCACGGTCAGGGTCCCGGTGGTCACGCCCATCTTGGCCGCCAGCTCCTTCATGCGCAACGGGGACTGCTGACCCAGGATCTCCAGGGTGTGCATCTGCGGCAGGGTGATGGGCGTGTCCCGGACCACGGCCTGTTCCCACGAAGACAGTTTTTCGTAGAATTCGATGAGCAGATCACTGAGTTGTTCAAGATCATGCATGGTCGGCCCCAGGGCATTCTTGATCCGCGCTTTCCGCCGGACAAGGGCAGGAGTGGACTTCCACGGTGACGTGCTCCAGATGCGTAATTTCGGCGACGAGATCCTTGTAGTATTCGGGAGGGCGGGGGGTCCTGTCTTCGACCGTGACGTGCGCAGCCAGGCGGCGAGGCCCCACGTTCCAGACGTAGAGGTCGCGGACCCGGACCTCGCCGCCGTCTTCGATGCGGCGCAGGATGTCCGCATGCAGTTCCTTGTCCGCGCGATGATCGAGGAGGACCCAGGCGGTCTCGCGCAGCAGGCCGAGCGCCCAGCGTCCGATGACCAGGGCTCCGACAATGCCCATGACCGGATCGAGCCAGTTCAGGCCGTAGTATTTTCCGCCCAAAAGAGCGAAGATGGCCAGGATCGATGTCAGGGCGTCGGCCAGGACATGCATGTAGGCGGCCTTCAGGTTATGATCATGGCTGTGCGCATGGTCCTCATCGCGCAGCCACCATGCGCTGACGAGGTTGATGATCAGGCCCAGCACAGCCACCAGGGTTGCCGGGCCAAAGGAGATGGGTACGGGGGAGAGCAGCCGCGTGAAAGATTCCCCCGCCATATAGAGGGCCACGAGAATAAGCCCCACCGCGGAGGCGAATCCGGCCAGGGCATTGACCTTGCCCGCGCCAAAGACCAAGTCGGGGTTGTCGGCGTTCTTGCGGGCCCAGACATAGGCGAACCAGGCCACGGCCATGGCACCGGCATGGCTGGCCATGTGCCAGCCGTCGGCCAGAAGCGCCATGGAGCCGAAAGCCCAGCCGGAAAAAATTTCTGCGGCCATGGTGACCACGGTCAGCCAGAAGACAAAACGGGTCCCGCGCTCGCCGTGATTAGCCTCGTGGTGATGGTCATGGCCGCAGGAACAGGAATGGTTGTGCATAGGTGCTCGCTGTTGTTTGTTTGTCGAATTGTTTGATTGGCAAGCAAATAATGTGATATTGTTTGAGTGTCAAACTTAAATTTGTTTTTTTCGCATCAGCATCGCGAGGACGCTTCATGCTTGATACTCATGCCAGACGCCTTGTTCAGCCGATCTTTGACGCAATGGCGCAGGCCTTTGCCCGCAGGGGAATCGGTCCGCTCGCGGTGACGCTGTCGGCCGCGCTGCTGGGCGGCCTGGCCGCCGGCGCCTTGGCTTTGGACTGGACAATCCTGTTTCTGGTCTTGCTGTGGTTTTCGGGGCTTCTGGATGCGGTGGACGGAACCCTGGCTCGGCAGAGCGGATTGGCGAGCAGGGCCGGGGCCATGCTGGACATTGTCTGCGACCGGGCTGTGGAGGCGCTGGTCATCGTGGTCTTCGGGCTGCGTTTTCCGGAGGCCCGGCTTGAACTTCTGGTACTCTGCGCGGCCATCATCCTGTCCCTGACGGTTTTTCTGACGGCGGCAGCAGCCCTGCCCTCGTCGGCCGGCAAGAGTTTTCACTATCAGGCAGGGCTGGCCGAGCGCAGCGAGGGTTTTCTGTTTTTCTCCTTCATGGCCTTGTGGCCGTCAGGAGTCGGGGGAGTGGCGCTGGTCTTTGCTTTGTTCGTATTTATTACGGCAGGCCAGCGATTGCGGGCGGCGCTTGGATTTTTCAGGGATTGACAATTGCCCCGGGCTTTGAAAGTCCCGGAAACAAACAATTCTGGAGGCAACAGTGCAGGACAAAGACGGTATCTTTTATTATCCTTATCCCGAGAACAAGCGCATCCGCATGTATGTGCGCGAACAGGACGGGAACGTCGAATTTAGACTCAATAATGTTGATCATCCCGAGATATGGGAACGTCACGGCTGGCTGGACATGGACATCATCAAGCGGAGCGCCAAGATGTACGAAGAGCGTGGTTCAAAGGTCGATCCGACGAAGATTTACGATCTGGAAACCGCGCGTTATCTGCTGAAAGAATCCAAAAAATAGTGATTCCGGGCATGCACGGGGAGAGGGTATGATTATCGACGGTCTGGTGCAGGTGGCGGGAATTCGCAGCCCTGGCGAGGCGCGCATGCTGCTGGACTGCGGCGTGGATCTGCTCGGTTTCCCCCTGCGGCTGCCCGTTCATGCGCCGGACACCTCCGAAGAAACGGCCCGCGCCATCATTGAAGAGGTGGGCCCTGCGCTCTGCGTACTCATCACCTACGAGGAGGACCCGGATCGACTCGTTGATCTGTGTCGTTTTCTGAACGTGGGCACGGTGCAGATGCACGCAGACGTCTCCCCGGACACTTTGGCCCGGATCAAGTCCCGCGCCCCTTTGAACATCTTCAAAAGTTACGTCGTGGGCCGGGAGTCCATGGGGCCGGCGCAGTTCGCGCAGGCCTACTCACCGGTTTGCGACGCCTTCATCACCGACACCTTCGACTCCAACACCGGCGCCAGTGGGGCGACGGGTCAGGTCCATGACTGGTCCGTGAGCGCGGAGCTGATTCAGCGCAGTCCGCGTCCGGTTATTCTGGCCGGTGGCCTGAATCCGGCCAATGTGCGGGCGGCTATCAAAACCGTGCGTCCGGCCGCCGTGGACGTGCATACCGGCGTGGAAGCCCCTGACGGCTCCAAGGCTTCGGACCTGGTGCGCGCCTTCGTACGCGAAGCCCGCGCCGGATTTGCCGAGACGGCCGGATCCTGATCGTATTCAGCCAAAGATTTTTTAGGGGCAGGACTCTTTTTCGATTCACGCCCTGGTCCGGCGGCAGTTCCGCCGGGCCAGGGCGTGCGTGCGTGGGACCTTAAGGCAGGGGTTCGAAGGTGTAGGCCACGTTTGCCTCTGCGGAGGAATACAGCGGCAACTCCTTGCCCTGGCGCACATCCTCCACGAAGTTTGGGTTGAGCAGGATGGACTTGCCGGACAGGACAATGTCCGCCTCGGCAAGCGCCTCCTGCGCTGTCCTGCGGTCGTGGATCTTGCCGCAGATCATGAGCGGTTTGGTGGTCCGGGAGCGTGTCAGGCCGCTCATGGTCTGCTCCGTGCCAAAAGCCTTGCCCTTGAAATCGTAGGTCGAGAGGGACAGGGCGTCGATGGGCTCGGAATCGATGAGGTCGATGAGCTCTTCCCACTCTCGGGCATCCTTGCACAGGGATACGTCCATGTCCGCGATGCCCCAGTTGGAAACGCGAAATGTGAGCAGCGTGTCTTTGGGCAGAACATCGCGCACGGCGCGGATGATCATTCGCGCGAAACGAAAACGGTTGGCCATTGTGCCGCCGTATTCATCGGTGCGATGGTTTGAATAGCTGGAGAGGAACTGGTTGATGAGGTAGCCGTGGGCGCCGTGGATCTCCACTCCGTCAAATCCGGCGGCCACTGCCCCCTTGGCTGTCTCCACGAACCCGCTGACGACATGGGCGATGTCGAAATGACTCATGGCGTCGGGCACGGGGTAGGGCTGGCCGGTGAGCGGATTGGCCTGCTTGGGCGTGACGGGGCTGGGCGCGATGGAACGGCCGGCGGGGTTGATTTCCGGCCAGGCCATGCGTCCGCAGTGAAACATCTGCATGATGGAGACTGCTCCGCGCGCGCGGATGGCCTCGGTGACGGCTTTCCAAGCATCGATCTGGGGCTGGGTCAGCAATCTGGCCTGGCCAGGATACCCCTGGGCGCTCTCGTAGTCCGTGACGATGGCCTCGGTGAAAACCAGGGCCGCGCCGTTTTGGGCCCGCCGGACCAAAAGATCCAGGACGTCCTGGCGCGGAATGGCTTCCCTGCCTGCGGACATGCGGGTCATGGGCGCCACGCCAAGGCGGTTCCGCAATGTGTATGCGCCAAGCGTGAAAGGTGCGAAGATATCCGCAGTCATGGTGAGCTCCTGGTAGTTAGAGGTGCTGATGACGAGGGCCTTGCCGGCTGATAATTTGGCCGGACAAGGACGGCAGGCTTCTACTTGAGGTCGAAGAGAATGCCGCCGGTCCCGTCCGGAACCGGTATCGGCGGTTCCGGCGCATGGTAGATCTTGCGAATTTTTTCGCCGAGCACGCGCAGGTCTTCCAGGGACCGCTTTGAATCGCTGACCTTGTCCAGCAGACGCGCGAGAAGCTGTTCCTTGCGCTGGCCGTCCGCGGTGGATTTCAAGGCTTCGATATAATCCGACATCAGCCCGTACTGCATGGCCTGGGCCTGCGCGATGTTGTTCAGGCGGTCCGAGAGGCCGCCCATGGTTCGGCGGTAGGTTTCCAGCTCCGTGCGTTCGATCAGGGCGCGCATGTCGTGCAGGATGATCTGGTAACTTTCCAGGAGTCCCGAGTTGCGGTTTTTCCTGCAGCCTCCGGTCACGACGACATCCACGGTCTCTCCAGACAGGGTCTTGAGCCGGGTCGGGTGGTCGGTGATGCTGCCGTCCTGGATGATGGCGGTCATGATGGCCTTTCGTTCCTTTTCGGCCGTGAAATGGTCGACGACGTTGCCCTTCAGGGCATGCTCGCGGTTTTCATACCCGAAGAGTGAGATGGCGGCCTGGTTTATGTCCACGAAGCTTCCATCCGGCATGGCCACGAAGATGGGGTCGGTGGAGTACTGAAAGATACGCCGGTACTTCTGCTCGTTGACGCGCAGCTTTTCCTCGTCGTTCTTGCGATCCGTTATGTCCTTGATGAAATGGTAGACCTGCTGGATTCTGCCCAGGCCCTGTTCCTTGTAGATGACTTCGCCCTCGTCCCGCACCCAGCGGATATCGCCGTTGGCGTGGACGATGCGGTACTCGATGCGGTCGATCTCATTTTCGATGAGCCCTGCATAGAAGGCCTGAACCTTTGCGCTGTCCTCGGGGAAGACCAGGTCGATGGGGTGAAAGATGTTGCCGACAAACTGGTCCGCCGGAAGTCCGTAGATTCCCTCTGTAGCGCTGTTGGCCGACTCTATGCGTGAATGTTCGCGGTCGAAGGCCATGATCACTTCCGGGATGGAATCAAGAATGCGCTTGAGTTTTTGGCTGGTCTTCGTCTTCTGGGTGATGTCGGTCAGGGAGCAGAGCAGCGCAGGCAGGCCCAGGTAGCTGATTTTTTTGGCCTGCATTTCGACAAACGATTCGGCCCCGTTTGCATCCTGCAGGGTGAATTCGACCGTTTTTTGCGAGCAGCTCGGTTCGTCCGGAATTCCAAGCAGGTACTTCTCGACCCGGTCGCGGTGCTTGGGGATGACGAAGTCGCAAAAAAATCTTTCTCGCAGAGTCTCTCGGCCGGCGTTGCAGATCGTGGCAAAACAGAGGTTGGCGTGGGCAATCCTGCCGTCGCGCAAAATCACCGCGCCCTGGCTCAGGGCGTCGAGCAGCTGGATGTGTTCAGGGTTCATAAGGTGCATATGTTCATTCCTGGTCGGGGGCTCCCCCCGACCGATTATTTCAAAGTGATGTCGATCATGTCCAGCCTGGTCAGACTGGCCCGGGCTCGCGTGCCGGGGGCGTTCAGCAGATGCCAGGCCGTGTACTGCTCGGCATAGAGGGTGCCTGCAGACATGCCGTCCACGGGCACGATGACGTTCATGCCGCGCATGGACGCGCCGGTGGCGGTATGCAGGACCGCGCCTTCGGCAGTGGTGCCGACAATGATGACGTTCTCCACGTTCAGTTTTTTCAGGATCGCCGCAAGCTCGGTGTTGAAGAACTTGTCCACGGAGGACTGGACAATGGGCTCCGCGGGCAAGGGTTTGGCCTCGGGGAGGATGGTGTCAGGCGTGCCCTTGCTGGTCAGGCTGTGCACCACGGGCATTCCCGCTGCCCTGGCTTTGGCCAGGAAGGCGCCGATGCGGGGCGCGGACTCCACGCAGCGTGGCCGCGCCTGCATGTTGCAGGTCCGTTCTTCGATGTCGAGCACAAGAAAGGCCGTATTCTCCGGACTGACCGTCACGGCTTTGAGCTCCACGGGCACCGGAGGCTGCACTGCGTTCCAGTCTTCGACAATGGTCCCGGCCAGGGCCGGTGCTGCGCATATGCAGACAAGCGCTGCCAAAACAAACAAAAGCATTGATTTTTTCATGGGAGCCTCCTGGCTGTCATGGATTGCCGATCGGGATGCACACGTTGTCCGGAGCTTTTGCTCCTGCCTTTCGAATATTATACACGGCCCGGCCTTCGGCAATGACCACATCCGGATTATTCGCGGAAAAAATTTGCACGGTGGCGTTGCCGACCCTGTTGCCCAGCAGTTTGACCTCGCCGATGGCGATGAGATCCGCCGGGTCGGCCGGACGCAGGTAGTCCACGCGCATGTCGATGGTCGCCACCCGGTCCCGCACCGAGCAGGCCGCCCACACGGCCGAGCCGCCACAGGTGTCCACGAGCATGGAGATGAGGCCGCCATGCAGCGCCGGGCGGCGCGGGTCGCCAATGAATTCCGGGCGATAGGGCATGCGCAGCCGGGCATAGCCGGGGCGGATTTCTTCCACCAGGAGGCCCAGAAAACGGTCGTAAGGAATTTCCTGCTCGATGACGTGACGGATATCCATGAAGTACCTCGGGTTTGCGATGACGTAATGCATTTTCATGGGCAAGACCGTGGGGCTCGTCAAGGGGCGGCCTCAAGCACGGGAGGGCAGAGCGGACTTGTGTTCAGGTTCAGGCCACGGTAAAGCCGCCGTTCATCCTCGGGGCATTTCCCGGATTTTAACGCTTAACTCCTTAAGGACATTGATGTGCCGTCCTTTGAAATCAAAGGTAAAGTCGCTCCTTGCACGCTGTTCAGGCCGCTGACGGTCGATCTGGCCAAGCTGAGCGGTGATGTTGAGGAGCGTCTGGGGCAGACTCCCGAATTTTTTCGCAACATGGCCGTCATTGTGGACCTGTCCGCACTGGGCGAGATGCGCAACGGGCTGGACCTGAGCGGGCTGGTGCGCATGCTGCGGGAGCAGGGCATGATGCCCGTGGGCATCCAGGGCGGAAACGAATTTCATGAGCGTCTGGCCCCCAATCTTCACTTGGGCGTCTTTCCGGAGAGCAGGCCTGCTCCGAGCCGGGTTTCGAGTGGCGGACCGAATGCTCCGTTTTCCGACGCCGCGGCCATGATTGTGGACAAGCCCGTGCGATCCGGACAGCAGATTTATGCCAAGGGCCGCGATCTTGTGGTGCTGGCCCCCGTGGGGCAGGGCTCCGAGGTCATCGCCGACGGCAATATCCATATCTACGCGCCGCTGCGTGGGCGGGCCCTGGCCGGAGTCATGGGTTTCGAAGGGGCGCGGATCTTTTGCAAAGAATTGCGGGCGGAGCTGATCTCTGTTGCCGGACTGTACCGGGTCAGCGAGGATCTGCCCGAAAACCTGCATGGCGTTTCGGCTCAGATCCGGTTGAGCGGACGCCAGCTTTTGATTGAATCACTTTGACAGGACCAGGAGGGACTGTGGGTAAAATTATTGTTGTTACTTCGGGCAAGGGCGGGGTCGGCAAGACCACTTCCAGCGCTTCCCTGGCCACGGGCCTGGCCCGCAGGGGCATGCAGGTCGCGGTGCTTGATTTCGACGTGGGCCTGCGCAACCTCGACCTGATCATGGGGTGCGAGCGTCGGGTGGTCTACGATTTCGTCAACGTCATCCAGGGCGATGCGACCCTGCATCAGGCCATGATCCGCGACAAGCGGGTCGAAAATCTTTTCATACTCCCCGCGTCCCAGACCAAGGACAAGGACGCCCTGCGCATGGAAGGCGTGGAGAAGGTGCTGGACGAGCTTTCCGCCCGGTTCGACTTCGTCATTTGCGATTCCCCGGCCGGCATCGAGCACGGGGCGCTCATGGCCATGCATTTCGCTGACGAGGCCGTGGTTGTGACCAACCCGGAGGTGTCTTCGGTGCGTGATTCCGACCGGGTGCTCGGGCTGCTCCAGAGCAAAACCAGAAAGGCCAAGAACGGCGGGAACATCAGGGAGCATCTGCTCCTGACCCGCTATGATCCCGAACGGGTCGCGCGGGGCGAGATGCTGAGCGTGACGGATGTGGAGGAGATCCTGGCCATCCCGCTTCTGGGGGTGATCCCGGAGTCCAAGTCCGTGCTGGCCGCCTCCAATTCCGGGGAACCGGTCATTCTCGACAACGTCAGCGACGCGGGTCAGGCCTACGAGGATGCCGTTTCCAGGCTTCTGGGCGAGACCCTGCCCCACAGGTTCATCAATCCGGCCAAGAAGGGCTTTTTTTCCAGGATATTTGGAGGCTGACATGGGAATCTTCAGTTATTTTCGTACCAAGAAAAACACTGCCGAGGTTGCCAAGAATCGCTTGCAGATCATCGTGGCCCACGAGCGGGCGCAAAACGGCGGGTATGAGTTTCTGCCCCGGCTGCGTCAGGAGCTTCTGCTCGTGGTCCAGAAATACGTGCATGTGGAGCTCGACAACATCCGCGTGGACGTGAACCGGGACGGCGACTGCGAGGTGCTGGAATTCAACGTGACCCTGCCCGACAATAAACGCTAAACAAAGCACGACGGTTGGTTGCTCCGGGGCCGCTTCATGCCGCCCCGGCTTTTTTTTGTGGTCCGTGGTGAGTGGTCTTTCATGCCGCAGCGCGTTGACAGCGGCATGAAGGGCGTTTTAACCATCAAAAGTCACGTTATCCTCAACCCCCGGCATCATGGCATCAGAACGCACCTCCCGCCCCGAAGTCACCGTTCGCGAGATGGAATTGGACGACCTCGCCCCTGTCTATCACCTTGGCGAGCGGCTTTTCACCTGTGACCTGTATCCTTTTCTGTACCGCACCTGGGACGAATGGGAGGTGGTCGGCCACTACAACACGGACCCGGAATTCAGCCTGGTGGCCGAGGTCGGCGACGCCCTGGCCGGATTCATCATCGGCACGCTCATCAGCAAGGCGTCCTGGACCTACGGCTATATCGTCTGGCTGGGGGTGGACAGGGCCTTTCATTCCACCGGCGTGGCGCAAAAACTTTATGACAAGCTGGTGGAGCGCATGGTCGAGGCCGGGGCGCGCTATCTCATTGCCGACACCGACCCGAGCAACACGGCGGCGCTCAAGTTTTTCGGCAAGAAGGGTTTCAAGGAAGAGCGCGAGCATGTGGTTCTGTCTTTGAATTTGAGCCGCAACGAGCGCTACCGGGCCGTCCTGGAAAAGCACGGCAACGGGCATGGCGAAGCCGAGCTCAAAAAATCCAAACGCTCCAGCGCGTCACTCAAAAAGGGAAAGGAAAAGCCCCTCTGCGGCGCCACCATCCTGGAGCCTGAATTCTAAAGAAAAGACCTCGCCTGTCCGTCTGTGCCAGTCCGTGCCAGCCCATTACGTTTCAAACTAATACAATTTCTGGCAACGCGGACAATGCGTCGACGTCCTTCCCGCGATCTGCTCTGCCTTCAGCGCCCTGCCGCAGGCGGGGCAGGGCTGGCCCTTCTTGCCGTAGACCTCGAAACTGTCCTGGAAGATGCCGCTTTTGCCATAGGCGTTGCGGTAGTCGCTGATGGTGCTGCCGCCAGCGGCGATGGCTTCGAGCAGGATGCGCTGCAGCTCCGAGCAGAGCTGGACGCGTTTTGCAAGAGGTATGTTCGCGGCCAGGCTGGCCGGATGGATACGGGCCGCGAAGAGGGATTCGTCGGCGTAGATGTTGCCGATTCCGGCCAGGACTGTCTGATTGAGAAGCAGGCTCTTCACCCCTGCACGGCGCGCACCGAGGCGCAGTGCCAGGTCCTCGGCCGTGCTCTGCAGCGGTTCGGGGCCGAGGTTTTGATAAAAGCTCCAGGCCTCAATATCTTGCGGCCCATATATTCCGAAGAATCCGAAACGCCGCGTGTCTTCGAAGATCAAGCGGTCCCTGCCTTCAAGCTCGCAGACCAGATGCGTGTGTTTGGGCAGGTCCTGGCCCGGGCTTGCGACCCAGACCCGCCCTGTCATTTTGAGGTGGAAGGCCAGGCATTCGCCCTGGTCCAGATGGACCAGGAGGAGCTTGGCCCGGCGCGAGACATAGGTGATGGTCCTGCCCGGCAGGGAGCCTGGGTTCCCGGCCCGCAGAACGCTTGGCGTAAAATGGAGGACTTCGCGGATGCGGCGTCCCTGAACCAGGGTGTGCAGGCCGCGGGCGATGGTTTCGACTTCGGGCAGTTCGGGCATCAGTCTTGAGGGGAGGCCAGGGGGATGGACAGGTTTATGGTCTGGTCGGCCCGCTGGACGGTGAGTTCCAGCGGTTTGTTCTGACGGGAAGCGGCCATGGCCGCGAAGTGCAGGTCCATGGCTTCCTTGAGATCCCTGTCCCCGCCCTTGAGCAGTATGTCTCCCGCCATCAGACCGGCAATGTCGGCCTTGGAGCCGGGGTCCACGCTTTCCACGCGCATGGCCTTTTCCTCGAAAAGGATGTTCATGCCGAGGCGGCTTTTATGCTGTGCGGCGCAGTGGAAATAGACCTGATCCGCAGGCAGGGGGCGCTGGGCCGCGTCGGTTTGCGCCTTGAAATCCGCCTCGTCGCGGACGGGCATGACGGAGAGGCAGGCGGCTTTCGGGTCCAGGGTGCGCAGCCGGTATTCGATGCCCCAGCCGTGTTCCACGTGTCCGCTTCCGGCCAGGATCAGCATGGGCCGGGCCAGTCTTTCTTTCCAGGCCAGGGCCTGTTCGGCCATCATGGAATCCCACAGGGCTTGCACGAGATAGAACTTTTCAGCCATTTCATCCATGGAGGGAGGCTTGCCGGGCATGGTTCCGGGAGGCTTGGCGTCCGCGGCAGGAGTATCTTTGGGCGCGGCTGCGGGCGTACGCATGCTTTGGTGCAGTCCGACCTGCATTGCAAGGGCCGCCTTTTGGGCCGGACTGGCCGGAATGATCCGGCGCGGCAGGGCGTTCCTGTCGGCTTCGCCAAGGCCCATGTTGCCCTTGTCGCGGAATGTGACCAGCGTTTGCCTCGGGATGTTCAGGGCAATCACGGGCAGGTCGAATTTTTCAGCCAGCTCGAAAACAGGTTTGTACAGGGCGTAGGAGTAGCCCCAGAGTTTTTCCCAGCCCACTTCTTCGCCGAGGTCGCCGGCAGTGATGCGCCGCGCGTTGAATCCGTCCAGCACGGACTGGCTCGTCACCGGGAGCATCTCAAGGCCGATGGAGAAGCGCTGTCCGCTTTGTGCCATGGCTTCGATGAGGCGCGTCTGGACGGCGTGGTCGCAGGGGTTTGTGTGGCTCTCGCCCACAAGGATGAAATCGGCGCGGCTGGCCTGCTTCACGACTTCGGCGTCGGACAGGGGCTCGGCCGCGGCCGAAAGAAAGGATCCCGGCGGCGGGGACACCCATGGGGATGTCACCGTCGCCGGTTTTGCGCATCCGGCAAGTATTGCCAGCAGCAAAGGGAGGATGAGGCGGCTCATCAATCCCAATTGCGCTTGTCCTCGATGAACCGGATCTGCGGGGGCAGGGTGCCGGGGGTGAGGATTTTGAGCGCCGGACGGATCTTGATCTTTTCGCGGAACATGTGCAGCAGCTCCTCCTCGCGCTTGAAGCCCGAGGTTTCGATCAAAAGCGTCATCTCGTCGATGCCGCCGGGGTTGGTGACTTCGATCTGCCATCTCTTGATCTCTTCGAAGCCGGAGATGACCTGTTCGACCTGGTGCGGGTACACGAACATGCCCTTGATGCGGGCCGTGGTGTCCACGCGGCCGACAATGGTGCCCAGGCGCGGGGAGGTGCGGCCGCAGGGGCAGGACGCGCGGTCGATGTAGGACAGGTCGCCCGTGGCCAGGCGTATGAGCGGGTAGGTCTTGTTGAAGGCCGTGACCACGATTTCGCCCACCTCGCCGTCTTTCAGCGGGATGCCCGTGTCCGGATGGCAGATCTCCACATAGGCGCGGTTGGCGATGTGCAGGCCGTTCTTGTGGAAGCATTCGTAGCCGATGCAGCCCACATCCGCCGTGCCGTAGCCCTGGCGCATGATGAGGTCGAACTTCTTTTCGAGCGTGGAGCGCAGCTTCTCGGAGAATTTCTCGCCGGTGACAAAGGCCACTTCCAGGTACAGGTCCTTGCGCAGGTTGAGGCCCTTCTCCTCGCCCTTCTGGGCCAGGTGCATGAGGTAGCTCGGCGTGCCCACGTAGCCGGTCACGCGCAGCTTCTTCATGATGTCGAGCTGGCTGCCGGTGTTGCCGGGACCAGTGGGCACCACGGCGCAGCTGAGCTGGCGCAGGGGCTCCTCGAACATGAGGCCGGCCGGGGTCATGTGGTAGTTGAAGGTGTTCTGGACCAGGTCGCCGGAACGGAAGCCTGCGGCGTAAAAGCTCTCGGTCCAGCCCCAGTAGTCGTCCCCTCTGTCTTCGGGATCGAAGATGGGACCGGGCGACAGGAAGACGCGGCGCAGTTCGCCCAGATCCTTGGTCAAGAGGCCGCCCAGGCGCGGGCCCATGGACTGCAGGAAGATGAGCTCCTTTTTCTTGAGGATCGGAACGTGCTTGAGGTCGATGAGGTCGCGGAATTTTTCCACGGAAAACTGTGCGCGGTCAAAGCGCTTTTTTACGTCCTCGGAATATCTATAGGCATAAGAGAGCAGCTCTTTGAGCTGGATCTGGTAATATTTCTGGCGTTCCGTAGCATCCAGAACTTCGCGGCGGCTGAAAATGCCTTCGGTGCGATCCTTGCGGGTCATCAGCACTCCTCCTTGCGGGGCTATGTCCGGCCGTGGGGTCGGGGTCAAAAGGTGGAAAAAACAGTCTTATACAGGAATAAAAAAAGGATTTGCAAGTGGGTACCTGCAAATCCTTGAAATAGAAGATGAATTGATGTTTGCTCAGTCTTCGGTCAAAGGCTCCTGCGGCATGTCTTCCTGCGACGGCCCTTGCGGTTCCTCGGTTTCAGGCTTGTCAAGCTGGGCAAACGTGCGGGCAAAGACCAGAAATCCGGTATGAGCGACCATGCGGTCTTCGGGCCGCAGGCGCTCGGGCACGGGCTTGTAGTGGCGCAGGAAGATTTCCACCACTTCGATCTGCCTGAAGGGCCCGTCCTGCAGCACCTTGAGCAGGTCCTGGACCTGGTTGGTGGTCGGCAGCAGAAAGCCTATGGGCGCGCCGGGCACAACCGCGCTTGGAATATGATGGATATAGTCGCAGGGTTCGCGCACGTCCAAAAAGAGGGCGTCGGCGGCATGCGGGTTGAAGCCCTCGGCGATGTCGTGATGGAACTGCTCCACGCGGTGGGAAAGGCCGATGCGCTCCAGGTTCTGGCGGCAAAGGGTATAGAATTCCTCACGGCGTTCGTAGGTGTAGACCTTGCCTGTGTCGCCGACCAGCCAGGCCAGGGCCGTGGTCAGGCCGCCGGAGCCGCAACCGGCCTCGACGATGCGGCAACCGGGGCCGATGCCCAGTTTCATGACGATGTAGCCGATTTCCTTGGGATAAATGATCTGCGTGCGGCGTTTTACCGACTTGACCAGATCATAAAGGGTGGGGCGCATGACGGTGAAGGGGTAGCCCTTGTGCGTCATGACCTGCTGTCCCCAGCCTGCGGCGCGGACTTCGTCGAGGTGCAGAAGTCCTTCATTTGTATGCATGACCTGCCCTTCCTGGGCAGTAACAAAATATCGCTTGTCGTTTGCGTTGAGCAGCATTACCAGCTGTCCCGGTTCGAGCATGTGGCCTCCTGTAAAGTGCGTAGGCGGGAGTAGCCATGGCATAATGGGATGTCAAGCAATCCCCTTTGCCCTGAAGATGGTTTTTCTTGCTATAGCTCCTCTGGGCGGGTAGAGAACCTCCTTGATACTCGGCGTGCTGTGCGTCCGGCAGAGTCCGGTCACTGTGTAGTCTCTTTCGCCACACGCAACGTGTCTGCAAATTTTTTCCGGTTTTTTTGATACGCAAATTTTTTCATTTTTCCCCGGCTTTGCCGGAAACTTTTTTCATTTGAGGATACGTATGGGCGAGAAGCAGAAGCGCAAGATGTTCATCAGCGTGCTGCCTGGCGAACAGGTGGAAGTGGCCATCATGGAAGATGGCGTGGTGTGCGAATATTATGTTGAAATGCTCCACCAGAGCAAGACCAAGGGAAACATCTACAAGGCCAGGATCCACAACGTGGACCAGGCCCTGCAGGCCGCCTTCATCAATTACGGGGCGGAAAAGAACGGATTTTTGCAGGTCGACGAGGTTCATCCTGAATATTACCAGGGCGATGTGCCCAGCCGGGGCAAGTACCCGCCCCTGCAGAAGGTTTTAAAGCCCGGCCAGGAAGTGCTGGTGCAGGTGGTCAAGGAGCCGACCGGCTCCAAGGGTGCATTCCTGACCACGTATCTGTCCATCCCCGGCCGCTATTTCGTACTCACCCCCGGCCGCGAACAGCTCGGCATTTCCCGCAAGATCGAAGATGAAAAGGAGCGCGACCGCTTGAAAGAGGTCGTCGAGGAGCTCAAGCTCGACGAAGGCCTGGGCGTCATCGTGCGCACGGTCAGCGAGTCCCAGAGCAAGAGCAGCCTGTCGCGGGATTTGCAGTTCCTGAAGCGCCTGTGGAAAGAGATCCGCAAAAAGGGAATCTCCTCTGAATCCCCGGCCCTTATCTATGAGGAAAAGGATCTGGCCTTTCGGGCCATCCGCGACTACCTCACTCCCGACATCGCCGAATGCTGGGTTGATGATGACGAGACCGCGAAGCAGATCACTGATTTCGCCGCCCTTATTTTTCCCCGCCGCAAGACATTCATCAAGGTGCACTCCGAAACCGAGCGGACTCTGTATGAGCGTTTTCGCATCGAGGCGCAGCTGCAGAAGATTTTCAGCCGTAGCGTCAATCTGCCCAGCGGCGGCCAACTGGTCATCGACCACACCGAGGCCCTGACGGCCATCGACATCAACTCCGGCAAGATCGGCGGCGAAAAGAATTTCAAGGAGATGGCTCTGCGCACCAATATCGAGGCCGCGCAGGAAATCCCCAATCAGCTCATGCTGCGCGACATCGGCGGCCAGATCGTGGTCGATTTCATCGAGATGAAGGACGGCAAGCACATCCGCGAAGTGGAGAAGGTGCTGCGCCAGGCCCTGAAAGTCGACCGTGCGCGCACGGATATCGGCCGCATCTCCAAGTTCGGCCTGCTTGAGATTGTTCGCCAGCGTCTGGGCACGTCGGCCCTGTCCGGAAGCCTGGAGCCGTGTCCGCACTGCTCCGGCGCGGGCACCCGCCGCAATCTGGAATGGCGCTCCATGCAGGCGTTGAAAGACATTTATCGTGAACTGCGCAAGGACAAGAGCTTTGAGCCGTTCACCTACAAGACGGACGCGGATCTCATGCAGTATCTTGTCAACCGCAAGCGGGAAAAGCTCATGGAATTTGAGCAGACATTCGGTCGCAAGATCTTCGTCATGCCTACGGAAACGCCCAACTGCGCATTTTGCTAGGTTCTTCCATGAAGATTTTGGTTCACATCTGCTGTGGGCCGTGCGCCATCACACCCGTCCGGGCCTTGCTTGAGGCCGGGATGGGTGTGACGGGTTTATATTACAATCCCAATATTCATCCCCTGCAGGAATACCTGCGCCGCCGGGAAGGCGTGGCCCAGATGGCCGAGCGTCTCGGCATCCCGGTCATCTTCAAGGATGACGAGTACGACCCCAAGGCCTATTTCAGGGCAGTGACCTACCGCGAGCCGAACCGCTGTCTGCCCTGCTATTCCCTGCGGCTGGAGCGGGCCCTGTCCATCGCCCGGCGCGGCGGCTTCGACGCCTTCACCTCCACGCTCCTTTACAGCAAGTTCCAAAAGCACGAACAGATCAGGACCTTGGGTCACGATCTGGCCGAGGGGTCGGGAGTGGAGTTCCATTACCAGGATTTTCGTTCCGGGTGGTCCGAGGGCATTGCCCTGTCAAAGGAATGGGGGATGTACCGGCAGCAGTACTGCGGTTGCCTTTACAGCGAGTTCGAGCGCTACTCCTCGGAGCTGGACAGGCGCGCCTAGCTCATGCTGCTTTACGTTCACGTGCCTTTCTGCGTGCGCAAATGCGGCTACTGCGCCTTCCATTCCGGTCCGTTTTCCCGGGAAGCGGCGGCGCTTTATATGCAGCATGTTTTGCGGGAGCTGGCGGATTGGGGGAAAGTTCTGGGCCGGGTCCCGGTTGAGTCGGTTTATTTCGGAGGCGGGACTCCGTCGCTTTTGGAGCCCGGTCAGATTGGGGCCTTGCTGGAGGCCGCTGGCACCTGCTTTACGCTGAGCGCAGATGCCGAAATCACCCTGGAGGCCAACCCGGATTCCGTGCTTAGGCCCGGATTCCTGGACAGCGTGCGCGGCCTTGGAGTGAACCGGCTGAGTCTCGGTGTGCAGAGCCTCCAAGACGATCTGCTGGCCATGCTCGGGCGTCCTCACGACAGCAGGCAGGCGCGTCTTGCCGTGCAGGCCGCGAGGGCGGCGGGATTCTCGAATTTGAGCCTGGACCTGATCTGGGGGCTGCCCGGTCAGACTCATGAGCGCTGGATGAATGATCTGGCAGCGGCGGTGGAGTTGTCGCCCGAGCACCTCTCCTGTTATGGGCTGAGTCTGGAAGACGGTACGGCCCTGACGCGCAAGGTCGAGGAAGGGGCGCTGACCCTGCCGGACGAGGAGACCGGCGCCCTCATGTACATGGACGGATCGGAATTTCTGGAGTCGAGCGGATATGCTCATTACGAAATTTCGAATTATGCCCGCCCGGGTCGGGAGAGCCGTCACAACCGGGGCTATTGGGCGGGCCTGGAGTATCTGGGCCTCGGCCCGGCGGCGGTTTCCACCATCCAGGACCGCAGGTGGTCGAACCCCACGGCTCTGGGCGAGTATGCAGCGGTTGTGGCCGAGGGCAAAGAGCGAAACGAGACGGAGGTTTTGACGGCGCGTACGCGCCTGCAGGAAATGGTCATGCTGACCCTGCGCACGGGCGCCGGGCTTGACCTGGAAAAATTTAAGGCAACGACCGGAACGGAATTTCCATGGCGCCACCCGGCTGTCGAGCAATTGCGCTCCAGCGGGTTGGTTCGCCTCCGCGCCGGTCATCTTCAACTGACACGTAAGGGCATGCTGGTCAGCAATTCCGTCATCGAAATGGTGCTTGGAATTCTGGATCGCATGCACGCAGAAACTGTGTAGGACACTTATGACAGACACCACTGATTTTGGTGACGCCCCGCGCGAGGGCTCCCAAACCGAGAATTTCGAAGGCAAGGCATTTTCCATGGCCGACCTGCCGCAAACCCTGCAGGCCGCGGCGACCCGTTTGAACTGGGCCGAGCTCATGCCGGTGCAGGTGCAAACCATCCCGTACATGCTTGGCGGACAGGACGTCATGGTCCAGTCGCAGACCGGCAGCGGCAAGACCGGGGCTTTTTTGCTGCCCATTCTGGACCGCATTGAAACAGGGCTTGGCGCGCCGCAGGCCCTGGTCCTGGTTCCCACCCGCGAGCTGGCCGTGCAGGTCACCCGCGATGCCGAGGAACTGGGCCGGGAGGCCGGGATCAAACCGCTCTCCATCTACGGCGGCGTGGGCTACAAGGGCCAGATCCAGGGCCTTGAGGACGGGGCGCAGCTCATCATCGGCACGCCGGGGCGCATCCTGGACCACCTGCTCAAAGGGAATCTCAACCTGGACCGGCTGAAGATCCTGGTCTTCGACGAGGCCGACCGCATGCTGTCCATGGGTTTTTATCCGGACATGAAGCAGCTGCAGCGCTATTTGCCGCGCGGGCTGCAGTCGGCCATGTTCTCGGCGACCTATCCCGGACATGTGAAGCGCCTGGCCCAGCAGTTTCTGAAAGATCCGGTCTTTGTATCCTTAAGCCAGTCCCAGGTTCACGTCAGCGACGTGCTGCATGTGGTCTACAAGGTGCCGGCCATGCAGAAGAGCCGCATCCTGGTCAAGATCATCGAGCAGGAGAACCCGGCCTCGGCCATCATCTTCTGCAACACCAAGGCGGATGTGCATTTTGTGTCCACGGTGCTGCGTCGCTTCGGCTACGATGTGGGCGAGATCAGCGCCGACCTGACCCAGGCTGCGCGGGAAGAGGTGCTTGAGAAGCTGCGTCTGAACAAACTCAAGTTCCTGGTGGCCACGGATGTGGCCGCGCGCGGCATCGACATCCACGAGCTGTCCCATGTCTTCCAGTATCAGCCGCCTCAGGATCACGAGGCCTACGTGCACCGCACCGGACGCACCGGAAGGGCCGGAGCCGCCGGAGTCGCGATATCCTTTGTTTCGGGCATGGAAGAGATTGAGCTTGAGCAGATAGCCAAGAAATTCTCCATCCCCATGGTCGAACAGCCCCTGCCTGCCGACGAGGAGCTTGAAACGCTCATCTCCCAGCGGGCCGTGTTTTTGCTTGAGGCGCGCCTGCGCAAGGCCGACAATATCCAAAAAGAGCGGATGCAGCGGTTCATGCGCACCGTGGGCGAGCTTGCGGCCAACGACGAATCCCGCGCACTTTTGGCCATGCTGGTGGACGAATTCTATCAGGGTACCTTTCATGCCCCGCTGGAGCAGCCTTCGGAGAAATTGGTCGACATGGTCCGCCCTGTCAGGCCCCAGTCCGCGCCTGCGCAGCCTGCTGCGCCCAGAGCGCCCAGAATGCCCGCTCCCCGGCCAGTGCCTCAGACCGAGAACATCCAGACCGAGCAGCCTGCGGACGCAGCGGCCGTCCCGGCCGAGAACGGACGGCCCGAAGGCGAGAAGCGTCGGCGCAAGCGGTCCCGCAAAAAGCCGGCCGCCGGAGCTGACGCAGCTTTGCGCGAGCAGGCCCGCCCTGAAATATCACCGGAGGCCTCGGATGTTCAGCCGGCCGCCCTTGAACCTGCGGAAGTCCCTGCGGTAGCCCCCGAGGTCGTCGTGGAGCCCCAGGTCTCTGCGCCGGCGGTCATCCCGGAAAAGATTCAGCCTCCCCGCAGCCCCCGGCCGCCGAAGCCCGCTCCGCAGGCTGCGCCCGCTCGGGCCGAGACCAAGGATGAGGCCGTGGCGGCAGAATCCGTAGCGCCCGGCACTCCCGAGGAGAATGTGACCGAAGAAGGACAGCCTGCGGCCGCGCCGAAAAAGCGTCGTCGCCGCCGTCCACGCAAGTCTGGAGGGGCAAAGCCCGAAGGCGGCAATGATGTTGCGACTGAGGCTGCCGCACCCTCCGGGGCTTCCGCTCCGGCGCCAAGCGTTGCGCAAGCCCCGGCAGCCCCTGCGCCTGCGTCCCGTCCGCCGCGCGGGGAACCCAAGGCGAAGTCTGCGGAGGCTCCGGCCGACGACAGTGCCTCGCGGACCAGGGAAGCCCCTCGTCCCAGTCGCAAGAAGCCGGCCGAGGCCAAGACCGAACCGCCTAGGCCCAAGAAAAAGATATTCCTGGAATAAACGTCAGCCCCGGCCAAGCTCCGGGGCTTTCTTTTAGCGGACCGTGCGGGGGCCGGGACCGGTCGCGCAGTCGGCGCTGCGCGGAAGTTGCGCACGGCGCCCGGTTGGGTGTCGACGAAGAGTCCGGATTCGCGTAACAGTGAGAATGTCTTGCCTGTGATGACCAGGCCGGCACTGCCGCATTCGCGGTCGATATATCCGAATTTCAAGAGATGGTTCATGCATGGGCGGGAGGGAGCATGTCAGAAGAGCGACGCAAACGAAGCCGGGTCAGCCTTGAATTTCCGCTGACAATCGCCTTTGAGGGCAAAAGGGTCCGGGGCAAGGTTCATGATTTGAGCTTGAAAGGGCTCGCGTGTTCCACGGAGGAGTGGATTCTTCCCGGCAAAGAGTGCGAGGTCACGCTGGAGCTTGAATCGGGGCTGCGCATGCATATGCACGGGCGGATCATCCGCGCCGGGCAGGACGGCGCCATCGATTTCATTCGTATGGACGAGGCAAGTTTTGCCCATCTGCGCAACCTGGTCCGGCTCTACGCCGAAGATGCCGATCTGGTCGACGAGGAGCTGCGCCACCCGGCGTTCACGCCGGAAGAGGAGCCTTTTCCAGAGTGAGCAGGGTTCGTTTCAATTCAATTCCAGGCCCGAATCCGCCAAGCCCCAGGTTGCCGGCCAGTACCCGGTGACAGGGAACAAGCAGGGGCCAGGGGTTTCTGGCCATGACCCCGCCAACGGCGCGAGCCGCCCGGGGCGAGCCACAGCGATCGGCCAGCCGCCCATACGTAGTGAAGGCGCCTCTGGGTGTGTGCATGCGCAGCGTGTCCAGAACCTTCAAGGAGAAGGTGGTCAGACTGCGTCTGTCCAGAGGCATCTCCGGCCATTCGTCGGCATGAAGGCTCGCGTACTGCGTCACGATCCGTTCCAATGCGGCTCCGTAGGGCGATAGTGGCGCGGTGGCGGCCTTAGGTTCCGCGCTCAGGTCTGTCCGGGTCAAAAGCCCGTCCGTCCACACAAAGGTGACCGAGAACCACCGGTTTGCAAACGTCTCCGAAAAAGCGTTCATGTTTTTTCCTTTTGAGGGTTCATCCACTCCGGGCGTTTTTGCCCCAGGGCCTTGCCTTGCCATGTATCCGTGTCATGCAGGTGCTGTTTGACCGCGTTTAAGTAGGCGGTTTTTTTCATGGCCCACAAAGGGGCGAGCAGTTCGTCCTGTTCGGGGTCGCTGTTTATGCGGTGAATCACGATATCCTGCCGCAGCAGGGCAATTCCCCGCACAAGCCAGGTCTGGGATTCCTCCTGCGAGAGCAGTGCGATCGACCCGGCGCGCCAGGCGGATTCCAGGGGCGTGTCCCGGCAGATATACAGATTATGTATTTTTATGCCGGACACCGGCAGGCTGTTGACAAAGAGAATGGTTTGTTCGAAGTCCGCCAAATTCTCCCCCGGCAAGCCGGTGATGACATGGGCGCAAACCTTGATTCCCCGTTCCGCGGCTTTTTGGGCCCACGTGGCGAAGCACGCTGCGTCATGTCCGCGGTTGATGCGGTGCAGGGTGCTGTCTTGCGCGGACTGCAGGCCCAGGTCCAGCCAGAGTTCTTCGAAAGGCGCACTGCGCAGGATATCCAGTTTTTCCTCGTCAAGGCAGTCCGGCCGGGTGCCGATGGCCAGGCCGACGAGGTCCGGCAGCCCAGCCAGTTCCTGCAGCAGCGCCCGCAACCGTTCCGCAGGCCCGTGGGTGTTGGAGAAAGACTGGAGATATCCCAGAAAGCGCGTGTCCGTGTCGCGGTCCCGGGATAACTCCCGATACGCGAAATATTGATGACGCAAGGACATGCCGGCCTCGGCCAGGCCGGTTCCGGTCCCCTTCTGATTGCAGAACGCACAGCCGCTGCGGGACAGGGTGCCGTCCCGGTTTGGGCATGAGCTGCCGGCGTCCAGCGGAATTTTACGGACCCGTTGGCCAAAGCGCTGCTTGAAGTAGAGTGACAGTCGGTAGAATCTGTTGTGAGACATCGTTGGTATGATTGAGGTTTGTGCCTGGCTGCGGTGCGGGTTGCCTGCGCGTTGAAATTCGGATAGGCAGCGAGGCTCATTACACATCTTTTTAGGACCCGTTCCATCAGTGTCCCGCAGTGGTCCGTGCTCCGGAGCGGGCGACGCTTTTCCAGCCTACCGCGCTGAACATGATAAAAGAGGAAATATATGTCCAGGATTTTGGATAAGATTTTGGGTTTCTTTTCGAACGATCTGGCCATCGATCTCGGCACCGCAAACACCTGCGTCTACGTCAAGGGCAAGGGGATCGTTCTGCGGGAACCGTCCGTGGTCGCCGTCAAGCGCGACAATCGGGGCAACAACAAGGTTTTGGCTGTGGGCAGCGAAGCCAAGCGGATGCTCGGCCGCACCCCCGGCAACATCGTGGCCATTCGTCCCATGAAGGACGGGGTCATCGCCGATTTCGAAGTGACCGAAGCCATGCTGCGCCATTTCATTTCCAAGGTGCACAACAGCCGCAGGCTGGTCCGGCCCCGCATCGTCATCTGCGTGCCCACCGGCATCACCCAGGTCGAAAAGCGTGCCGTGCGGGAATCCGCCCAAAGCGCCGGAGCGCGCGAGGTTTTTCTGATCGAGGAGCCGATGGCCGCGGCCATCGGCGCGGATCTGCCCATCACCGAGCCGACCTCGAACATGGTCGTCGATATCGGTGGCGGCACCACGGAAGTGGCGGTCATCTCCCTGGCCGGCATCGTCTATTCCAAATCCGTGCGTATCGGCGGCGACAAGATGGACGAGGCGATTCTTCAGCACGTCAAACGCAAATACAACATGCTCATCGGCGAGAGTTCGGCCGAGGACATCAAGACGACCATCGGCTCCGCCTACCCCATGGATCCGGAATTGGTCATGGACGTCAAGGGGCGCGACCTGGTTTCAGGCATTCCCCAGAACATTACCATCACCTCGGAAGAGGTCCGCAAGGCCATCTCCGAGCCCGTCGATTCCATCGTTCAGGCCGTACGCATCGCCCTGGAGCAGACTCCGCCGGAACTGGCGGCGGACATTGTCGACAGGGGCATCGTGCTGACCGGTGGCGGAGCGCTCTTGAAGGGCCTCGACAGCCTGCTGCGCGAGGAGACCTCCCTGCCCATCACCGTGGTCGACGATCCTCTCTCCACGGTGGCGCTGGGGTCGGGCAAGGTCTTGGACAATCTGGATGTCCTGCGCGAGGTAACCATCGAGTAGAGTGATGTCCCCTCGCTTCAAACGCCTGGTCCTCTTTTTTTTTCTTCCGCTGTTCCTCTATTTTTCCATGTACACATGGAACTGGAAGACGGGGTATCTCGATCGCCTGGCCGCCTTGACCGGGATGGAGCTGACCGGGTGGGTCCTGGCCCCGGGCAGATGGCTGCAGAACAATGTCGACGAATTCTGGTCGCGCTACGTCTATCTGGTCGGCGTGCGCCAGGAGAACGAGGACCTGGTCTTGCGGGTGCGGGAGCTTGAGCAGGAGCTGGGCCGCATATCCGAAAAGGCAAAATCCGCCGATCGCCTGACGTCCCTCTTGCGCTTCAGCCCCGAACCCCCCTGGGAGATGCGCGGGGGGCGGGTCATCGGCCAGAAGCTCGGTCCCAACGCGATTCTGGAAACCATACTTGTCGATGTGGGCCTGAGCCACGGCGTAAGGCTCAATGATCCGGTCATCTCGCCCAAGGGCGTGGTCGGAAGAATCGCCAAGCCGGGTCTTCATTTTTCTTCCGTGGTGCTCTTGTCGGATCCCTCCAGCCGAATTCCCGTCATGACCAGCGAGGGCCGCGTGCCGGCCATCGTTCAGGGCCAAGGCGCCGGAGCTTTCCTTGAGGTCAAGTTCATTCCCCGCAACGATCCGGTCAGCCCTGGCGAGATATTGCTCAGCTCCGGCCTGGGCGGCGTTTTTCCCAAGGGCATACCCGTGGCCAGAGTGGTGGAAGTGACTCCGGCGGACGTTTCCCTTTTTCAGCGGGTTTATGCCGAACCCCTTCTCGCCCTGCGTTATTACGAGGAACTCCTGGTCCTGAGCCGTACGGACGGGTTCGACGCCGGTCAGCCCGTCATGTCTCCGGCCGTGACCAACGCGTCCTCTCCCGAGGCTCCCAAGGCTCCCGATAAAACTCCTGCAGCTCAGCCAGCGGCCGAGACCGCGCCTGCGGCGGGTCCGTCGGCAGCACCTCCTTCCGCGCCAGAGCCAGCCACTGTAACACGGCACCCTGTGCGCAAGAAGCCGTGAGACTTTCCGCCGCGCATCCCTCCACTTCGCGAAAAGGTCAAATTCCTGCGGTCATCTGGTGGACAGACTTTCTGATCATCGCCCTGTGGGCGCAGGAACTGTCCGGTGGGCTCGACTTCCTCTCTCCCGGAGTGCTTATCTGCCTGCAGTCCGGGCAGTGGTTGACCGCGCTCTGGATGGGCGTGCTGTGGGTGCTTGTGCAGGAGGGCGGCGGCAATCTGGTTTTTGGCGTAAGTATTCTTTTTTATGCCGGGATGCTGATATTTTTTCTGCTTTCGAAATGGCTGCTCGAGCCGGAAAACCCTCTTTTCATTATTCTGTTCTCGCTGCTGCTGGCGTGCTGGTCATGGGTGGTGCTGAGCGGGGCAATCAGTTTCCAGGAACTGCCGCCCCGGACGTATTCGCCCTGGTCCTGGATTGCCAGGCAGTGGGCTGCGTACATGCTTTTTTGGAGCGGAGCCCTGTTCATTTATCGGCGGGGGGGCAGAAATGGGCGCATTTAACACCCCCGAGCGGCCTCAGATATTTTCCGGCCCACCGCTGTTGCTTGTGTTTCTGGTGGTTCTTTTTTGCATCTTCAGTATCCGCCTGTGGTATCTGCAAATCTACAAAAGTGATTTTTATCAGGGTCGCGCCCAGGAAAACAGAACCAGGCAGAGCACCATGTTTTCTCCACGAGGCATCATCCGGGATCGCACCGGGCAGTTGCTGGCGGAAAACAATCCAGCCTACGCCCTGGCGCTGGTGCGCGAGGACTGCCCGGACATTCCCAAGACGCTGGACCAGATCAGCCGTTGGACCGGCCAGCCTCGGGATGAACTGCAAAAAGCCTTTGAGATCGGTCGCAAGCGGGTCAAACATTTTGACGAGCAGGTCATCGTGCCCAATATCCCGTTTGAGCTTGTGGCCCTGGTCGAGGCTCACCGGCAGGACTGGCCCGGGCTTGTCATCGCCGTGCGCCCCAAGCGTTCCTACGCTTACGGTGAAACGCTGGCGCATGTCCTGGGTTATGTGGCCAGGGCCAATGAAGAGGAACTCATCAATGACCCGGACCTGCAGCTGGGCGACAACGTCGGCAAGCAGGGCGTTGAGCTGATGCTTGAGCGCAGGTTGCGCGGAACCAAGGGTCTTCAGGAGTTTGAGGTCGATGCATCCGGGCGGGTGCTGTCCTCGCGGATTGTATCTTCGCCGGTTATGGGCGAAGATTTGAATTTGAGCATCTCCCTGCCCTTGCAGGAGACCGCGACCAAGGCCCTGGGCGACCGTGCAGGCTCGGTCGTGGCCCTGGATGCCGACACGGGGGAGGTGCTGGCCCTGGTCAGTCTGCCCAGCTATGATCCCAATGAGTTTGTTGTCGGCATCAGTCATGCGAAGTGGAAGGAGTTGCTCGAAGATCCTCTGCATCCTCTGCAGAACCGGCCAGTGCAAAGCACGTATCCTCCCGGATCCATCTTCAAGCTCGCGATAGGGGGGCTTGGGCTTGAGAGCGGCACCGTCAAGCCTTCCTCGACCGTGTTTTGTTCCGGCAGTTACAAGCTCGGCAAGCGAGTTTTTCGCTGTTGGAATAAAGGTGGGCACGGGACGACCGATTTCAAAAAGTCCCTGCGCGAATCGTGCGACGTCTATTATTATCAGCTTGGGGAACAGCTTGGCGTGGAAGCGATCAGCGACTTTGCAATCCGCTGCGGATTCGGAGTCAAGACCGGCGTGGAGCTGCCCCACGAGCGGGCCGGAAACATGCCTACGCCGGAATGGAAATTGAACCGCTTTGGAGAAAAATGGCAGGGCGGAGAGACCTTGAACTACGCCATCGGTCAGGGATACACACTGACTACGCCTTTGCAGGTGGCCAGGTTTGTCGCGGCCCTGGTCAATGACGGGAAGATCCTGCGGCCGACCCTGCTTTTATCCGAGAAGCCCGACGTGGTGGGCGAACTGCCCATGCGTCCCGCGACCAGGAAGCTGATTCTCGACGCCATGGTGGCCACGGTGGAGGAGGAGCGGGGCACTGCCCGGGTTCTTCGCCGTCCCGGACTCAGGATCGGAGGCAAGACCGGCACGGCCCAGGTCGTCAAGCTGCTGGACAAGTACGAAAAGAAAAAGACAAATGAAATCCCCTATAAATACAGGGATCACGCCTGGATGGCCAGCTTCGGGGAAAAGGACGGGAAGCGTTTCGTTGTCGTGTCCATGGTCGAGCACGGCGGTCATGGCGGTTCGGATGCGGGCCCCGTGGCCGGTGCGGTGCTCGACGCTCTCTTGGGCGTTCAATCGGAAGAGTGACCAGGAAAAGAAATGTTCGATAGACGACTCATATTTCATATCAACTGGGGCCTTTTGAGCCTGACCGCGATCCTTTTTTGCGTCGGGGTCATGAATCTGTATTCGGCCAGCACTCTGCGCCTTGCTTCCGGTCTGGAAATCGACACGTACTTCAACAAGCAATTGCTTTGGGGCGGAGTCGGGCTGTGCGTCATGACGGCGCTGGTGCTGGTTGATTACCGTCATTTGAAGTCCATTTCGTGGCCTTTTTTCATCCTCTGCCTGATTCTTCTGCTCGGGGTCAGCGTCGCCGGCAAAACCATTTACGGAGCCAAAAGATGGCTTGATCTCGGTTTTTTCAATCTCCAGCCTACGGAATTGACTAAAATTGCGGTTCTGATTCTTGGCGCCAGACTGATGGCCCGCATGGAGGGAAAACTGGGCTGGCTCAACCTGGGCAAGGCGCTTCTTGTCGGCCTGGTGCCGGCGGCTCTGGTCGTCAAGCAGCCGGATCTTGGTTCGGCTTTGAACATCCTGCTCATTTTGGGGGGCATGGTTCTCTTCAAAGGCGTCACCGGTTCCGTGTTCAGGGTTTTGGTCATCGTGTTGCCGGTCATGGTCCCATTCGGCTGGTTTTTTCTGCACGACTACCAAAAGCAGCGCATTATGACTTTTCTTGACCCGGGAAACGATCCGCTAGGGGCCGGGTACCATATCATTCAGTCCCAGATCGCAATCGGTTCGGGGGGCTTCTGGGGCAAGGGCTTCCTGGAAGGCACCCAGAGTCAGCTGCGGTTCCTGCCGGAAAAGCATACGGATTTTGCCTTCGCCGTGTTCGGCGAAGAGTGGGGGTTCTTCGGGGCCATGATCCTGCTCATCACTTTCTGCGCATTTCTCTACCAGATTTACATTGTGACCATGGAAGCAAAGGATGACTTCGGAAGCTACCTCGCTGCGGGGGTCTTCTTTTATTTCTTTTGGCAAATTCTCATCAATATCGGCATGGTGCTCGGCATAATGCCTGTCGTCGGGATTCCGTTGCCCTTCATCAGCTATGGCGGCAGCGCGTCCGTGGTCAATTTTTGCATGATCGGGCTCGTCCTGAACGTGGCCATGCGCCGTTTCGTTTTCAAGAAAGGTTGATTCTTTTTATTCGCGGTTTTCGCGGGTCTGAATTTTATTCGGTTGCGCATGCGTAAGAAGGCGTGGTTGCGGCGTGCGCGGCCGCCCATTTTTCTTCGAACAGAAAAGCGCGAGCTAGACACGTGAAATTCCGAACAAACTACGAAAACCCATGCCATGCCAATCATTTTGATGATGCTTTGTCCAAAAAGATTTTGACACGAAAATGGGAATCAGATAGAGGCCCTGTGACTTTGAACAAAAATTCACAACCTATTTAGGGGGCGGCATGATTGATCTAGATTACACTTTTTTTGTTCAGCTCGTGAACTTTATGGTCATCCTGACGGTCTTGAATTTGATCCTGTACCGTCCCATCCGGGGGATCATCAAGAAACGGGCCGAGGTCATGAGCCAAAAGCTGGGAACCATCGAGGATTTCGCTGCCAAGGCGGAAGCCAAACTTGAGAGCTACAAGGTCGCATTGAGTGGAGCCCGGGTCGAGGCTCAGCAGTTGCGTGTGACCTTGAAGGCCGAAGGTGTCGCGGTCGAGTCTTCCGTTTTGGCCGAAGCCGGTGCCGAGGCCGCCGAAAAGGTCGCCGCCGCCCGAAAGGAGATCGACGGTCAGAAGCAGACAGCCCTCAAGGCTCTGCGCGGAGAAGTCTCCACCTATGCCAAGAATGTCGCCGACAAGGTGCTGAGCAAGGCATAACGGACCGGGGATTTTTCTTGTGTGTCATAGATTTACTTTTTCATATAAGGAGGGCGGAATTTTGAAAAAGTTCAAGACTGTCGGATTGGTGACGGCAGCACTGGTTCTCTGCGCGGCGATAGCTTTCGCCAGCGACGGAGAGGGTGGAGGGCACAACAAGCTGCTCGACCTTCTCTTTCGCGTAATCAATTTCGGCATTGTCGCGTTCTTGGTCTATAAGTTCGCGGGCAAGCGCATCGCGGACATGTTGTCCGGGCGCAGCAAGCAGATCGAGACGGACCTTGCCGATCTCGACGAGCGCAAGGAAGATGCCGAGAAGCGTCTGCTCGAAGTTGAAGCGAGTATCGCCAATCTTGAGGCCGAAAAAGCCAAGATTCTGGAAGACGCGAAGGCTCAGGGCGAAGCCATGCGTCAGGCGATTGTCGACAAGGCGGAGGTCCAGGCTGCGCAGATCAGAGCCCAGGCTGAAGTTTCGGCGGCCCAGGAAGCAAAGTTGGCCATTGACGCCATCCGCGAAGAACTGGCCGAAAAGATTACCGCTGCTGCTGAAGATCTTGTCAAGAAGCAGCTCAAGAAGAAAGATCACGAAGATTTGGTCAACGAATATCTTAAAAAGGTGGTGCTCAATTGACTGGGAATATCGTAGCAAGACGGTATGCCAAGGCGTTGTTCGCCGTTGCGCAGGCGCAGTCCGATAAGGGCTCGATGGCGCAATACGGTGCCGACTTGGCAAGGCTGGCTGGACTCCTGGAGAATGCGCCTGAGCTCACGAAGATCTTCCGCAACCCAATTTTTGGCGTGGAAGAAAAGAGAGGGGTAATCAATAAAATTCTGGAAAAGGTCGCACCTTGCGCCATGGTCCGGAATTTTTGTCTGCTTCTGGCGGACAAGAACAGATTGTCTTTTCTCCCCGAGATCAACGCATCTTATGGTACGCTTTTGGATTCAGCCCAGGGTGTTCTTCGCGGCAAGCTGGTGACGGCTGTAAAGCTCTCCGACGTTGTGCAGAAGAACGTTGTCGATAAATTGCAAAAAGAGTCGGGCCAGACGGTGGTCCTTGATTACGAAGTGGATCAGGAGATTATTGGCGGGCTTATGCTCAAGATCGGGGACAAGATCCTGGACGCCAGTATTCGCGCTCAGCTGCAAATTTTGAAAGAAAATATCAAAAGGGGTGAGTAGAGGCTATGCAGATCAAAGCAGAAGAAATTAGCCAGATCATCGAAGGCCAGATCAAGAATTACGAGAAAAAGGTCGAGATGAGCGAGACTGGCGTGGTCCTGTCGGTAGGTGACGGTATCGCCCGCGTTTACGGCTGCGAAAACGCGATGGCCATGGAACTCCTCGAGTTCCCCGGTAACGTCATGGGAATGGTCCTTAACCTTGAAGAAGATTCCGTTGGTGTCGCCCTTCTCGGTGAGACCGAGCACATCAAGGAAGGCGACATCGTCAAACGTACGGGCCGGATTTTCCAGGTTCCCGTCGGCGACGCGGTCATGGGCCGTGTCATCGACCCCTTGGGCAATCCCATCGACGGTCTCGGACCGATCCAGACGGATCTGTTCCGTAACGTTGAAATCAAGGCTCCCGGCATCATCGCCCGTAAGTCGGTACATGAGCCGATGTACACCGGTCTGAAGGCCATCGACGCGATGACGCCCATCGGCCGCGGACAGCGCGAACTCATCATTGGCGACCGTCAGGTCGGCAAGACCGCTGTCGGCGTCGACGCCATCATCGCCCAGAAGAACAGCGACATCCATTGTTTCTACGTCGCCATCGGCCAGAAGCGTTCCACCGTTGCCCAGGTTGTTGAGGCCCTTCGTCAGAACGGCGCTCTGGAATACACGACCGTCATCTCCTCCACCGCCTCCGAGCCGGCGCCGCTGCAGTTCATCGCTGCCTACTGCGGATGCACCATGGCGGAGTTCTACCGTGACAACGGCAAGCACGCCCTGATTGTTTATGACGATCTGTCCAAGCAGGCTGTGGCCTACCGCCAGATGTCCCTGTTGCTGCGCCGCCCTCCGGGACGCGAAGCTTTCCCCGGCGACGTTTTCTACCTCCACTCCCGCCTGCTGGAGCGCTCCTGCAAGGTCAACGACAAGCTGGGCGCCGGTTCCCTGACCGCCCTGCCGGTCATCGAGACCCAGGCCGGCGACGTGTCCGCGTACATCCCGACCAACGTTATCTCCATCACCGACGGCCAGGTCTATCTTGAGCCCAACCTGTTCATGGCCGGCATCCGTCCCGCCATCAACGTTGGTCTGTCCGTATCCCGAGTCGGCGGCGCGGCCCAGATCAAGGCCATGAAGAAGGTTGCCGGTACGCTGCGTCTCGACCTTGCCCAGTATCGCGAACTGGCCGCTTTTGCGCAGTTCGGTTCCGACCTGGACAAGGCCACCAAGACCAAGCTGACCCGAGGCGAGCGCCTGGTCGAACTGCTCAAGCAGCCCCAGTACAAGCCTATGGTCGTCGAAGAGCAGGTTTCCGTTCTTTACGCAGGCACCCGCGGATTCCTTGATGACGTAGCCGTTACTGACGCCATCCGCTTCGGTGAAGAACTGGTTGAGTTCATGCGCAATCAGAAATCCGACATCCTGGCTGAAATCGTTCAGACCAAGGATCTTGGCAGTGAAACCGAAAAGAAACTGGCTGATGCGATCAATGAGTTCAAAGCCGGTTTTAAAGCCTAGGATCGTTTAAGGAGTCTTAAATGGCATCACTCAGGGACATTCAGAATAAAATCGTCGGTGTAAAGAAGACCAAGCAGATTACGAAAGCGATGAACATGGTCGCTTCCGCAAAGCTGCGCGGTGCTCAGGGTCGCATCGAGCGCTTTCGTCCCTATGCTGATAAGTTCAATGACATTCTTATCGATCTGGCTTCCCGCGCCGACGCCAGCGCGCATCCCTTGCTTGAAAAGCGCGAGGTCATTCAGAACATCGGAATTGTACTGGTGACATCGGACAAAGGGTTGTGCGGCAGTTTCAACGCGAACTTGTGCAACGCCGCCAACAGGCTGGCCAAGCAGAAGGAAGCAGAAGGCAAGACGGTCAAGTTTATCTGCATTGGAAAGAAAGGCAGAGACTTCATCCGCAAGACGAAATTCGAGATTACTACCGCTTACGCTGAAAACATGACACACTTTGATTTTCAGTTGGCAAGCG
Source organism: Desulfomicrobium baculatum DSM 4028 (assembly GCF_000023225.1). Classification (NCBI taxonomy): domain Bacteria; kingdom Pseudomonadati; phylum Thermodesulfobacteriota; class Desulfovibrionia; order Desulfovibrionales; family Desulfomicrobiaceae; genus Desulfomicrobium; species Desulfomicrobium baculatum. Next base: position 3,799,441 of record NC_013173.1, read on the forward strand.
AAACAGGAAATCTCGTCATTGACGGATATCTCTCTGGGCAATTTGACGAGGTGCACATTGTTTACGGAAAATTCGTAAACATCGCCAGGCAGGAAGCGACATCGTCGCAGATTCTCCCCGCCGAAACGCCCGAAGTGGAGGCCCCGGCCGGCGCTTCGAGCGAATACATCTTCGAGCCGTCAGTGGAAGGTCTTTTGGCCGAGCTGCTGCCCAGGTATGTGAAGGTTCAGATGTACCGCGGCCTGCTCGACACGTCGGCCAGTGAGCACGCAGCTCGCATGTCGGCCATGGATAACGCGACAAAGAACTGCGACGAAATGGTCGGCAGCCTGACTAAAGTCTACAACAAGGCGCGCCAGTCAAGTATCACCACCCAATTAATGGACATCGTAGGCGGTGCCGAGGCACTGAAAGGATAAGGGGGCATAACGCATGAGTGCTGTTAATACCGGTAAAATAGTGCAGGTCATTGGACCTGTTGTTGACTTGGAGTTTGCCGAAGGCAACCTTCCAAGTATTTTGAACGCTGTTCTCATTACGAACCCGACCATTGATGCCGAAGAAGACAACCTGGTTGTTGAAGTCGCGCAGCATCTTGGCAACAGCGTTGTCCGCTGCATCGCCATGGACAACACTGACGGCTTGGTTCGCGGCCAGATCGGCAAGGACACGGGCAAGCCTATCCAGGTACCCGTCGGCAAGGCTTCCCTGGGACGAATTCTGAACGTCGTAGGCCGCCCCGTGGATGAAAAGGGTCCCATCTCCTCCGAGAAGATGTACCCCATCCATCGCCCTGCTCCCGGATTCACCGAACAGTCGACCAAGATTGAAGTGCTGGAGACCGGCGTCAAGGTTATCGACCTGCTCGTACCTTTCCCCAAGGGCGGAAAGATGGGCATGTTCGGTGGTGCGGGCGTTGGCAAGACCGTTATTCTCATGGAAATGATCAACAACATCGCCAAGAACCACGGTGGTATTTCCGTGTTCGCGGGTGTTGGCGAGCGCACACGTGAAGGTAACGACCTTTATCATGAAATGATCGAAGCCGGGGTTCTGGATAAAGCCTGCCTCGTCTACGGTCAGATGAACGAACCTCCGGGAGCCCGTTCCCGCGTTGCGCTGACCGCTCTGGCTGCCGCGGAATACTTCCGTGACGAAGAAAACCAGGACGTGCTGCTCTTCGTAGACAACATCTTCCGTTTCACCCAGGCCGGCTCGGAAGTCTCCGCGCTTCTTGGCCGCATGCCTTCCGCGGTTGGTTACCAGCCGACGCTGGGTACCGACCTTGGTGAGCTGCAGGAACGTATTACTTCCACCAAAACGGGTTCCATCACCTCGGTTCAGGCCGTTTACGTCCCTGCCGATGACTTGACCGACCCCGCTCCTGCAACAACCTTCTCGCATCTTGACGGAACCATCGTTCTTTCCCGTCAGATCGCAGAGCTTGGTATTTACCCTGCAGTGGATCCTCTTGACTCCACTTCGCGCATTCTGGATCCCAACGTCATCGGCATGGACCACTACATGACTGCCCGTGCTGTGCAGCGTCTGCTTCAGAAGTACAAGGATCTGCAGGATATCATCGCGATTCTGGGTATGGACGAACTGTCTGATGAAGATAAGCTGTCCGTTTCCAGAGCACGCAAGATTCAGCGATTCCTGTCCCAGCCTTTCTTCGTTGCAGCCCAGTTTACCGGCAAGGAAGGCCGCTATGTGAAGCTCGAAGAGACCATCAAGAGCTTCAAGGAAATCATTGAAGGCAAGCACGATTCCGTTCCGGAGTCCTGCTTCTACATGGTAGGCGGACTTGAAGAGGCATTGGAAAACGCCAAGAAACAGTAATTCTTGCTCTGGGGTATTGATATGGCTAAAACAATTACGCTTGAAATAGTGACACCAGACAAGATGGTGCTCAAGGAAGAGGTCGATTATGTCGGCGCTCCCGGCATCAATGGCGAATTCGGTGTCCTGCCCAATCATATCCCGTTTCTCTCTGCACTTGGTATCGGGAGCCTTTACTACAAACTCAACGGCAAGAAATACTTTGTTTTTGTTGCCGGCGGTTTTGCTGAAGTCTCCCCTGCAAAGGTGACGGTTCTTGCCGAAGTAGCGGAAAGAGCTGAAGACATCGATCTGGAAAGAGCTCGCAGAGCTCAGGACAGAGCCGAGCAGCGCACCAAACAGCAACAGGAGAAATTGGATCACGCAGCCGTGCAGGCTGCATTGGCCAGAGCACTTCATCGCATGAAATGCCGACAGAATGCTGTAAGTGAAGGCACTTGCCGCATGTAATGACCGCAGATTCAGTTATTATGAAAAGCAGGCTCCCCGGAGCCTGCTTTTTTTTTGAGCATTGAATCTTGAGAATAATATAATATCTCGATATCAAATATTAAGATTTTTGCGTGGTCGAAGAAATTGGCACTCGCATTGTTTTAATGAGCCGTCTCCTTGGCCGACAGGCTGGAAAATTGGGTGAGCCTTATTGTGCGGGAAGGAGCTGAAATCATCTTTTTTGAGGATAATCATGAAGCCAGAATTAGGATATGTTATCTTGGCAGCCGGAAAAGGCACGCGCATGCACTCTGATTCACCGAAAGTTTTGCATCAGGTTTTGGGAAAGCCCCTGCTTGGCTATGTTTACGACGCGCTGACGCATGTCCCGCCAACCCAGGTCTGGACCGTGATCGGCTTTCAGGCTGAAAAGGTGCAAGACTGCTTTTTGGGTCAGCAGGGGCAGTTTGTCCTTCAGGACGAGCAGCTTGGCACAGGTCATGCCGTGATGCTCGCCTGGCCGCATGTTGCCGCGAGTGGGATTTCCCATCTTTGCGTGCTGAACGGTGATACTCCGCATGTACCAACAGAAGCCATTTCTAATTTAGTCGATTTATGCGCGGCCCAAAACGCGGGCATGGGCATGCTGACGTTGCATCTTGAGAATCCTTTTGGCTACGGACGGGTCATCCGCAACGCAGACAACTGCGTAGAGCGGGTCGTGGAAGAAAAGGATTTCGTTGCAGCTGACCATGGCGGTGAGGTCTGCGAGGTCAATTCCGGGGTGTATGTGTTCGATGTGACGCGCTGCGGGCCGCTATTCGAGAAGATGGACCGCAATAACGCCCAGCAGGAATATTATCTCACACAGATGATCGCCATCTGCGCTGCCGAGGGATTGCCTGTGGTTGGATTGCCTTTTGCCGGCTCGGAGCTGTTGCGGGGCATCAATTCGCCGCGAGAGTTGGTTCGGTTTGAAGAATCGCTGCGCTTGCAGATCGTGGACAATTTGCTGGATTCCGGTGTCATCCTGCGCAACAGCGAGTCGATATACATCGGGCCCGACGTTGCCGTCGCTCCCGGCGCTGAAATAATGGGACCGTGCGAAATATACGGATGCTCGCGAATTGAGCGCGGGGCGTCCATCTCTTCGCATTGCTGGATCAAGGATTCTGTTCTTGGTCCTTGCCAAGTGAAATCCTTTTCTCATATTGAAGGTTCTCACATCCGGGCCGGAGCCAGCGTAGGTCCGTACGGACGGATACGACCCGGGTCCGATATCGGGGAAGATGCGCGCGTGGGCAACTTCGTCGAGGTCAAGAAATCCGTGCTGCATGCCGGTGCCAAGGCGGGCCATCTTTCCTATCTGGGCGATAGCGACATTGGTCCCGGAGTGAATATCGGCGCAGGAACCATCACCTGCAATTATGACGGGGCCAGGAAGCACCGCACGGAAATTCATGAGAACGCCTTTATCGGCAGCAACACGGCACTGGTCGCTCCCGTGGTCGTGGGTGCGGGCGCTCTTGTCGCCGCCGGTTCAGTGGTTACTAGAAATGTTCCTGATGGTGCCCTGTGCGTGGCCAGGGCCAGACAGTCGAATTTGGATCGCAAGAAAAAATCACCTCAATCCTAGGATAACTTATGGATATTCTTAATCAGCTGACAGAAAAAATAACGCTCCTGCTGGAGCGCCAGGAAGCATTGAAACTAGAGAATATGCAATTAAAGGAGTCTCTTGAGCAGGAACGCCAGACCAAGGAAGCCGTTCTGTCCAGGGTGGAAAATATCTTGAACAGCCTGCAAGAGGTTGATAGAAACTAACTAATGCCAGGATACAATTTGACAGTGCTCGGCCTCGATCTTTCCTTCGCGGCCGATGTCTCGCCCGAGCGGATTCACAAAGCTGTTGACCTGGTTCATCAGCGCTACAAGGATCTCGAAGGGCGGGTCAGTCACATGAGCAAGGAGCGGCTTTTGACATACCTGGCGTTGAGTCTGGCCGACGATTATTTACATGATCAAGGGAAGATGTCGCAACTGGAAGGCACGTTGCAACAGCTTCTTACGAAGATAGATAGTCCTGAAGAATAGTGAACAAGTACCCTGGAGGGTCAGTGATTGGTGATGCGTTTTTGAGCCAATAAAGCGTACTAAGGGTAGCTTACAACGGTCTTGTGTGCACGCTTCGGACAACCGGAGAAGCCTGATGGACTGTAGCCAACCCCCTCTTAACTTAAGAGGTTCAAAATGATTCCCAACACTGCCTTCCGGGGCTTTTAACTGGTTCGCCCCTTCCAAAAGCCAGTCTCTCATACCCTCCTTGCCGATCGTAATTAAGCGCTCGCGCTGTTGTCTCGTCGGTCCGATTTAAGGACAGGGACGACATATCATGGTCGTTGCGCAGCCATCTTAAATATATTGTGCCAAGGAGTTTCCATGACCAGCCAAATCATAATCACCGCTTTTATTTGCACCGGAATTGGTGCGGTTGCGGGTTTTTTGTTCAAGAAATACATCACCGATCAAGAGAATGACGACGCGCGCAAATTGTCCGAGCGGATTCTGGATGAAGCCAAGAAGGATGCGCAGGCGCACAAGAAAGAGGTTTTGCTCCAGGCTCAGGACGAGGTTTTCGCCCTGAAGAAGGAAGTCGAACAGGATGCTAAGGACCGAGAGCGCGAGCTGAAAAAGAACGAGGCCAGGTTGCAGGCCAAGGAAGAGCGTCTGGAAAAGAAGGTGGAATCTCTGGCTCTGAAGGAAAGCGAGCTGGTCAGCCTGGAGAAGAAGGTTGCCAAGCAGGAGCGCGCCGTCGAGGAGAAGGAGGAGGGGTTGCAGGAATTGATCGCCGCCCAGCAGACCCGCCTGGAGGAAATTTCAGGTTTGACCGGTGAAGAGGCCCGCGCCCGCCTCATGCAGGAAATTGAGAGCAAGGCACGCCATGAGGCGGCCAAGATGGTGCGGGTGATCGAGGTCGAAGCGCAGGAGACCGCGCACCGCAAGGCGCAGATGATCATTGCTAGCGCGGTCCAGCGTTACGCTGGCGATTATGTCTCCGAACATACGGTCAGCTCCGTGGAGCTGCCCAGCGAAGACATGAAGGGGCGCATTATCGGTCGCGAAGGCCGCAACATCCGGGCCATCGAAGCGGCCACGGGTGTTGATCTGATCATCGACGACACGCCGGAAACGGTCATTTTGTCCGCATACAACCCGCTGCGCCGCGAGGTGGCCAAGAGGTCGCTCGAAAGACTGATCAGCGATGGCCGCATTCATCCCGCGCGTATCGAGGATATCGTCAAGAAGGTTGAAAAGGAGATGGATGTCCAGATCCGCGAGATTGGCGAGCAGGCCACTTTCGATCTCGGCGTGCACGGCATTCATCCCGAGATAGTGAGGCTGCTGGGCCAGTTGCGTTTCCGCACGAGTTTCACCCAGAATGTTCTGCAGCATTCCCTTGAGGTGGCTTTTTTGTGCGGAATCATGGCCGCCGAGCTTGGGCTGGACATTAAGAAGGCCAAGCGGGCCGGGTTGCTGCACGACCTGGGCAAGGCCGTGGACCACGAAGTCGAGGGTCCGCACGCGCTGATCGGCGCTGATCTGGCCAAGAAATACAATGAGTCCGCCGAAATCGTGCACGCCATCGCCGCGCATCACGAGGATGTCCCGCCTAAGTCCGTTTATGCCGTGTTGGTCCAGGCCGCGGACAGTCTCTCCGGAGCCCGCCCCGGCGCGCGCAAGGAGCTTCTTGAGAGCTATGTGAAGCGTCTGGAGGAACTCGAAGGGATTGCCACCGGATTTGCCGGCGTCAGCAGAGCCTTTGCCATTCAGGCCGGCAGGGAAGTTCGGGTCATGGTGGACTGCGAGGCGGTCAACGACGACCAGATTTACATGCTGAGCAAGGACATCGCCAAGCAGATCGAAGAGAAAATGACCTATCCGGGTCAAATCCGGGTTACGGTCATCCGCGAGAAGAGGGCAGTGGGCATTGCTAAATAGTTCCCGAATGCGACTTCTTTTCCTTGGCGACATCGTAGGTAACAGTGGGCGGCAGATGGTGAAAGACCATCTGCCGCGTTTGCGTCGGGAATTGGAGCTGGACGTGGTTCTGGCCAACGGCGAGAACGCTTCCGGCGGGCTTGGACTCTCGGCCAAAAGCGCGCAGGAGCTGCACCGCTGCGGGGTGGATGTCCTGACCACCGGAAACCATGTCTGGAAGTTTCCCGACATCCGCCCGGCATTGCACAATGAACCATGGCTGCTGCGTCCGGCCAACTACCCTGCGTCAGCGCCTGGCCGTGGAGCCGGCGTTTACGAATTGGGCGAGAATCTGCCGCCGCTCATGGTCGTCAATCTGCAAGGGCGGACTTTCATGGAAGCCATCGACTGCCCCTTCACGGTTGCCGAGAACCTGGTGGCCCAGGCTCCGCCAGAGGCTGTGATTGTGATCGACATGCACGCCGAAGCCACCTCGGAAAAGCGCGCTTTGGCCCATATGCTGCGCGGACGCGTGCAGGCGGTGCTTGGCACGCATACCCATGTCCAGACCAACGACGCGTATATCTTCGACGGAATCACAGGCTACATTTCCGATTTGGGGATGTGCGGGCCGGAAGATTCCTGCCTGGGCATGGACAGCGACATAATTTTACGCAGATTCAGGACAGGACTGCCCCAGCGTTTTGAGCTGGCCAAAGGGCCGTGCATGCTCAACGGGGCGCTTATGGAAGTGGTTGACGGTCAATGCCGCGAGATCACGGCATGGCAATACAGGGCATCTTAAAGAACAGGAACCGCCATGACAGATATGGAATTGGCTCGGCAGCTGGAGCAGATCCGGCGCGGGAGCGTTGAGATCATCAACGAAGAGGAATTGGTCGCAAAACTGCGCAGGGGCGTTCCGCTGCGGATCAAGGCCGGGTTTGATCCCACGGCCCCGGACCTGCATCTCGGGCATACGGTGCTGATCCAGAAGCTCAAGCATTTTCAGGAGCTTGGGCATCAGGTTATTTTTCTGATCGGTGATTTCACCGGCATGATCGGTGACCCCTCCGGCAAGTCCGAAACACGCAAGAAATTGACCCGCGAAGAGGTTCTCCGCAACGCCGAGACTTACAAGAAGCAGATTTTCAAGATTTTGGATCAGGATCGCACCGAGATCGCGTTCAACTCCACCTGGATGGACACGTTTTCCGCAGCTGAATTCATCGAGCTTTGCTCTCGCTACACCGTGGCCCGCATGCTTGAGCGAGATGATTTTGAAAAGCGGTTCAAGGGCAACCAGCCTATCTCCATCCACGAATTCCTTTACCCGCTGGTACAGGGATACGATTCCGTGGCCCTCAAGGCGGATGTCGAGCTCGGTGGCACGGACCAGAAGTTCAATCTGCTCATGGGACGCCACCTGCAGCGCGAACACGGTCAGGCATCGCAGATCGTACTGACCATGCCCATTCTGGAGGGCCTCGACGGGGTCCAGAAAATGAGCAAGTCGCTGGGCAACTACATCGGCATAGATGAGGCTCCGGGCGACATGTTCGGCAAGCTGATGTCCATTTCCGACGAACTGATGTGGCGCTATTATGAGCTGCTTTCCGACAGTTCCCTGGAACGGATCGGTACCCTGCGCGAGCAGGTACAGTCCGGCGCCCTGCATCCCAAGGTCGCCAAAGAGGATTTGGCCCAGGAGATCACGACGCGCTTTCACGGAGCCGAGGCCGGCGTTGCTGCGCGCGAGGCTTTCAACTCCGTGTTCGCCAAGCAGGGCATCCCTGAGGATATCGAGGTTTTTTCCGTGCAGGCCGGAGCGCTGCTGGTCGATGTCCTGAGCGACAGCGGCGTGTGCTCTTCCAAGGGTGATGCCCGGCGGATGTGCAAGCAAAACGCCGTGACCATTGACGGACGCAAGGAAGAGGATGCGGCGTTTGCATTTGCGCCGGGAGAGTACGTGCTCAAGATCGGCAAGAAGAGATTCCTGAAGCTCGTGGCCGCGTAAGGGGGATTCGCCGATGCTTTCGATGTGGCGCAAAACCGTTCTCCTGGCGCGCATGGTCAAGATCGAACATTCGATCTTTGCCTTGCCGTTCGCCTACCTCGGGATGATCTGGGCTGCGGGCGGCTGGCCGGGCTGGAAGATATTTCTGGCGCTGACCGTGGCCATGGTGGCCGTGCGTTCCTTTGCCATGGCGGTCAATCGCCTCGCGGATCTCCCCATCGATGCGAAAAACCCGCGCACCCAGACCAGGCCCCTGGTGACGGGCGAACTCAGTGTTTTCGAAACACTCGTTTTCATAGCCGTCAGCGCCCTCGTCTTTGTCGGTGCGTGCTGGCAGCTCAACCCCCTGTGTCTGGCGCTTTCTCCACTGGCTCTGGTCTGGTCCGCAATGTACAGCTATACCAAGCGTTTTACCTCTCTGTGCCATTTTTTTCTGGGCACGGTACTGGGGCTTGCTCCGCTGGCAGGATGGCTCGCCGTGTCGCCGGAGGTTGCGCTTGCTCCAGTTCTTCTGGCTCTGGGGGTTACTTTTTGGGTCGGTGGATTTGACATTCTTTACGCATGTCAGGACGCCGAGTTCGATCAGAGTGAGGGCCTGCATTCTCTGCCGGCAGGCAAAGGGGTGCCGATCGCTCTGGCGCTTTCGACCTTCAGCCATGTGGTCACGGCCCTCTTTTTTCTTCTGGCCGGCTGGGCCGCAGGCGCCGGGATTGTGTACGCGGGTTTTTGCCTGGTCGTGGCGGCGATCCTGCTTTTCGAGCATCGGCTGATCTCTGCCGACGATTTGAGCCGGGTTAACCTTGCTTTTTTCACCTTGAACGGATTTGTAGCGGTTTTCTTGTTCGCGGGCGCTGTCATCGACACGGCGCTCAGGTAAATACTATTCAGGGAGCATCTCATGCGCGAAGCCAACGTTTTCCCCACATACAGAGGGGAGATGGAATATGTCTGCCTCGGCTGCCAGGCCAGATACCCCATTGACGAACTGCATTACACCTGCCCCAGCTGCAAGGGTGTTTTTCTGCTGGAGGATACCCGCTTTCCAGAGTTGGAAAAAACACCCGGGTCCGCATGGCGCGATATCTTCGATTTGCGGGCGGCGACGAAAAATCCTGCCCTGCGCGGCATCTTTCGTTTTTACGAGCTGATGGCCCCTGTCGTGGCCGAGGAGCACATTGTCTATCTGGGTGAGGGCAACACCCCTGTGACCCGCTCCTCGACCGCTCTGGAGCGCCTAGTGGGCCAATCCATGGCCTTCAAGAATGACGGCCAGAATCCGTCCGCGTCATTCAAGGATCGCGGCATGGCGTGCGCCTATTCGTACCTGCGCCATCTGGTTGCCAAGCATGGGTGGGACAATGTGCTGACCATCTGCGCCTCCACGGGCGACACTTCGGCCGCGGCGGCACTCTACGCCGCGTATGTTGGCGAGCCCCTGACCTCGGTCGTGCTGCTGCCCCAGGGCAAGGTCACTGCGCAGCAACTGTCCCAGCCTCTGGGCAGTGGGGCGAAAGTGCTCGAAATTCCCGGTGTTTTCGATGACTGCATGAAGGTGGTCGAATATCTGGCCGATCATTACCGTGTGGCGCTCCTGAATTCCAAGAACGCCTGGCGCATACTCGGGCAGGAGAGCTATGCCTTTGAGGTGGCACAGTGGTATGATTGGGATCTGCGCGGTAAGGTTATTTTCGTGCCCATCGGCAATGCCGGAAACATCACGGCCATCATGAGCGGCTTCCTGAAGCTGCTGCGGCTTGGGATCATCGAGACCCTGCCGCGCATCATCGGCGTGCAGTCCGAACACGCCGACCCCGTTTTCAGGTACTATGACCAGGACCCCGGCCATCGCCGGTTCGAGGCCGTGAAGGTCCGGCCGTCAGTGGCCCAGGCCGCGATGATCGGCAATCCCGTATCCTTTCCGAGGGTCGCTTTTCTGGCGGAGCAGTATCAGAAGCTGGGCGGCGCCGGATCTTTCGCGGTGGTGCAGGTCAGCGAACAGCGCATCATCGAGTCCATGCTGCTGGCCAACAGGCACGGCCATATTGCCTGCACCCAGGGCGGGGAATGCCTGGCCGGACTGTTCAAGGCCAAAGAGCTTGGGCTCATGGAAGAGGGCGAACTTGCGGTGCTCGACGCCACCGCCCACGCTTTGAAGTTCGCTGGATTCCAGGACATGTATTTCCATGACGGGTTTGGTCCCGAATTTGAAATCACGCCGGACAGGAAACTGGCCAACGTGCCGCGTCTGGTCATTGATCAGCAGGACAAAGAGCGCCTGTCCGAGGATGCGTTTACGGTTCAGGCCGCACAAAATGTGGTCGGCATTCTGGGGCTGGATAAAAAATGACGGTGCCGGCCTGAAATGGTGAAAACAAAAAATGGCCGCGGTGCGCACCGCGGCCATTTTTCGTTTCATGGGCATTTCGCGTGCGCTACGCGCCCGGTGACAGACCGAGCAGGGCGATGCCGTGGGCATTGGCAAAATCGAGAGCCTCGCGCTGTTCGAAAAAGATGCATCCCCCGGCTTCAAAGGCCAGGCACGTCGCGCCGACCTCGGCCATGGATTGCAGCGTCTTAAGGCCAAAGGCGGGGAGGTCGAGCCTCTTGTCTTGGGTCGGCTTGGGGCGTTTCACGACAACCGCCCCGGGCCCGCCAAGCTGGCCTCCGCGCCGGATGGCTGCGTCGGTTCCCTCGATGGCCTCGACGGCAAGAACGATTTTCTCCCGCACCACCAGGCACTGGCCGATGTCGAATTGTCCCAGGGACTGGGACAGCGTCCATGCGAACTCCACATCCTCGCGTTCGCTCTGCGTCGGTTTTCTTTTTGTCAGAACCCCTTCCGGGGCCAGCAGGTCTGGCGAGTAGAGATGTGGAGCCACGACAGTGAGGCCTTCGCGTTCAAGCTCGGTCGTAAGCGCGCGCAGCAACACGTCATCCCCGCGAGCCTTGATGGAAAAAAGAAGCCGTGCCGCTCGCCAGTCGGGCCGAAGATCAAGGGCTTTTGGCTTGTTGATGGGCCCCGCCATGACCACGTGCGTGACATGGTTTGCGGTAAAGAAATCGATAAGCCTGCCAAGTTGGCCAAGCTTCAGCCAGGAGAAATTGTCGCAATGGGCCTGAAAAGACGGATCGGTGTCGGAAGCGAATCCGACACCGACGACGCGCTCGCCGCGCTCTTTGGCCGTGCTGGCCACGGTGATGGGAAATGAGCCGCCGCCCGCGATGATGCCAAGCGTTCTGGTCATGGCCTGTCTAGATGCGTTCAGGCGTGATGGTGCCTCGTTTGCTGCTGCGAATGAAATCGATCAGTTTCATGACCTGTTGGAAGTTGCCCAGTTCCGTTTCAACTTGCTGCATGACTTCATTGCGCTCCTGGTTGGAGCGCCAGATCAGCTTGTAGGCGGATTTCAGGGCATGAATTTCTTCCGAGGAAAAACCGTGCCTGCGCAATCCGATGAGATTGAGGCCTCGCAAGGTGGCGCGTTCGCCGACGGCCAGCATGAATGGCGGCACATCCTGGGCAACCCCGGTCTTTCCGCCGATGAATGCGAAGTCGCCGATGTTCACGAACTGGTGAACAGCCGAAAGGCCTCCCACGACCACTTCATTCCCGACAGTCACGTGCCCAGCCAGGGTCGCCGCGTTGGCCAGGACATTGTTGTCTCCGACCACGCAGTCGTGCGCGATATGGGAATAGGCCATCATCAGGTTGTCCGATCCGACCTGGGTCGTTCCTCCGCCACCTTCGGTGCCGCGATGAATGGTGGAGAATTCACGGATCTTGTTGCGGTCGCCGATGACAAGCGTGCTCTCTTCACCGCCGAATTTCAGGTCCTGGGGTTCGCCGCCGACGCAAGCCATCGAATGGACATGGTTTTTGGTGCCCAAGGTCGTGAAGCGTTTTATCTGGGCTCCGGCGTCGATGATTGTCTCATCGCCGATGTGAACGCAGTCTTCGATAATGGCGAAAGGGCCAACCGTGACTCCGGTACCTAGGTATGCACCCGGATGAACCACCGCAGATGGATGTATGGATGTCTGCATCAGTCCTCCCTGGGAACAATGGAAGCGGTGAGAATGCCTTCGGCCACGACCTTTCCGTCGACCATGGCCTTGCCGTTGGTCTTCCACATCATCATCTTGTGCCGCTCGTAGGTGACATGCAGGTGCAATTGGTCGCCTGGGAAAACGGGGCGCCGGAAGCGCACTTTTTCCATGCCGGTGAAAAGAAATATCTTGCCGACAGTGTCCGCCGGGGGAAGGCTTTTAATGACCATGATTCCGCCCGTCTGGGCCAGGGCCTCAAGGATGAGCACTCCGGGCATGACGGGGTAGGACGGGAAATGGCCCTGGAAGAAAGGTTCGTTGATGGAAACGCTCTTGATGGCGTGCACGGACTTCATGGGTTCGAAGGACAGCACGCGGTCCACCATCAGAAATGGATAACGGTGGGGGAGCAGGTCCAGAATATCCCGGCTGACGATTTCGCCCTGTTCTGGTTTGGTTATCATGTCTTTACCCTTTGTTCGCAAGTTCTTCCCGGAGTGCGGCCAGTTCCTTTTCCAATCTGCCGAGGCGCCGCTTCATTTCCGGCAGCTTGGGCATGATGGCCGATGCCCGTAAAAAAGATCCATGGGGCATGACCGGGATGCCGCTCAAGTCCTGACCCGGGGGCACGTCCTTGCCTACGCCGGACTTAGCGCCGATTCGGCATCCGTCGCCCAGGTTCAGGTGACCGGCGACTCCGACCTGCCCGGCCAGAACCACTCCGTCACCAAGGGTGGTCGAGCCAGCGATGCCGACTTGCGACACGATGATGCAGTTTCGCCCTACCCGCACATTATGGCCGAGCTGGACCAGATTATCGATCTTGGTGCCGTGCCCCACGCGGGTTTCACCCAAGGCGGCACGGTCTATGGTCGTGTTGGCGCCGATCTCGACATCGTCTTCGATCACGGTCCGTCCAATCTGGGGAAACTTTGTCATTCCGGAGGCGGCCTGGGCAAAGCCGAATCCGTCGCTTCCCAGAACTGTGCCGGCATGCAGGATGACCCGTTTACCGACCAGCGTGCCGGCCATGAGCGAACAGTTCGGGTAGATAATCGTATCCTCGCCGATGCTGCAGTCTTCGCCGAGGTAGGAGCCGCTGAATATGCGAACTCCCGCACCCACCTGCGCCCCTGGGCCGATGTAGACAAAAGGGGCAACGGCGGCGCTTGGGTCGATGCGCGCGGCTTCGTGCACAAAGGCCAGAGGGCTTATGCCTTCAAAAGAACCCTGAGGCTTGGCGAAAAGCTGAACGCTGCGGGCAAAATCAAGATAGGGATGAGCGCTGATCAGACAGGGTTTGGTATCCAAAGCCTGATCAGCGCTGACGAGGACTGCGCCGGCGCCGGTTGTTTCGAGTTGCGGCGCATATTTGGGGTTGGCCAGAAAGGACAGCTCGGACGCTGAAGCCTCGGCCAGGGTGTTGACCCCGGTGATCTCAAGGTCCTTGCCCTTCAAGGTCAAGCCCAAGCGGGATGCGATTTCGGAAAGAAGCATTGCCCGCTCTGTTATTTGCCGCGCATGGCTTTGTTGAGTTCCGCCATGATGGCGTTTGTGAGGTCAACACTTTCTTGGCCGTAGATCACACCGCTGGCCTGCTTGTCGAAAATGGCGGTGTAGCCGTTTTTCTTTCCGTAACTCTCGATCACTTCCAGAAGCTTGTCGATGATGGGCTTTGAAAGGTTCTGTTCGGCCTGCTGCAGCTTGCGCTGGTAGCTCTGTCCCATGTCCTGGAAGTCACGCACTTTGCGTTTGTATTGCGTTTCCTTGTCAAGCTTGGCTTCCTGGCTGAGCATCATGGACTGTTTCTGCAGTTCGTCTTTGAGCGTGTCCAGTGACTTTTTCTGTGTATCAAGGTTGTCCTTCATGTCCTTGAATTGGGACTTGAGCTGCTCCATGGCCTTGGAGCCGGGTTCGGACTTGGCGATGACCGTCTTCATATCAATAAAACCGATTTTGGTTTCGGCGCCTGCCGTCAGGGCCAGGCAAAGCACGAAAAAGATTGTCAGGATAAATGTACGCATGGAAAACTCCTCACCAATAATGTGTAATTTGTCTTGTGGTTAAAAAAACTGTCCAACTGAAAATTCGAAACGACCCTTTCTTTCGTCATCAATTTCAACCGTGTCCAGAGGGTATCCGTACTCCAGTCGCAACGGGCCCAGAGGCGAGTACCAGCGCACGCCGGCGCCAACGCTCTTGTAGAGGTCCATGTCGACTGATTCGTCATCATCCCACGTCTTGCCGGCGTCGAAGAAGACCAGACCCACTATGCCCATGTCCTTGTGCAGAGGAACAAGGTATTCCGCATTGAAGAAGAAGCTCTTGTTGCCGCCCTTCTCGTCGCCTTCGTCGTAGCCTTCCTGTCCTTCCTGCTGGTCATAGACGGGCGAGATGCTACGCTCCTCGTATCCTCGCACCGAATTCATGCCCCCGAGATAAAAGCGCTCGAAAGGCGGAATGCGCTCGCTGCCGTTTTCCATCACGTATCCCGCCTGGGCGTGCAGGTGGATAATGGTTTCCAGAAAAACAGGGTAATAATGGTTTGAGTCGACGATGTATTTGACGAAATCGTCATCGCCGCCAATCAGACCTCCCGCGTATTCCACGGAAAATTGGTGGGTTGTTCCTTTGCTGGGGTTGATGCGCCGGTCCGTCGTATCACGTTTTATGGATGCGTACAGGGCACTGGCCCAGTTTTGCCCTTCGATGTCCTTAATGACCTTGTCCGCGTCGTCATCGATATCTTCGATGGTGTAACGCTCTATGCGGTAGTTCCAGGAGAGGTTGGTGTACTCCCCGAGCGGGTATCCAAAGAGCAAGCGGGCACCCATGGCCTGCTTGTCGTAATCTGAATATTCATTCATCTTGTTGTAGAGACTGACGCCGACACCGAGATCCGTGTCGTCATAATGCGGGTTCCAGAAGGTGGCGGTGTAATCTGCGGACTTTGAGCTGATGGTGCCCGTGAATCCGAGCTGGTAGCCCATGCCGAAGAGGTTGCGCTCCAGCACCTGCCCCGAGAAAAACACCTGCGAATAGCTGGAGTAGCCCACGCCGGCGGAGAACTGTCCCGTGGGCTTCTCCTTGACCTTGACCCGCAGGTCGAGAGCGCTGGGATTGGCCGTGGGCTCCGGGGTGATTTCGACGGTTTCGAAGAAATCGAGCCTGTTGAGGCGGGTGTTGGACCTGCGCAACAGGGATCCATCGAAAATGTCTCCATCGACCAGGCGCATTTCACGGCGGATGACGTTGTCCCTGGTCTTCGTGTTGCCTTCGATCAGGACACGGTTGATGGAGATTTTGTTGCCCTTGGACAAGATGTACGTGATATCAAGCTGTTTTTCTTCTTCGTTGCGAGCCATGTTCACATCGGCTTCGGCGAAGGCGTAACCAAAGTTGGAGTAGTGCTCCACGAGTTTCTGCAGGTCGGAGCGCAGCACGGAGCGATCGAAAAATTCATTCTCCCTGGCCAGGTCGTCCAGGGCGATGACGCTATCCAGATCTTCGGGTGCGGCGATCATCTCCCCTTCGTACTTGACGGAGGCCACCGTGTAACGCTCGCCCTCCTCGACCTGGAAGGTCACGGTGATACCGTCGTCCAGGTAGCTGACTTCGGGCTGGCCGACCTTGGCGTTCAAAAAGCCGCGATTGCCGTAATAGGCTTCAAGGGCCGCTGCGTCACGGTCCAGGATTTCTTCGCGCAGCACTCCCGTTCCCGTCATCCAGGAAAGCATGCCGCGCTCGGTCAAGGCCAGTTCGTCCTTGAGGTCATCGGGGTCGAGCTGCTTGGCGCCCTGAATGACGATGTCCGTCACGTAGAGCTTTTTGCCTTCCTTCACGAGGATGTTGAGTCGCGCACGCTTGGCGTCGGCCTGGGTCAAGGTGTAGTCGACCTCGGCATTATAGAAGCCGTCCTTGCGGTACAGTTCGCGTATCTTGCCCATATCGTCGGCCAGAACCCGGGGGTTCAGAACTGCCCCGGTCTTGGTGGCGATGGTCGCCAGCAGGTCGTCGGCGTCAAGCTCCTCCGCCCCTTCGACGCTGATGGCTGAAATGAGCGGTTTTTCCTTGACGTTTATGACCAGGCGTTTGCCTTCGGCAGTGTCTTCCAGGGCGATGGCGATATCGTCGAAATATCCAAGTTCGTAGAGGCTTTTGAGCTCCGTGTTGACGGCTTTGGGGTCGTATACGTCGCCGGGCTGAATCTTCAGCCGCATAAGCACCACGTCATCATCGAGGATTTCGTTTCCGCGCACATCTATCGATGCGATCCGGTCTGTCTGCTGCACGCCGTTCTGGATCTTGGCCGCGGTTTCTTCAATGGCCGGCAGAATGTTGATCACACCCTCTTTGACCACGAAAAAGGGTATGGGCTCGCGGACGCCGAACGCCTCCACAAGCCGGGTGTCGATGCTGATGTTCTCGCCGACCTGGCTGAAGCTGCCGTAGACGGCGTAAGCCGCTCCGGAGAGCAGCGCCATGTCCCTGGCAATTCCAAGATCCAGATATTCGACCTGCTGTTCTTGCAGGAGCCGCATGGTTTCCTCTTGCGGGATCACTTCCAGTCCCAGGGCCGTCAGGCGATCCTGAAGCAGCTTGGGCAGGCTCTCCTCCAGATAGGCCAGGTCCGGTGCCGCGTTCACGGCGAATGGCAGCACAATGACCTTTTTCGTCGGTTCGGCGAACCCGGGGTGGGCGCAGAAGAGACACAAGAGAGCAATCAAGCACAGGAGGACATTACGTTTCATACAATTCTCCGGAACGCAGCTCCAATGTGCGATGCATGCATTGGGCAAGTTCAGCATTGTGGGTAACGACGACCAGGGTGACTCCCTGATCCTTGTTCAGATGCAATAAAAGATCGTTGACTTCCCGACCTGTCCGTTCATCAAGATTTCCGGTAGGTTCGTCGGCAAGCACAACGGCGGGCTCAAGCAGAATGGCCCGGGCAATGGCCGCCCGTTGTCTCTCTCCCCCGGACAGGGTGGTTACCCTGTGATGCCGTCGATGCGCAAGCCCCACCCGCGACAAAGCCGCGTCGGCCTTTTCCAGGGCCAGCGATCTGGCCACGCCGCCGATGATGCCCGGCATGGCCACGTTTTCCAGAGTTGAGAATTCTGGAAGCAGGTGGTGGAACTGGAAAACAAAGCCCATGTTCTTGTTGCGAATGCGGGCCCGTTCTTTCCAGCCGAGGGTTGATATGTCGGCTCCGTTGAACAGGATGGACCCGCTCGAAGGCACGTCCAGGGTGCCCATAAGCTGCAACAGGGTGCTCTTGCCCGATCCCGAAGCCCCGACGATGGCCAGGGAATCTCCACCGAGCACGGTCAGGTCGACGCCGGAAAGGACGGTGATGGTTTCCTCGCCCTGTTCGTAGGCCTTGCCGACGTTTTGCAGGCGATAGACTTCACTCATAGCGCAGCGCCTCGGTGGGGTGCATTTTCGCGGCTTGGCGGGCCGGATACAAGGTGGCCAGGAAGCACAGCGCCATGGCCGCGACGGCGATGAGGGACATGTCAAGAAGCTCTATTTTCACAGGCAGATGGTCCAGATAATAGACATCGGCCGGAAGCTTGATGAATTGGTATTTTTCGAGGAGGGAGCAGATCGCAAGACCCAGTCCGAATCCGATACTCGTGCCCACGGCCCCTATGAGCGAGCCCTGCAAAATGAAAATGTTCCGGATCTGGGGGGGCGTTGCGCCAAGAGCCATGAGCACGGCGATGTCCTTGGTTTTTTCCATGACCATCATGACCAGGGTGGTGATGATGGAAAAGGACCCCACCAGCACGATCATGATCAAAATGACCGCCATGGCCGTCTTTTCGAGCTTCAGCGCCGCAAAGAGGTTCTGGTTCATCTCTATCCAGTTGCGCGAGTACAAGGGGAAGCCGCCCAGCGCCCGGACCAGCGCCTCGCCAATTTTCTGCACGCCGTCTATGTCCGATACCTTGTATTCGATCCCGGTCACGAAATCGCCTTCAAAGCCCAGGATTTTCTGGGCTTCGGGGATGGATACGAAGGCCAGGGAAGAGTCGTATTCAAACATGCCCGAACTGAAGATACCGACCACGTTGAAGAAAACGATCTTCGGAGAAAATCCGGCGGCTGATTTCTTTCCGCTGGGCGCGAGCAGGCTGAGCCTGCTGCCGAGAGTCAGGCCCAGTCTGCTTGCCAGCTCCTTGCCGATGACGATGCCCGGGGTGTCGCCGTTGCCGGCAAGGTCTGCGAGGCTGCCGCTGATCAGGTCCTTTTCGACGGACAAAACCGTGCCTGCGCTTTGCGGGCTGACGCCGCGCAGCACGACGCCTTTGACCCCGGAAGGGGTGGAGAGCATGACTTCGTAGTAGATGAACGGCGTGGCGGCGACCACGCCGTCGACCTGCAGGCTTTTTTGCACCAGTTGGTCGTAGTTGCCGATGGTCTGTTTGACCGAGCCGAGAATGAGGTGGGAGTTTATGCCCAGAATCTTGTCGCGCAGGTTTTCGCTGAATCCGTTCATGACCCCGAGGACCACGATGAGAGAGGCCACGCCAATGGCCACGCCCAGCACCGAGATGAGCGAGATGACGGAAATGAAGGCCTGCTTGCGGCGGGCCAGAAGATATCGCAGGGAAACGAACAATTCAAAGTGCATGGGTTCTCGCTCTAAAAAGACCGGTGCCGTCCGAGTCGTGGCTCGGGCGGGCCTAGCCGGTGATTTCGGGCCGCAGCAGCGGGAAGAGGATGACTTCCCGGATGGACGGAGAATCCGTCAGCAGCATGACCAACCGATCAATGCCGATGCCCTGTCCGGCAGCCGGAGGCATGCCGTATTCCAGGGCGCGGATGTAGTCTTCGTCCATGGCGTGGGCTTCGTCGTCGCCGGCGGCCTTTTCCCGTACCTGTTCCTCGAAGCGATCCTTCTGGTCATATGGATCGTTCAGTTCGGAAAAGGCATTGGCCATTTCTTGCCCGCAGATGAACAGCTCGAATCGATCCGTGATTTCGGGATTCGCATCGTTCTTGCGGGACAGGGGGGATATGTCTGTCGGATAGTGATAAATGAAGTGCGGCTGGATCAGCTTGGGCTCGACCAGATTGTCGAAGAGCTTGGCCTGGAGCTTTCCCAGCTTCTCCTTGGGGTGCACGGCCTCGCCCAGTTTCTGGGCCAGATCTTTGCACTTGTCGTAATCGCGGTATATTTCAGGGGATACGCCGCCGATGATTTCCAGGGATTCGTGGAAAGGCATGCGCACCCAGCCATCCTGAAGGTCGATGACATTGCCCTGATATTCCACCAGATGGGTCCCGCAGACGGATTTGGCCAAATCGCCAAGGAGTTCCTGGGTCAGGTCCATGAGGTCGACGAAGGTCGCATACGCCCAATAGAATTCGATCATGGTGAATTCGGGATTGTGGCGGGTGTCGATGCCCTCGTTGCGGAAATTGCGGTTGATCTCGTAGACCCGGTCAAATCCGCCCACAAGCAAGCGCTTGAGGTAAAGCTCGGGAGCGATACGCAGGAAAAGGTCCATGTCGAGGGCGTTGTGGTGCGTGCGGAAAGGCTTGGCCGTGGCGCCGCCGGCGATGGGCTGCATCATGGGCGTTTCCACTTCCAGAAATCCGCGCTCGTTCAGGAAATTGCGGATGAACTGCACGATGGCCGTGCGCTTGCGGAAAATGTCACGGGCACGGTCGTTGACCAAGAGGTCCACGTAGCGTTGGCGATACCGCGTCTCGACATCTTTCAGACCGTGGTATTTTTCCGGCAGCGGACGCATGGACTTGGACAGGAGGCGCACCGCAGCGGATTTTATGGTCAATTCCCCGGTCTTGGTGCGAAAAAGGGCGCCGCTGACACCGACGATGTCGCCGATTTCGAATTTTTTGAACACGCCATATTGTTCAACTCCAAGATCATCGCGCTGGGCGTAAACCTGGATTTTGCCGCTGGTGTCCTGAATATGAAAGAATGTCGCCTTGCCAAAGGAACGATGGGCCATGATCCGGCCGCACAGAGCAAAGGTCAGGTTTTCCTGGAGGAGGACGTTTTCGTCCTTTTCGCCATGCGCCTCAAGAACGTCGCCGATTTCTGCAGAGCGGCGAAAATCATTGGGATATAAAGGGATGCCCGCATCAAGCAGAAACTGCGCCTTTTCCTTGCGGTGGCGAAGCAGCTGCTTTTCGCTTGGGACATTGGTCTGATCTTTTGTCAAGGAAAGTCTCCGTATCGGGAATAAAGGCGTCAAACAAGCTAATTCGGGTATTGGAAATTGGACCTGTCGTCAAGAAAAGTCAATGCCCGGGAGGTGGCGCTAGATCAGGAAATCCGCCGATTTGGAGTCTTCTTGCCACGCGTTCCCCGTTCTTGAAGACCTTTTCCGCAGGCAGGCCGACTGCGTTCAAAAGCAGAGCCAAGGCTGTTTGCTGCGTGTCCGGGGCGAAGAGGGGGTAATCGCTGCCGAAAAGAATGCGCTCGGGGTCATGCCGCTTCAGAATGGCCTCAAATGCCGAATCCGGAATGACTCCCGGGCAGCACGACGTATCCATATATACATTACGGCCGGCGAGGTGGGCGAGGGTCTCTTCCCAAAGGTACAGCCCGCCCAGATGCGCGGCGATGACCGTAAGGTCCGGGAAACGTTTCAAGACCATGGCCAGGTCGCGCGGACGGGACAGGGTCGTGCCTGCCTCCCTGACCGGACCCATGTGGATCATGATTGAGAACCGCCCTTGCGCGGCTTCCCAGAGGGAATCCCAGCGGGAAGAGTCCAGCGCAATGCCGGTGAGGTCGGGGTGGATCTTGAGCCCCCGGATGCCGTTTCGTTCCAGGCGATCCAGTTCGGCTTCCCAGGCCGGGTGGTCCGGGTGGACAGTGCCGAGGGGGATGAGCCTCGGGTGCGCGCGGCGCAAGGAAAGCATCCATGAATTGGCCGGAATCATCTGGTCCGGGCGCAGGGCGGCGGTAAAACACAGCGCATGGGACAGGCCGGCACGGTCCAGGTGCTGGATGAGATCTTCGGCCGTGCCGTCTCCGGCCGGCCGCAGCCCAAGGTCGCGACCAATGGCCGCGGTAAGCTTGGGCGCTATTTTCGGCGGGAAAACATGGGTGTGGCAGTCGATCATGCGACTCTAGCCGAACAGGGCCGAGAGCCAGTCCGGAACGCGGACAGGCTTGCCTTGGGCGTTGACCACCGCGTGCTGGGTCGAACCCCGGGTCAGGACCGCGCTCTGATTCGCATTGGTGATTTCATAGACAAAGCTGAGACTGGCTCGCGACTGACCGGCCAGACCGGTGCGGATGTGGATGATCTCGTCGTAGCGGGCGGGAGCGAGATAACGGCATGCGGCTTCGCGCACCGGCAGGAAGATGCCGCGCTCCTCCACGGTCGCATAGCTGAAACCCAGGCTGCGGATCAGCTCGCTGCGGCCGCGTTCGAAGAGGTGCAGATAGTTGGCGTAATAGACCACGCCCATGGCGTCGGTTTCTCCGTACGAGACGCGGTGGGCGAGGCTGCACGAGGGTTGTGGAAAGTCGGCTTTCATGCGTCCGGCCCGAGGCAGAAGGTCAGCAGCTCGCGGCCGTCATTTATGAAAAGGCCTGCACCTTTCGCCGTGTCCTCATTGAAGACGTTTGGTCCGTCGGTTCGGGGTGCCTGCGTCCGGTAGATCAGGAAAGGCACTGGGTCCTCGGTGTGCGTCCGGCGCGCGACAGGGGTGAAATGGTCGCAGGTGACCACAATGGTCGCGTCCTCATGCGCAAGGGCGGCCAGAATTGGTGCCACGATGCGCTGGTCGAAAAGCTCGATGGCGCGCTTTTTCAGTGCTGCGTCGCCCATGTGTCCACACTCGTCCGGGGCCTCGACGTGCACGTAAACGAACTCGCCGCGCTGGAGAAAATCCAGCGCCGCTTCAACCTTGCCTTCGTAATTGGTGTCGATGAGGCCGTTGGCGCCGGGGACCTCCAGGACCTCCATGCCTGCGGCCCGGCCCAGGCCTTTGACCAGATCCACGGCCGAGACCACCGCCCCCCGCAGGCCGAAGCGCTCGGCAAAAGCGGGTAGTTCCAGTGGCCGTCCCTGTCCCCATGGCCAGACCGATGTGGCCTCGGAGGTCGTCTCGGCGCGCAGGTATTCGTGAGCAGTCTGCAGAAATGCGAGCATCTCCGGAAAGGATGCGTAGGCGGTAAGGTCCTGGGCGATGTTCTGGTCCAGGATGTCGTGTGGTGGACGGATGGCGAGTTCTGCCGCGTCTGTCAGCGCCCCGCCTCGCTGCACCAGGAGGTGGCGGTACTGGATGCCCTGAACGGCCTGGAAGGGGGTGCCCCCGGCCATATCCGCCAGCCGGGCGACCAGGGGGGCGGCCTCGGGGGTGCTGATATGTCCGGCGGAATAGTCCAGCATCACGCCCGCGTCCGTCAGTTCGGTCAGGCGAACCAGATTCATGCGCCAGACCAGATCGTCCTGGTCCAGGGTCAGCCCCTGGGCGGCAGCCTCGATGGGTCCGCGTCCGGTGTGATGCGTTTGCGGGTCGTAACCCAGCAGGCTCATGTTGGCCACGTCGGAACCCGGAGGCATGCCGTGGGGAACTGTCCGGCAGAGGCCGCAGCGGGATTTGGGAGCCAGCAGGTCAAGAGTCGGGGTGCTGGCGGCATGCAGGGAGGTGCGTCCTCCCAGGATATCAAGGGGCCATCCGGCCATGCCGTCGGCCACCAGGAAAACGGTTTTTGACATCAGATGATCCTGTAGTGCACCGGCGGGTCGAGCACGAAGCTGAATTTCTTGATGGTGTCCAGGGCGGCGGTCACGTTTTGCATCTGCGCGGAATGGCTGATGAAGACGATGGGAACGCCGTCGTTGGGCGCGTACTGGCGCTGCACGACCTGGGCGATGCTGATGTTGTACTCGCCCATGACCCCGGCGATGGAGGCCATGACGCCAGGCCGGTCAACCACGGTGAAGCGGAAATAATGACGGAACACGGTCAGTTCGGGGGCCAGAATCTGTGCCTGGGGCAGCCTTGATTCCAGGAAGCCCGTGTTGTTGGGCACGCAGTTGGTGCGGGCCAGAGCCAGGATGTCGGCCAGCACGGCGCTGCCCGTGGGCAGGTCGCCTGCGCCCTGTCCATAGAGCATGACCGGACCCACGGCGTTGCCTTCGAGCAGGATGGAATTGAACGGGCCGTCGACCTTGGCCAGAATGTGGTCCTGGCGCAGCAGGGCCGGGTAGACCCCTGCGTGGAGCATGCCGGACTTGTCACGGACCTGTGCCAGGAGCTTCAGGCGGTAGCCGAACTCCTTGGCCAGGATGATGTCGAACTGCTCGACCTTGGAAATGCCTTCCACCGTGAGCTTGCTCAAGGGGAAGTCGAGTCCGTAGGCCAACCGGATGAGGATGACCAGCTTGTGGGCGGCATCCATGCCCTCGATGTCCAGGGTCGGATCGGCCTCGGCGTAGCCCTTGGCCTGGGCCTTGGCCAGAACCGTGGCGAAATCCTCTCCCTTTTCGGACATTTCGGACATGATGAAGTTGGCCGTGCCGTTCAGAATGCCGGTCAGGGCCTTGATGCGGTTTCCGGCCAGGCTTTCTTTGAGGGTCTGGATGATGGGGATGCCGCCGGCGACGCTGGCCTCGTAATAAAGACCAAGGCCCTTGCTGGCCGCGAGCTCGAAAAGCTCCGGACCGTGCTGAGCCAGGAGCGCCTTGTTGGCCGTGACCACGGATTTGCCGCTGTTCAATGCGCGGGTGATCAGGGTGCGCGGAAATTCGATGCCTCCGGCCAGCTCGACGATGATGTCGATTTCGGGATCGTTGATCAGATCGTCCATGCTGGTGGTGAAGGTCGTGCCCGGTGACGGGATGACGTTTCTGGGTTTGGCCAGATCGCGGACCATGATGGTCTTGACGGCCAGGGTTTTGCCCAGTCTGCGCACGATCCAGTCGTTGTTTTCCTGGATGATCTTGATGAGCCCGGAACCTACGGTGCCAAGGCCGGCCAAGCCGAGATGGATGACGGAGTCTTTCAAGGAATTCCTCCACGCCGAAGCATTGAGAAAAAAGATTATGGAGCAAAAAAAAGCTATTTGCCGCATCCTGCACGCGCTGTCAAAATGACAAATGGCGCTAAAGCGGGGGCATTTTTTATTGACGCCTCATGTGCTTTTGGATAACTAGCCACTTCTTCAACGGACGGAGAGGTGGCCGAGCAAGGCTGAAGGCGCTCGCCTGCTAAGCGAGTATAGGGGCTTAAACCTCTATCGAGGGTTCAAATCCCTCCCTCTCCGCCATCCCCTGGAGGGTTGGCAGAGCTGGTTGATTGCACCGGTCTTGAAAACCGGCATGCCTTTGCGGGCATCTGGGGTTCGAATCCCTAACCCTCCGCCATTAGTACGTGTTCCGCTGAAATCGCAAAGATTTCGGCGGTTTTTTATTTGGTTTCGCGTCCAACGGATAAAAGGCCCGGCTCTGCAGT
The DNA here is from genome assembly GCF_000023225.1 of Desulfomicrobium baculatum DSM 4028. Taxonomy (NCBI): domain Bacteria; kingdom Pseudomonadati; phylum Thermodesulfobacteriota; class Desulfovibrionia; order Desulfovibrionales; family Desulfomicrobiaceae; genus Desulfomicrobium; species Desulfomicrobium baculatum. The sequence goes on from NC_013173.1 coordinate 3,824,213, forward strand.
CGGGCCTTTTGTTATTTCTGCGCGAAAGTGACGGCCGGGCCGATTGTTTGAGGTGAATCACAATGCACCGCGCGAGAATGAGCGGCCCGAAGCCTTGCGGGTTTGGTCTGTTGGGTTTGGCGTGCCGACCCGCGTTTCGGGGCGGCATTGTTTTCCGATTGCGCTTGCTATAGTCAAAAACCACTCTCAACACTGATCATAAGGATGCCGTATTATGGATGTGACCCGGACCGAAATTCCCGGAGTGCTCGTGCTCAAGCCCAAGGTTTTTGGAGATCACCGCGGTTTCTTTTGCGAAACTTACAGCCGTCGCCAGCTGATCGCGCACGGCCTGGATGTCGATTTCGTGCAGGACAACGAGGCTTTTTCCGCGCAGGCCGGGGTGCTGCGCGGTTTGCATTTTCAGACCCCTCCGATGACCCAGGCCAAACTGGTGCGGGTGGGGCGGGGCGCTGTGTACGATGTGGTGGTCGATCTGCGCACGGGTTCCCCCACCTTTGGCCGCTGGCAGGGCTTCACCCTCTCGGCCGCGAATTTCTTACAACTTTTCATCCCCGCGGGCCTCGCGCACGGGTACATGACCCTGGAGTCCGACACGCAATTTCTCTACAAGGTCGACCAGTACTACTCGCCGGAGCATGATGGCGGGATCTCGTGCCTGGATCCCGTTTTGGGCATTGACTGGCCCGACCTGCCGCCGATCATGTCCGACAAGGACGTGCGATTGCCGTGTCTTGCGGATTTCAGTTCGCCCTTCCGCATGGAGGGCGCTGGCTGATTGCCGAGCAGATTGGTATGGTAATGCCCGCGCAGACCGTGAATTTTCATGTGTTGCGAGGGGGTTAGCTTGCGGCGGAAGATCGTGATTTTTTTCATTATCTCTTGACACGGGACGACCCTCTTGAATACAGGTGGGCAATTATTCCGTGTCTGCTTTTTTCAAATTTCATCTCAACGCGGTAGGAGGAGAGGACTGTGGCAAAATGCAAAAGCTGCGTGGTGTTGCCATTCCTGGTCGGTTTGGTGGCATCGATCGTGCTTGGTTGGTGGGGCTTTCCCAAAGTCCTGTACAGTCAGAAGACCCAACCCATCCGGTTCGATCACGTCGTGCATGTGGAAGATCAGGCCATGGCATGTGAAGATTGTCATGCGTTTCGGGATGATGGCTCCTACGCCGGCATGCCCACCAACGCGAACTGTGTCGGATGCCATGAGGATGTTCAGGGGGAAGATCCTGATGAAGCTCGCTACGTGACCGAGTACGTGCAGCAGGAAAAGGAAGTTGAATGGCTGGGTTATCAGAAACAGCCGGACAATGTGTACTTCTCTCACATCGCGCACAAGGAACTTGACTGCACATCATGTCATCCGGACGTGGCCAACATGAGCACCCCGCCTGTCTACTATGAAAACAGGCTTTCGGGCTACAGCAAGGACACCATGAAGATGTGGCAATGCGAAGAGTGCCATGCCCAAAGTGGCGCCAGCAACGCCTGTTTTGTCTGCCACAAATAAGAGAGGAGTGGATTTACGATGGGACTCGACAGAAGAAGCTTTATTTCTTTGGTGGCTGGCGGTGTAGCGGGCAGCCTCTTCACTCCCGTAATATGGAAAACCCTGGATGACGTGTCCATCTGGACACAGAACTGGCCCTGGATTCCGCGGTTGCAGTATGGCGAGGAGCTGACGGTTCCGGCGCTGTGCAAGCTGGGCGCGGACGCCTACGGCCTCAAGGTCAAGACCATTGCCGGTCGGCCTGTCGCGGCCGAGGGCAATCCGGATCATCCCTTGAGCCTCGGCGGCATCTGTCCTCTGGGTGCGGCCAGCGTGCACCTTCTCTACAGCCCTTCCCGGGTCAAGAACCCCAAACTGAGGGACGGCTCCTCTTTCAAGGACATCACTTGGGAGGAAGCGGAAGAGCTGCTCGCCGGGAAGATCAAGGAAGCCGGCGCGAGCATGGCCATGATCAGCGGTGACGAGACCGGCTCCGTTACGGACGTGCTGTCCGGTCTGGTCGGCAAGGCCGGTTCGGATAAATCTTTTTTCATGCCCGGCGAGAGCGCCCCGGCAGCAGCGGCCCTGGCCATGCTCGGCGGAGACGGTCAGGTCGGCTATGACATCGAAAACGCGAACTACGTGCTCATGCTCGGCGCCGACGCTCTGGGCTCCTGGGGCAACGTGGCTCGCAACGGCAAGGCCTTCTCCGCCAGTCGCGAGAAGGGAGTCAAGTTCGTCTACGTCGGACCCGCCCAGAACGGGACCTCCGCCGTGGCCGACAGCTGGATTCCCTGCGCCGCAGGCACCGAACCGGTCCTGGCTCTGGGGATCGCGGCGGTTATCGCCGGCACGAACCGTGATCGTTCATTCTGGCCCGGTTTTGCTTCTTTCGCAAAATTTGTGCAGACATCCTATCCGCTGGACAAGGTGGCCGAAATCACCGGTGTTTCGGCGGCGACCATCACGGGCCTGGCCCAGGAATTGGTCCGGGCCGGACGTCCGCTGGTCCTGACGGCCGCTGAGGCTGGCCAGGGTCTGGGCGCTTTCGAGCTTGCCGCCGGGATGAGCCTGAACATGCTCCTGCAGCGCGTCAACACGGTCGGTGGTGTGCGGATTCTGCCTTGGGCTCCCAAGGTGGTCGAGGCCGCAGCCGACAAAAAGGCGATGCTCGCCAATGATCTTGTTGCCTACTTGAGCACAGTGGCCGACGGCGGCGCCGAGGCTCCCGCGCTGCTCATGGTCTACGGCGCCAACCCGGCCTATGCCCTGCCGAACCTGGTCAAGGCTCAGGCGGCCATCGACAAGGCCGGCTTCGTGGTCTCCTTCAGTTCGTTCATGGACGAAACAGCGGCCATGGCCGACCTGATCATGCCCGACAGCTATGCTTTCGAACGCCTGGATGACGCCTACTCCCCATATGGTTCGGGTCAGCCCAACTATACGGTGGCCGCGCCCGTCATCAAGCCGGTTTTTGACACCAGGCCCGCGGGCGACGTTCTTTTGTCCGTGGCCGCCAAGGCCGAGCTGGATCTGGGTTTTGAGACTTTTGAAGACGTGGTCAAGGCCAAGGCCGAAGCGCTGGGCGCCGACTTCGACGAGATGGTCGAGGGCGCGGTCTGGGTTTCGGAAGAGTTTCCGGCTCAGGATCTGGCCTTGTGGACGACTCCCCTGCAGGAATTGGCCGTGGCTGCCCAGGATGGCAAGACCCTGGCGCTGGCCCCGGTGCTGCGGCTCAAGATCGGCAGCTCCAAGATCGCCATTCCTCCTTTCAACACCAATGCCATCCGCTTTGATGAAATGCTCGGCAACGACATGTACGTGCTGATCAACGCGGCCACGGCGAAGAATCTGGGACTGAAAAAGGACGATGCCGTCAAACTCGCCAGCTCCGGCGGGGAATGCAAGGCCCGTGTGCGCATTTTTGAAGGCGTGATGAACGATACCGTCGTGGCCCCCCTGGGTCTTGGCCATACTGCATGGGATGCTTTCTCCAGTGGCAAGGGAGATAACGTTTACAAATTGCTGGCTGCCGACACCGAAACAGAGACTGGGTTGTCCCGGTTCGCAACGGTGCGGGTCACTGTCAGCAAGGCGTAGCTCTTCCTTAAGCACCTGGAGAAAATAAGAGGATATTCACAATGCAAGCAAAAGAATTCAAAGTAAAATGGGGCATGCTTGTCGACCTTGACAAGTGCACCGGGTGCGGCGCCTGCACCGTGGCCTGCCGGGCGGAGAACAATCTTCCCCCCGAGGCCGATGCAGCCAACAAACTGCGCACCAACGACTGGATGAACATATACGAACTGTCCAACGAGAAGCCGTTCCCCGATCACGAGGTCGCCTATCTGCCCCGGCCATGCATGCAGTGCGGTCGTCCGTCCTGCTCCACGGTCTGTCCGGTCGTGGCCACCCTCAAGGACGAGGAAGGCGGCATCGTCAGTCAGGTTTATCCCCGCTGTATCGGTTGCCGGTACTGCATGGCGGCCTGCCCGTACCATGCCCGTTATTTTAACTGGTTTGATCCGATCTGGCCCGAAGGCATGGAAAAGGTCCTGACTCCTTACGCATCTGCCCGTCCGCGCGGCGTGGTCGAGAAATGCACGTTCTGCCATCATCGTTTCATGGCTGCCAAAGAGCAGGCTCGCATGAACGGCGAAGACCCGACGGAACTGGCCGAGGACGCATACATTCCGGCCTGCGCCGAAATTTGCCCGACGGGTGCGATCAAATTCGGGGATCTGAAGAATCCCGAGCATGAAGTCAGCAAGCTGGCCGCGAGCAAGTACGCTTTCCGCCTGCTGGAAAAACTCGGCACCGACCCGCAGGTCTATTATTATTCCAAGCGTGAGTGGGTGAGGAAGCTCGGGGACAATTACCTGAAGAATGCCAAGGGGGGCGAACATGTCTGATAGAGCGTACTGGCCCGAAGGGGTGGAGCGTTGTTCTGTTGGGAAGTTCCTGGCCTGGTTGGGCGTGATCAGCATCTTCCTCGCGTGGGGAGGGTACGGCGCGTTCAAGGTCCTGGGAACCGGTATCGGCGTTACGGGCCTGGACAATTATTTCGGGTTCGGCCTGTGGATCACCTTTGACCTGGCGGTCATCGCCTTGGGCGCCGGAGCCTTCTTCTCCGGATTTCTGCGGTACATTGTCCGCATCGACGAGCTTAAAAACATCATCAATCTGGCGGTCATTGTCGGGTTCCTCTGCTACTCCGGCGCCATGCTGATCCTGGTGCTCGACATCGGCCAGCCGCTCAGGGCCTGGTTCGGCTACTGGCACCCGAACGTTCACTCCATGCTGACGGAAGTCATCTTCTGCATCACCTGCTACTGCACGGTGCTGATCATCGAATATGTGCCGATCATCCTGGAAAACCGGAAGATCAACCAGAACAGGTTCTGCCATCATCTGGCTCACAACTTCCATGTCTACATGCCGCTTTTCGCCGGCATCGGCACCTTCCTGTCCTTCTTCCACCAGGGTTCCCTGGGCGGCATGTACGGCGTGCTCTTCGGCCGTCCGTTCGTGTTCCGCGAAGGCTTCTTCATCTGGCCCTGGACCTTCTTCCTGTTCATCTCCTCGGCCATTGCCGCCGGACCCGGCTTCACCATGCTGTGTTCCGCAATGATGGAAGGCATCACCGGCCGCAAGCTGGTCAGCTATGATACCAAAAAGCTCCTCGGCAAGATCTCCGGCCTGCTTCTGTGCGTCTACATCTTCTTCAAGATCATCGACACCTACGCCTGGGCCAAGGGCATCCTGCCCGGCATGGGGCTGACCTTTGACGAGATGTTCAGCAGCGAACATGGATACGGCAAGATTTTGCTGTGGCTTGAACTCTTCTGGTTCGGCGTGATCCCGGCCGCAATGCTGGTCACCCCCGCCGTGCGCAATCGTCCGTGGCTCATGTACAGCGCTGTCGTCATGGCCGCCATTGGCGTGACCATCAACCGTTTCGTCTTCACGGTCCAGGCTCTGGCCATCCCGGTCATGCCTTTCGACCGCTGGACCACATACGTTCCCAACTGGGCGGAATGGTCCACTTCGCTCATGATCGTCGCCTATGGAATTCTGGTCATGAGTATCTCCTACCGCTATCTGCCGATCTTCCCCCAGGAAGTGAAACTCAATAAGTAGAGATGATTGTTTCAATTAAAAAGGCCCTTCGGGGCCTTTTTTTTTGGGATGACAAATGCTTGGCATCTGTGTTCATAACCTGGTTGCTGTTTAAGAATCATGATGGGACATGCGGCAGCCGACTGAAAAGGGAGGTGTCATGAAGGATGCGCAGAACGGGCGGCAGGCCGCCATCGATGTCGCCAGGGCGCTGGGACTTTTGCTTGTCTATTACGGGCATTTCGTCGAGCAGATCATGTATCTCAAAAATCCTGCGGCCGCCGTGCAGTACAAGTGGATCTACTCGTTCCACATGATCCTTTTTTTCATCCTTTCAGGTTGGGTGAAGGGCGCGCGTCCCAGCGTGCCGACGGCCATAAAATTCGTGCAATCGACCCTGGCCAGCCGGATTGTGCCCTATCTTTTCTTCAGTATCGTGCTGGCGGGCCTGTCGCTGGTGTTCACGGGCTGGTTCCCCATGCTCGATCTTTCCAGCGCGCAGGGATATTTTCAGGCGGGCGTGTCCACGGTTCTGGGCTTTCCCCTTTTCAACGTGCCGCTCTGGTTTGTGGCCTGCTTGGTCAGCGTGGAATGCCTGCATCGCCTTGTGCAGGCATATCTGGACTCCACCGTGCGGATTATCGCGGTGGCCGTTGTCTGTTATGTCGGCGGCTATCTCCTCAATGAGCACTATTTCTTTTTCGGTCAGAACATGAGTTTTTGGCTCCTGCATGAAGTTCCCGTTGTTTACGCATTTTTTCTTGTGGGTGTGTTGCTGGGCAGGGGCGGACTCCCTGGGCGGATTTCGCCTGCGGCGGGCGTTGCGATCTTTGCCCTGGCGCTGGCTGCGGTTCATTTCACCTATGACCTCAATCAGGGCCCTTTCAGATATCTGCAGGCCGTGATCATCCTGCTCTCGGGGCATGGCCATTTTCTGTGGTTTCCGTTCACCGCCTTGGCCGGGTCCGTCATGGTCCTGGCTTTGGGGCGAGTATTGCACAACGTCTCCCTGCTCGCATTTTTCGGCCGCAACGCCATCATACTGCTTGGCCTTAACGGGGTCTTCTACCATTTCGTCAATGCTCCCGTGGCCGCGTGGAGCGTCGCCAACCTTCCTCCGGACGGCTGGAGCGTATTTTTTGTGAGCGCCCTAGTCACTCTCGTGAGTTTTGGGCTGAGTCTTCCGGTCATTTACGGGCTCAATATCGCCGTGCCCCAACTGGTGGGCAAACCGCGTACCGCAGGGCGTTTTTTTGGCCCCTTGATCAAGGGGTAGCGGGCCGTGATGCTGCCCGGCAAGATGGGGAGTGAGCGTGCGGAGGCCCGCGCGGCGGGGTTGCGCCGCACGCTGCTGACGCTCAATGTCTTTGCGGCGCTGAAGATGACTCTTTTCCCCATGGCCATCATCACCCTGTTCTGGAAGGACCGGATTGGTCTGACCCTGACCGAGATCTTGACTCTGCAGGTGTTTTTCTCTCTGGCCAGCGTGATCATGGAGTACCCGTCCGGATACGTCAGCGACCGCCTGGGCTATCGCTGGGCGCTGATAGTGGCCTGCGTCTTCGGTATTGTCGGATGGGGCTGGTATCTGCTCGCGGCGACCTTCTGGGGCGTGCTGGTCGCGGAGCTGCTGCTGGGCGTTTCCTACGCCTTTATCAGCGGGTCGGACACGGCGCTGCTTTTTGAGACCTTGCGCGCCGAAGACAGGGTGGATCTGTACACCCGCTGCGACGGACGCATGGTCGGATGGGCTCAAGGAGGAGAGGCCGCGGGCGCGCTCTTTGCCGGACTCATGTACGCGCATTGGCCGCTCTTGCCCTTTGTGGCCCAGGTCGGGATTTGGACTCTGGCCCTGGGCTTGTGTTTGAGTCTGAGGGAACCCAAGGCTGAGAGCGGCGGGCCGGTGGTGTCACATCTGGCCGAGGCGTTGCGCGTGTGCAGATTCGCCTTTCGGGAGAGCTCGGCCATCCGGGCGACCATCATGAACGGGATGCTGCTCGGTCTGGCTTCTTTCTACATGGTTTGGCTCATTCAGCCGTATATGCAGGAGTGCCGGGTCCCCGTGACATGGTTCGGCCCTGCCTGGGCCGGGGCGAATCTGGTTGTGGCCCTAGCGGCCGCGAACAGTCACCGGGTTGAAGGCAAGGTCGGCGTGGCGGGCATGCAGGTTCTTTTCTTCGCGCTGATCGTCGTCGCGTACCTGGGACTTGGAACCATCACGGCCGTGGGCGGCTTTTTGTTCTACTATCTGCTTACGGCCATGCGCGGGCTGCAGGGGCCGCTCATGCGCTCGCGATTGCAGGCTTTGAGCAGCAGGGCGAATCGGGCCAGCATTCTGTCTCTGCACAGTCTGGCTTTCCGTCTGGGGTTCGTGCTCACGGGTCCGCTGGTGGGTCTGCTTGCCGACAGCCACGGTCTGTCGACCACGTTTTACGTCTTGGCCGGATTTTTCGCGCTGGCTCTTCCCGTGGCCGCGCGAAATTTTTTGCGTCATAACCATGCATATTCATAGGGCTGGTTTCGTCTTCCACACACGAGACACACCCCTGTGGAAAAGGTTTTGGTTGATCCCGATGCCTTGATGTCCTAATACTTAACCTGTTCTGCGAAACTACTTCAGGAGCAAGGGAACCCGGTGCGAGTCCGGGGCGGTCCCGCCACTGTAACCCCGATTTTGCGTGCCCGAGCCGATCCCCTTTGGGAGAAGCCGCATGCGGGGCAAGCCAGAAAACCCGCCTGAAGCAATTCTCTTAACCCTCTGCACGCGGATGCAGGGCGTTGAGTTGTTCAGAAAAACGTCACCACAACTACGAGCGAACATGACTGACACGATTCCTTCATGGGAACGCGTGCGCGGCATGGTGCCGGTGAGTCTTTGCGACTGGCCGGGCAAAATCACGTGCGTGCTTTTTGCCGGCGGCTGCAATTTGCGCTGTCCGACCTGCCACAACGCTTCCCTGGCCTGGAAATGGGCATCGCTGCCGAATCTGAACCGGGAGGTCGTTCTGGCCGATCTGCGTCGCCGCAAACGCTGGCTGGACGGGATCACCCTGTCCGGAGGAGAGCCGACCTGCTTGACGGACCTGGATGATCTGCTTGCGGACCTGGCCTCGACCGGCCTGCCGGTCAAGCTTGATTCCAACGGCTCCGCGCCGGGTGTCCTGGCACGTGTGCTTGAGGCCGGACTTGTCCAGTCCGTGGCCGTGGACGTCAAAGGACCCTGGTCAATGTATCCTGAACTGACCGGGCAGGCCATGGACGCCGATGCGGCCTGTGACGCGCTGGGAGATGTTTTCGATCTGGCCCAGGCGTATCCCGGCCGGGTCTATTTTCGCTGCACCAAGGTGCCGAGCCTGACTCCCGAGGATCTGGAGACCACCCAGGCCCAGATGCCGCAAGGGCTGCCTTTGCATTTCCAGGAATTTGTGCCTCCTCGAAGCTGTGACGATTTTTCCTGATTCTCAATTCGACCGAACTTTATTGGAGTATTCATGCCTCAGCAGATTGTGAAACGTGATGGACGTGTTGAATCCTGGTCTGTGGACCGGATTGCCCAGGCAATTTTGAAATCCCTCAACGCCAGCGGCATCAAGGATCCCATCCTGGCCAAGCGTCTGGCCGGAAAGGTCGAGTCCAAACTTGAAGCCGAGGCCATGCCCGAGCAGGAGCTGGTTCAGGACACCGTCGAGCAGGTCCTCATGGAGTCCCGGCTTTATCAGGTCGCACGGCGCTACATCGTGTACCGCGAGAAGCGCAGGGCCATCCGCAGCCAGACGGAAACCTTTCTGGACGTGACCGAGACCATCGACAGCTACCTGGACAAATCCGACTGGCGCGTCAGTGAGAACGCCAACATGGCCCACTCCTTCCAGGGACTGATGCTGCATCTGTCCGGTTCCGTGCAGGCCCGTTACTCCCTGGAGAAATATCCCGAGGAAGTGCGGCAGGCCCACGAGCACGGCTATTTTCACATCCACGACCTGTCTTTTGGCCTGGCCGGCTACTGCGCGGGCTGGTCCCTGCGCGACCTTTTGCTGGAGGGCTTCAATCTCGAAGGGCGCTGCTCTTCCGGGCCGCCCAAGCATTTTGATGCGGCCTTGGGACAGATGGTCAATTTTCTTGGCACGTTGCAGAACGAATGGGCCGGCGCCCAGGCCTTCAACAACGTGGACACGTATCTGGCCCCGCTGGTCCGCCATGACAGCTTGACGTACGACGAGGTCAAACAGGCCATGCAGAAGTTCGTGTTCAACCTGAACACGACCTCGCGCTGGGGTGGGCAGAGTCCGTTCACCAACCTGACCTTCGACCTGGCCCCGCCTGCGCATATCGCCTCGGAGGCGGTCATCATCGGCGGCAAGCTGCAGGACAGCACCTACGGCGAGTATGCGGCCGAAATGGAGATGATCAACCGGGCCTTCCTGGAGGTCATGCTGGTCGGCGATTATCACGGACGGATTTTTTCCTTCCCCATTCCGACCTACAACATCACCCCGGATTTTCCCTGGGAAACGGAGGTTGGCGAGCTGCTCCTCAAGCTCACGGCCAAATACGGTGTCCCGTATTTTCAGAACTTCATCAATTCCGACCTGAAGCCCGAGGACGTGCGTTCCATGTGCTGCCGCCTGCAGATGGACCTGCGCGAGCTGCGCAAACGCACGGGCGGTCTTTTCGGCGCAGGGGATCTGACGGGCTCCATCGGTGTGGTGACGCTTAATCTGCCCAAGCTGGCCTATCTGGCCCAGGGCGAGGAAGACTTCCTGGATCTGGTGGGCGAGTATGCCTCGCTGGCCAAGGACTCTCTTGAATTCAAGCGCAAGATGGTCACCGACAACATGGACAAGGGCATGTTCCCTTTCTCCAGCCGCTATCTTAAAAATGGTTTTCGCAGCCATTTCAGTACGATCGGAATCCTTGGCGGCCACGAAGCCTGCCTGAATCTGCTGGGCAAAGGTATCGATACCGAGGCCGGGACGAGGCTCATGATCCGCACCCTGGAACATCTGCGCGAGATCACGGTGCGTTTTCAGGAAGAGACGGGCAGCCTCTACAACCTTGAAGCCACTCCGGCCGAAGGGACCAGCTACCGTTTGGCCAAGATCGACAAAAAACTGTATGCGGACATCCAGGCCTCTGGAAACGGGGTCCCCTACTATACCAACTCGACCCTGCTTCCGGTGGGGCATACCACAGACATTTTTTCCGCTCTGGAGCACCAGAACCGGCTGCAGCCCATGTATACCGGCGGCACTGTGTTCCACAGTTTCCTGGGTGAGTCCGTGCCGGACACTCAGGCTTTGAAGGCGTTTCTGGTGCGCGCCCTGACCGAGACCAAGATCCCCTACGTGTCCATCACGCCGACCTTTTCGATCTGCAAGGATCACGGCTACCTGACAGGCGAGCAGATCACCTGCCCGAACTGCGGCCAGGAGACGGAAGTGTACACCCGCGTGGTGGGCTACTACCGCCCGGTCAAGATGTGGAATCGCGGGAAGCAGTCGGAGTACAAGGATCGCGTGGAGTATTCCCAGGCCTCCTGCTTCGGGCAATAAAGAGCGCAGGCTTCAACGCGAAAACGGCCGGACTGCATGACAGTCCGGCCGTTTTCGCGTTTGCGGGTCGGGGATGCTTTATTTTTCGTTCAGTCCCGAGCGGCGCAAACCGTTCAAGAAGCCCAGCGCGGAGCGCAGGCCGCCGGCCAGGCTCGTGATCGCGGTGGAGATGATCGGCTTGGGGCGCTGGATTTTTTGAGAGTGCAGGAACAATGTGATTTCACGCATGGCGTACCTCTGTATTCAGAAATATGGTAAATTTTACGAACTTAATTTTGAAACGAAAGCTAGCTAGGCGCGAAAAGTCTGTTCGTCAAGCAAAATGCTGACGATTGTTATGATAGGAGTGTCGATTTTTTGGGACCCGGGTCGTGTGCGGGTCAGGAAGCGGGCAGCAGGGCGGCCTGGGTGGCCGGATCCCAGTTCGAAGTGGCCGGCATGGCCATGGATGCGCGGAAGCGTGCCAGGGCGGCCCTCGATCTCTTGCCCCAGATGCCGTCGATTTTTCCTTTGTAGAGCCCCTGCGCGGCCAGGGCCTGCTGCACGCGTTTGGCGTCGGCTTTGGTCTTGAGATCGAGGAGCACGGCCGGGAGTGCAGGGGCTGCGGGGGCGGGCGAAGAGGCGGTGAGCAGTGCGCGGATCTCTTCAGTCACGCGCAGGCGGCAACTGGCGGTGGCGAGGACCGCGTGGTCCGCAGGCTGGACCAGACGCGCAGAGATGCGCAGGCCCCCGTCGACCAGGGCATAGGTTCCGGTCAGCATGGTCTGCAGTCCGTTCGTGGCTCCTGCCTGATCAGGCGCGGAGGAAAGGGCCGTCTCGCCCTGCTGCTTTAATGAGTAGGGCGTGGGCATGAACACGCGGGTGTCCGCCAGGCGGTACCCATGATTGGTGAGGGAGTTGCCCATCTCCTCGGCCAGGATCCGCCCCAGGGGGGATGTGGTCGTGACGTCGTGCAGGTCCGCGAAGGGCGCGGTCATGATCAGCCCGGAGCGGTCCAGGCGGACTTGCAGGTTGGAGATCAGGCTCGCAGTCAGGGCGTCGCACAGCATGTCGATGCGCGACGCGCCGCATTGCGCCTTCCCGGAGACAGGCAGGGCGCACAGCAGAAAAATCAGGAAGAGCGCTCGGCGGATCATCAGTTCACCAGGGAATAGCGTTTGAGTTCCACGCCGCCCTGCGGCGCCCGCAGCTGGTAGTGGGCCCAGTCGGGGCTGCTTACGTAGAAAATGCTTGAATCGCGGTACAGGTACGCGCCCTGATGGACGAGGGCTGAATTGATCTGAACTTCCGAGTCAGGGGTGGGTGCGTCAAAATATCCGCTTTCCTCGCCCACTTCAGGCACGGTTTCGTACAGTCCGGCGCTGTTTTTGCTTTGCCTGAAGCCCGGTTCCGGAGCACGGCGCAAACCTTTGGCCGTCCTGTCCAGGACACGGCGGTGCGTGACAAGTTCCAAATTGGCCTCAAGGACGGCGGCCCCTTCGGGAACAAAGGACACGGGGACGCCGTAATCGACCAGGTGTGTCAGCAGGGCTTCCCTGTAGGCCTTGGCGAAAGGCGTGGTGCCAAGAGGCGCGACATATACGCGTACATCCTGCTCGGCGAAGAAATGATCAAGGGCCTTGCCGCAGTTTTTGGCGACCTTGTCCGCCAGCAGATCCCAATGGGCCATGGCCTGCATCTTGGGCTGGGTGGTGAGCAGGTAGCCGCTTGAAATGGGAGCCTGGGCCGTGACCAGTTGCGATGATTGATCGGAATTGACGCTGACTGAAGAGCATCCGGCCATAAGGCCGAGGGTCATCACTGTGAGCAGGGCTGCTAAGCGCATGGCGTGGTCCTTGATTTTGATTCTTTCCATGATCAGAGTATCGGCCGCGGGCCGGAAAACTTAAGGGCGATTGGGGAAATCTTGGCACGCGGCATGCTCTGCATTCGGCGGTAGGCATTTTTCTCCCGGAGGATCGGTAATGTCCAAGCTCACTCTCCTGTTTTTTTGCGTTTTCATCAGCGGATGCGTTCAGCTGCCCCCCTTTTATGAAGTGGGCTCGCGCGCCAAGACGCCGCCGCTCATCCCGCTGTCCTACAAGGCGGGAGATCACTTGCACCGGCAGCTTGCCGGCAGCGGAGTCGCGGGCTATCCGATGCTTGCGGCATCCTTCGTTGACTCGACCGATGTGGAAAATACCAATGATCTCGGGCGGCTTCTCTCGGAACAGGTTTCGTCTCGCTTGAGTCAGCTCGGGTATTCCGTGACCGAGGTCCAGTTGCGTTCCGATGAGTTGCGGGTGCTGCCCGAAGGAGGCGTACTCGCTCTTTCCCGGGATTTGTCACGGATCAACACCGATGTGCAGGCCTATTCCGTACTGGTCGGAACCTATACGGTCATCGAGCGCCAAATTTACGTCAACGCCCGGGTGCTGCGTACGGGCGACGGAGTGGCTCTGGCCTCTTCGGATTTCACCCTGCCCTATGTGCGTCCCAAGAAAGCCGTAACCAGCGGGTCGCCGGTTCGGGCTTCCGTCAAGACCAGCCTAGATTGAACAAATACGCGACGCTTCCTTCTTGTTCTTGTGTCTGATTTGGCATATGAGTGTGCTCGTATGTCATTTTTCACTTAACAGGAGGAAATATGAAGAAACTTTTGGTGTTGATTGTTTTGATGGCGGTGCCGTGTCTGGGCCTGGCCCAGGACAAGGTGCTCAGCATGTCCACCACGACCAGCACGCAGTCTTCCGGTCTGCTTGATATTCTGCTTCCGGAGTTCAAGAAGGACACGGGAATTGAGGTCAAGGTTCTGGCCAAGGGTACGGGTGCGGCCATCCGCGATGGCGTGGACGGGAATGTGGACGTGATCTTCGTGCATGATCCGGCCCGCGAGGAAAAATTCGTGGCCGACGGGTTCGGGACCAAACGCTACTACGTCATGTACAATGATTTTCTGCTCATCGGACCCGAGGCGGACCCGGCCGGGGCCAAGAGTGGCGACGCGACTGAAGCCATGAAGAAGATCGCCATGTCGCAGGCTGTGTTCGTGTCCCGTGGCGATGACAGCGGCACCCACGCCAAGGAACAGGAACTGTGGAAGTCCAGCGGGTTGCCCTTGAAGGAAGAGGACACCGTCTTCAAGTCCAAGAGCAAGGAAGTGACCTTCAAAACCGTCCATCCGGAAGGGATGAAGAATTACATGTCCATCGGCCAAGGCATGGGCAAGACGCTCACCTTCGCCGAGGAGAAGCAAGGCTATACCATCACGGATCGCGGCACCTACGTTCAGTACAAGTACGGCCGTCCGGAGGGGCTGGATCTTGTGCCCATAAGTGAAGGCGACAAGACGCTCTTCAATCCTTACGGCGTTATCCCGGTCAATCCGGAAAAGCACCCCCATGTCCGTTTCGACCTGGCCGACACCTTCGCCAAGTGGCTGGTGTCCGAGCGCGGTCAGAAGGTCATCGGCGACTACAAACTCCTTGACAAGCAGCTCTTCTTTCCAGACGCAAAGTAGCTTCGAGCGGATGTGAAGAACCGATCCCGGGCCAGGTTTTTTTGTCTCGGGGGCTCAAATTGAGGTTTGCGACGGCCCGCTCTGGCAGCGGGCCGTTTTTTTTTTCAATGCCTTCTTGATTCGGGGGCCGCATGTTTTTTGATAGTCTTTGGGCCGCGCTGAAGCTGTTGTTTGAGTTCGATGCCGAGCTCCTGCACATCGTCGGCGTGTCTTTGAACGTGAGCTTCTGGTCCACCGCGGCCGCGTGCATTCTTGGTGTTCCTGCGGGATTCCTGATCGGGGTCGGGCGTTTTCGCGCCAAGCAGGCCGTCATCACCTTTTTCAATACCATGCTGGCGCTGCCGACCGTGGTCATTGGCCTTCTGGTCTATTCCCTGCTTTCGCGGCGCGGCGTTTTCGCCTCCCTGGGCTGGCTGTACACGCAAAAGGCCATGATCTTCGGCCAGATAATCCTCATCACGCCCATTGTCATCGCCTTCACCATTGCCGCCGTGGGCCGCATCGACGACCGCTATCGCCGTACGGCGCTGACCCTTGGCGCTTCTCCCTGGCAGGTCGCGCTGGTGGTCCTGCGCGAGGCCCGTTTCAGCATCATGGCCGCCATCGTGGCCGCCTTCGGCCGTGTCATTTCGGAGATAGGCATCTCCATGATGCTCGGCGGCAACGCCAAGGGCTTCACCCGGACCATGACCACGGCCATGGCCCTCGAATACGACAAGGGCGAATTCGTCCTTGCCCTGGGCCTGGGCATTGTGCTGCTGGCCATCAGTCTGGCCGTGAACGTGCTGCTGGGCTACGCACAGGGGAGGACGCAACGATGAGTCTTTTCGAGCTGCGCGATGTGCGCGTTGCCTATGACGGCCGGGTGGTGCTCGATCTGCCGCGGCTGAATATCGAAGAGGGCGAGGCCTATTCTCTGCAAGGACCCAACGGGGCCGGAAAATCGACCCTGCTCGGCATCCTTTCCTTTTTGAATGCTCCGCATCAGGGCCAGGTCCGCTTCGAGGGCGGCCCCGTGTTCTGGAAAGAATCCGCGCTCCGAGCCCTGCGCCGCAACGTTGGGCTGGTGGAGCAGCATCCGGTCATGTTCAGCCGCAGCGTGCGCGAGAATGTGGGCTACGGGTTGACCATCCGAGGAGTGGACAAGGCCCGGCGCGAACGCCTGGTCGACGAGGCCCTTGATCTGGTGGGCCTTGCCCACCTGGCCGGCAGCTATGCTCCGCGCCTGTCGGGCGGAGAAACTCAGCGCGTGGCCATAGCCAGGTCTCTGGCCAGCCGTCCCAAGGTTCTGCTCCTGGACGAGCCCACGGCCAGTGTCGATACCCAGAACCGGGTCATCATCGAGCAGATCGTGGCCGATCTGCGCGACCGAGGTGATACCACCATCGTGCTCTGCACCCACAACCGCTCCCAGGCTGCGGCGCTGTGCCCCAAGGTCATTTATCTGGAAGACGGCCGTCTCGCCGCGCGTCCGCTGAGCAACTCCTACGCCGGGCAGTTCGTGGACGACAACGGACAGACCTGGTGCCGCATCGCTGCGGGCTTTCGGGTGCCGGTACCACAGTGCGGACCGGGCCGGGGCCGGGTGGTCATCGAACCGGGCGTGGTGCGCCTGAGTGTGGCGAGCGCACCCGGCTTGAATCGGGGAATATTGACCCGGGTTCGGCTTGAGGGCGATATGGTCAGCCTGAGCGTCGATCTGGGAAGGCCGTTGCATGTGCAGATGGGATTGAAGGAGTTTTGGGGCGCAGGCCTTGAGATCGGGGCGCTGGTTCAGGCGGAGATTCCGGCTGCGGCTGTGGAGTGTTTTACGGGGTCTTGAGAGCGGCTGGGGCGCGCGGAAGCGGGCGGGTCGTCGGTTCACGCTGGGCGTGAAGCGTTGAGACGCGTAGGCGGGAAAATTTCTTTGTTGGCGATGGGGCGGGTCGTCGGTTCACGCCGGACGCACGGCTTCGAAACTCCCTCGCCGGCCTCGTAGAGTTTATCCATTGCCCCATGGAACATCGGTTTTTGCTTTGGGCGGACAGCAATGGGTAAACAAACGAGTCCTGGCTCGGTCAGACAGTCGAAGCCGCGCGTCCGGCGCGAACCGACGACCCTCGAGCGGTTGGCGGATGTGCATGGAAAACAGGGAGAAGAGGGCTGGCCTTGAGTGATTGACTGATGAGCATGGAAAACCGGGATAGGAATATGCAGGGGTTGGAGGAACTTCATTCGGGGTGTTGCCCGGAGGCCGGTTCGGACGGCGAATGGCGGGAGCTGTGCCGTCGCTGCAACGAGCTGCGCCTTGCGAAAGAGAGCTGGTGGGCGCGGATCGTGAGCGATCCCGAGGCGGTCCCTTGCGTGGAAGAGTCGGCGGTGACGATGCGCCTGCGCGGCAACGCCTTTGCGGAAGTGGAACTTCGCGGCCCGGGCTTGCAGTGCCGCATTGCGCCGGAACATCTGCTTCTGGCGCATCCCGGAGCGCGGACCGTGCTTGGCGACGAAGCTGCGCCGCAGCCGAAGCTGGTGCGGAATCTTGCCGACCTCGCGTGTTCCTATGATCATGTGCGGCGACGGGTCTGCCGTCATGAAGACCGGCGGGCGGCCATCCTCGACCGGCTTTTTCTGCGCCATTCCTGCGTTCTGGCCGTGGACGCCGCACTACCTTCGGGACGGGTCGACCTTGTCGCCCTTTCTGCGCACGGAACGGCTGTTTTTTTTCTGCTTCGCCGTTATCAGGCCGGTGATCTGCGCTTGCATGGGCCAGGCGGGATCGTCTGGCGCATGCATGAGCTGAACCGCCTTCTCGCGAATGAACAGGCCATGGACTGCTGGCTTCGCGATTTCCTTGAACGCGCCTGCGCCCTGGAAACGCCTCACTCAAGACGGTACCGGCCCTCCGCGAATCCCGTCGTCATCCACCCGCGTGTCCGCCTGCTGATCGTCGACTTCGATCACGCCCAGCGTCTTGAGGGGCTGCCTTCCTTGCGCGCAAATCTTGAGGATGGACTTGACCACGGCGCCGCCCGGGGTGATATTCATTGCATTGGCGATGCCGGAAACATTTTGTACAGTACCTTTTTTTCCGGAATCTGATTGGCCCACTTTTTTGCGGAGGGAGATATGTCCGATCTGCATTTGTGGCACCGCGCCGAACTCGGGAAGCTCAAACAGGACATGGAGGAGCTTTTTGATTCCTTTGTGCGCGATTTCTGCAGCCCCTTGGATTTGCGGCTCTTGCGTTGCGAGCCGGACGTGCGCGTGGTCAACGAAAAGGATGCCATTATCGTCTCGGCCCATGTGCCCGGCCTTGATCCACGTTCCATCAAGGTCTCCGTGACCGGCGACCGCCTGGCCATCGCCGGCGAGAAGGTGGAGGAAATCCGGGATGGGCAGGCCCTCAGCATTTCACGGCAGGGGTTTTCAAGCACGGTGCGCCTGAATGCCCCCGTGCAGGCGGATCAGGTCCGCGCCACCTATTCGGGTGGCGTGTTGCGCATCGTTTTGCCCCGGTGCACGAGCTGCACCTCCGTACAGGTGAGTACGGAAGAACATGAGCGAGGTAGCAATGAGTAAATCGTTACGATTGACGCCCGACCAGCTACGGTGGACCCTCGACACCTCCACCCTCCCTTTTGAAACGACGGACGAACTCGAACCCCTGGACGAGATTCTGGGACAGGACCGGGGCGTTGACGCGCTCAGGTTCGGCATCGGCATCCATCGCCCGGGCTATAACATTCTGGTCACGGGTTCCCCGCGTACCGGGCGTATGGATGCGGTGAAGAAGGTGCTCGCCAAGGTCGTGCAGGACGGGAAGACCCCTGGCGACCTCTGCTATCTGAACAACTTCAAGGAGCCCGACGCGCCCATCCTGGTGCGCCTGGGGCCGGGCCTTGGCGCAAGGCTGAAGAAAAATATGCAGCAGCTGGTCGAGGAGCTCAAGAAAGAGGTGCCCAAGCTCTTCGAGAGTTCGGAATATCTGGCGCGCAAGAACGAGATCAACGAGGTTTACGAGAAGAAGACGGCCAGCTTCTTCATGAATCTGGAAAAGCAGGTCAAGGAGGCCGGTTTCGCCCTGGTCACCTTTCAGGGCCGCCAGGGGCAGCCGCCGGAGGTCATGCCCGTCGTCGACGGCGATCCCACCCCGATATTGAAGCTTGAGCAGATGGTTGAAAAGGGGCGTTTTCCCAGGGAGGAATTCGACCGCATCAAAGCCAAGCATCTTGAGATCAAGACCGAGATCGATTCCATTTTCCTGCAGATCCGGGTTCTGCAGAAAGAAATCCAGGAAAAGAACCGGCAGGCCGACAAGCTCATGTTCTCCAATCTTGCCGGCGATCTCATTGCGCCGCTCAAGGCTGATTTCGCCTGTGCCGAGCTGGACGGGTATTTTCAGCACATGATCGACGACATGGTCGACAACATTGCCATCTTCTTCACTCAGGAGCACCCGCCGCAACTGCCCATGGGCGACCCCTTCGAGCAGTATTCGGTCAATGTGCTGGTGGACAACGGCGAGCAGCAGGGCCCGCCGGTCATTATCGAGGAGTATCCGACCTACCGCAACCTGTTCGGCAGCATCGAACGCATCGTGGACCGCAGCGGGGTCTGGCGCACGGATTTTTCCCGCATCAAGGCCGGGTCTTTCGTGCGGGCCAACGGCGGATATCTGGTCCTGAATCTGCTTGACGCCATCATGGAGCCGGGTGTGTGGCAGTCTCTCAAGCGGGCGCTCAAAAGCCGCAAGATGGAGATCCAGACCTACGATCCCTTCTACCTGTTCACCACCTCTTCCATGAAGCCCGAGCCCATCGAGATGGACATCAAGGTCATCGTCCTGGCGGACACCTACCTGTACCATATGCTGCAGCATTATGACGACGATGTGTCCAAGATTTTCAAGGTCCGCGCGGACTTCGACTCCACCATGGACAAGACCGGCGAGTCCGTGCTCCGTTTCGCCCGTTTCGTGCGCACCCAGGTTGCCGAGCATGGCCTGCGGCCCTTTGATCGTTCCGCTGTGGCCGCGCTGGTGGAAGAGGCCGTGCGCATGGGCGGACGGCAGGAAAAAATGGCCGCGACCTTTCCGAAGCTGACCGACCTGCTCATGGAGGCCGATTATTTCGCCGGACAGGAAGGGCGCGATACGGTGCTGCATGGCGACGTGAGCCAAGCCATCGAGACCCGCATTCATCGGTCGAGCCTGATCGAGGAAAAGATTCAGGACATGATTGACCGCGGTTCGATCATGATCGATACCGACGGGGCCAAGGTCGGGCAGATCAACGGCCTGGCCGTCTACAACATGGGCGACGTGATGTTCGGGAAACCCAGCCGCATCACTGCAGCCACATCCATGGGCAAGGCCGGGATCATCAACATAGAGCGGGAGGCCGAGCTTTCGGGCAGCACCCACAACAAGGGTGTGCTCATCCTCGGCGGGTACCTGCGCAAGATGTTCGCTCAGGACAAGCCCCTGGCCGTGAGCGCGTCCATCGCTTTCGAGCAGAGCTATTCCGGGGTGGATGGCGACAGCGCCTCATCCACGGAAATGTATGCCTTGCTCTCGAGTCTTGCGGGGGTACCCATCAAGCAGGGCATCGCCGTGACCGGGTCCGTCAATCAGAACGGCGAGGTCCAGGCCATCGGTGGAGTCAACCACAAGATCGAAGGTTTTTTCGCCTGTTGCAAGGCCAAGGGCCTGACAGGGACGCAAGGAGTGATCATTCCCAGGGCCAATGTCCTGGACCTCATGCTCAAGACGGAGGTGGTCGAGGCTGTGCGCGAGGGGCGCTTCAACATCTGGCCCGTGAGCAGCATTGAGGAGGGTATCGAGCTTTTGACCGGCAAAAAGGCCGGCACGCAAAAAAAGGACGGCACCTACCCCAAAGGCAGCATTTACGCTCTGGTGGACCAGCGGCTCAAGGACCTGGCCGAGGGTATGATCAAATTTGGCAAGGAAGACGGAAAACAGGAAAAGGCCTGATCAGGGCCGAGCATGAAGGAGAACACCTTGGAAAATAAAATGTACGATCTGATTATTGTTGGTGGCGGCCCGGCCGGACTTTCCGCCGGAATTTACGCCATGCGCGCGGCCATGCACACGGTTCTGATCGAAAAGGGCATGCCCGGCGGGCAGATCGCTTTGACCAAGGATGTGGAAAACTACCCGGGCATCGAGGAAGTCGGTGGCTTTGAGCTGTGCGAGAAATTCTTGAACCACGCCAAGCGCTACAATCTTGAAATCCGGGAAAACGAGGTGGTCAGCGTCGAACCCGGGGTGGACTTTCACGAGGTTGTGCTGGCCGGCGGAGAGCGTCTGCACACCCACTCCGTCATCCTCGCCCCTGGTGGTTCGGCCCGCAAGCTGGGCGTGCCCGGCGAGATGGAGCAATACGGCAAGGGCGTGTCCTATTGCGCCACCTGCGATGGTTTTTTCTTTCGCGGCAAGACCGTTGTCGTCGTTGGCGGCGGAGACACGGCCCTGGAAGACGCCCTCTACCTGTCCAAGATTTGCGCCAAGGTCTATCTGGTGCACCGCCGCGATGAATTTCGCGGCAGTCGAATCCTGCAGCAGCGGGTGTTTGCCGAGCCGCGCATTACCCTGGTCCTTGATTCCGTGCTGGACGACATCGCCGCCGATGATCAGGGCGTGACCGGGGTGACCGTCAAGAACGTGAAGACCGAAGAGACCCACAACGTCGCGACCGACGGCGTGTTCATCTTTGTAGGGTTCCTGCCCAACAATGCCCTTGTCCCTGCGGGCGTGAAGATGAACGCTGCCGGTTACGTTGTCACCGACGAGAAGTGCGAGACCAGCCTGCCCGGCATTTTCGCCGTGGGCGATGTGCGTCAGAAGTACGCCAATCAGATTGTCCTGGCCGCGGCCGACGGCTGCGTCGCCGCCCTGGCCGCCGCGCATTATGTGGAGACGCGAAAGGCCCAGGCTGCGCGCAAATAGCCTTTGCACGCAGAAAACGCTTTGCGGCGCAAACCCTCTGGAGGCAGAAGGAGGGCGGCCACGGGGGGCCGCCCCTACGTGAGGACAATATAGGTCGGCAATGCGCGATTATACCTGCCTCATGACGTAGGGGCAGGCCCCTGTGCCAACCCTTTTTCGGCAACAAAAAACCCCTTGATAATCCAAGGGGTTTTTTGTTGCCTGATGGGCATGGAAATTTGTGGCTCCCCGGGACAGATTTGAACTGCCGACACGGTGGTTAACAGCCACCTGCTCTGCCAGCTGAGCTACCGGGGAACACGAGCCAGAAAGCGCTTTTAGGGAAAGGCTGGCGGACTGTCAACCCTGTCGTTTTCCACGTCATTCCCAGCGCTTTCGCCTCTAGAATGTTCGATGGCGGATCGAATCCGGCCGTTCCTGAGGGTACAGCTTTCCATACGCGGGCAGGGTGAGGTGCGATTTTCCAGGGGTGAGTTCCATGATGCGGATCAGCGTCGTGTCTACGGGCAGTCTGTCCAGAATCCGGACCTTGTATTCCGGTGCCGGGACGAGGCCGGACGCGCGGATTTTTTCAAAATACTGTCCGTATTCCGGGTCAGTCGAATTCGCGCTCAGACCGTAGGCGTTTTCGCGGTAAGGGTAGCCGCCGATGATCGTCTTGGTTCCGCCCAGGTAACGGAAAATATCAACCTGGCTGGTTTTGACCACCCTGGACAGGATCAGGATCGCGGGATGTTCCTGCTCTTCGCGCACGAAGATGAGGGATCTGATCTCGTCCACCGGAGTCAGGAACGAGTCCTGGAGTTCTCCGCGTACATGGGTACTCACCTCGTCAACATACCTCCAGCCTGGTTCCAGGGGGATGGGTTCGTTCCGCCAGAGGAAAACCGTGTCCGCTCCGGGCTGGTAGCGGTCACTGAACGGAGTGGGCGCGCAGGCCGAGAGCAAAATCAGCACGGCCGACAATGCTGTGAATATGAAAGTTCTGTGGTTCAAGAGAGTGTTCATGGCTCCTCCAAGAAAAAAAATCAGGGCAAACGTTTTTTTTTCAAAAGTACACCCCAAGTCCCGGCGCGATCCATTCGCAGGATTCCTCCAGGCTGGGTTGATAAAGGCCCGCTATGTCCGGATCGGCGACGGGGGCCGAAGCGGCGGCGCCTGCCGTTGGTCGGGCGGGATGCCGTTCCAGGAAGACCGTAAATCCCGCCGAGACAGATATCTCCCGATGCGCAAACTCCGGGTTGGCCAGGGGGCGCACAAAGGCTGCCGCATAGGTCGGGCTGCTCGCTTGGTTTGTTTCGAGCGAATCTTCCTCGCCCGGGACCGGCGGCTCTGAGCCCGGTCGTGTGGCGGCCGCAGTCGTCGCGGCAGTGCGAATGTGGCCGCTGTCGGTCAGCAATTCGCCGTTTTCAAGCAGAAGCACTCCAAACCGTCCTCGGCTTGCCGCGGCCTGAAAACGGTATTTGTAGACAAAGGAGCAATAATTGACGGCCAGCTCCAGCTTGTGCGCGGCCGCATGGGCCACGAGTTTCAGGGCGCAAAGCTCAGATTCGAGCACCGTGACCTTTGGGCCGTGAATGTATGTATAATCATGTTCGAGCAAATGTCTGGCATTGTGCGGAGTGAGACGCAACTGGTGCAGGTTCAGGTGCGAAACGCCGGCCGCCGTCAGTTCGGGCAGCAATGTTTCAAGGCGTCCGGCTTCCTCCGGCACGGCCGGAATTTCCACCGTGACCGTGGCCACGATGCCTGCTGCCTGGCGCGCGAATTTCAGGTCATAGTCTGTGGCGCCGATGTCGAAACGGATTTCGTTCAACCCGGCGGCGGCAAGCTTTTGCAGCTTGTCTTCCGTGACCAGAATGCCGTTGGTGTACAACCAAATGTGCAGCGCCGGGTCGCAGGTCCGGCGCAGGGCCTGGACGAAGGCGAGGCTCTTGTCGAAGTCCAGAAACGGTTCGCCGCCACTGACGCTCGCCCCGCCGAATCCGAAAAAGCGGACGTAGTCGGCGTAGTCTTGGGCGTGGTGAAACGGCACGCTTCCGGACATGGGCGGGTCATCCATGTTCTGGGGCGCGGGGCAGTAGAAACAGCGGCCATTGCAGCGCCCGCTGATGAAAAGGCAGGACCAGGCCAACCCCGAACACTGCCGGCATCCCGGCGACAGCGGGCCGTGATGGATCTTGGTGCCAAGACACGACACGCTGACGCCCGGAGTTTGCAGAAGCCGGGCCCTCTCCTGGGTTGCGAGCCGGGCGCGTTCCTCTGTAATCCAATTGATATAATTGAAGATGGGTCCGTATTCGCGAGCGTTCATTTTGATAAAATGGTCTCTCGTCTGTTCATCGTGCATGGAATTGGTGTCTCCTGTTAAGACGATACGACCCTGGAAAAGTCAGTCGACCCGTAGAATGGTGGCGTAACTGCCGAAAACAGCCCAGACGGTATCCTTTTCCTGCAGCTCAAGACGTCGCAGGCTCTGTGTCGTGGTGATGACGCACAGCTCCGTGTCCGAGCCGATGCGCAGCACGTATTCGGTATTGACCCGGCCGCGCGTGATGCGGGTGATGACTCCGGGCAGGCGGTTTTCCGCCGAGCAGAGGGGATCTGCTTCGGTCTTGTACAGGCTCACCCAGGGCGCCTTGACCTCCACCGTGGCCAGTCGTCCGACCTTGAGCCCGAGACGGCTCAGGCTGTCCAGGGTGATGACCGAGGAGATGACGTGGCCGTCGAGGGTGGTGAGTTCCACCGCGGCCTGGATGTCGGCGGGGCGGATGTCCGTGATCTTGCCGAAAAAGGAGTTGCGGGCGCTGGTCTTGCGATGGCTCTCCCGCTGCAGGAAGGAGGAGGTGATGGTGCGGATCTCCTCTTCCGAGAAAGACACGTAGGCAGAGGTCAGGTTGGGCGTGGAGTGACCAAGGTACAACTGTACCGCAGGCAGGGGCATGTTGGACTGCATCAGCTCCACCCCCCTTGATTTACGGATCATCTCGGGGCTGCCCAGGTTTTTGGGAAAACCGCAGGCCTGGGCCCGCTCGTAGAATTTGCGTCGTACAAAGGCCGGGTCAACGCCCAAGGTTTGCCCCACGGCCTGGCGGAAGGCCTCTTCTGCGAAAAGGTGCCTGATTTCCACTGCCAGAGCGGCTGCCAAGGGTACGGATCTGGTCTGCTGCGGCATGGATCTGCCGAAGGTGACAAGCAGGCGGTCGTGGTCGATGTCCGTGAAGGGGTCCAGCTCAAGCACTTCGTGCAGTTTGGCCCCGGTGTGCCTGATGAGCAGAAAGATGAGCAGGATGCGCTTGCGGGACAGGGTCACGTCGGCGCGTTTGGAGCCTTCGGCCCAGGACCGAAATTCCCGTTCCAGATGTTCGAGTTGCAGGGAATCAAGGCAACTCGAAGCCTCGCCCACGATGCGTCCATGGTCGGCCTGACCGGATGAGGGGGGGCGCAGGGCTGGATTGTGCGAGGCTTTCATGATTTCCATCATGGACCGAGGGGAGGCTTCAAGGCAAGCGTCTATTTGGGGAAAAATTGGGGAAATAGGGTGGCTTATCGCCTGCGCGGCACTGCATGAGGCTATCTCATCGGCATTGCTGATGCGTCATCCCCGCGTACGCGGGGATCCAGGTGTTTTTGAGGAAAAGGCGCGGCTTCTCATCTGGTCGGGGGGGATGCGGCACAAAAAAAGGCCCTTCGTGTGAAGGGCCCTGGAAAAGTCTGGCTCCCCGGGACAGATTTGAACTGCCGACACGGTGGTTAACAGCCACCTGCTCTGCCAGCTGAGCTACCGGGGAATGCGCGTGAGGAGCCTCTTTAGGCAAAGAGGGCCGCTCTGTCAACCAGTTTGCGCTGCGGCGCGAATTTTTGTCTGGTTTGCCTCTTCAATCTTGCCTTGTTGCTCCAGGGCCGTGATCAGGACTTCCCAGAAGGCGGGGGAGTCGGTTTTCAAGTGCACGCTCTGCCGGGCCAGAGATTCGGCGATTTCCGGATCGTCACCGCGCTCCAGGTAGATCGTGGCCAGAAGATGGAAGGAGTGGGCGTCCTGGGGGTTGGCCGTGATGGCTTGGTGCAGATATTCCCGGGCCGTATCCCGGTCGTCGCGGCGAAAAGCCAGTCTGGCCAGGTAGCGGTAGGCCAGATTGTGTGTGGCGGCGAGATGCTCCCCGTCGGACATGGCCCGGACCTGTTCGTAGAGGTTCCAGGCCCGCTCGAAGTCGCCCTCCTCCTCTGCCATGAGGCCCAGGCGGATCAGCGCATAGACATGATCGGGCCGGATGGAGAGCACCTGCTCGAAGGCCTGCCGGGCGGCCACGGGGTCCCCGTCTTTGAGGCAGGCGCAACCGAAGTTGTAGAGCGGCATGATGTGTTCCGGATGGAGGCCGGTCAGGTCTTGAAAGATGGTCCTGGCCTTGGCGTACTTGTTCAGCCGCGCATAGCAGACTCCCAGGGAGTTGCGGGCCAGCAGGTTGCCTTCGTCGACGGTCAGGGCTTTCTTGTATTCGGCGATGGCATCATAGATTTCGCCTTGGGCAAAAAGGCGGTCGGCGCTGATGTTCAGGGATACGGAATCGAAGCAGGCAATTCGCTCATCGTGCAGGAAGTCGGCGTGATCCAGGGCCTTGCGCGCATTTTCCAGGATGTCGGAGCGCGTGTAGTCCAGGAAGGGGTAGGCCGCGATGCCTACGGATTTTTCCAGTTCGGCGAAGCGGTCGTCCTCAAGCAGTTCGCGCACGATGCGCAGGCATTCTTCCTGATCCAGGCCCGGTACGTGGTAGATGATGCAGTTCACGCTGAACCGTCCGCCAAGGGCCTCCGCTCCGAACAGGGCTTCGACCCGGCTGGCGAGGGTCTGAAAGAACTGCTCTTCTTTCATCTTGTCCATGGGCGTGCGGTCGGCATGGGGCGTTTCAAGGCGCATGAGCACCATGCAGAAATTTTTTGCCTGGATGCGGGCCGCTTGCCAGGCTTGTAAAAAGTCCCGGTAGGGATAGAGCCCGGTGAGGGGGTCTTTTTGCGGGGTGCGGTCGCCGGGCTGAACTTCGCGCTGCTCCATGCGCCCTGTGTGGTCGTCGAGCAGGGTCAGCTTGTCGCCTTTCTCCACGGTCCAGTTCGGATCGCTTTGCACCAGCACTTCGGCGATGGACATTTCCTCCTGCACTTCGACCAGCGAGACCTCGGCCTTGTACATGGGCGGGTAGTGGCCAAAAATCGCATCACCCTGTCTCCCGACAATGGTTTCGCTGCCGTTGAACTTGCGGGACCAGATCAGAAAGCGTTGCCCTTCGTGGGCATCCATGCTCCGGCCGAGGTTGATGATCAGGCGATTCATGGGCATTACTTCAAGCACCATCCCGCCCTGGGTCAGGATCTGTCGGAAGGAATAGATCTGGGAGCGGCCGCCGGCCTTGGCGGTGTTCAGGGCTTTTTCCGCTTTTTCCAGAATCAGCCAGGCCTGCTCCTCGGGCGCCTTTTGAAATTGCGCCCCTTGAAGATCCTGCGGATAGTTGACGTGGCCGATACTGGCCGAGACGCCGACGTCTTCGCGCAGGGGCGTGAAGCGCGCCGTGACCTTGGCCAGTTCGGCGCCGAGGCTGAGGGCCAGTTCGCTCATCTTGGCGCGGGAGGCCTGCGGCCAGAGCACGCCGAAGGAATCTCCGTCCAGACGGCAGACCAGGGTCTGCTTGGGGCAGACGGCGCGCAGCCGTTCCGCTGCCAGAACCAGGATTTTGTCCCCGAAATTGTGTCCGAAATTTTCGTTGATCTGGCGGAAGCGGTCCAGATCCAGAATGATGAGGCCGAAGCAGGCGCTGTGCCCCTGCAGGGAGTCGTCGGCCATGGCTTCGGGACCAGGCATGATGGAGCCGACGATGCCGGAAATTTCCCGGATCAGGCCCTGATGCATGCAGTGGCGGTTGAAGAGGCCGGTCAGCGGATCGGTGATGGCCGATTTGCGAATCGTGATCTGCTCCAGACACAGCGAGGCCATCTGCGGCAGAAAGGGCAGGGCCCGGGCCGTTTCCTCAGGGTCCACTCCTCTGGCTTCAAAGATCGCGAGCAGCCGGTCCGAATACGTCAGCGGCAGCGAGAGTCGATCATTTTCCAGGGTCGCGCGTCCGAAGGGATGCTGCGGCTCCGCTTCCATGTTTTCAGGTGTTTTGGCCGGAAACATGAGGCTGTAGGAGGAAAAGGGAATGATGGCCCTAAGGGCGGTTTTGAGCAGGGGCTCGTATTCGATGATGTCTTGTCTTCGCAGCGTGCCGGTCTCGATGGAAGTGGCCGTGTTCATAATTGACCCCGGGTGTTTTTTAAGGCCATTGCCTCATGGCGGAATCCTTGTCCAGAAAGCAGAATTGTGTTTTGGCCCGAAGCTGGCTACATCTTGAACATAAATGTTTCCCTGGGAGGAATTGATGCTGAAAGTTACCGTCATGCCGCTTGGACCGCTGGATACAAATTGCTACGTCGTGCACTCGGACCGTGAGGCCGTGGTCATCGACCCGGGCGGGGAGGCGCAGGAAATCCTGTCTTTTCTTGCCTCCGAAAAGTTGAACCTGACCGCGATCCTGAACACGCACCTGCATTTCGATCACATCCAGGGCAATGCGGACCTGGTCGCGGCCACGGGATTGACCGTCATGGCCAGTGCCAAGGATGGTTTTCTGCTTGAAAATGAACTCGGAGGCGGTGGAATGATGGGCTTTCCGCGCACGCCGCCCTTTTCGTATTCGCCGCTGGAGGAAGGAGAGTTGCCCTTGCTCGGCACGACCTGCCGCGTGCTGGCCACCCCCGGTCATAGTCCGGGCAGTTTGTCATTTTATTTCCAGGAGCTGGGCGCGGTTTTCGTCGGCGATCTGCTTTTCTACCGCTCCGTGGGGCGCACCGATTTTCCCGGAAGCTCGGAACGCGAACTGATCCGCTCCGTCCGCAGCGCTATTTTTACCCTGCCCGAAGAGACGGTGGTGTATCCCGGTCACGGACCCGAAACCACGGTCGGCCAGGAAAAGCTCAACAATCCGTTTTTTACGGAATTCATCCGTTAGGAGTGGCCATGATCCCCGAAGGTGAACATGATTTCCGGGACAAGTGCTGACACGTGGGAGTGGATGCCAGTTGGCAGCTGCGTTTCAGCCGTACGGACAAGCAGGTTTTTTGGGTCAAGCCGGGCGTGGTGCCCCAGCTCGAGAACGCGCTTTATATAGAAACCGATTGGACTTTGAGCCTGCGCGAAGTCGGTGAATTCGTGCGGGCGGAATTTGTCCGCAAGCCCCGACCATGAACGAACCTCTGATCATGTCCCTCAGCCCCAGGGCAGGCGGAAACAGCGATCATGCCGCTGCTCTTTTCGCGCGCAGTCTGGACCGGGAGTCTCGGCCCGTTTTTTTGCGCGAACATCAGATCGAGCCCTGCACGGGGTGCGGGTGCTGCGCCGAAGACGGCCTGTGCAGGATTGGCGCGGACGGGGCCGAAGAGCTTTTTTCACGGCTTGACCGCGCCTCAGGGCTGGTTCTGACCGCGCCGGTTTATTTTTATCATCTGCCAAGCCAGGCCAAGGCCTGGATTGATCGCGCCCAGTCCAGATATATGGCCCGGCAGAGCGGGCTGCGCACCCCGCAAGCCCTTCGCTGCGCCTATGTCGTGCTGGTGGCGGGACGGACACGGGGCGAGAATCTTTTTGCGGGGATCCTGCCGACCTTGAATTATTTCTTGCAGGTTTTTGATTTTCGTATCGAGAAGACGCTCTGCCTGCGCGGTCTGGACGGGGCTGATGATTTTTCCCGGGACCGCGCGGCCGCGGACGCCGTGCGAGATCTGGCCAGGAGCAGCGGATGGTAGGGGCGGGGCTTTCACGCGGGCTCGCCGCCGTGCTGCATGTGCTCGGACGCCGCTGTCAATTTTGCGCGGCGGTGCTCGAACATGCCGATGCATTTCCGTTGTGCCGAAACTGCCGGGCGCTCCTGGCCCCGCGTGTTAACGGCTACTGCCCTGACTGCGGAATCTGTTACGCGGACCCCGCGACGCCTGTATATTCTTGTTTGTCGTGTCGCCAGGGCAAGCCCCCGTGGTCGGGGGTGGCTTTTCACGGGCTCTACTCCGGCGCGCTGCGCGAGCTTATCCACCAGCACAAGTTTGGCCATGACCATGGTCTAGGGCTGCTGCTGCGCGATCTGATCCGCGAGGCCTGGGAGCGGCACTGTCTGCCCCGCCCCGACTGCATCGTGCCCGTGCCCATGCTGCCCGCCAGGGTGCTTGACCGCGGATTCAACCAGAGCGCCGAGTTGGCGCGTATGCTCGGCAAGGTCATCGGCTTGCCTCCTCTTCTTTCCGGTCTGCGCAAAATCCGGGACACCAGTGCCCAATCGAGCCTGGGCCGGGCCGAGCGGCATCGCAACGTCGCGGGCGCTTTCGAGGCGGCCGCGAGCCTGTCCGGGCAGCACGTGCTGCTTGTCGACGATGTCATGACCACGGGCGCGACCCTGACGGCCTGTGCCAAGGCCTGCCTGGCTGCGAAAGCGCGGCGCGTGGACATCTTTTTTCTGGGCAGGGCGGTATGAAGAATCTTTCTTTCCGGAACTTCGGGCATCAGAGCCAGCGGCGGGTCTTGGGGCTGCTGACGCTCATGCTCCTGGGAGTTATGGCGCTGGGGGCCAAGGAAGCCTATCGCTACAGGGTCATTCGGGATCATCAGTTGCTGATGAAGGCGGAGCAGGCTCATCTGGATCTGGTCCAGACTTTTCGCGTTGCCATGAGCTCGGCGCGTTTGGGCTTTGATCGCCTGTCTTCGGCCCCGGACTTGCCCGGTCTTTTTGCTCTTGAAGTCGAGACGGACAAGGCGCTCATGCTTTCGCGGCGGGCTCTGGTCGTGATGCACCAGGGCGGCGAGCTTGGCTTGGAGGGCCTTGAAGGACAGCCTGTGGGCCAGATCATCACTCTGGCCCAGCCTATGCCGCCTGAGCTTCTTGAAGAGGCCTCGAAGCTCGTACCCGTGGTGCGGGACATTTCGGACCAGGGGCATTTTATGATCCGCACCCAGATGCACGCCCTGGACGCGTCGAAAAACGAGGGGGTCAGTCCGGATCTGGCGGCCGTCCGTGAACAGACGGAAGTTTTGTTCAGCCAGGCGACGAAAACGGCCGAAATCCTTCAGCGCGACATCAGAGTCCGGATCGCGCGGGCCATCGACAACCACCAGACCAACGCCAATCGAATCCTGGCCATGACTTGCGGGTTGGTGGTTCTTTTGCTGACGGGCATGGTCACGCTGTGCGTGCGCATCATGCTCTCCTTTGCGGACATGCTCCGGTCGCGGGAAAAAGACGGCGCGGCCGTGGTGGAAGCCAACGCGGGCATGGAAAGGATTTTGGAGGCATTGCCGGTGGGCATCGCCATCCTGGGCCAGGACCGGATTATCCGCCGGGTCAACCTGGCCGCGACCAATCTGCTTGATATCGAGCCCGGCTGGTTTTTCGAGCGCCACGTCCCTTGGGACATGTTCTATGAGAATGTGCAAAGCGATGACCCTGAAAGGCAGCCCCGGATCGAATTCGAGCACGAGGTGCGCATGCGCGCGCTGGAAGGGCGGACCCTGGATGTGATCAAAAGCTCCATCCCGGTCATTCTGCAGGGGGAAACCCTGATCCTTGAGGTCTTCATGGACGTGACCCAGCGCAAGCAGGCCGAGCGCGAGCTGTTGCAGGAAAAATCGCGTCTGGAGTCGCTTCTTTCCGGGATAAATGAAGGCGTGGCCCTGACCGACGAGCGCGGCGGCGTGCTTGAAGTCAACGAGAGCCTGTGTCGAATTCTGGGTGCCAAGGCCCATGATCTGCTGGGCCGAAAAGTCTGGGACCTTTTCCCCGACGGGATTCTCGGGACGCAGCTGGCGCAGGGGTTGCGCGCCCTGCAGGAAAATCCCCGGACCCGGTTGCGTGAAATCCAGCTGGAATCGTTCCGGGACATGGCGCTGGTGGTGCGCATGCAGCCTGTTCTGGGCGAGGAAGCTTTTGGCGGCATGATCGTCAGCGTCATCGAGGTCACGGCTATTGTCGATGCCCGGCGCAGGGCCGAAGCCGCTTCCCAGGCGAAAAGCATGTTTCTGGCCAACATGAGTCACGAAATCCGTACGCCCATGAATTCCATCCTCGGCCATGGGGAATTGCTGGCCCGGACCCGCCTTGATACCGAACAGGCGGATTGCGTGCAGGGGATCCGCGTTTGCGCCGAGAGCCTTCTGGTCATCATCAACGACATCCTTGATTTTTCCAAGATAGAGGCCGGCATGCTGCGCATTGCGCCCGAGGATGTCGATTTGGGTGGGCTGCTTGCGCGCGTGCGGACCATGCTTAGCGAGCAGGCGCAAAAAAAAGGTCTTGATTTGCAGTTGGTTACTGCCGGATTGCCGCAGGTGGTGAGTACGGATGCCGGCCGATTGACGCAGATCCTGGTCAACCTGGTCGGCAACGCCATCAAATTCACGGAGCATGGCGGCGTGGAGCTTTCCGTCCGCGGGGAGGCCCACGCGGGAGGCAAGGCCGCGCTTTGTTTTTCCGTGCGCGACACCGGGATCGGCATTTCTGCGGACCGGCAGAAGGGAATTTTTGTCTCTTTTGAACAGGCGGATGGCTCCCTGACCCGTGAGTACGGCGGAACGGGCCTGGGTCTGACCATCGCCAACAGTCTGGTCCGCCTGCTCGGCGGCAGCGGTATCTCGGTAAAAAGTCAGACCGGCCAGGGCAGTACTTTTTCCTTCACCCTGGTCATGAACGTGTCCGCGCCGGCACCGGCGCAAGAACTCGCTGCCATTGACGGCCAGGAGCGTTCTTTCGGTCGGGTCCGGGTTTTGGCGGCAGAGGACAACCCGTTCAACCGGGGCCTGCTGGTGAAGATGCTCAACACTCTGAACGTAAGCGATATCCAGATGGTCGAAAATGGGCAGGACGCGGTTGATGCCCTTGCGGCAGGGCAGGCCTTCGACATCGTGCTCATGGATATCCAGATGCCGCTCATGGACGGACTGGAAGCCACCAGACAAATCAGGGCCATGGGGCTGAACGTGCCCATCATCGCCCTGACCGCCCACGCCCTGGAGTCGGATCAGCGCAAGAGTTTGGAGGCGGGCATGAACGGGCACCTGGCCAAGCCTTACAGATTGCAGGATCTGGTCGAGACTCTGAGCACATGGTGTTCTTGAAGTTTTTGTTGACGCTCTACGGGTTTCGTTTTATTTGCATCCTCCCTCTCGACAGCTGTCCTGCTCCGGACGGCTTTATAGCGTTATGAAAGTCTTGACGGGGCGCCTCGGAAGAGGTAGCCACGTCGTTCAATATTTTGGAGGACGCAAGATGTTTGCAATCGTGGAAACGGGCGGAAAGCAGTTTCGTGTGGAAGAAGGCCGCAGTCTGAAGGTAGCCAAGCTCGACGTGCAGGCCGGTTCAGAGCTCACTCTGGACAAAATCCTGCTTGTCGGAACCGGCGCCGACGTCAAGATCGGTCAGCCTTTCGTCGACGGCGCAGCCGTGCAGTGCGAAGTGGTTGAGCATGGTCGTGACAAGAAGATCATCATTTTCAAAAAGAAACGCCGCAAGGATTATCGTAGAACCCAGGGTCACCGTCAGGATTATACAACCCTGAAAGTGAAATCCATTCAGGCCTAGTGTCGGGAGGAAATAATGGCTCATAAAAAAGCAGGTGGTAGTTCACGCAACGGGCGCGACAGTGCCGGCCAAAGGCTTGGCGTGAAAAAGTTCGGTGGCCAGACGGTTTTGGCGGGCAACATTCTTGTGCGTCAGCATGGCACCAAGGTTCATCCCGGCGTTAACGTTGGCGTGGGCAAGGATTTTACTCTTTTCGCGCTGATCGACGGAGTCGTGAAGTTTGAAAAGTATACCCGCAAGAACAAGGTCAAGACCAGGGTCAACATCGTTCCTGCTGTCTAGGCTTTGTCCAGCACAAGCCTTTTTCAAGCCGCTTCAAGAGAGTGCTCTTGGGCGGCTTTTTTTGCTGTCCGGCGGCTGTGCGACCCGGACCTGGAGAGAACATGAGATTTGTAGATGAAGCCAAGATCATCATCCGTTCCGGAAGCGGAGGTCAGGGCAGTGTTTCGTTCCGCCGGGAAAAATACGTGCCCAGGGGCGGTCCCGACGGAGGGGACGGGGGCAAGGGCGGCGACGTCATCATGCGAGCCAACAACAATCTGTTGACTCTTTACGATTATCGTCACGCTTCCTTTCAGGAAGCCGAGAGCGGGCGGCCCGGCGGCGGACGGCTTTGTTATGGTCGCGCCGGTGAGGACAAGATCGTCGAGGTGCCCGTGGGCACCCAGGTTTTCGAGGAAGTGGACGGTCAGGAGCGGCTGATC
The DNA here is from genome assembly GCF_000023225.1 of Desulfomicrobium baculatum DSM 4028. Classification (NCBI taxonomy): domain Bacteria; kingdom Pseudomonadati; phylum Thermodesulfobacteriota; class Desulfovibrionia; order Desulfovibrionales; family Desulfomicrobiaceae; genus Desulfomicrobium; species Desulfomicrobium baculatum. The sequence goes on from NC_013173.1 coordinate 3,858,172, forward strand.
GCCGACTTCACCAAGGATGGCCAGGAGATCGTCGTGGCCGAAGGCGGGCGCGGAGGCAAGGGCAATACCCATTTCAAGTCTTCCGTCATGCAGGTGCCCCGTTTCGCGCAGCCCGGAGAACCGGGCGTGGAAAAGTACATCCGCCTCGAACTGAAAGTCTTTGCCGATGTCGGGCTTTTGGGGCTGCCCAACGCGGGCAAGTCCACCCTCATTTCGCGCATCTCCGCGGCCCGGCCGAAAATCGCGGCCTATCCGTTCACCACGCTGGCGCCCAATTTGGGCGTGGTCATCGACGAGCATGAGCGCAAGCTGGTCGTGGCGGACATTCCCGGTCTCATCGAGGGCGCCCACACGGGGCAGGGCCTGGGGCACACCTTTCTGCGCCACGTGGAGCGGTCCCGCTTTCTGGTTCATATCCTGAGCATCGAGGATGTGAATGTGGAAGATCCCCTGTCCGGGTTCCACATCCTTGACGACGAGCTGCGCAAGTTCGATCCGGCATTGGGCGAGAAGCCTCAGATTCGCGTGATCAACAAGATCGATCTGGCTGACGAGGAGCGCTTGGCCGAGGTGCGGGCCGCCTTTGACCGGCTTGGGCTCAAGGTGTACTTCATGTCGGCGTTGGACGAAACCGGAGTGGACGTGGTGCTGGATGCCATGTGGAATCTGCATCTGCAGACCGTCAAGGACGAAACCGAACATGGAACTATCGACTGATTGGCGCGAGCAGCGCCGCCGGATTCTGGAGAAGGCCAAACGGGTCGTCATCAAGATTGGCAGCGCCGTGTTGACCACGGAAAAGGGCCTCGACCCGCGCGTGGTCAACCGCTTGGCCGATCAGATCGCGGGGCTGCATGACCGGGGCCTTGAGATCGTGCTCGTGACCTCCGGGGCCGTGGCCGCAGGGCGCTGCGTGCTCGGCGCGGACAAGGCCGCCGGCTGCATGGTGCATAAGCAGGCCGCCTCAGCCGTGGGCCAGAGCCGGCTCATGCACAGCTATGACGAGGCGTTCGCGCACTACGAGAAGATCACGGCGCAGGTCCTCTTGACCAAGGATGACCTGCGCAGCCGCGAGCGTTTTCTGAACGCGCGCAACACCATGTGCCGTCTGCTGGACTGGAAGGTCATCCCCATCGTCAACGAGAACGATACCGTGGCCGTGCAGGAGCTCAAATTCGGCGACAACGACGCCCTTTCGTCCATGGTCGCCAATCTGGTCGGGGCCGATGTGATCATCAATCTGACCTCCGCCGATGGCGTCTTTGACGACAATCCCCTGGAAAATCCCGACGCCCTCTTTGTGCCCTGCATCGAAAACATTTCCGATCTCAATTTGCAGTCCATGTGCCGGGGCAAGACCGGGGCCGGAACCGGCGGGATGCTTAGCAAGCTCATGGCCGCCCGCCGCGCCGCGAGCATCGGCGTGCCGACGCTGATCGTCTCGGGGCGGCAGAAGCACGTGCTGGAGCGCGTGTTCGATCTGGAAGACCTGGGCTCCTGGATTGCGCCGACGCAGAAGATGCTCTCGGGCCGCAAGTTCTGGCTGGCCTATCACCTGGACCCGGTCGGCAGCATCGTCGTCGATGATGGCGCGGCTCGCGCTCTGACAAGCAAGGGCAAGAGCCTCTTGGCTGCGGGTATCGCCGGTGTGGAAGGCACTTTCGGCATGGGCGCTCTGGTCCGGATCGTGCGCCTCGATGGCGGCGCCGTGGGCGTGGGGCTGACGAACTTCAAGGCCGTGGAACTGCGCAAGATCCAGGGTTTGAGCAGTTCCGAAATCGAAAAGATCCTGGGGCCCTGCCCGCATCAGGAGGTTGTGCATCGCGACAATATGGTGCTCGATAGTTCGCTCTGAAGACTCCGGCGAGGCGTTACCGCGCTCCGGGTAGGACGGCTTCTGCATTTTGCATGCACGAAGCCTTTTTTTACGCCCGCGCAAGCCGAGATTCCCGCGCTCCGTGCCAGTCCGTGCCGGTCCGTGTCCGTCCCTCAGACGCCGATTAGGGCCGGGTGCCCTGTGGGAAATTTCAGGACCTGAAAAGATGAAACACAAACAGCCGCCCGCTGCGCAGGGTCACGGTGGCCTGGGTTTCGACAAAGACGTTGCTCATGCCCCAGCTTGTGCCGAAGGTCAGGGTGGCATCCTGAAGCGGATATTCAAGGCCGGTGAGGCTCACGCCGCTGGCCTCGGGCGTGGCCGGGAGCAGTGACAGGGTATCGCCCACTGCGCCGCTCAAGGTCAGGGATTGATCCGTGAGGTGCACGCATTGTTCCTGGTCCATGATGCAGGCCGGGATTCCTGCGGGCAGGCAGCGTGACAGGAGAAAGATGTTGCCCAGGGTGTGGTCGAGCCTGCCCCCGGTGCCTCCCAGAATGGAGATGCGGGACGCGCCGCGCGTGAGGGCCAGTTCGAGCGCCAGTTCCAGGTCCGTGGCGTCTTTTTTGGGTGGATGCAGGTGCAATTCCACGTCCGCCTGTCGGTATTCCTGAAGCAGTTCTTCGGAAATGGAGTCCATGTCGCCCACGGCCAGATGCGGAAGCATTCCCATGGCGCGTAAATGCCTGCTGCCGCCGTCAACCCCGATCAGCCTTTCGGCGGTGGAAATGACCTGCCTGATGACCGGCGAGAGAGTCAGGGGCCCGTTGGCCAAAAGAACCCAGTGCATGCGCGTCTCCGTGAAAAAAGAGAATTTGCCGTTTCGGGTTCGTCCCGATACGAAGCTTCTAGGTAATCATACGCGCCAAACAAGGCAAGACGCCGGCATGCACGGCCATTCCGCGCTCCGGCCCCGATTATTCTCCTCATTTCAGGAGCCTTCAATGTTCGATTCCTCTGTATACAAGGCCCGCCGGGCCGCGCTGATGAGGCTTGTCAAAAGCGGCTGTATTCTGCTGCCCGGCAATGATCTGATCGGCATGAACTATCCCGCCAACACGTTCGACTTTCGCCAGGACGGTTCTTTTCTTTATTTCACGGGCCTGGATACTCCAGGTCTTTGCCTGTGGCTGGACTGCGAGAGCGGGGAAGAGTTTCTGTTCGGCCCTGTGCTTGGCATGGAGCATACCATCTGGAGCGGGGCGGTCCCCTCGCTTTCGGAATTGGCCGCCCTGTCCGGCATTGCAGGCTGTGAATCCTTAAACGGATTGACGAGTGCCGTGCAGCAGGCGCGAGGGCAGAGGCGAAGCGTCCATTATCCACCGCCCTACCATGGATACACGACCCTGCTTCTGGCCGATTTGCTGGGTGCTTCGCCCCGGGGGGCGAAAACTGGATTCTCACGCGTCCTTGTGCAGGGGATTGTGGAACTGCGTAGCATCAAGAGCGAAATGGAAGTGGCGCAAATCCGTGAAGCCATCGCGCTTTCCGCTGCGATGTACAGCCACCTCATGGCGGTCTGCGTTCCCGGCATCTCGGAAATGGAGCTTTACGGTCGCTCGCAGGGACTGATTCTCGCGCGTGGCAGTCGGGTGGCATTCCCAATGATTTTGTCCCGGCGCGGAGAGGTGCTGCACAACCACAGCCACGATCAGATCCTGGCGGACGGTGATTTGCTGCTGGTCGATTCCGGAGTGGTCTCGCCTTTGGGCTATGCCTCGGACATCACCCGAACCCTGCCCGTGAGTGGACGTTTCATGGCCAGGCAGGAGGATGTTTATGAAATTGTGCTCCGAGCCCTGGCCGAGGGCACTTCGCGCATGGCCCCCGGCGTGCCTTTTGTGGAATGCCATCTGGCCGCAGCCAAGGTTGTAGCCCAGGGGCTGTCGGACCTTGGACTGATGCGCGGCGATCCGGCTGAGGCCGTCGCAAGCGGGGCTCACGCCCTCTTTTTCCCGCATGGCCTGGGGCACATGCTGGGGCTTGATGTGCATGACATGGAAGCGTTGGGTGAGGATTTCGTCGGCTATGACGACACGTTCACGCGTTCCGGCCAGTTCGGCTTGTCCGGGCTGCGCATGGCCCGCAGGCTTCGGCCCGGCTTTGTCATGACCGTTGAACCAGGCATCTACTTCATTCCCGCCCTTATCCGGCAGTGGCGGGAAGAGCGGCGCTTGGAACAGTTCATCAACTATGCGGCATTGGATGCCTATCTGGATTTCGGCGGCATCCGCATCGAGGACGACGTGCTGGTTACCGAAGACGGCAGGGATGTCTTGAGTACGGACATTCCCAAAAGCGCCAAGGATGTTTGCAAGCGCATGGGAGCCGCATCGTGAGAAAGATCAGCCTGCACGGAGGGCACAGCGGCCAGTATTGTGATCATGCCCGCGATACGCTGGCGGATATCGTTGAGGCGTATCATTTGGCCGGCTTTGAATGTGTTGGCCTGAGCGAGCATATGCCGCCTTTTGGCGACGCCGGGCTGTATCCCGATGAAGTGGAGCTTGGCCGGTCAGCTGGCTGGATGGAGGCGCGGTTTGCCCTTTATGTGGCCGAAGCCAGGGAGCTTGCCCGCAACTACAAGGACCGCATGCGCATTCTGGTGGGAATGGAAAGTGAATGGTATCCGGGCTGCGCCCGGTGGGTGGCTGATTTGCGCCGGTACCATGGGCTGGATTACGTGGTGGGCTCGGTCCACCACGTGAAAGGCGTGTGTTTTGATTTTTCCAGGGATGCCTACGACAAGGCTTCCGCGATCTGTGGCGGGACAAGCCGGATGTATGCGGCCTATTTTGACGAGCAGTTGGAAATGCTGCGGGAAACCAGGCCGGAGGTAGTGGGGCATTTCGATCTTATCCGCCTCCATGATCCGGACTATCTGCAAACTTTGGCGCTGCCGGAAGTTTGGGAGCGGGTCATGTGCAACCTGGAGTGGCTCCGCGACGCCGGAGCAATTCTTGATATCAACGCGCGGGCCCTGCTGAAAGGCCAGCCCGAACCCTATGTGTGTGCCCCTATCTTGGACGCTGCCGCAAAGCTTGGGATTGGCGTTGCCTACGGCGATGACGCGCACGGAGTGGCGGATGTGGGCTACGGGTTTGAGCAGGTAGAGGAGGTGCTCGCGGCGCGAAATATGAAAGGGCCGGAGGCTTTTGGTGATGGGGTTCTACGCAATCTCTGCGGGTGAGGTCTTCCAGGCACGCCAGAGCAGCCGGCTGGAATAGGCCAGGCCGCTGCCGACCATGACATAGAGTCCGGTCTTGATGCCCGCTGCGATCGGCAGCAAGCTTAAAGTCCGTCCGAATATGATCATGACCGCGATAAGCATCCAGTTCCGAACGGAAAAAAGCCCGCCCAAACAGGCGCGGGAAGGCTTGCCGCCGATATGAAGAATGATCTTGCCTGCGACCCGGTCCAAAATGAATCTGCCTTTAACAATCCCCAGCGCCACCCCAGTCGCAATCACAGCCAAGGTAAAAAACAAAGACCCTTCCCGAGAAAGATAAATCCCTTTGACGGAGAGAAACATACCGACCGCAGACCAGACAATGGCAGCTGTGAGCAGGCGCGTGCGGGGGTAGGCGCGGGGGGTGAGGCGGTCGAGGAAATGGGGGGGCATGGGGGCTTTGATAGGGAGGGGGCTGGTTAAAGTCAAATGGCGACGCCGTCCAGCACGTGAAAAAAAGAGGCCAGCATCGTGACGATGCCGGCCTCTCGCCGTAGGATCAATTCGCGTTAATCCACTTCAAGGGTATGCCATCCGCCGCGGCCGGACTTGACGTTAGGTATCGGCAGGTTTGGCTGATGGATTTCGATGATGCTCCCGGTGCTTGTCTGCACGAAGGCTCTTACGCCTTCCTCGCTGCCAAGGTGCAGGCTGGGAGAAACACCCATGCCTTGCCCCAGGTCGACAATGAACGGTACGTATTTTCCCCCTCCATCTCCGAAAACGTTTTCTTTCCACGCTGTCCCGGTTCGGTAATAGAGCGCATATAGTTTGCTAGTTCCCTCCGCTGTGCAATAGTCGCTTGATGGGGTGAACGTCGTAAAATTTGTGAGGCCGCCAAAAAGTGTTGGTTGCCCGACAACACGTTCGCCGGTGCTATTGTTCATCGCCCGTCTCCATCCATCTATGTTTGGAGTATCTCGGATATAATCAGCCAGTTCCTCTACAGTTGTTACGTCTGATGGTGGACAGTCTCCAAGGCTGTCGTCGCATTCAAGAAGTCCTGAGCCATCGTTCAAAACTTGAATTCCCGTAACATCGAACAAATTTCCTGGGGGGATTGTGCTAAAGTTGTATGCGGAACTGTCGGTTTTTTTGGGCTCCATGATGCCGTACATCCACTGGGTTCTTAGGTCAGTTTTATCCAAAGTGTCCCAGAACTTGCCCGTACCGAAGTATACCCAAACATTCTTGTCTTTGAAGCCGACGTTGGGAGCGCCGGTCATTGGCCCTCCGGTGTCAGTCATCTCTTTGCGTTCCCATTTGCTGGGATCAGGTTCCGCTTCGACTTTCAACCTGTGTACTCCGCCTGTGAAGTCTCCCTTGTTAGGGGTGACCACTGTGCCGTAATACATCATGTCAATGAAGAAATCGAAATCGTAATCAACGGATACAAAGCCTGTTCCCATCGCGCTGTCCGAGTCCGAAAGGGAAAGGATTCCTTTATCGCTGCTTGACGGTTTGGCGATGCTTGCATCCATGCGCAACGAAAACGAGGTGGGTATGTTAGGACCTTTTTCTGCGTCGATGATTGCCGCCATCGGAATGACAATGACCTGTGCCTTCTGATTGCTTTGTCCATCAGTTTCAAGTGGGCCGGTGCCAAACAACATGTACCAATATCGTTCCCCGTCGGTTCCGTTGACTGCGACAAGCGTCGGTTGGTTCACTGAGTAGCCCAAGGTGTATGTGCCATCGAAAGTTAATTCCCCCAAGAGTACCGGCGGAACCTCCGGATTTGTCACGTCAAACATGACAAAAGATGAGCCAAAGTAGTTTGTGCCCACGGCAAGGTTTTGTTGACCATCGCCGCCGAAATTGAATCCGCATACGAGGATGGTCCCCCATCCCTCGGGGTGATCCTTGTCTGGGTAAAAGACTTTCGCGTCAAACACCCTAGGTTTCAAATCCACGTAATATTGGTGCTGATAATTTGGGTTTGTCAGGCATGACAGGTGTGGCAAGAGATTGTACGGAACATACGCCCACATTTCAGTGCCAAGCTCAAAACCGCCATTTGTGGAAAGAGTGCCGTTACTCTCTATGTTGGTATAGTATCCACCTGTTTTTTCGCTGTAAAACCCGCTGTTAACGGCGTGCAGCATCCCGTCATTAGCGCCAAAATAGACCATGACGCGTCTATTTTTGTACTGCTTATAAAATTCTGTATATGTTGAATCATTCCAGTATAAATCGTAATTTTCTGCCGGTGCGGAGACGACAGTCGGTGAAGAATTGATTATGTCGCCCATGCGCCATGTTTCAGGTGTTTCAGGTTCGCCGTCAAAATTTCTGTCGACATTTATTTCGCGGGATCTCAAGGCTGTGTTATCTTCGCCTCTGATCCAATTTACTACAGAAGCTGGACATAGCGTGGAATTTACGTTGCCTGGGATGAAATCGACAACTTCGTTATCGTAGTCTATTATTCCATCTCCATCATCATTCCAGGTAAAAATGTAGCGTAGTGATTTGTCCTCGCCGCTTGTAGAGTTGTAATTTGAACGCTGTATTAATGCTTCTGAATCCGACATCTTGTTTAGCCATCTGGAGGCGCTCCAAACGTGCTTTACAGAACTCAACTTCTTTTCTTCTCCAGTGCAGGTCCCGTTGACCACTTCGCCCCCTGAGCAAGCCTTGGATTCCTTGTCGCTTTCATCATACCAAATGGTGACCTTGGCGTCTCCGGGGTCGAGAACATGCTCTGATGTGCCGTTATCTTCATGCATGATTCCGTCATTATCCAGCCAATAAGCGTAAACATCGCCGGTCCAAGTTGTCTTGTCGCGTTGAGGCCAGAAGACCGCTTGGTATAGAAGCCCAGCCCCTTTTCGGGATGTGGAGACGACCGATGCTGCCGACCCGGAGGATACGCGGTTCAGTATGCTGCTGAATGCTGTGATGAGCGCGTTTTCAAGTTCGGCGCCAGTGGCAGCTTCGAAATAGTTGTCAGGGATTCCGTCTTTTGGGCTGGTGTCGTATTCAGTTGAGTTGGTTGGTTCGCCATTGCCATCGTTGTCCTTGAAACCTCCCCATTTGGCGGCTTCTTTCAGGAGTTGGCTTCCGGATCCGAAGGCAAAGATTGTATAGAGATCGACAGTCTGGTTTCCTTCAAGGTCGTCACGCATGTCCGTCGTATGTGCCCAGTACGCGACGTTGTCGAGAAAGGCAGAGCCTTCGTTTGGATATGTGACGTTGTCGTTATTGGCACCGTCAAAGCCGTCTTTGATGAATTCTGGTAAGTTTTGATCTTGGGTAGATTCGCCGTCGGTAATGAGAATGACATTTTGATTGGAGCACCAGATTTCATCCCCAATATCAGCAAAGTAATACGGGCTTGGGTATGAATCCCCGCTCTGAACATTGTATGCATCTGTTTCGTATCGTGGCCCAATTTCATTGGAAAGATTGTTGTCTTGGCGTATATATCCACATGCAGTATACAACGTTTCAGCTAGGGGTGTCCAGCTGTTGACGGCTATTTCGTCAATGTTGTTGATTATGTCGTCTATCTCTGTGCTGTCCGATGTCATGTAATTCAGAATTTCGCCACCATCTTCATATCCAGATATGTCTTTTTTAGTGACGTCGTCATCGTATCGAAATAAAGCTAGCCTCATTCTGTAGCCGAAACGGTGGAGAAGTCCGTATTTTTTTTCAGAGTAAATTTTAAGTTGGAATTTTCCTACTTCGCTTCCTATTGACCATATTTTGCTTGTTGTATTGGGTGGTGTAGCTTTGTAGAGAGTTATGTAGTTATCGCTAGCGGTTTGCTTAAATCCAAGAGGTTCAGAATACGGAGTTACATTTTTTCCTGTTGCGTTGAATACGTGGTACATGCCTCTGCTGTTTCCGCCGTCAGTTTTAGAGACTAAATATGTGTTTGTGGCGTTGTTGTATGCTCCACCCGTGAGGACTTTTCTGACGATGTCTGTTCTGTGCATAGAAACCCAGTTCATGAAATTGCCATTCCATTTGCCAGAAGTGTCGGGTTTAAAATAATCAGCGGTCTCATCGTAGGTATAATTTGCGCTGGGTTCAAAGTAGCCGTAATATTCGTTGGAAGCGTTGTATCCTGTATATGCTCTTGTGTTGTCGTTTCCCCAGTATACCGCTTCTTCCTGATATGCATGCTCGTTCATGCTTCCTGATGAATCGACGATGAGTGTTGTTGAAGGTTTAACAGCGTCTGATAAAAAAGGAGGTATGTGTGCATAATTGTTGCAGCTAAATTGCTCTGCTGTTATTGATTGCGCTGCTAAAGCAATGCTCGCAAAATAAAGTATAAACAAAAAAATAAGCAGTGGTACCCGCGAGCTTTTCATTTTAGCGCTCCCTTGATTTGAAATAAAAAAATCCTGATAATATTTTTTCACCCAAAATTATTCACATATTATTAATATTGACTCGACGTCAGGAATGCCTTCAGGAGTATAAGGCGCGGAGCATTTAACATCTACTATTGTGTCGATAAGGTTATCAGAGAGTTCCGTCGGAGTAGCGTCGCACCCTAGGACTAGTGTCGATGCCGTAAGCGGTAGTATTGTTCCTGATTTATCTTTGACGCACCATCCTGCTGGCTTGATGAGGGTCCATACTCCAGAGCAAAGATTTAATGTGGAGTTGGTGGAAATGTCTGCAGTGTTTTCTGCATGTGTGTTCTGGAATAGAAATGCTACGAATAAGATGGACATAATCAAAACTCTCATAATTCAAACTCCATTATTTTCCTGAAGTGAGGGATCTGTAGATTTCCGCAGAGCGTTTTCGGGACTCACCGTTATCAGAACGGCCAGTGGATCGCAGGCTGTATATTCGTGCCATGGCGCCTCCGGCGGCCAATCCTTTTCCGACACCTTCGTAGCCTGCTGCAAAAATGATGGATGTTCCGTCAGAGCTTAATGAGCCGAGGTAGTTGATGGTGATCGTCGAGGCGATTTCACCGTCAACAAGAAAATTTAGTGTTGAAGTGTTGTTATTATTATAAATTGCATTGCCGGGGTTTACAATTTCAAATGTTGTTCCGTTGATGTCAAGAGGGCCGTCCTCAGGAAAAGAAGCGTTTGCGTCATCTCCTCGCGAAAATTCAGAAAAGCCAATGACTTCTTCCGCGACATTGAGGCCGCTGTCACTCCAAAGAAAAGCCTGCTTCATAAGTCGAACATTTCTGCCAACAAAAAGATCAATTTCTGTATTCCGGCTCAATCCTATGACTACTGCCGCAAGCAAAGCCATAATCACTAGGGCAAGGACTAGCGCGCTTCCGTTTTCTTTGTGCATGTGTTAACCGCCTACAACGATGCGTTGATACTGTACTGCCGTGGGGCCATAGTGATTCCAGGACACAGTAACTACAATTTTCCATAGATTGACGCCATCAAGAATTTTGTCATCGTCAGTTTCGATGGTCCACGTCCGAGCGTACAGCACTCCTTGTGAGATGATTTCTTCTGGGCCGCCAGCAGGCTCGGCCGCCGCATTGTCTTGGCATTCCAATGCAAGCTGCTCAAGTTTGGCCATCCCCAGTTCCGACGCGGTGGTAATCCCGTTACTAATGGCCCTGCCTTTGATGCTTCCATCCTGCGCTTTTGCCCACCCTAAAATTCCAACAGTAATAATTACCGCAGCTATCAGCAGTTCAACGAGGGTGAAACCTTTTTGATTATTCTTAATTAACATTGCGCAACCAGACCTGTGTTTGAAATTCCTGATAGTGGAATCCTGCCGGCAGAGTTGATCCCTCGAAAGTTTGACCAGGGTCCCATGGTAACCTGAAGGTGCGGGTTTCCTGATGGCCTGGTTCGATTTCTCGAGTGCGCAGAATCATGTAAATCCATACAGCCTTGACGTTCTCCGGGTTTCCTGGATCGTCTTCCCAGTTTGCCAGAATTCCTAGGTTTTCATCGTCCTCAGTGTATGCGAGTTGAAAATCCTGTACATCATAGATCAAAACTTCTTCCAGGCCTGTGGGGTGTTCAACAAAGCGCTGTCGGAGTTCATCGCCGTTCACGTAAAATTCAACGGGATTTACCCGGAAAACTTTCGAGTTATCTCGTAGCGAAGAAAGACTGCTATCGATAGTCACACTGTTTAGTCCTTTTGCTGTGACAGTGTAGAATGAATTTGGAGTCAGTGATGGATAAAAGCTTATATATTTTGAAAAGTTGGCTGTTCCGATATCAGTTGAATTATCTACTGGAATTACGTTTGTCTCGGTAATGGGTGCTGTTGTTGTTGCTACGTGCTCAAATCCATAGATCAGTGTGACGCGGTCTGACGTTGTGCCCGAAAAATTTTGATCTGTGTGTATTAAAAATGTGTCTTCTCCAGCTATTTCGTTCGTTCCGGAAATTTTTTCGCTGCACCCAAATCCAGCATGGCTGAAAGCCTGTATTAAAACCTGCATTGCAGCTCTGGCGCTGCTTTGCATTTCCAGTTGGTTTTGTTGTGCTTGATTTATTCTTGTTTGCTCACGAAACAGGCTATAACCAGCTGTTGTAAGAATTCCAAACATGACGATTACGACCAGCAATTCGACAAGCGAAAAGCCGGCATGTCCAGCATGATTTAAGTGGGCTCTGTCACTGTACACGTATAGCTCCAGTGCGTAATATCTCTGTTGTGGTGACTGTTCCTCTGCTGTTGCTCATCACGATTTGGACAGTTCCAGTCCCCATGCCGTCCTCGTTAAATCGTGCCCGTGCGCCCGTTCCAGCTTCAAAGCGGATTGTTCCGCTATAGGAGATAAGATTTACTGTTTTCGCGACGATATCGTCTCCGCTGTCTAAATTTGCGTCTGGACCGGAATCAATGATCTGGTAGGCATGTGTTCCCGTGTCGAAATCTACTGCCCATGGACGCAGCCTTTTCAACGCTCCCATCTGCGCCTGTCTCAAGTCTTGAGAAAGGCTGCTGGTCGCGGATCTCAGATGATGTTCCGGCAGATATTTGAGGAGAAACAGCCCCGTGACGACTCCCAAGATGCTAAGAATCGCCACCACAACCAGCAATTCCACCAAGGTTACGCCGCGTTGGTTTTGACAATCAGTATGCAAATCGGCCTCGCTTTATTTGGACAATTATTTCGATAAGAGATGCAAGGGGTTGATGTTTTTGATCAGAGTCTGCGTCATTTTTGGGTCAAATAAGGAACTATTGCCAATAATTGGTTGATTGCTTCCAAAAACTGTCACAGTGCGCTGTTTTTGCTTTGTCGGTACCAGTGGGGAAGAAGTACTTTTCTCGCCCGCTAACAGGCCTGTTTTTTTGACCAAGAATTTTTTGTTGAGAAAAAATCTGCTCACAAGACAGGGGCTGGTGCGCAATTTTTCTCTGCGTTGAATTTATGCATAAGTATCTATTACCCTTTAGACTAGCATAATATCGTATTTTGCAGGTGTCAAAGCCTAGTGTCTTCCAGTAGTGATCTTTTGGAATTATTAACAGCAGAAAGTATGCCGGAACGATAGCCTTGAAAAAGCGTTTCGGTGTGGGTTTCTGATCGGCTATCATTGCAGGATGGAGGTTGGCGGCACTCAGCGTGGAACTGATGCTGGAATTATTTATTGGATTCAAGGCGGTAGGACGTTTGCCGTTGCGCAGTGGCTTTTGGCCAGACGTGTCGTTTTTTTAGGCTGTGTTCTTCCTCCTGAACAGACTGCCGGGTTTGATGTCTAATGGCGGGGGGCCTCGGTTTTCAGAATTGTGTTTAGGCTGGGATGGAAAAGGGCTCTGGCTGCTGATTTTGCACCGAAGGACATTATGGGCCTAGCTCCCAGCCCTTGCCACTTGCTGGAAGGTGGGAAACGGATCCGCTGTGTCTATTAGCAGGCAATTCTTTAGGAGGGGATTTGGTGTGGATCTTGTTCTCCGCAATCAGTACGTATTCTTCCGCCAAAATAGGCCGCCAGACTTGAACGTCAACGATGGGTCGACCTCCGGGGCGAAGATTTCGCCGGATGTTAGCGGAGTGAAGGCTTTCACGGCCCGTTTTTCGCCGACGTGCAGGATGGGTCTCGCCGCTAGGCCTTGCCCGAGTTCGACGAAGGCGGGGAAGTTTCCACCAGGGTGCTCCAGCGAGGGCCAGAAGTACGGGGTGCCGGTCTTGTAGGAGAGCGACCAGAGGCGGCTTGCTCCTCCTGCCGCGCAAATTTCCTGCGCCGGGATGACGCTTGTGAACACCACGGATCCTCCCAGCACTGCCGCCTGACCCAGCACCCGTTCTCCCGCTGCGCTGAATGTCTGTTTCCAGCCCGGAGCTTGTTCCTGCGCGCTGGTCAGCCATGCCCAGTCCCGGGTGGCGTTGGAGCTTTCGTCCATCTGGATTATTTCGACGCAATCCTCGGAAAATTTCCCTTCCCCGCATGTGCCCCGCGTCACGGCAACCTTGCTGCTGTCGAAAAGGAGTGATGTGAAGACCGTGTCCCAAGTCCGTGTCCCGGCGGTTTCCGGTTCCCTGATCCCGTAGAAGCCCATGGGTACGGTTTGGGGGATGTCGTCGCGGTTGAAAAATCGCCCCGTGCCGAAATAAACCCAAAGACTGCCTTGTTCGTCCATGGCGACCGAGGGCGCGGCGCTGACCGGTTCCGCCACATCTACTAGCGTGGACGTTTGCCATCCATCGGGCGGGCCATTGCCGGTTCGCAGCCGGTAGACCTTGCCCGCCGGGCTGGCCGAATCCCCGGCCACGGTGCCGAAGTAGACAAGATCGGTGCTGAGTTTTCCCGTGCTGTTTTTGGATGGGATGTCCAGATCCACGCCAACGGGGCCTGAAATGAACGACCCCGCCTCCGTGAAAGCGAAAGGATCGCCTTGTGACGAGGCCAGGCCCGTGCTGTCCACGGTTTTGACGGCTTTTTCCACGTACAGCGCGCTGAGGTCCAGCACGAAGAGCTTGCCGGGCTGGTCGCTCTTTTCGCGCATGAGCGTGCTCCTGTCGGCGCGTCCGGAGGCGTCGGCCGGGCCGGAACCGAAGACCAAATACCATTTGTTCTCGTCCGCATTTTGTGCATTAGGGCTGCTCATGGGCATGACCGCAGGTATGCAGGTCGTGAAGCCCTGACCGGGCAGGGATATTTCAGCCAGCACGTTGGGCGGGGATTCCGGGTCGGTCACGTCCATGATCACATAGGCCGAGGATACGGTGCGGTCGAGGCCCTCTTTAAAGTCGTCGCCGTCGGTCTTGTCGATGTCCACCTCCATGGCCGCCCCACCCATGCGCATGCCCGCGACCAGAATGGTGCCCCAGCCGCCGGGGTATCTGGCTTCGTCTACGGACGTGACCCCGTCGGACATGACGAAAATCCGGGCGTCGAAAACCTTGGGCGTCAGGTCCATGTAGGCGACATGCAGGTCTTCCCCGTAATCCGGGTGCATGAGCCATTTGAGGTGCGGAAGCTGGTTGTAGGGCACGTAGGCCCAGAGTTCCTGGCCGAGTTCAAATTCTATCCGGCCATCAAGCGCGTCGTCGAAAGTGCGGGTTCCGGCGTTCCAGAAGCCGCCATTGAAGGCATGCAGTATGCCGTCATTGGCTCCGACGTAGACCACTTGGCGTCGGCCCAGGTATTTTGTCAGGAATCTCTCGTAGGTCGTATCATTATATATGAGGTGATAGTTTTCGGCAGGCTTGCCGACCACGGTGGGCGATGAGAAGACAATGTCGCCTAGCCGCCAAGTAATACTCTCCTGTGTGCGGTTTCGAGATTCATCTGGGATCTCTTCCACCGTGGCGTCACCGACATCCATTCCACGGATGAAGTCCACTTGCCGCTTGGCCACGGTAGCCTGGAAGTTAACGAATTCTAGAGGGTTATCTTTTCGGAGATCGTGGATTTTTTTCTGCACTGTATTTGTCAGATCAAGCCCCATCGTCCCGGAAGTTGATTCGTACAGGGTCAGGTAGTTGTGAAAATAATCCGGTGAGTTGAGCTTTGCTTCCTCAGGCTTGGCTGGAAGCGCAAAATCCTGGATTTCTCCATTGTCCTCGTCGGCCACCATGTTCTGGTTTATGTCTACAAAGGTCATGATATAGCGATTCGGCGCAACGGATGCGTAGCTCGATCGCTGCGTGATCGCCTCGTCATTGGTCAGTTTGTTGAGCCAAGTGCTTGCTGACCACTGGAACTCGATGTCGCCTAAGCCGTCCAGGGCCGTGGCATTTCTTTCTTCTTCGTCAATGAGGCCGTTGTCATCTGCATCGGCATGGACGTAAATCTTTTCCCCGGTGAATTCGATGACCCGGCCTGCGGTGTTCTCATCGCCCTGGTCACTACTCTTGATGGCCTCGCGCAGGTTGCCTTGAGCATCCAGCAGATAGGCGTGCACGTCCCCCGACCAGGGCGGGGCGGTTTGGTTTGTCCGGCCGGGCGGGAAAAAGACCGCCTGATACGCAGCCCCTTCGCCGCTGCGCGTCCGGGTCGAGACGGCTGTGGCCGTGCCGGACACGACTGGTGGAGCGTCGGGCAGCAGGGCGCGGGTCAGCGTTGTTTTCAGTTCGTGCCCCGACTGCGGGGTAAAAAAGTTGTCGGGCAGGCCGTCGCCGCCGGAATTGAACTCCTCGTCCAGGTCCGGGAGGTTGTTGCCGTTCAAATCACTGAATTTTCCATGCCGAGCGGCATCCTGCAGGAGATAGCCCGGGCCGTCGGCGAGGGAGACGGCGTAGAAGTCCCAGTTTTGGATTCCCTCCATGTCGTCTTCGGGGCGCAAGTCCGTGGTGTGGCCCAGGTAGGCTGCATCAATGAGAAAGGTGCTTCCGTCCTGGCCCAGGACGTATTGTTTATCATTTCGTTTTATCGCAGCCGTGTTCTTGAATTCGGCGGGAACGCCATGGTCGCTGGAGCTTTCCCCGGCGCTGAACAGGATCACGCTCTGCTTGGTGCAGGGCGCCGTTTGTCCCTTGGACGGAAAGTAAAACGGGTCGTCGGTTTTTTGGCCTCGCCCGCCGTCATGGCGCAGATATTCGTAGACCTCGTGCAGGGTTTTAGCCAGTGGGGCAACGCCCCGTGGATTGACGGAGTTCACGACGCCTATGATTTGCTCAAGTTCGGCAGCGTTGTCGGTCATGGGAAACTGGTGGTGTCCGCCGTCTTCAAAGGTGAACAGCGCGACGCGGGCCTTGTTCTTCGTTGCCTGGAGCAGGCCGCCTTCATTTTTACCTTCGTTCTTGACGCGCAGGGCGTAGCGTTCCTCGCCGGATACAAGCATGAGGCCTTCGTCATCCCGGGGCGTGATGGTGACAGCTCCGTGCAGGGGCGTCATGCCGTCCGTCAGCTCTGTGGCATTAAATGCAAACTCCTCTGCCTCATGGCCAAGTGGTTCAGATTCATAATAGACGCTCCCGTCCTCGAATTTTCCACCGGTCAGCACCTTGCGCGCCACATCGATGCGTAGCATCGCGGCCCAGTTCAGGAAATTGCCGTTCCATTCCCCCGTGGCATTATCCGCAAAAAAATGCGGCGTGTCGCTTTCGGCATTGTAGCTGTAGGAGGAGTGAGGATCGAAGTAGCCATAGTATTCTCGCGTTCCGTTGAACGGATCGGAATAGGCCCGCTTCAGCATGCTTGAGGAGGTGTCCAGGATGAAGGTCAGCGATGGTTTTTCTTCCATGGGCAGGAAGGGCGGCAGCCAGTGGAAATCGGAGGCCCGATACGCTCGCGCTTCGGAGGCAAGGAGGAAGAGTGCGCAGGCGACTATCCAGATCGCATTTCCGATTTTTCTGCTCATTGGTTGACGTGCCTCCAGCCAAGGTCCACTTCCGCTACGCAGTTGCGCGTTCCCTGTCTGTGCGAGCGGATGAGGTAGCTGTTGTAGCTGCCGCCTGAGGCCGCGCCGCCGCCCATGCTCCCGTATCCCGAACCGCCTTGCAGTGCGTTGCCCGGCATCAGCCCCGTCTCGATGAAACCCACCCGCACATGGGTGGCCCCTGCTCCATGGCGGTGCCATGTGACGGGGAAGTCCTCCGGGTTGAAGTCGCGACTGTCTTCCCAGTCTGAGGCGTTGGTGCCGTTGCTGTAGAATGTGGAATTGACGGAGGCGATGGCACTTTCCAGATATTCATGGCCTGCGTTCGCGCCCGAATCCGCCAGAAAAAAGGTGGCTTTACCGTCCTGGCCGTTGGCGGCCATGAGGATGTTCAGATGCGCCGTGTCGCTTGCGGCCAGTCCCATGATCCCGAGTAGGGCGAGGGTGATGATGGCCACGATGAAGACCATGCCAGACTGGTCCGAACAGGTGCCCGGGCCTGGCCTAGAATTTCGGAGAGAAGACATAGACGTACCGTGCGCTCGCGCGTGAGCCGCTGTTGTCCCATGAAAGGATGCAGGTCATCTCCTTGCAACGCTCCACGGGGGTGTTTTCGGCCAGTGTGCAGTTCATGGTAAAACGGACGCCATCAATGACGCGGCGTGCGGCGGTGTCCGTCAGGGCATTGAACGTCTGGGCGGAATACTGGGCGCGGGTGGCATTCTCCAGAAATTCCTCCATCAGAAAATTTGCTCGGGAGATGTGACTGGCGCGGACATCCTGCACCGAGGCCCGGGCGATGACAGCGGCGATGCTCATCAGGCCGATAGCCAGAATGGCCGCCGCCATCAGGACCTCGATGAGCGTGAAACCGGAAGGGGCGTTTTCTTCCCATCGCGCGTGAGACGGACCCTCGGAGACAAAAATCGGCTTTGCGGTCTTGAACAGGCGCTCTGTGGAAACGACACGGCAAAACGTTGACGCCTCCTTGAAGAAGGGCCTCCATGACTTTTTAACCATTTGAAAGCTCAGGATTTTGCGCCATTGTCCGACATGGTTCGCCTTCGCGACGTTTTACAGGGAATTCCGAGAGGGGAAGGCCGGACATCTGCCGCTTCACTCCGTGACCACGCTGCCCGATGGCCGTACCTTCACCGTGCGCGACAGTCCGGTGTTGTTTTGGATGACGACGGACCCGCCCACGGAAGCCCTTCCGAAACCATTGAAATGGGTGGTGAAGGATTTTGCGTGGGTGACCTGGTTTCTCAAGTCCGCGAGATCAAAGCGCCATAGCAGGGTGTTGTCGCCGCGCACCCTGATTTCGCAGGCATTCTGCTCCGTGTCGCATTCAAACCGGATTTGTACGTTTCGCTTGATGGCCTCAAATCTGGCATGTCTGCACATGCTGACAATGGTCCTGGCCGCGCGGTTGACTTCGGCTCCCGGCAGGGCGGCGAGCAGCGTCGTGCCGCAGATGCCGGCCAACACGGCCGCGATGGCCAGGACCACCAGGGTTTCGAGGAGCGTGTAGCCTTTGTTCACGGCATTTTTTCCATTTGCGTGTTCCTGCACCAGACGATGGTGGACAGCGTTCGATTGCCGACGCCCAAGCGGGCACGGGAGTGGTCGGGAATCGCGGTGATCTTCACGCGCACGCCACGGATCTTCTCCGTATGTTCATGAGGTTCGTTGATGACTGTGCCGTTCGCGTCGAGATAGGTGAAGCGCAGGTCGCCGATGTTGGTGCTGAAAGGTTGCCAAGCCACGGCTCCGGTGTCGTACTTGCGTAGCACATGGTCGGGGATTTTTTTGGCGGAGCCGTCATTGGCGACGTTGAGTCTGAAGCCCGCGTGCTCGCGCAGGCTGCCGCTGCCGTTTTCATTGGCGATTCCATCCGCGTTCCAGTCCTGGCTGCAATAGACTGCGGTACCTGTGGTGGCGCGTCCGTAGTCCGGGTCGCCTATCCCGGGCTTATGGGAAAAGCCGAAGCCCGGGCTGCCTTGCGCCGAGAATCCGCACATGCGCAATTCTTCGGAAATGAGCGCGGCGGCGGAGTGCAGCTCTTGCTGCATGAGTGTGGTCTGACTTTGCCTGGCGGCAATGCGATGGTGGGTCTGGAAAAGGGAGTAGATCGCGCTGATGATCATGCCCGAGATGGCCATGGCGACAAGGGTTTCGACAAGGGTCATGCCGGATTGCCCGAAACGCTTCTGAATGTTCTTGGTCATGGGTCGCGCCTGAGGATCTGCTTGGTTTCATTGCAAGAGTTCCCGGCACGATAGGTCTGACTGCAGCTTGTTTCAATAATGTCGATCCGTTATATTGAAAGGCCAAAAAATAGGTAGGATTGGGGCCAAAAAAAGCACGGCCTGGGCAGAGAATACCCAGGCCGTACTTTTTTTGCCTTACGCGCCAACTATTTGTCGACGACTGCGCAGTCCGGATTGGGGCACCACCATTCCTCCCCTTCGCCGGTAATGGCCTTGACTTCGTTTGATTCAAGCATGGCGGCCGTGTGTGAGTCCAGCTCCTTGCATTTGCGGCCGGTAAGCTTTTTCTTGGTGTCGCCAGCCAGGCGCAGGGTATCTTCCTGTTTGTCCGTCATGGAGGACCTCCTTTGGTTTGTCCGTCGCGAATATACCCGCGCGCGCCGCTGCTGACAACAGCGGGCGTAGGGCCTGAGGAGAGGGCGGGCACGGGGGCCTGCCCCTACAGGTCCGCGCCCACCCGTTTAGGATATGACCATTATCGTAATGCGAAAATCCGCGAGGCTTGATCCGTGAGGAGGCGAGGCCGATGTGGTGGTGTAGGGGCGAAAAATTTTTCGCCCCTACCAATGGACTGGTATGATGGGTGGCGCGTGAAAGAGTGAGGCGCAACCGGGTAGGTGCTTGTTTGAGTGTTGTTGAATTTTCAGATATATTGGCAATATGGAGAAGAACGTCCCACGGAAAATGATCAGGCTTTCAGCGACTTGTCGCGCGAGGTTTGCGGCGGGCGTGGACCCGTGCGCATGACCGAGGCCCAAAAAAATATACTCGCCGTGGATGCCGACCCGGTTCAGCGGCAGGCCTTGGCTGAACTGCTCGCCTCTGACGAACACGCGGTGCTGCTCGCATCAGGTGCCGAGGAAGCTCTGCTCAAGCTCGAAAACGGTCAGGTCGATCTGGTCATCGCCGAGGAAGAGATGCCAGGCATGTCCGGCAGGGAATTGTTGTGGGAGTGTGTCCGGCGTTGGCCAGGGCTGCCGTTCATCATGTTGACCGGGAGCGGCACGGTGTCGAGCGCCGTCGCGGCCATCAAAGACGGGGCTGCGGATTATCTGGCAAGGCCCGTTGACGGGCAGGAACTGTTGCGGGGAGTTGCCCGGATTTTGGCTTCAAGCGGAGGTCGCGCCTGGGCTCGCAGCGGCAACCTGCTGACCGACGAGCTTTGGGGCGGGAAGAGTCCCTCCATGCAACGCCTCTACAAACTGATCGAGCGGGTGGCTCCGACGGAGGCTACGATTCTGCTTCTCGGCGAGAGCGGCACGGGCAAGGAAAAGATCGCCGGGCTTTTACATCGTTTGAGCCAGCGCTCGCGGGGTCCGCTTGTGATCGTCGATTGCGGCTCCACGCCGTCCACATTGCTGGAGAGTGAACTGTTCGGGCACGCCAAGGGTTCATTCACAAACGCTTACAAGGACAAGAAAGGGCTTGTGGCCGAGGCGCATGGCGGGACTCTGTTCCTTGATGAGATCGGCAACATCTCCTCGGAAATGCAGTTGAGACTTTTGCGCTTCCTGCAAGAACGAAAAATTCGCCGGGTTGGAGACCTGGCCGAGACCGCAGTCAATTGCCGCGTCATTGCCGCGACCAATGCGGATTTGGCTGAGTTGGTGCGCAGCGGCGAATTTCGGGAAGATCTTTACTACCGCCTCAAGGTCATCAACATCCAGGTGCCGCCCCTGCGCGAGCGCAAGGCCGATATCCCTGTTCTGGCCGAGCGTTTTCTTCAGCTTTTTGCGGAGGATGGGCCCTTGCCGCGTCTTGACGCGGAGGTCGCCGAAGCCATTCTTGATTACCCTTGGCCCGGCAATGTGCGCGAATTGCGCAATATGCTGGAGGCTGCGGTCATTTTGTCTTCTGACGGCGTGATCCGGATGGAGGACATGCAGTTTGAGGACAGCTACGAAGACACTCCCCTGCCAGGCAATCTTCTTTCTCTGTCCGGAAGCGAGAAACAGGTGGTTTTGAACGCTCTGGAGAGAAGCTCCTGGGTGGTCAAGGACGCCGCCGATCTGCTCGGGGTCAGCCGCCGGACCATGCATTACAAGATCAAGAAATTTCAGATTGATACAACCAAACGTTCAGCCTGACCGAAAGTTTCGGATGCCGGCTGCGCGAGGCGGAGCTTGGTGCTGCGGCAACGGATCCCTGAACCCGACTGCTGATCCAGGCCGGGGGCGTTTTTTCGGGCCAATTCCATTTTTTCATTTGTCATCCCGCCCGCAGTGATTAGCAGGGGAAGTGACAGTTGAAGACAGGAGGGCCTATGAAAAATATGAATACGCTGTTGCACTTCATGCGGTATTTTGAGCCGCATTGCATAGAGAAGAACGGAGAAAGGATTTGTTACGTCTCGGCCCTTGAGTATCCGGAGAAGGGTGAGGCACTTGAGGTTCTGGGAGGAAATGGATTTTTTGCTCATGGACCCAAAGAAGTGATCATGAAATATGCGGGCAGAAAAAATGTTGACGGCGACGACCAATGGAGTCTTTCTGATGAGCAATTGCCTGACACTTTTCCTGTATGGGAAGCCCGCTGAGAATCGTACTGGCTGTGATCCGGCAGGAGGGATAATGAGATTTGCACTGTTTATGCTCGGCGTTGTTGCTTTCATTACAGTTACAGGGTGCGCCCATTTCGGAAGAACAGTTGAGTCACCCACGGTTCGTCTCGTTGATATGGCGCCGGCAAGCAGCACCCTCTTCGAGCAGCGTGTGCTTTTGACTTTTCGCATAGTCAATCCAAATCCGTTTGCGTTGTCGTGGACCGGAGTCAAGGTCAATACTCGGGTCAACGACATGGATCTGCTGCCGGGGGTGTCATCGGAAAATGGCCAGGTGGAAGCCCTGGGAGAATCGGTCTTCAAGGTCGAGGCCGCCGCTTCGACTCTGGGTCTGCTGCGCCAGGTACTTAATTTTCAGGGTGGCCAGAACACGCTGACCTATGCCCTGGAGGGAATTCTCTATCAGGGCGGACTGAGTTCCGGAGGAATCCCGTTCTCCGCAGAAGGGGCGCTTTGGGATTCCGGCCAGGAACTTTAGGGAGGCTTTATGCGGCTGGTGTTGATTTTTGCGATTTTGGCTTCAGGCGTGTTTGGAGGAACTGTGGCTGCACAAACAAAAGAAGCGGTATTTGCAGGTGGGTGTTTCTGGTGTCTGGAAGGACCTTTCGACGCCTTGCCCGGAGTCATGGAAACGGAGGCCGGATACACCGGCGGACAGATATCCAATCCGACCTATGAGCAGGTCTCGTCCGGAACCAGCGGTCATATCGAAGCCATGCGGGTGGTTTATGACCCCGAGCAGGTCGATTTTGAAAAGCTCCTCAATGTCTTCTGGCGCAACATCGACCCCCTTGATGCCGGTGGACAGTTTTGTGATCGCGGTCCGCAATACAGGTCCGCTGTATTTTTCGCGGATGCGGCCGAAGAGTCCGCCGCGCAGGCGTCAAAGGCCCGGCTTGAGGAGGCCCATGGGTTCACGATCGCAACTGAGATTCTGCCCCGGTCAGAATTCTATCCCGCCGAGGAGTATCATCAGGATTATTACAAGAAAAATCCTCTCAGATACCATTTTTATCGGCAGGGCTGCGGCCGTGACCAGCGTCTGAGGCAGCTTTGGGGAGCGGAAGCGAAAGTGAAGCCCTGACGACATCGCGCTAAAAGGGAATGAAAACCCGGCAACTGCGATTCGCGCAGGCCGGGTTTTTTATTTTGCGGGGGTGGTTCTGCTGGGCTTTTTTAGTCTTCCCGGAGTTCGGCTTCGCTCATGAAATTTCGATCGTAACGGTCCCAAATATCCAGGGCGATGCTGAGCGGCTTGACCATCGGCACGGTGTAGGTGTGGAAGCGCTTGGCGTAGAGGGATTCCCGGAATCTGGTCACGTGTGTGCACAGACCGCGCGGGGAGACGATGAACGGTTTGTCGATGGATCGCCTGAATTCGACCAGTCGCTCGGCCAGATATTCGGAGAGATAGGGCACCTGCAGGTAGATCGCGGCAACGATGACGTCGGTATCCGCGTCATCGGCGATGATCTCAAGCGCACGGATGAGCCGCCTGTCGTCGCAGTTGCCCAGAAGATCAAGCGGGTTGTTGCCGACGTTGACCAGCATCTGCTCCAGGTCGTCGGGGTTTGTGGCTTTGATGTTTTCACGCAGCAGGTCCTGCAGGCGCCTTCTGGTTTGGGGCGTGAACTGGGCCAGTTCCATGCCTTCGGCCGTGATCTGGTCGGCCAGCAGCACCGCCGCGCCGCCACCGACGCTGACCACCGCCGTGCGTTTGCCCCTGGCCTTGGGCTGCGTGGTCAGGATGGAGAGCACGTTGACCATGATCTTGGGGTCTTCGGTCAGATCTTCGATGAGATAGAATCCGGCCTGGGAACAGCAGGCCCGGAAGGCTTCGTGACTGCCCGCCAGGGATGCGGTGTGGGACATGGTCGCCTCCTTGCCGCCGCCGGAGCCGCCCTTGATGATCAGGACCGGCTTTTGAGCCGCCACCTGCCTGCCGATCTCCATGAGCTTGAGGCCTTCGGACAGCCCTTCCAGATAGATGGCGATGACCTCGATGCGCGGGTCCTGGCCCATGTGTGCCAGGATTTCCGCCACGCCCACGCTGCTCGAGTTGCCGCAGGATACCCACTTGCCCATGCCGACCCGGTCCGCTTCGAGCATCTCCATGAGTTCCATGCCGATGCCGCCGCTCTGGGAGATGATGCCGATTCCGCCCGGTTCGCGGATGATGCCCGTGCGGTGGGGCGGAATGAACATGGTGTTCACGCCGGAGAAGTTGTCGATG
Source organism: Desulfomicrobium baculatum DSM 4028 (assembly GCF_000023225.1). NCBI lineage: Bacteria > Pseudomonadati > Thermodesulfobacteriota > Desulfovibrionia > Desulfovibrionales > Desulfomicrobiaceae > Desulfomicrobium > Desulfomicrobium baculatum. The sequence goes on from NC_013173.1 coordinate 3,882,079, forward strand.
ATGCCCAGACAGTTGGGGCCGATGTAGCTGACCCCGTACTGCAGGCTCAAATTCCGCAGCCTGTCTTCAAGCTCCCGCCGCCCGGATTCGGCAAAGCCGTCGCTGATGATGATGGCGCCCTTGCCGCCGGCCCGGCAGAATTTCTCGAACTCACGGACCACGGTCTCGGAGTTGACGACAAATACCGCCACTTCCGGAACCTCCGGCAGGCTCTCCAGATTCGGGTAGCAACGCATGCCCTGCAAAGCTTCCGTGCGTGGGTTGATGGGATAGAGGCGGTCCAAACGGCGAAGATTTTTGAGTACGATGCCGCCCACCGTGCCGGTGTTCGACGCTCCGTAGAGGACCACGGAGGCGGGGCTGAAGATGGTGCGCAGGCTGGCCATTTTTTGCGGCGAAACATCGGTCTGGCGAGGGTAGTGGACCGGTTCGCCGGCGATGAGGCGGGCGTCGACAATGGCGAAGCCCTCTTCGTAGACAATGACGGGGTTTAGATCGAGTTCATGGATTTCAGGGTGTTCGGCCATGAAACGCGACACGTTCATGGCCAGGCGGATGACGGCCTCCTTGTCGAGGGCCGGGCCCCGGAATCCGTCCAGAATGCGTCCGGCGTGAGTCCTGTCCAGCATGGCCCGGACTTCATTTTCTTCCAGAATGCCGATGCCGGGAGTCACGTCGGCCAGGAGTTCAACGAAACGGCCTCCCGAACCGATCATGGTCATGGGACCGAAGCTGGGGTCCTGGGTGGCGCCAATGAGCACTTCAAGGCCGGGTTTGACCATGGGCTGAATCAGGATGCCGTCAATCTCCGTCACCCCGGCGGCCCGCACATTGTCCATGAGTTCTGCATACCCGGCCTCAAGCTCGGTCAGGTCTTTACGATCCAGCAGCACGCAACCGAGGTCGGTCTTGTGGATGATCTGGCTTGAGACCGTCTTCATGGCCACCGGAAAACCAAGCTCCTGCGCCGTCTGCTTGGCTTGCTCCAGCGTGCGGATCATGCGGCCCAGCACGGGGATGTCGTAGGCGTCCAGAAGGGTTCGGCTTTGTTCAAATCCAAGCTGTATCGGTTCCATGGGAGCTCCTGGGGTGCGGGTGTCGGTTTCGAGGTTTCATCATGAGGGGCGCGGGGATTTTTTGCAAGAAGGGTCTGAGGGAGACAGGACATGACGGGGGAGTCGTGTCGGGGTGGGTTGGTCCCGGGCTGGCCGCCTCGAAACTCCTTCGCGGGCCTCGTACGGCCGAATCGTTGCGTGCAGGGCGCAAGATCGGGGTTGCTCGTGCGGCAACGATTCAGCCAACGATGCCTAGCTCAGTCAGACAGTCGCGGCGACCAGCCCGGGACCAACCCTCCCCGACACGGTACTGCGAGGTGTCATTGTTGCGGCATTGCCCTTCGTCATCCCCGCGAAGGCGGGGGATCCAGGCATTTTGAGGATAGAAGCAGCTTTTCGTTTTCTTGGAATGAGGAGGCGCGGATTTGTGTTAAACTGGAATTGCAGAGTATGGTTCCGTTGAAATTACGGGAATCGAGCCGATAATCCAGGTATTGTGCGAAATAGGGCTTCTTTTTCGGAAAAAATGTCGGACTCCCTTGACCTTGGCTTCGCTTAGGGGAAGAAGGGTGGCAAGGTTTCCACGGTCTTCATTTTACGGTAGAGTAAATGCCGACAGAAATTGGCTGCAACAGGACAGATGCGGAGGACTTTCATGAGCATGGAGATTCTTGAACTGGTCAAGCGGCGGGATCCGGGCGAAGTGGAGTTTCATCAGGCCGTGACGGAGGTCATGGAGTCCATCGAACCGGCGCTTGAGCGTAATCCCGAATACCGCCGGGCGGGGATTGTCGAACGCATGGTCGAGCCGGAGCGCACGGTCATCTTTCGCGTGCCATGGGTGGACGATCACGGGGATGTGCACGTCAACCGGGGTTTCAGGGTGCAGATGAACAGCGCCATCGGGCCTTACAAAGGCGGCATCCGTTTTCATCCGTCCGTCAATCTCGGCATTCTCAAATTTTTGGCCTTCGAGCAGGTTTTCAAGAACTCCCTGACCACATTGCCCATGGGCGGGGGGAAGGGCGGCGCGGATTTTGACCCCAAGGGCAAGTCCGACAACGAGGTGCAGCGTTTCTGTCAGAGTTTCATGCTCGAACTTTTTCGTCATATCGGGCCAAATACGGATGTACCTGCCGGAGACATCGGCGTGGGCGCGCGGGAAGTGGGCTTCATGTTCGGCATGTACAAGAAACTCAAGAATGAATTCACGGGAGTGCTGACGGGCAAGGGCGCATCCTGGGGCGGCAGCCTGGTCCGGCCCGAGGCCACGGGGTACGGGGCGGTCTATTTTGCGGGCGAGATGCTGGCAGCCCAGGGGAAGACGCTGGAAGGAACGCGCAGCCTGGTCTCCGGATCGGGCAACGTGGCTCAGTATACCATGGAAAAACTTTTGCAGTTGGGCAGCTCCCCGATCACATTTTCGGATTCGTCGGGTTACATTTACGACGAGTCCGGAGTCACGCCCGAGAAGCTCGCCTTCATCAAGCACCTCAAGAATGTGCGCCGGGGGCGGGTGCATGAATACGTGGACGCCTATCCCGAAGCCGTCTTCACTCCGGCGGACTATGCGCTTGGGTACAATCCGCTCTGGGCGCATAAAGCGGAATGCGCCTTCCCTTGCGCAACACAAAACGAGATCGGCCGACGCGACGCGGACAACATGGTCGCGGGCGGGGTGCGGGTCGTGACCGAGGGGGCGAACATGCCGACTTCGCACGAGGGCGTGCGTATCTTTTTGGACAACGGGGTGCTTTTTGGCCCCGGCAAGGCCGCCAACGCCGGCGGGGTCTCGGTGTCGGGCCTGGAGATGACCCAGAACAGCATGCGGCTGAGTTGGACCCGGCAGGAAGTGGACGACCGGCTGAAGCTGATCATGAAGACCATCCACAAGGTCTGCATGGATACGGCCGCAGTCTACGGCAAGCCTCTCAACTATGTCGTGGGCGCCAATATCGCCGGCTTCGTGAAGGTGGCCGACGCCATGCTGGACCAGGGCGTGGTCTAGCCCGCGCATTGTGATTGCCTCGTCAAAGCCGGTTCGCCGGCTTTTTTCTTGCCCGTTGCCCCTGGCCTGCGCTTTGGATAGGTTTGACGCCACCCAAGGAGACGTTCATGCCCAATACGCCCGACCTGCATCTGGTGGCCCAGGATTCGGAATTTCGGAAATTCCATGACCTCATGGCCAGGAAAGTCCAGAATATTCTGCTCGTGTCCACGGCTTACGATGCCTGGGTCATGGAGGAGGACTGCAAGCTCTCCGAACGCATCGTGTCCGAATACCAGGGCCTGAACCTGAGCCGCCCGCCCCGTCTGACCTGGGCCTCAAGCGCCGAGGAGGCGCTGGCTTTTTTGGCGCAGCGCCCGTTCGAACTCATTATCCTCATGCCGCAATTGGCCGAGCGCGAGGCCCTGACCCTGGGGCAGAGGATCAAGGAGCTCAGCCTTGGCATCCCCGTTTATCTGCTGACCCACCGCGAAGTGTTCCTGCCCGGGGAAACCCCGCCCGAAGGCATTGACCGCCAGTTTGTGTGGACCGGCAACGCCGACCTGCTGGTCGCCCTGGTCAAGAACGCCGAAGACGCCATGAACGTCGATTTCGACACGAAAAGCGTCGGCATCCGGGTCATCATCGTGGTCGAGGACTCCCCTCGTTATCAGTCCTGCCTGCTGCCCATCCTGTATCGCGAGCTGGTGGTCCAGACCCAGGATGTCATCCGCGAAGGGCTGAATCAGGAGCACCGCCTGTTGACCATGAGGTGCCGGCCCAAGATTCTCTTGACCGATAATTATGAGGACGCGCTGGCTCTGTTCCTGAAATTCGAGCCGTATGTGTTGGGGGTGATCTCCGATGTGCGCTTTCCCCGTGGCGGCAAGCTCGATGCTTCGGCCGGCGTCGATTTGCTCGGGGCCATCAAGGCTCAGCGTTTCGATATCCCGCTGCTGCTGATGAGCAACGAGCCGGACAACGCCCGCAGGGCCCGGGAGATTCCGGCCAGCTTCGTGGACAAGAATTCTCCCTGCCTGCTTGCGGATGTGCGCGGTTTCGTGCTGGAGCGTCTGGGGTTCGGGGATTTCATCTTTCGCGGAACGCAAGGAGAGGAAATCTCTCGGGCCGGAAGCCTCTATGCGCTTGAGGAACGGCTGAGGACCATTCCTGCCGAGGCTCTTGTCAACCATTCTCGTCACAACGATTTTTCGCGCTGGTTTTTTGCACGGACCGAGTTTGAGCTGGCCAACCACCTGCGCCCCTTGAGCGAAACAGATTTCGCGTCACCGGAGCTCTTGCGGGCCGGAGTGATCGAGATGATCCGGGCCAGGCGGCAGCAGCGGCAAAAGGGGATCGTGGCAAATTTCAACGCCAAGGATTTCGATCCGACCACGGACTTCTTCAAGATCGGCAAGGGTTCCATGGGTGGCAAGGCGCGTGGGCTGGCGTTTTTGTTTTCCATCCTGAACAGGATTCCGGCCCTCGCGGAAAAATATCCCGGCGTGGATTTTTCCATGCCGAGGACCCTGGGCATTTCGACCGAAGGTTTTGATTCTTTTGTAAAAATCAATGATTTAGGGTATTTGTCTGGAGTTGATCTTGCGGACGACGAGGTCTTGAAGATCGTTGAAAAGGCCCGTTTTCCCAAGTGGCTGAGCCATCAGCTTAAAGCCTATCTTTCCCAGGTCCACCATCCTCTGGCCGTGCGCTCGTCAAGCCTCCTCGAAGACGCCCAGTATCAGGCCTACGCTGGACTGTACTCCACGATTATGGTGCCCAACAATCATCCAGACCCGAATGTGCGGCTGGCGGAATTGATCCTGGCCATCAAGCAGGTCTACGCCTCCACGTTTTATCAGGCGCCCAAAGCCTTTTCAAGGCGGGTCAACCAGCGCACCGATGAGGAGAAAATGGGCGTGCTGGTGCAGCAGGTCATCGGGGATGATTACGGCGGGTATTTTTATCCGGCCATTTCCGGCGTGGCACAGTCATACAATTACTATCCGTTCGGACGCATGAAGCCCGAGGACGGGGTGGCCACCATTGCTTTCGGATTCGGCAAGATCGTAGTCGATGGTGGGCAGACCCTGCGCTTTTCGCCCAGATATCCGAACATCCTGCCGCAATGTCCGACGGTGGAGCTGGCTTTGCGCACGGCCCAAACAGAGTTCTACAGCCTGCCTCTGGAGCATTGGCCCTGGGCGCGCACGGATTTTTCCCTATCCCGCCGCAACATCACCGAAGCCGAGGAAAAGGGGCCGCTGGCCCTGGTAGCTTCGACCTTTCTCCCGGAAGAGGGGCGCATTCGTGATACGGCGTCCATTCCCGATCGGCCGCGCGTTCTGCTTTTCGCTCCGGTATTGAAGCACAAGATCCTGCCGCTGGCAGAAATCCTGGCAGATGTCATGGGCATCACGGAATCGGCCATGGGGTGCCCCGTGGAGATAGAATTCGCCTGCAATCTCTACCGGGACAAGCAGCACAGGCCCGTGTTTTCCCTGCTGCAGTTGCGTCCCATGTCCGCCCGGGCCGATCTTAACCGGGTCACCATCACCGAGCATGATCGCGAGCAGGCCTTCTGCCTGTCTTCCCACGCTCTGGGCAATGCTGAGAAATGTGATGTGCGCGATATCGTTTTTGTGCGGCCCGATGCCTTTGAGGTCGAAAAAACCGTGCAGATCGCAGGGGAGATCGGACGCATCAATGCCGCGCTCGTGGCCCAGGGGCGCAAATATCTGCTGGTGGGCCCAGGGCGCTGGGGTACGGCAGACCGCTGGCTGGGCATTCCCGTGACTTGGAATGACATCTGCGGAGTCTCGGCCATCGTCGAGACCGCTTCGGCCCAGCTGCGCGTGGAGCCATCCCAAGGCTCTCATTTTTTTCACAACATAACCACTCTCGGGATCAATTACATTATGATGTCGGGCAAGGAAGGCGAGCGTTTCGACTGGGAATGGCTGGAGGGGCACGATGCCGTGGCCAGGGACGAGCATGTGGTTCACGTGCGCCTGTCTGCGCCGATGGTCATCAAGGTCGATGGCCGCAGCTCGCACTGCGCGATTATTCCGGGGGACGAAATGGCGCGATGCCTGGAGGTGAACACGGCTCCGCCGGGCACCGGGTGCTGCGCTCCGGGCTGCGAGGGAGCAGGTTCGCCCGGGCAGTGCGCACTATGATTTCGGCGATGCGCCGGGACAGGCTGCTTTGCAGGCTCCAGCATTGATAGAAATGCGGGACGCGCAGGGTTTCTCCGGGGGTGAGATCGACCAGTTCGCCTTGCCTGAGATGCGGCTCGGCCAGGATGCGGGAGATCATGCCGTACGCTCCGCCCTGAAGAATGAGGCCCTGAAAACTGATGTTGGACGGCATGACATGCGCGGGCGGGGTGATTTCCTCGCCGAAGCGCTGCCTTAAGAATTCGTGCTGGAGCGCGTCTTTGTGATTGAAAATGACAATGGGGGCATTGTCTGCGGCCTGCCGGGTAAAACCCTGCGGGCAGTGGCGCATTCTGAACGCAGGCGTGGCCACGCACAGGTACTCCATGTCGCCCAGGTCGTGGGTGAGCAGTCCCTGGAAAGTCGCCGGAGTCGAGGTGATCGCTCCCTGGACCTCCCCTGAACGCAGATAGGCATGGGTCACGGACTGGTCGTCGACCACGAGATCAAGTAGCACGTTCTCTCCCGCCAGGATGTCGGGAATGCTGCGCAGGAACCAAGTGTCCAGGCTGTCGGCGTTGACGGCCAGGGTCACGGTCGCGATGTTGCTGTTTTCTCCCGGTGCCAGCTCCTCAAAGAGTGATTCCTCCAGGACCGAAAGTTGCCGGAAGTGGCGCAGCATGGCCATGCCCGCGGATGTGGGCCGGATCGGCACCGAGCGCACCACGAGCATCTGGCCCACATGTTCCTCCAATTGTCTGATGCGCTGGGAAACAGCGGACTGGGTCAGAAAGAGCGAGCGTGCCGCTTTTTCGAAGCTCTGTTCGGTGATGACCGCAGCCAGGGCCTGAAGGTGTTTGGTGTCGATCATTAATTTTTCTAATGCCTCAATAAAATTATTCGTTTTCCTTATGATTCCGCCTCGGTTATGTCTTGGTTCAACATAACGCAAGGGGAACCTGATGATTTTTACGCCATTTTTGCAGGGCCTGGGGACAGGCGCTGGTCTCATTATCGCCATCGGTGCGCAAAATGCCTTCGTGCTGAGCCGGGGTCTGACCCGCAACCATCATCTCCCCGTGGTGCTTATCTGCGCCGTGAGCGACGCGCTGCTCATAACTCTGGGGCTGTCGGGGATGGGGATTGTATTGGCTCAGAGCGAGGCCTTTGCGGTTTGGGCCACTTGGCTTGGGGTGGCCTTTCTTTTCTGGTACGGGCTGCGCTCTTTTAGGTCGGCCTTGCATTCGGGCAGTCTTGCGCCCCAGGAGCGGGCGAGGATGGGACTTGGCGCCACGGTGGCGGCGACCCTGGCCGTGACGTTTCTGAATCCGCACGTCTATCTCGACACGGTGCTCCTGCTTGGCTCCATCGGAGGGCGCTATCCGGAGGCGCAACGCTTTTTTTTCGGCGCGGGAGCCGTAACGGCCTCACTGGTCTGGTTTCTCGCTCTGGGCCTTGGCGCACGCCTGTTGCTGCCTTTTTTCCGTCACCCCAGATCATGGGCCGTGCTTGACGTCCTGGTAGGCCTGACCATGTGGGGCGTTGCCGCGTCACTGGCAACGTCTGCTTTTGCGGGCTGATTTGGGGCGTTTGAGCCCTTTACCCCGTCCCTCCCCCCGGCTATCAACCTTCCATCGGAGGAACGATGGCCAAAAATTACGACCCGCGCATGCACACGGCGGAACACATCCTCAATCAGACCATGGACCGGCTCTTTGCCTGCGGGCGCTGCTTTTCCGCGCATGTGAACCCGGACAAGGCCAAGTGTGACTATCATTATAATCGCGATCTGACCGAGGCCGAGGCCCGGGACGTGGAGGCGAGGGTGAACGCTGTCATCGCCGCCGACCTGCCGGTCTTCGCCGAAAACATGGCCCGGTCCGAAGCGCAGACTCTCTTCAATCTGGAACGTCTGCCAAATGACGCGTCCGAAGAGCTGCGCATCATCCGCATCGGGGATTACGACGCCTGCCCCTGCATCGGCGAGCATGTGGACCAGACCTCCGCGCTCGGTGTCTTTCGGCTGACCACCCATTCCTTTGAGAATGGGGTGCTCCGGCTGCGCTTCAAGCTCGGGAAACCCCTCTGATCATGGCCACTCTTCCCGCCCACGGCGGCAATATCCGCTCCATGGCCTCGGCGCTTGGTTGCGCTCCGGAAGAAATTCTGGACTTTTCGGCGAACATCAACCCACTTGGGCCGCCCGCATGGCTGCGACCCGTGGTGGCCCGCGCCCTGGCCGGGACGGCCCATTATCCCGAACCACGGGCAGAAGGGCTGCGCCGGATCGCCGCCACGCGCATGGGCGTTGCGCCCGAAAACGTCGTCGCCGGCAACGGTTCGTCCGAACTGCTGTATGCCCTGCCCAGGGTTTGCGCGGCCAGGGGCCTTGGGCGCGCAGTGCTGCCCGTGCCCTGCTACGGGGACTATGCGCGGGCTTGCGAAGCGGCCGGGCTTTCCTGCGAAACCCTGACACTGCATCCCGAAACCGGCTTCGCCATGGAGTGGTCGAAACTTGAGGAGATGCTAAGCAAGCCGGCGCTGGTCATTCTCGGTCAGCCCGGAAACCCGGCCGGCACCCTGCTCGAACCGCAGCGTATTCTGGATCTGGCCGCCCGGCACCCCAAGAGCTTCTTTCTTATTGATGAAGCGTTCGCTGATTTTGTGCCGCAGCTGTCCCGGCTTGGCGCGACGGTTCGTCCAAATCTGTTTGTGCTGCATTCCCTGACCAAATTTTACGCCGTGCCGGGACTGCGTCTGGGTCTTGGGTATGGGAGCGGTGAGGTGTGCGCGGCGCTTGCGGCCTTGCTGCCGGACTGGAGCGTCAACGCCCTGGCCCAGGCCGTGGGCGTCGATGCCTTGCGTGACGACGCCTACGCCAGGCAGACCATGGACGCGGTGAAGGCGCTGCGGAGCGATTTGGCAGCAGCCCTCACGGGGCTCGGGGTGAGAGTGTTTCCGGGCAGCGCCAACTATCTGCTCTGCCGCAGCGAAAATCCGGACGCCTTTGCCTTGCAGGAGAAGCTCGCCAAGAGCCGCATCCTGATCCGCAACTGCGCCAATTATGAGGGCCTCGATGCCCGCTATTTCCGGGTGGCCGTGCGCGGTGTCGAGGAGAACGGGCGATTGGTGCAGGCTCTTTCAGAAATTTTCGAGTCGGCAAAACCCCGGAGCCGTTCCGTGCGCAAAACCCCGGCCATCATGCTGCAGGGACTCTCGTCCAACGCGGGCAAGTCGGTCCTGACCGCGGCGCTGTGCCGGATTATCCTGCAGGACGGGCTTTGCGTCGCTCCATTCAAGGCGCAGAACATGTCGCTCAATTCCTTTGTGACCAGGGGCGGTGGCGAGATGGGGCGTGCCCAGGTCCTGCAGGCCCAGGCCTGTCGGCTGGAGCCGGACGTGCGCATGAATCCGGTGCTTTTGAAGCCCAATTCGGAGACGGGTTCCCAGGTCATCGTGCTCGGCAAGCCCGTGGGCAACATGAGCGTGGGGCAGTACATCCGCTACAAGCCGCAAATCTTCGAGACGATCACGCGAGCTTATGATGAGCTGTCCGCCTCGGCCCAGCTCATGGTGCTGGAGGGCGCGGGCAGTCCGGCCGAGGTCAATCTCAAATCCCATGATGTGGTCAACATGCGCATGGCCCGGCACGCCGGGGCCAGGGTGCTTCTGGCCGGCGACATCGACCGGGGCGGGGTCTTTGCCTCCTTTGTTGGGACCATGGAGGTCATGGAGGAGTGGGAGAGGGCCCTGGTGGCAGGGTTCATCGTCAATCGTTTTCGGGGCAGGCAGGATCTGCTTGGGGACGCCATCGACTATGTGCGCCGTTTTACCGGAATCGAGACGTTGGGCGTGGTGCCATTTCTGCAGAATCTGGGATTGCCCGAAGAGGATTCGGTCAGTTTCAAGGAAGCTCGGCCGCAGGGCGGAAACGCCGAGCTTCGCATCGTGGCCGTGGACCTGCCGCACATTTCAAACTTCACGGATCTCGATGCCCTGGGGCTTGAGCCGGACGTGGATTTGCGCATCGCCCGCGCCCCCCATGACTTGGCTGGAGCCGACGCCATTATTCTGCCGGGTTCGCGCAATGTGTTCGCGGATCTGGACTATCTGTGGAGTTCGGGCCTGGCCCAGGCTGTGCTGGCCAGCCGGGCCGAAATAGTCGGGGTCTGCGGCGGGCTGCAGATGCTCGGGGCAGGCATTGCGGATCCGGCCTGCGTCGAGAGCGGGGGCGCTTCGGCCAGGCCCCTTGGCCTTTTGCCTCTGGCTACGGAAATGGCCGTGGACAAGGTGTTGTGCCAGGCACGCTGCGTTTTCCTGCCCTCAGGGGAAGAGGTATGCGGGTATGAAATCCATCACGGCCACACGCATGTGCTGGATGGACAGACCACGCCTGTCATGGCCCGTACGGACGGGACAGTGATCGGTTGGGGGCGTGAAGACGCGATGGTCTGGGGCACCTATCTGCACGGAGTCTTCGATGCTGACGGGTTCCGCCGCTCCTTCCTGGATCGTTTGCGGGTGCGCAAGGGGCTCGCTCCCCTGAACACGGTGCAGGTAGCCTATGACCTTGAAGCCGCGCTGGACCGCCTGGCCTTGGTGGTGCGGAAAAGCCTCGATATGGAGCGAATTTATCGCCTTCTGGATTGATGGCGCCGGTTCACGCGCTTTTCAAGACGCGCACGCGTGTTTCGTAGTAGGGAGTGCCGCGTCCAACGGTGCTTGAAATGTCGCGGGTCAGCCGGTTCAGCCCATGCCCGGCTTTAAGCCAGCCCCCGCGTTCGGCCACCAGAATGTCTCCTCGTTGTCCGGCCCTGATTTCAATCCTTGCCCGGACAGATCCCGTCCGGCTTTCCACCACGACCTCGTCGCCATCCTTCAGGCCGCTGCGGCGTGCTTCCTCCTCCGCCAGGATGACCACAGGCAGCGGACTGTGGTCGTCCATGGTGCGCTCAGAGCAGATGAATCCATGGGGGGCGATGGTCAGCAGACGGTAAGGGAACGCGGGGTCTGCCCGGCCCAGGTCTCCGGGTTCGAATTCGGTCATGAACTGGAACTTGCCTGAGGGCGTGGGGAAGTTTTTGTCCGCATAGGGAACTATGGGAGCGTTTAGCCGAAAAGCCCCTTTTCGCAGCTCCGCCATGGAGCATCCTTGTTCACGGATGGGCGCGCAGAGGTCGTGCAGCCAATCCGTGACGCTGCGCTGAAAACGATCTGCAAAATCAAAACGTCCGGCCAGGTCGTGAAACATCTGAAATTCGCTGTGGCACTGACCCACCGGCGCGATGGCCGGGTTGACCGGCCCAACGTAGTTGTGGCCGTAGCTGGCCATGACATCCTCTTCTTCCAGAAACGTCGTGGCCGGCAGAAAGACATGGGCCTGGTCGGCGGTGTCGTCCAAAAAATGTCCGGAATAGACTACGAACTCGGCCTTGCGGAACGCGGCGATCATCTTGGAGGTGTTCGGGGCCATGCATACGGGGTTGGCGGCCGTGACGTAGATCATGCGGATTTCGGGGTCGCGGGCGGTGAGTATCTCTTCTCCAATGCGGGGCAGCAGCAGGGTCCGGCGTGGCGGGTTCAGGTCGTCGCCCCAGAGTCTCTGGTCGTAGGGTCCGTACTCTTCAAATCCCTGGCTGACTCCGCCGCCGCTGACGCCGATGTTGCCGCTCAAGGCGGCGAGGGCGTCGATGGCCCGGATGGAGAGGTGCGCCTCCTCGTGACGGTGCAGGCCCCAGCCAAGCAGCGTTGACGTCGGTTTTTGCCGCATGAGGGTTTCGGCCAGGAAGCGAGCATCCTCCACACTAACGTCGCAGCGCGTGCATAATTCTTCCGCGCTGTATCCGGCTAAAATGCTGAGGTATGTGTCCGCGCACACCGAATGGTTTTCCATGAAGGCGCGGTCTTCTGCACCCTGCGCCAGGATCAGCTTGGCCACGGCCATGGCCAGAAAGGCGTCGGTGCCGGGTTTGGGAGCGATGTGTCGATCCACAAGGGAGGCAGATTTGCTGGATGCAGGATCAATGAGGACGACCCGGCCGCCGCGTCGCCGGATCTCGCGGATGACAGGGACGAGGCTGACGTTGGTCGAGGCGGGATTGCGTCCCCACAGGATCATGGACCTGCTGTTGTAATGGTCGAGCGGGTCGTGGGATACGCGCTTTCCGAAATCGAGATCCTGGGCGCCCTGTCCCGTTCCGCCGCACAGCGATCCCACCGGCGTACTCACTCCACCGAAAAGATTGAAGAAGTAGCGGTTCAAAAGTTTCAGGGCCGTGCGTTCTCCGTATCCCTGATAGTAGAGAATGGCCTCAGGTCCGGACTCTGCGGCGATGGTCTGCAAACGGCTGGCGACGGTGTCCAGCACTTCGTCCCAGGTGGCGTTTCTCCACGGCTGGGAGTGACTGTCGCGGATGAGCGGGCGGATGATGCGCTCCGGACTGTAAATTCGCTTGATATAGCGAGCCGCTTTTACGCAGGTCACGCCCCTGGTAAGAGGGTGCGCCGGGTCTGCGTTCAAGGCGATCAGGCGCCCGTCACGTATTCTGGCCAGGAGGCCGCAAGTGTTGGGACAGTCTCTGGTGCAGGTGGTGGGTACGATTGTATCATTCATATGTATGCAGAGTGAGGGTTCCGACAGCCAGCTTACTATTTTACAGGCGTGCGGCATACTCCGTCACTTGCGCGGTGCCGTCAACGTGTGTCTGGCCCGCTTGACAATTGTGATCCTCCGTGCTCCCCAAAACAGCCATGAGCCCCTTCATTTTTGACCCCGAAACACCTGTGCGTGGGCGACTAGCGCCCAGTCCGACCGGGCATCTTCATCTCGGCAACGCCTGGTCTTTTTTGCTGTGCTGGCTGGCTGTGCGTTCTGCCGGCGGACGGCTGGTGCTGCGCATGGAGGATATCGACCCCGAACGCTCGCGGAGGCATTTTGCCGAGGAAATCATGCGCGACCTGTCGTGGCTCGGCCTGGATTGGGACGAGGGGCCGGACCTGGGCGGCCCGTATGCGCCGTATACGCAGGGCGAGCGTCTGGAGCGCTATGCGCAGGTCATCGAAACCTTGACCGGTCTTGGGCGAACGTATCCGTGTTACTGCACGCGCAAGGAACTCAAAACCATGGCCTCCGCACCGCATCTCGAGGATGTCGGGCCGGTCTACCCGGGCACCTGCCTGGGACTTGGCGCCGTTGATCGCAAGGCTCGTGAAGATCAAGGCAGGCGTCCGTCTTTACGCCTGCATGGCGGAGGGGAGACTCGTTTTGACGATCTTCTGCATGGCGAGGTCCGTCTGGATTGGGAGGCGTGCGGCGGGGATTTTCCGCTCCGCCGATCCGACGGAGTCGTTGCCTATCAATTGGCCGTGGCCGTGGATGACATGGACCAGGCCATCAACCTGGTGGTTCGAGGTGCGGACATTCTGCCATGCACCCCTCGCCAGATTTTCCTTTTGCGTCTTCTGCATGCGCCGGTTCCGCGATATGCCCATGTGCCCTTGCTGCTGGATCACGCGGGTGTGCGTCTGGCAAAGCGGCATCAGTCACTTGAGTTGCGGGCGCTCCGGGAAAAGGGTGTCTCGCCCAAGGCGATTGTCGGGTATCTGGGAAACCTGGCGGGCTTGCTGCCCGAGAACGCCGCAGTGACTCCTGCAGAGTTGGTATCCGAATTTGCGTGGGGCAAGATCCCGCGCGATCCCGTGACGGTGCGGGGTGACGTCGAGGCAGTCTTGCGGTTAGTTTGATGAAAATCAAGTATTTCAGGACGTAAGAGTGCGGTAGGGAGAATAGTTTCAAGAAATTTTATAAAAGAGTGAATTTCTTGTTGACGGGCGTCCCGGAGTTCACTTAGAGGCTTCTTCCGCGATGAGGAACGCCTCTTCCGGACAAACGAAGTTCATTGATATTTTCATATATTTCGTCCTGGTGACCACGGCGGAGGGGAACCACCCGATTCCATTCCGAACTCGGAAGTTAAGACCTCCAGCGCCGATGATACTGCCAGTCCACTGGTGGGAAAGTAGGTCGTCGCCAGGACCTTTTTTTTCTCTTCTCTTAGGTTATGACCCCCTAAAAAATGGTTGACCTTTTGAAGGATGGAGGGTTAAGAAATTAACCCTGCCTTTGCGAAGAACGCTTCGCGAAGGGAATTGAAAAAAGCTTGAAAAAAGCGCTTGACGGTGGGGATACGAGTCGATAGAGACGTTTCCTCTTGCCGGAAGGCTAAAGGATCTTTGACAAATAAATAGCGAGTTGGAGCAAATAGAACTTGAATTAAGGTTTTATAAAGCAACATGGTTGCTTGAAGTTATACGTAACTGGAGAGTTTGATTCTGGCTCAGAATGAACGCTGGCGGCGTGCCTAACACATGCAAGTCGTACGAGAAAGGGGCTTCGGCCCTGAGTAGAGTGGCGCACGGGTGAGTAACGCGTGGGTAATCTACCCTTGGATTTGGGATAACTCTGCGAAAGTGGAGCTAATACCGGATAGTCTGGCTTTAATTAAGAAGTCGGTAAAGGATGCCTCTGCATATGCATTCGTCCGAGGATGAGCCCGCGTCTCATTAGCTAGTTGGTAGGGTAATGGCCTACCAAGGCAACGATGAGTAGCTGGTCTGAGAGGATGATCAGCCACACTGGAACTGAAACACGGTCCAGACTCCTACGGGAGGCAGCAGTGGGGAATATTGCGCAATGGGCGAAAGCCTGACGCAGCAACGCCGTGTGAGGGATGAAGGCTTTCGGGTCGTAAACCTCTGTCGGAAGGGAAGAACGGGCATTGGTCTAATAGGCCTTTGTTTTGACGGTACCTTTAGAGGAAGCACCGGCTAACTCCGTGCCAGCAGCCGCGGTAATACGGAGGGTGCAAGCGTTATTCGGAATTACTGGGCGTAAAGCGCACGTAGGCGGCCTTGTAAGTCAGGGGTGAAATCCCACGGCTCAACCGTGGAACTGCCTTTGAAACTGCAGGGCTTGAATCCTGGAGAGGGTGGCGGAATTCCTGGTGTAGGAGTGAAATCCGTAGATATCAGGAGGAACACCGGTGGCGAAGGCGGCCACCTGGACAGGTATTGACGCTGAGGTGCGAAAGTGTGGGGAGCAAACAGGATTAGATACCCTGGTAGTCCACACCGTAAACGATGGATACTAGGTGTCGGGGACTTGATCTTCGGTGCCGTAGCTAACGCGTTAAGTATCCCGCCTGGGGAGTACGGTCGCAAGGCTGAAACTCAAAGAAATTGACGGGGGCCCGCACAAGCGGTGGAGTATGTGGTTTAATTCGATGCAACGCGAAGAACCTTACCTAGGCTTGACATCCTGGGAATCCTGCAGAGATGCGGGAGTGCCCTTCGGGGAATCCAGAGACAGGTGCTGCATGGCTGTCGTCAGCTCGTGCCGTGAGGTGTTGGGTTAAGTCCCGCAACGAGCGCAACCCCTATTCTCAGTTGCCATCACGTAATGGTGGGCACTCTGTGGAGACTGCCCGGGTTAACCGGGAGGAAGGTGGGGATGACGTCAAGTCATCATGGCCCTTACGCCTAGGGCTACACACGTACTACAATGGTGGGTACAAAGGGCAGCGAAACCGCGAGGTCGAGCGAATCTCAAAAAACCCATCATAGTCCGGATTGCAGTCTGCAACTCGACTGCATGAAGTTGGAATCGCTAGTAATCCCGGATCAGCATGCCGGGGTGAATACGTTCCCGGGCCTTGTACACACCGCCCGTCACACCACGAAAGTCGGTTCTACCCGAAGTCGCCGGACTAACCCTTGGGAGGTAGGCGCCTACGGTAGGGCTGGTAATTGGGGTGAAGTCGTAACAAGGTAGCCGTAGGGGAACCTGCGGCTGGATCACCTCCTTATCAAGAATTCTCCAACTCGCTATTTATTTGCAAGGTTTCTTGCCTTGCGGATTTATACATCCAAGCCAAATGGGCTTGTGATCATTGACAGACAAATAGGTGAAGAGAAGAGAGTTAAGATGTTAAGGGCATACGGTGGATGCCTTGGCGTCAGGAGGCGATGAAGGACGTGGAAGGCTGCGATAAGCCTCGGGGAGCCGTCAAGCAGGCTTTGATCCGGGGATTTCCGAATGGGGCAACCCGGCTAGAGTAATGTCTAGTCATCCAATTGCTGAATACATAGGCTTTTGGAAGCGAACTCGGGGAAGTGAAACATCTCAGTACCCGAAGGAAGAGAAATCAAGAGAGATTCCGATAGTAGCGGCGAGCGAACTCGGAAAAGCCTAAACCGTGTGGCTTCGGCCATGCGGGGTTGTAGGGCTCCAACACGTGATCCATGAGTAGATAGCAGAACGTACTGGAAAGTGCGGCCATAGCGAGTGAGAGCCTCGTATGCGAAATCGAATAGTGGCACATGGAGTACCTGAGTAGGGCGGGACACGAGAAATCCCGTTTGAATCTGGGAGGACCATCTTCCAAGGCTAAATACTCCCTGACGACCGATAGTGTACCAGTACCGTGAGGGAAAGGTGAAAAGAACCCCTGTTAGGGGAGTGCAATAGAACCTGAAACCGTATGCCTACAAGCAGTGGGAGCACCTTCGTGGTGTGACCGCGTGCCTTTTGCATAATGGGCCAGCGAGTTAATCTGTAGTGCGAGGTTAAGCCGATGAGGTGTAGCCGTAGCGAAAGCGAGTCTTAAATGGGCGACTAGTACTGCGGATTAGACCCGAAGCCGGGTGATCTATCCATGAGCAGGTTGAAGCTTGGGTAAAACCAAGTGGAGGACCGAACCGTTGTAAGTTGAAAATTACTCGGATGACTTGTGGATAGGGGTGAAAGGCCAATCAAACTCGGTGATAGCTGGTTCTCTCCGAAATATATTGAGGTATAGCCTCAGGAGTTTACTTGCGGAGGTAGAGCACTGAAAGGGCTAGGGGGCTTACCCGCTTACCAAACCCTATCAAACTCCGAATGCCGTAAGTTAAGATCCTGGGAGTCAGACCGCGGGTGATAAGGTTCGTGGTCGAGAGGGAAAGAGCCCAGACCGACAGCTAAGGCCCCCAAATCCATACTAAGTGGGAAAGGAGGTGAAGTCGCATAGACAGCCAGGAGGTTGGCTTAGAAGCAGCCATCCTTAAAAGAAAGCGTAATAGCTCACTGGTCTAGCGACTTTGCGCCGAAAATGTAACGGGGCTAAGTATGGTGCCGAAGCTTCGGAATCAGGTTAATACCTGGTTGGTAGGAGAGCGTTCCCATCTGGGATGAAGGTAGATTGGAAAGTCTGCTGGACTGATGGGAAGTGAATATGCTGGCATGAGTAACGATAAAACAGGTGAAAAACCTGTTCGCCGTAAACCCAAGGTTTCCTGGGTAAAGTTAATCTTCCCAGGGTTAGTCGGCCCCTAAGGCGAGGCTGAAAAGCGTAGTTGATGGGAAACGGGTTAATATTCCCGTACCTGCATATGTTCGTTTGAACGATGGGGGGACGCAGGAAGGTAGGTCATCCGGGTGTTGGATATCCCGGTGCAAGCTGGTAGGGATGAGACATAGGCAAATCCGTGTCTCTTTATCCCGAGAAGTGATGCCGTGTCGTAAGACAGAAGTGATTGAGCCTCTACTGCCGAGAAAAGCCTCTAAGTGAGAAGATATGCAGACCGTACTGTAAACCGACACAGGTGGGTGGGGTGAGTAACCCAAGGCGTTTGAGAGAACTCTGGTTAAGGAACTCGGCAAAATTACCCCGTAACTTCGGGAGAAGGGGTGCCATTTGGGGTGAGCGTATTTACTTCGCAAGCTTCGAGTGGTCGCAGAGAAATGGCGGTGGCGACTGTTTACTAAAAACATAGGACTCTGCTAAGTCGTAAGACGACGTATAGGGTCTGACGCCTGCCCGGTGCTGGAAGGTTAAGAGGAGATGTCAGCGCAAGCAAAGCATTGAATTGAAGCCCCAGTAAACGGCGGCCGTAACTATAACGGTCCTAAGGTAGCGAAATTCCTTGTCGGGTAAGTTCCGACCTGCACGAATGGCGTAACGATCTCCGCACTGTCTCGACCAGAGACTCAGTGAAATTGAATTGGCGGTGAAGATGCCGTCTCCCCGCAGAAAGACGGAAAGACCCTGTGCACCTTTACTATAGCTTGACATTGGATCTTGAACTATCATGTGTAGGATAGGTGGGAGACTGTGAAGCGGGTACGCTAGTATCTGTGGAGTCAACCTTGAAATACCACCCTTGTTAGTTTAGGACTCTAATCCCTCGCCGTTATCCGGCAGGGAGACAGTGTCTGGTGGGTAGTTTGACTGGGGCGGTCGCCTCCCAAAGAGTAACGGAGGCGCGCAATGGTTCCCTCAGGCTGATTGGAAACCAGCCGTTGAGTGCAAACGCATAAGGGAGCTTGACTGCGAGACAGACATGTCGAGCAGGTACGAAAGTAGGTGTTAGTGATCCGGTGGTCCCGCATGGAAGGGCCATCGCTCATCGGATAAAAGGTACGCCGGGGATAACAGGCTGATCGCATCCAAGAGTTCACATCGACGATGCGGTTTGGCACCTCGATGTCGGCTCATCACATCCTGGGGCTGGAGCAGGTCCCAAGGGTACGGCTGTTCGCCGTTTAAAGTGGTACGCGAGCTGGGTTTAAAACGTCGTGAGACAGTTTGGTCCCTATCTTCTGTGGGCGTAGGAGAATTGAGTGGGTCTGTTCCTAGTACGAGAGGACCGGAATGGACGATTCCCTAGTGGACCTGTTGTCACGCCAGTGGCATAGCAGGGTAGCTATAATCGGAATGGATAACCGCTGAAAGCATCTAAGCGGGAAACCAGCCACAAGATAAGTTCTCCCTTGTCGCAAGACACTGAAGATCCCAGGCAGACCACCTGGTAGATAGGCCGGAAGTGTAAGCGCAGTAATGTGTTCAGCTGACCGGTACTAATAGATCGTGAGTCTTAACTCTCTCTCTTCACCTGTTTCTCTTATATATTTCGTCCTGGTGACCACGGCGGAGGGGAACCACCCGATTCCATTCCGAACTCGGAAGTTAAGACCTCCAGCGCCGATGATACTGCCAGTCCACTGGTGGGAAAGTAGGTCGTCGCCAGGACCTTTTTTTTCTCTTCTCTTGAAAGGTGGGACTTATATCAAGTCGCCACCTTTTTCTTATTTGGTCCTTCCGGAAACGCTGTAAGCGCGTGAACCGTCCTTATTATCCCACTATCAATCCCCGCATGGACACCGACCCCAGCGTCACCCGGTCATTGAAGAACGCCACCGGTTCTCCCTCGCCCGCCGCTCCCAGGACGTAGAGCAGGGGCAGGTAGTGTTCTTCTGTTGGAATGGCCTGACGGGCGTGGGGTAATTTTTCGTAATGCACCAGTGTCTGGTGGTCTGCGGCGCTAATCCGCTCGGCCATGGCCCTGTCGCTTTCCACGGCCCAGTCGAATCCCTCTTCCTGCCAGGCCATGAGCCGCAGATTGTGGACCATGTTGCCGCTGCCCAGGATCAGCACATCCTCCCTGCGCAATTCGCCGAGTTCCCTGCCCAGTTTGTAGTGAAAATCCGGTGGTGCGCCCGCGTCCAGGCTGAGTTGCACTACGGGGATGTCCGCCTTCGGATACATGCGGCAGAGCACGGACCAGGCGCCGTGATCCAGCCCCCATGATCGGTCCGGCCGTATGCGGGTCGAACGCGCCATAGACATTACCCTGTCTGCCAGTTCCGGAGAGCCCGGAGCTGGATACCGCATGTTTTCCAGGGCCGCCGGGAAGCCGGAGAAGTCGTGGATGCTCGCGGGATTTTCCATGGTCGTCACGCAGGTTCCGTCCGTTTCCCAGTGCGCGGAAACGCAGACGATGCCTTTGGGCCGCGGCAGTGACCTTCCCAGATTCGACCAGGTCCGGCTGAATTCATTGTCTTTGATGGCGTTCATGGGGTTGCCGTGGCCAACGAACAAGGCGGGCATGGTCATGGTCTTTCTCATGGCTTGATGTTGGTGAAGACACGGGTCCAGGCCAGGGTCAGAGCGATGGAGAAGAGGGCGGCAACGATACCGAGCGCTACATCGTACATGGGCGGAGCGGCCAGGGCCAGTCGGATGAACAGCGTCGACAGGGCGTAGCCCGAGTTGCGGAAGACCGCGTGAAACGAGGGCCTAAAGCACTGGGAGATGAGTACCACCAAAATGTCGGTGAATATGAGCAGGGTGTAGAAGACCGGGAAGAAATCGATGTGGGGCCGGCCCGTGACCATGTTGTAGAGGTTGTTAAGGCCCAGGACAAAAAAGGTGATGAGGATCAAAAGGGCGATGCCTTTTTTCGCGGCCACGAATCGAAACAGGTCGTGGGGCAGCCCCTTGTCCTGTTTCTTGTCGGGTTGGAGGCGATAATAGACCCCGAGCAGGGCGAAAATGACCAAAGCTCCGAAGCCGTATCCAAGAATGTGCAAGACAGGAGTCAATTCCGTGCCGACGGTGATGGGCTCGGCAAAGTAGGACAACTCCTTGAAGGCATCGCGCAGCAGAATAAGCGAGAGAATTTCGAACTGCTTGCCCACGGATTTGGAAAAGGAGCAGGGCAGGGTGAAGATGAGGCTCACGACCTCAAGGATCAGCACCAGCGTGAAGGCCAGGTTCACGGCATGAAAATGATTGGTGGGCGTGTGCGCGGCCAAAGCGGCAGGGAGCAGGCCTTGCCGGTTCAGTTCTATGCTGACGAGAGCGCCTAGGAACACGACCACGAGCCCCAGGGCAAAACGCCGGTGCATACGCTCATGCTCCCAGAAATGATGCAGGGGATCGAATATGTAGGTGAAGCGCTCAAACAGAAAATCCATGGACTGGGCTCCAACTTTTATAAATATCTGGATGTGATGGATACGACTTCGCTGAGATAGGATTTTCGTACGTCGTCGCTGACCGCGCACAGGCTGCCGAAAAAGGCATGGTGCAGGACTTCCATCCCGCAAAGCTCGAAGATGCCCGTGTTCGTGGTCAGGGACATGGCTTCGTGCATGCCCTGAGAAGTGTAGAAGGGGCTGGGCAAGCCGGTCGTGTTGAAGATGAGAACTTTTTTTCCGCCCAAAAGTCCTTTTACGCTGTCCCCGTGCAGGGAGTAGGCAAAATCCTGGCAGAAGACCCTGTCAACGTACCCCTTCAGCATGGCCGGCATACCCGCCCACCATACCGGGTAGACAAAGGTCAGCGTGTCGGCCCAGGTGATGAATTCCTGCTCCTGCCTGACGTCTTGCGGGACCGTTCCCGCCGGGTCGTCCATGTCCCTTTTGCACAATACCGGATTGAAGGCGATCCCGTACAGGTCTCGGCAGCTTGTGTCGTGTCCCAGTGCCTCGGAAACAGCCTGCACCGAATCGGCGATGGCGCGGTTGAAGCTTGCGGCGCTGGGGTGGCAGAAAATGACGAGGTGGTTCATGGCATCCCCTTATCGGTGCATACGTTGTGTTGAATCGGCCCGAACGGACTCCCCGGCCTTCCCGGAAAAAGAACTCGGGACTATGGAGCACCATACGACAAGGGTGAAAATCTTGAAAGCGATATTTGTCCAGCACGAAGTTCTCGACACAAAGATTCATTGCAGGTCAGGTTTGTCGAACGAGGGCTAGAATCTGGTCGGCATCCGGGATGCGTCTGGTCTGTTGTTTGGAATATATCAGCATGTCGTCGAGCAGAATTTCGAAGTCGCCTCTGCTTCCTTGTGAGAGGGTGACGGTGGCCCCTGCATCGACGCGTAATCTGTCCGCAAGACTTGCGGCGCGTTTTTCATAGCCCGCTCATAAGCCGCAGTAGACGATTTGTATCTGCATTGTGTTACCCCTGGATGTCTTCGTGCCTACTTCTGAAAGAATTCCGATTGCTTGAGCTCGCCCCCTTCAAAGGTCAGGACATAATAGCCGCCGCTGGCCTCATAGGTCAGTTGCGTGATGTAGAGCAGGCGTTCTCCGCCGCTTCTCGTGGTGCTTTTGACTTCACCGATGCGGTCTTCCCACAGAGGATCGCCGCATTTTTGGCGTACCTTGGTGATGATGGTGCCGGGCGTCATGAGGTCGCCCTGGCAGCGCATGTCCGCAGCCTGGGCCGGGTGCGCAAAAAATAAAAGCAGGGCAAGAAAAAAAAAGTGCTTTCTCATTGAGCTGTCTCCGATTAATTATGTGTGGAGGTATTCTAGACCGCAACAGAATCACGAGTAAAGAGGACATTATGAACTACCGAGTCGAGAAGGACTCTCTTGGAGAACGCAAGGTGCCGGAACACGCCTATTACGGGGTACAGACCGTGCGGGCCATGGAAAATTTTCAGGTCACGGGGATTCCCATTTCCCATTATCCGCTCCACATTGAGGCCTTGGCGTGCATCAAGCAGGCCGCGGCCCTGGCCAATCTGGAACTGGGCATTTTGGATCCGGAAATCGCCGATGCCATCATGGCGGCCTGCCGGGAAGTGCGCGAAGGGAAGCTGAATGACCAGTTCGTGGTCGACGTGATCCAGGGCGGGGCCGGGACCTCGGTCAACATGAACGCCAACGAGGTCATCGCCAACCGGGCACTGGAATTGCTGGGCCATGCCAAGGGCGAGTACGGGTTCTGCCATCCCAACAACCACGTCAATCTGTCCCAGTCCACCAACGACGTGTATCCAACGTCGCTGCGGATCACGGCCATCTGGAAGATCCGGGAGCTTGTGCGCAGCATGGGGGATCTGGTCGACGCCCTGGCCTGCAAGGGCGAGGAGTTCGCCGATGTGCTCAAAATGGGCCGCACCCAGCTGCAGGATGCCGTGCCCATGACCCTCGGCCAGGAGTTCACGGCCTGGGCCGTGACCGTGGGTGAGGATATCGACCGCGTGCAGGAGTGCCGCAAGCTCCTGATGGAGATCAACATGGGCGCGACGGCCATCGGCACCGGAATCAACACCGTTCCGGCCTACGCCGCCTTTGTGTGCGAGAAGCTGGCGCACATCACGGGTCTGCCCCTGACCAAATCCCCGAATCTGGTCGAAGCCACTTCGGACACCGGGGCTTTCGTGCAGCTTTCGGGCGTGTTCAAGCGCGTCGCGGTCAAGCTCTCCAAGATCTGCAACGATCTGCGCCTGCTTTCCTCCGGCCCTTATGCAGGGCTGGGCGAAATCAACCTGCCGCCACGGCAGCCGGGTTCGTCCATCATGCCCGGCAAGGTCAATCCGGTCATTCCGGAGATGGTCAACCAGGTCTGCTTCCAGGCCATCGGCAACGACCTGACCGTGACCATGGCCGCCGAGGCCGGGCAACTGGAGCTCAATGTCTTCGAACCTATCATCGCCTTCAACCTCTTCCAGACCATGGACATGTTGCTGCGGGCCATGCGTATTTTAAAAGACCGCTGCATCGTCGGCATCACCGCCAACCGTGAGCGCTGCGCCCAGATGGTGCGCATGTCCGCCGGGATCGTGACCGTGCTCGTGCCGTATCTTGGCTACGACGAGGCCGCCGCCATCGCCAAGGAAGCGGCCATGACCGGGAAGACCGTGTACGATCTGGTGCTGGAAAAGGGGCTCATGACCATGGAGGAGCTGGAGGACGCCCTCGACCCCATGAAGATGACCCACCCGCGCATGGTCCGGGGGACGCGGCGCTAGCCGTCCTTGTTCTCCGTCCAGATGGCGGCGATGTGCGCGGCCGCGCTCGTGATGAGGCGGTCGTCGCCGCGCCGTGAGAGCCAGGTCAGGCACAGCGGCACCTGAATCTCGCCCGGCTCCCAGATCACGCCCGCGCCCTGCCGGACCACATCCTCGGCCTCGCTCCTGCGCAGGAGCGTCACGCCCATTCCTCCCATGGCCAGCTCCTTGACGATGTTCTCGTCCACGGCATCGGTCACCGTGTTGGGCCGGACGCCGGCCTCGTCCATGCGCTTCTGGCAGAGCAGATGGAACGGGCACTGGCAGGTGGTCCAGATCCAGGGCATGGCCGCGACGGCGGGCCAGTCCAGGGCGGCAGGGTCGCCTGCCAGGTGGCGCGGCACGACCACGCTGACCGGGGTGGTGGCCAGCTGGAGCGAGCGGACTCCGGGTGAGAAGCTGGTGCCGAAGGCGAAGCCCATGTCCATCTCGCCGCGCTTGAGCATGGCCTCGGTGGACAGGGTCTGGCTGATGCAGAAGGTCAGGGTCACCTGCGGCAGGGTGGTGGTGAAGGCGCGGATGACCCGGTTCAGGCGCAGGAATGTCGGATCGGTGTTGAGGCCGATGCTGAGCTTTCCGGCCACCTCTTCCCGCAGGCTCATGGCCGTGCGCCCCAGCTCCGTCGTTTTTTCGAGTACGGTTTCGGCGTGAGGCAGCAGCGTTTCCCCAGCCCTGGTCAGGCGCATGCCCTTGGCCTGGCGCGCGAAGAGCGCGACCCCAAGCTCCTCCTCCAGGTTCTTGATCTGGGTGGACAGGGCGGACTGGCTCAGATGCAGCGCCTCGGCCGCGCGAGTCAGGTTGCCCGTGCGGGCCACGGTCTGAAAAGCGGTGAGTTGGTGGAATTCCATTCTTGCTCCGTTCGAAACATTCGAACGCTCGTTTCGCAAATCCATATTGGATTTGTCAAACCTCGGTCGTTATTTCGGCGTGCAGACAAGGAGCACCCCATGCGCACGCGAAAACTCGGACCGGTTCTCTTGACCGGCTTTATCATCGGCCCCATCCTCGGTTCAGGCATCATCATCCTTCCGCCCCTGGCCTACGGGTTGCTCGGAAGCTGGGCTCTGCCGGCCTGGGTGGCCATCACCCTCATCGGCGCGCTCTTCGCCGCAGTGTTCGGCAACCTGAGCATTCTCTTCCCCGGCGACAGCGGGGTCAGCCAGTGCGTGGCTCTCGCGTTCGGACCCCGGGCCAAGATTCTGACCGCCTATTTTCTCATGGGCGCGGTCTGCGTGGGACCAGTGGCGGTGGCGCTCACCGCAGCCAGGTACCTGGGCCTTGGCGGCATCCTCGCCGACGAGATTGTGGCCATGGGACTAGTTGTGATCATCTGGACCCTGCTCCTGCGCCGGATCGCGTCCCTTGGGACCGCGGCCTTCATCCTGTCCTCGGTTTCGGCGGCCCTCCTGCTGGTCGGAGGGGTCGGCTGCCTGATTGCGATGCCGGCTGTCCAGCTGCCATCGGAACCCTTCGAGCCGACTCGCTTCGGCTATGGCCTGCTGCTCCTCTTCTGGACCGTGGTGGGTTGGGAGATCATCGGCAATTATTCGGCCGAGATCCGTGACCCCGGGCGCACCATTCCGCGATCGGTGGCCCTCAGTGTCGTGGTCATCGCCAGCGTGACGCTGACCGTGGCCGCGGCCATGCAGAGTGTCGGCGGACAGACAATGGCGGGCATTCTTGCGCCGGTCTTCGGACCCGGCAGCGTGGTGCTCCTGTCCGTGCTGGCCGTGGCGCTTTGCCTGGTCACGGAGCTGGCTTTCACCGGCGCAGTGTCGCGGCTCATGGCGGCTCTGGCCGTTGAAGGGGCCTTGCCCGCGTTTTTGGCTCATCGCAACACGAGCGGAGCTCCGGCCATTGCGGCCACGGCGCTGACCGTCATCCATCTGTCCGTGCTGGCCTTGAGTCTGGCCGGGGTGCTGAGCGTGGAGAAGATGGTGGCTCTGGCCAACGGTTTCTTTCTGGCCAACGCCATCATGGCTCTGCTGGCCGGGGCGCGGGTTCTGGGATCGCGGGGCATGCGGGTGTCGTCGGCACTGCTGGCTGCCGTTCTTGGCTGCGTGTTGGCCATGTCGTCCTGGCCCCTGCTGCTCGCGCTGGCCGGCGTGACCTGGTGGGTGCTCGGCAGGCGGGATGTATCGACCCACGCTTTGATCGTGGATGAGAATCGGGTTCTTGATCCCGACTGAGCCGGATAAAGCATGAGGCCAGGAAGAATGGAGAATTTGCGGGCCTTGACGAAAGGCATGCGAATCGCCATTTTTAGAAAATGTTGCGATCAGTGTTGAGTGAACTCTTCCGCTACCTGCAGGTGGCCCCCTTCCCGCATCTGACTACGGTCAAGGTCTCGGCCCTGGCGGCGTTGTCTGCCGGTGAGGCGTGGTTTTTCCTTGAGCAGCCCGAGTTTTCCTGGGTTGCCTGGGTTTGGATTGTGCTGACCGGGCTTTTTACCTGGGGCGTGATCCTGTGCCAGGCGGACGCCTTTTCCCGCTACCGCGAATTCAAGAGACTACGTCGTCTGTTGCGCCGCTACGGGTTCAGACCCGGAATTTTCCGGCTGGTGGCAGCGTCCCGCTGCCAGCGCGACGCCGCTCTCCTGGCCGCCCGTGAGACCGGCTGCCGCGCGCAGGCACGGAATGTTTTCCGCGAACTCGGATACCGCTGGTACCACATCCTGCCCGACGCCATCGTGGCCAACCCTTTCATCTTCTTCCATCCCAGATTCCTGCGTTCCACCTTTGTTCCGGGCAAGCGTTCCTGACGAGAGCGCCGTTGCCCCTGTTCCGGCATGTCCATGCGCTGCCGCAAAAAAAAGGAGCCTCGAAGGCTCCTTGAAACGCGGGATGTGAGGGAGGGTTACCAGTTTTCGGCCAATTCCTCAAAATGTGCCTGGGGATGGTCGCAGGCCGGACAGCGCTCGGCGGCTTTTTCACCGGTGTGCACATAACCGCAATTGCGACAGCGCCAGGTGATCTTCTTTTCGCGCTTGAAGACGCGGCCTTCCTCGATGTTTTTGGCCAGGGCCAGATAGCGGCGCTCGTGCTCCTTTTCGGCCACGCTGATGGCCGCCATGATGGAGGCGACCTCGGGAAATCCTTCCTCTTTGGCGGTCTTGGCGAAATCCGGATACATGTGTCCCCATTCGTGGTTCTCGCCTGCGGCGGCCTCGCGCAGATTCTCCAGGGTCGTCCCGATGCGGCCGGCGGGGAAGGCTGCGGTAATCTCGACCTCTCCGCCTTCAAGCAGCTTGAACAGCGTCTTGGCATGGGCCATCTCCTGCTCCGAGGTCTCGGCAAAAATTTCGGAGATCTGCACGAAGCCTTCTTTGCGGGCCTGCTTGGCAAAGAAAGAGTAGCGATTGCGCGCCTGGGATTCTCCGGCAAAAGCGGTCAGAATATTTTTTTCGGTCTGCGTTCCTTTTAGAGATTTCGACATAAATCCTCCATGTTTGAAATTAACCCCTCTTTTATCAGCGAGATAATTTTTTGTCAAAATATTAAGAATTATTCTTGATAGAAAATAGCTGCCTGATTTTTCGAGACTTCGGCAAGCCTGGTCCGCCAGGACCCCGGTCTTGACGCTCGCGGGATCGTGTTTATGTAGTTGCCATCGTAACGATTGGAGGTATGCAGTATGGTTATCGATTTCAGTACATACTATGATTTACCCCGTAACATGGATAGTTTTTTCGAAGAATTGTGGCGGCCAAGTACGCTGAGCCAACGACGCATTTCCTACCCGCCAGTCAATATCAGCGAGGGAGAGGAAGAAATTGTCGTCATGTCGGAAATTCCTGGAATGGATACAGAAGACGTCGAGCTGACCTTGAATGAGAAGAGCCTGATCATCCGGGGTACAAAAAAGAACGAAGTCGGCAATTACTATAGGCAGGAACGTCCGACCGGGAGCTTCCAGAGGATTATAAATCTGAACGTTCCCGTGCGTGCGGAGGCGATCAAGGCCTCCATGAAGGACGGGGTGCTGCGGGTTGTTCTGCCCAAAGTCAAGGAAAGTCACCCGCTGACCATCGCTATTGATGCCCAGTAAGTGCTGCAAGAAGGAGACGAGCCCATGACAAACGATATGGAAAAAAAGACAGCCCCGACCCTGCCTCGGTTCCGCCCCAACACTGACGTGCTGGAGCGAGAGGACGGCTTCCACATTTTCGTGGACATGCCCGGAGTGGGCAAGGACGGCTTGTCAATTGATCTGCGGGATAACGAGCTGGAGATTCGCGGCAAGGCGGTCTACCCTCGTGAGGAAAACGCCAAGGCCCTGCATGTGGAGTTTGGGGACGGGGAATACGTCCGCGCTTTCACCATCTCCGACGGCGTGGACCGGGAAGGCATAAAAGCCAGCCTGAAGAAAGGTTTGCTTGAAGTCTTCCTGCCCAAGGCGGCCCGCTTCAAGCCTCGACGTATCGAGATTCAGGCAGGATGATAGTTTGGCTGGAATAAATTGATTGAACCAAAAAACGCGTTCTGTCAGGTTGTGATGGGGCGCGTTTCTTTTTTGGGGCTTGTTGGTTGGCATGGTGCAGTCCTGAGGGGCGGTCCAGGGCGGCGGCTTGGCGGTTCGGGCCGCAGGCAGACTCTCGAAACTCCATCGCGGGCCTCGTAGAGGTGAATCATTGCCCCTTCGAACACAGGCCTTCGTTTCGTGCGGTGGGCAATGATTCACCAAACGATGCCAAGGCTCAGTCAGACAGTCGAGAGACTGCCTGCGGCCCGAACCGCCAAGCCTCACGTTTATGCGTTGGTCTGAGAAGAATTTCCTCGGAAAGTCGTCGGACATCGCTGAAAGTCATTCCCGCGAACGCGTGCCCGACATGGGTAGGCGGGAATTTAGTCAGTCGAGAAGCTCCCTGCGAGTCGGACCATCAAGGCTCGGACGGAGGTTTGGGCGTGAGAAGAAACGCCAAGCTTCGATTTCAATCCGGAAAAGCGAGGCGGAGTGTCTGGGCTACATTCTGGATTATCCATGGTGGTGTGGAGGCTCCTGCTGTCAGTCCGATGCGTGTAAACGCGGCAAGTTCCTCCAGTGGGAGTTCTTCTGCGGTTTCGACGTGGATCGCGAATATTCCTGACTCTTGCGCAATTTGAGCCAATCGCCGGGTGTTTCCGCTGTTTTTTCCTCCCACGATGACTATGGCCTGAACCTTGCGGGACAACTCGCGCACTTCTTCCTGTCTGTCCTTGGTTGCCATGCAGATCGTGTCGAGAATGGTCATAGCGGCATCTACGTTTGCTCTCAGATATTCGCGAATGGTATCGAAGGACTCCCTGTCCTGCGTGGTCTGCGCCGCCAGAAAATAGGTCTGCGCGGGATCGACTTCGTACGCCTGCAATTCTTCAAGGCTTTCAAAAATTGTGTGCTTCGGGGCGTAGCTCACCAGGCCTTGCACTTCGGGGTGATCGCGCTCTCCGAAAAGAAGCAGGTGTTTATTCTGGTCGGCTTGTCTTTGAATGAGGATCTGAGCTTTTTTGACTTTCGGACATGTGGCATCGACCACAGTTATGTTCTGTCCTTCCAGACTCGTCTGTATGTGCCTGGGGATCCCGTGGGCCCTAATGACGACCACGTCCCCTGTCTGCAGGGGCTTTGTCCCGTCGGTCTGCAACACTCCCAGGCCCTTGTATCTGGCCAGCACCTGCGGGTTATGGATGATGGGTCCCAGGGTATATATATGCTGCGCGTCTTGGGGAGGGATGGACACGGCATTGTCCAGCTTGTGCAGCGCCATGTCGACTCCCATGCAAAATCCCGCTGTCTCCGCGATGATAAGTTCCATTTCAGCTCTCCTCGGTTTCCGACATGCTGGTCTGTAAAATCGCAAACACCTCATCCCATGATTTGCAAAAAACGATATCGCGCCGCAGCGCGCGCGCACCGGGCAATCCTTTCAGAAATCTGGGCACCAGGGTGCGCATTTTAAGGAGTCCGAGCCTGTCCATGCCATGCTGCGGATAGAGCTCGCTGAGCCGTCGAACCATGTCTTCCATCTGTTGCCAGGATTTTGCGGGCGGCTCCTCGTGCCGTCGCAACTGGAGATAGCGTGTAAATATTGACGGATCGTTCAGTGCTCCGCGCGCAAACATGATGCTGTCCACGCTGGTTTGCTCGATGCACTTTATGGCGTCTTCCGCGTGAAAGAGGTCGCCGCTGGCGATGACAGGCAGGGTCACCCTTTCTTTGAGCGTTTTCAAATGTGACCAGTCGGCATGTCCGGTGAAGCCTTGAGCCCCGAACCGTGGATGCATGGTCACCCAGCCGGCGCCCAGTTCTTCAAGTTTGGTGGCCACCTGCAGGTAGACAGGTTGCCCTACATACCAGCCCAGTCGAATTTTAAAGCCCATGCATCCGGGCTCGGCGGCATCGATCATGGATTTGGCGATCTTGAGGAGATTTTCCGGTTCTTTGAGCAGGGCCGCGCCACTGCCTGTTTTTATGACCTTGCGTACCGGGCAGCCGCAGTTGAGATCGAAATAGCGGAAACCCGCTTTCCGCAGACGTTCGATGGACTGGACAAGAAATGGCTCTTCCGATCCGAAGAGCTGCACGACCAAGGGACTGTCCTGGTCACAGGTCTGCAGGAGCTCGTTCGTGCCCGGACTGTCATAAATGAGGCCCTTGGCGCTGACCATTTCCGTCACGGCCGCGTGGCACCCGTATTCATGGCAGAGGAGACGAAAGGGCAGATCCGAAAATCCGGCAAGAGGAGCCAGCCATGGCTTATCGGCGGTTATTGGGAAAAGCGTTTTTTTCATGTGGAAATATGTGTGAAATAAGCGACTGGATAAGCAGCGCCCAGGTTTGAACAGAAAGGGGGCACGCGCAGTGCTTGATGTCTATCGGTTGAGCACGTGGCGCAGGGGCCATACATAAGGCAGGCAGGCTACTTGGCTTTAAATTTTGGGTTGGTCAAGAATGAGTTCCACTTCATCCACGCTCAAACCTGTTGACTGCGCCAGGGCCTCGGCTGACTGGCCGCGCTTGAAACCGCTCAAGATTGTTTGCCGCAGGAACTGCGGCGATTTGGTGAAATTTTCGGCCTGTTCAAGCAGACGGCGCATTTCCACTGCACGGTAGTGCAGTTTCTCTTCCAGAGCAGTCAGCTCTTCCTGCCGCTTGGTGAAGGTGCCGATGATTTCTTTTTCCAGGCGGGCGTTCATGTCCAATTTTTGCAGAAATTCCTCTTGTCGGTCCTGTAGGGAGCGCACCAGAAGTTCGGATTTTTTCAACTTGCTGTAGAAAAAAAAGGCGAGAACGATGAGCAGAATTTCCATCAAGGTCGATGCGGTGAGGATCCAGTACGAAATTTGAGGGTTCATCTATACCTGCGTGTCAATCAGGTGCCCCTGATCTGATTCGAATTCGGATTCATGAGGATGCGCTTGCCGTTTGCCTGCGTGGTGTTCCAAAGCTGACTCGTTGTGCCCTTCGGGATCAACCTCTGTTTCGGCGGCGCTGTTCTCGCTTTTGGCCACCTGGTCCTTTTCTCGCCGTTGCCGGCGCAGCACCAATTCCTTTGCCAAGGCCTGTTGAATTTCCGGATGCGCGAGTTGCGCATGATGGAGTTTTTGAGCCTCTGGGATCTGGCTGATAAGTGTTGACAGGTTGAGGTTGTCGACCATTTATTTCACCACATATTCTTCCAAAAGAATTTCAGAGACGTGGCCGCTTTTTACTGTCTGATTGATGACTGTCGTGATATCTGTCTTCAATTTTTCGGATTCCTGCGGATTATCCATGAAAAAAAGAGGCGAGTTTTTCAGATATCGGTATATCCCGTCGCGGATAAGCACCCTTTTTGCCTGGATTTCAGCCCGCATGACTGGGGTCGTATCCGGTATGGAAAAACGGCAGGTCAGGAAACGGATTTTTCCTTCAAGATTATATTCGATTTGGAATTGTTCAAGAGAGTATGCCTGGATTTCTTCCGGCTTCTGGGTCTGGGCTTTTTCGGGAGAATCGGCGTCGGCAGGAAGGGCAGAGTCTTGGGGCGTTTGCGGCTCTTGAGTGCTTTCCGCCTCTGTGGAAGTTTGTTCTCCGGGGGCTGGCGGATCGGATTTCATGAAAAAGTAGGAGCCGCCGGCGCCAAGCAGCAGGCACAGACCTGCGGCAATTCCAAAAATCCAGAGTTTCTTGCGGTTTTTCTTGGCCGGTGTTTCGAGTTGTTCCGAGGGCGGAGCGGCCTCTTCGGGTTCAGGCAGGGATTCGACCGGGGTGGTTTCGGCCTCTTCCTCCTTTTCCTCGAATTCAAGGAAAAGGGCGTCATCCAGATCAAGCTCAACTTTCTGCAGACCCTTGGGAACGTTGTCCTGCAGGCGTTCATCATCCAGGGCGACGTTTTTGTCGCCTGCAGGGGAAATCTGGGCGAGAAGGATGAGCAGGATCATGGGACCTGAATGGGCCGGCAAAACGGGCTTGCCGGCCAGCGTGGTTATTCGAAGATTTTATTGATTTTTTGGCCCAGGGTCTCCGCAGTGAAGGGCTTGACGATGTAATTGGACACCTTGGCCTGCACAGCCTCGATGATGTTCTCCTGCTGGGCTTCCGCCGTGACCATGAGGAACGGCAGATCGCCGAATTCTTCGCTGGCGCGGACTTTGCGCAACAGTTCGATGCCGGTCATCTGCGGCATGTTCCAGTCGGAGATGATGAAGTCCACCTGGTCTTTGGTCAGGATTTCCCAGGCCGCGGTCCCGTCGTCAGCCTCGATTATGTTGTTGAAACCGAGCTGTCTGAGAATATTCTTGATGATCCGCCGCATGGTCGAAAAATCATCAACGATGAGCACCCGCATGTTCGTATTGACCGCCATGTATTCCTCCACATGAACTTTTCGTGAAAATAATCAACTAGGTGTGATCAGTTGATATCGCCGTATTCGCGCACAAACATTTTTTTCAGTTTTCCTAGCGCCTGGGAGTGCAGCTGAGAGACCCGCCCTTCGGTTATGTCGAGGGCCAGTGCCACTTCTTTCATATTGAATTCTTCAGTGTAATACAAACTAAGGACCAGCTTTTCCCGTTCATTAAGTCTATCGATGAGATGACCGAGCTTGTCAATGATGTCGTGGAAGGCCACAGCGGCAAAGGGCTCGCGGTGATTCCCCCCATCGCCGGGCTGGTTCCATTGGTCCTGTATCGCATCGAGGCTCAGGATGATCTGGGAGTTCACCGCTTCAAGAGTCGCTTCCAGTTCCTGGCGATCCTGCCCGGTGAGTTCCAGGAGTTCGCTTCGCGTGGGGGCGTGCCCATTTTCCTGCTCGAAGCCTCTGATGACCTGCTCAAGTTTTTTGATGCGTTGGCGAAGCCCCCTGGAGTACCAGTCCATGCGACGCAGTTCGTCCAGCATGGCTCCACGGATGCGGCTGTCGGCGAATGTCTCGAAGCGGATGTTCAGTTCCGGCTGGAATTTTCCGAGCGCCTCCATGAGGCCCAGCGTGCCTGCGCTGATCAGGTCGGAAAGTTCGATATGGGCCGGGAGCTTGGCTTTCAGGTGCAGGGCGATGATCTTGATGCGGGGCGCGAAGGCGCGGGCGATGCAATCCTTGTCCGATGGACACAGGGATGCAAAGGTGATTCCCGTCTGCTCCAGTACGGCCCAGACAGGTTCTGCGGAATTATTCCGCAAAGAGGAGCTTCTTCCAGAAGAACTTGATGTTCCCATCGAGATGATCCTGTGGTGCCCATTGCGCCACGTTGCGGGCGATGCGCTGCATCGCCAGGGATGCGTCGGTGTCGGGGCTCAGACTGCAGAACGGCTGTTGCTGGATAACAGCCTGGCGCACGGCCTTGTCCTGGGGGATGGCACCGACAAAATTCAGGGAGACGCCGGTCAGGAAATGGTCGCACGCATTGTACAGCTTGGCGAAGATGTCCTTGGCCGATTTTTCATTTTTGGCCATGTTGACCACGATATGAAATTTGTCCACGCCGTGCTTGAGTTTCAAAACCTTGATGAGGGCGTATGCGTCGGTGAGAGATGTCGGCTCCGGCGTGACGACCACCAGACGTTCCTGGGCCGCGAGGTTGAAATAGAGCACATTGTCGTTGATGCCCGCGCCCGTGTCCACGATCAGAAAATCGATGCTGTCTTCCAGAACGTCCATGGCTTCGAGGAGTTCGAGTTTCTGGCCCGTGGACAGAGACAGCATTTCACTTACTCCGCTGGCTGCGGGCAGGATGGAAAACCCGTACTGCGTGGGGTGCAGGATGTCGCTTAAGGACACTCCCTCGTGGAAGACATGGAAAAGATTTCGCTCCGGGGTCAGGCCCAGCACGACGTCCACGTTGGCCAGTCCAAGGTCCGCGTCAAGAATGACGCATCGTCGCCCAAGCTTGCTCAGGCACAGGGCGAGATTGACGGAAACGTTTGTCTTGCCGACGCCTCCCTTGCCGGAGGTGACCGAGATTACAATGGGGAGAGAGGAGCTCATGCTGTGTCCGGGATGAAAAATGTTTAGTTGGTTGCTTCAGGCAGTTCATGCCGCAGCAAGAGTTTCCAGACATCCTGGTCCTTGGGTTGGGCCAGGGAGTTCTTCAGATCCGGCCCCATGGAAAAAAGAGAGATCGGCAGGCCGGTGTTGTTGGCCTGATTGATTATTTCCCCATAATTACAGGCTTCATCAAGCTTCGTCCAGATAATGCTGGCTGCCGAGGCGGAGCGGAATCTGGACACGAACGCGTCCATCTGCGTGGGGGCGAAAAGCGGGCTCAGGACCAGATGCACATGGCAGGCCGGCAGCTTCCCTCCGGAAACCTCCTGCAGCCAGGAATCAAGCTGCTGATGGGCAGGCAGGCCCGGCAGGTCAAGCAGGACGAGGTCATGAGATCTGGCGTCGCGCTCAAGGCTTTCCCAGTGGGCGGAGTTGTCGAGCTCTCGGTAGGACAGGCCCGAGAGTTCCGTGTAATGGCGCAGGTAGAGCCTGCCCTTGCCCTGGGAACGATCGGCGTTGACCACCAGAATGCGCGCCTTCGGGCGTGTTTTTTTCAGGGACAGGGCCAGGCGCAGGGTGGTGCTGGTCTTGCCGCTGCCAAACGGTCCGGTCAGAAGGTGGAACTTGTGCGACCAGTTCGTATCGAACCACGGGCTGAGGCTGACCATGCCGTTCATGACGGACAGGGTGGGCGCATCGGGGGCGTGGCGGAATTTTTCCCACAGATCGATCAGCACGTCCTCCTTCACTCCTTCCCGTTCCAGGTACTCGAAAACCAGCTGCTGGCGCGGAGTCAAAAGCTGCATGTCCATCTGGGGCTTCAAGACGGCCATGAGCTGTTTGCGCAGCCTGGACCACTCCTCGCGCAGGCAGCTGGCATCATTCTGGGCCAGGAGGGGCATGACTGTCTCGGAGACGGCCGTCTGTTCCTGCGGTATATCAAGGGCCGCCATGATCTCGTAGCAGGTCGCGCCTTTGCGGGTCTGTTTCTGGTTGCTCAGGATGATGGCGTCGGGACCAAGTTCGCTTTTGATCCGGGCCATTATTTCCGAGGTGCTTTTTCCGGTGAATGTTTTGACCTGCATCTTAGATTTCCACCATGGCTACGGATTCGAGTCTGATGTCCGCCGGTATTTCCGCCTGCGAGATGACAGGCATGGTTGGCAAAAAACGGGCCAGGAGCTGGGACAGGTGCTGGCGGATGAGCGGGGAGGTCAGCAGCACGGGCTGCCCCTCGGCCACGATGCCCTTTTCCGCCGCCTTGTTGATGGCCTGGATGATCTTGTGCGCGATGCCCGGTTCCATGGCCAGGTACGAGCCGTTGTCCGTGCGTTTGATGCTCTCCTGAAACGTGTTCTCTATGGACGGCGACAGGGAGATGATGGGCAACAGGTTGCCGGTACCCAGATACGGCTTGATGATGGTGCGGGAAAGGCGTTGGCGCGCAAACTCCGTCAGCTGATCCGCGTCTTTCACGGAATGACCGTAGTCGGCCAGGCACTCCACGATGGACAAGAGGTCGCGGATGGACACATTTTCGCGGACCAGATTCTGCAATACCTTTTGCAGAACGCCAAGTGACAGGACGCCCGGCACCAGCTCTTCCACGACCTTGGGCGCGCGCTGGGACAGGTTGTCCAGCAGAGCCTGAACTTCCTGGCGGCCCAGGAATTCATGCAGGTTCTGCTTGAAGACCTCGGTCAGGTGCGTGGCGATGACTGTGGACGGGTCGACCACCGTGTAGCCGGCCATGACGGCCTCGTCCTTTTTGGCGTCGGGAATCCACAGCGCCGGAAGGTTGAAGGCCGGCTCCAGGGTTTCGATGCCCTTGATGGCATGGCGCGCGTCGCCGGGGTCCATGGCCAGGAAATGGTCGATCATGATCTCGGCCGAAGCCACCCGGTTGCCCTTGATCTGGACCACGTACTCGCCGGGTTTGAGCTGCAGGTTGTCGCGCAGATGCAGTGACGGCACGATGACGCCCATGTCGAGGGCGAACTGGCGGCGGATGGAGCGGATGCGGGCCAACAGGTTGCCGTTCTGGTCTTCGTCCACCAGCGGGATAAGGCCGTAGCCCACCTCAAGCTCCATGATATCGAGCGGCAACAGGGCCTGCACTTCTTCCGGGCTGTCGGGGGTAGCGCCTTTCTTCTTTTTATCGGTCTCCGGCAACTTGTTTTCGGCTTTGATGCGGTCGGCGAACAGAGCCACCATGAAGAGTATTACGGAGAGGGTCAAAAAGGCTATAGTAGGCATGCCCGGGACTATGGCGAAGAGCAGCAGCACGCCGGAGACCAGCCGCAGGGCCTTGGGGTGGTTGGTCAGCTGACCGATGAATTCCTCGCCCATGCGCGCTTCGGCCGCCGCCCGGCTGACAATGAGACCGGCCGCGGTGGAGGTGATGAGCGACGGGATGGTCGAGACCAGGCCGTCGCCAATGGTCAAGAGGGAAAAGGTCTGGGCCGCTTCCATCCAGCTCATGTCTTTTTGCAGCACGCCGATGAAGATGCCGCCCACGATATTGATGAACGTGATGAACATGCCCGCGTTGACGTCTCCGGAGACGAACTTGCCTGCGCCGTCCATGGCGCCGTAGAAGTCCGCCTCCCGGCGCAGGTTCTCGCGTTGCTTGATGGCCTGCTGCTCGTCGATGAGCCCGGCGTTCAGATCGGCCTCGATGGCCATCTGCTTGCCGGGCATGGCGTCCAGGGTGAAGCGGGCCGCGACTTCGGCGATGCGGGTCGTGCCGGCCACGATGACGGTCTTGTTCAGGATGAAGAGGATCAGGAAAATAACTGCGCCGATGGCAAAATTGCCCCCGACCACAAATTGTCCGAAGGCTTCGATGACCTTGCCCGCGGCGGCAGTTCCCTGGTCTCCGTTGAGCAGGATGAGCCTGGTCGAAGCCACGTTCAGCGCCAGACGCAGGAGCGTGGTCACGAGCAGGACCGACGGGAAGATCGAAAATTCCAGGGGTGAGGTCATGAACATCGAGGTGATGAGGATGACCAGCGAGAAAGAGATGGAGAAGGCCAGCAGAATGTCGAGAATGATGGTCGGCAATGGCACCAGCATGACAAAGAGGGTCATGACAACGCCACCGGCCAGCAGGATGTCTCCCTGGCGGGTAAAGCGTTTGTAATTGATGGTCATGGCCTCGGTGCGTGTAGCCATTATTTTGACGTCCTTGCCGCGGAAGTTCAGCGCGGGTGATGTTTGGTTTTGTATATCTGGGCCAGGATGGCGGCCACTGCCTGGTAGAATTCTTCCGGAATCGTGTCTCCGACTTCGATCACCTTATACAAGGCGCGTGCCAGGGGCTTGTTCTCACGAATGGGCACATTGTTTTCCCGGGCAATGTCCTTGATGCGCTGGGCAACGGCGCCGGCACCCTTGGCCAGAACCATGGGTGCCGGGGCTTCCATGGCGTTGTAGCGGATGGCGATGGCCAAATGGGTGGGGTTGGTGATGACCACGTCGGCCTTGGGCACGTCCTGCATCATGCGCCGCATCATCACCGCCATCATTTTCTGGCGCTGTTTGCTTTTGATGGCCGGGTCGCCTTCGGCCTGCTTGCGTTCGTCCTTGACCTCGCTCTTGGTCATCTTCAGGTTTTCCTCATAGTCCCAGCGGGTATAGAGAAGGTCCGCGATGCCGATCAGGATCATGGGGGTGAGCGCGTAATAGAACATGGTCTGTCCGGACTTGAGGACGTAGGCCGCGATGCTTTCGGCTGGCTGGTAGAAAAGAGGGATGACTTCCCCGAAGGCCTGTTTCAAAACGATATACGGCCCGATTGCCACGGCCGCTGCCATGAAAATGCTTTTGGCCAGCCGGACGAAGGTCTGCTTGCTGATGAGGAGTTTCTTGAGGCCGGACAAGACGTTGAACATCTTGAATTGCGGTTTGAAAACCTTTGGTGCCCAGAGCTTTCCGACCTGCAGTCGCACGACGATGAAGGCGGCGACCGCAATGACGATCATGATGGGCAGGACCATGAGAGAGATGCTGTAAAGGCAATCCCTGAACAGGGTATAGACTGATGCCGGGGTCAATTCGAAGACGAAGCCTTCGGTGAAGAACCAGTGCATCAGATTTTCGATTTCGGTGCGGATGGTGCCGAGATAGAGCTGCAGCATGAGCAGGCCAAAGAGCAGGGTCAGGGGTTTGGGCAGCTCCTGGCTTTTCGGTACATTCCCCTGGCCTCGCGCTTTGTTGCGTCGTTTGGGGGTGGCGTTTTCGGTGCGGCTCGGATCGTGCTGTGCCATGACTACCTAGCGCATCGCGCCGATGAGTTGTGAGAAGAGCAGCGGCATGCGGGACACAAAGCCCTCCATGTGCAGGCTGATGATTTCGAAGATGATGCCCAGGAACAGGAATCCGACGCTGATCTTTATGGGAAATCCGATAATGAGTACGTTCATCTGTGGGGACGCACGTGAAATAAGGGCCAGGGCCAGATCCACCAGGAGGATGGCCGCGATGACCGGGGCGCCGATCTGGATGGCCAGAACAAAAATCTGACCCGACAGGGCGAATATCTGATCCGTCAGCCGGGGGGAAATGAGAATGGAGCCGGGCGGGAGCAGGTCGAAACTTTTCATCAGGCCGCTCAATAAATACAAGTGCCCGTTGATGGACAGGAATGTCAGCAAACTGACCATGTACATGAAGTGCGCCGTGACCGCCTCTGAAGCACCGGAATCGGGGTCCACCACGTTGACCATGGCAAAGCCCATCTGGAAGCCGATGAGCTGGCCGCCGGTCTGGATGGCGGCGAAGACGAAGCGGATGACCATGCCAAGGATGAGGCCCAGCAAGAGCTCCGCGCCAAACATGACGGCCAGTGCAAAGGGATGGCTCGGCATCTGGGCGCCAATGAGGGGGAGTCGCGGCCACAGGGCCAGGGTCAGGGTCAGGCAGAGCGCGGCCTTGGCTGTGGCCGGCAGGGTCTGGCCGCCAAAAAACGGCATCAGAAAAAGAATGAGGCTTATGCGCATCAGCGCAAAGAGAAAGGTCAGAAAGACGTTGGGGTCGAGGGAGAAGAGGTCCATGGAGAGGGGCACAGCAAAACGCGGACCAGAAAAGACCGCGCTTGCCCCCGCGCCCGGTGATGGCCCCCGGAGGCCGGCCCGGAGGCATTTCAGATCATGCCGGGCCAGGACTCCAGTTGCCAGCGGCGCAGGGCGTTGAACATGTTGGTGCGGATGCGCTTGTCCCCTCCGCACAGCGCCAGGGCCTGATTCAGGGTCTGGCTGCGGGCGGTCTTGTCCTTGGAGGGGCAGTCGTTTTCCCAGACCGGGAGCTTCCACTGTCTGCAGGCCTGCGTGATGGTGGCCTTGTCCAGCAGGAGCAGGGGGCGGATGAGGGTCAGCTTTCCGCCGAAATAGGATTCCTTGGGCACCAGCCCGTAGATCTTGCCGGTTTTGAGCATGTTCATGAAAAAGGTGGAGACCAGGTCGTCGGTATTATGACCGAGGGCCAGATGGGTCAGGTTGTACTGTCGGCAGATGTCAAAAAAGCGTTTGCGCCGATGCCAGGCGCAGAAAAAGCAGGGAGACTTCTTGCGGTTTTCCGCAGAGTGCGCCCTGGGGCCGAAGTCCGTGGTCTCCAGATGCCCGGGCACGCCGTGCGCGCGCATCCAGTCCGCCAGGGGCGCGTGGCTCGTTTCGTCAAAGCCGGGGTTTAGGTGGATGACGAACAGTTCGACGGGAAAGGGTATGATGCGTTGACGCATGATCATGACCTGCAGCATGACCCAGCTGTCTATGCCGCCGGAAACGGCCAGTCCGATGCGCGCTCCCGGCCATGCCATGCCGGTCTGCTGCATGATCTTGCCGGCCTGTCCGAGGCAGAACTGCTGCGCGTATTTGAGTCTTCCCCATTGGGCCATGTCTTCATCCTGGGTTGAAGTGTCGGGGGGCGGGACCGCTTGCGAGGATTTGACAGATCCTCGGCGAGTATTATGACCCCTCAAGAGCGCATGGTTGTTACAAAGCGCGGCGGGCCGTGTAAAGGGCCCTGGAAGCGTGTTTGCGAATTGTGTGTTGACAGTGCCCAGGGGTTATGCGTAGCGTGAAATGTTATTCCCGACTCGACTTTTTAGAGCGCGGGACGTTTTGTCGTTTATTCACACATTTATATACATTTTTCGGAGGTGCGATGGCCAGAATTACCGTTGAAGATTGCTTGGAGAAGGTCAACAACAGATTTCTGATCGTGCAGATGGCCATTAAGCGGGTCAAGCAATATCATGAAGGATACGAACCTCTTGTTGCCAGTAAGAACAAGGAAATCGTGACCGCCCTCAGAGAAATTGCCGAAGGAAAGGTTCTGCCCGACGTGGCGCGCGTCGAGGATTTGAGTTTTGAAGCTGACGATCAGGATGAATAATGGCTGACAAGCGTGATTATTACGAAGTGCTCGGTGTAGGCCGCAGCGCCTCGGCGGACGAAATCAAGAGTGCCTACCGCAAGATGGCGTTGCAGTTCCATCCGGACCGCAACCCCGACAACCCGGAGGCCGAGGACAAGTTCAAAGAAGCTGCGGAAGCATACGAAGTTTTGGGGGACGCGGGAAAGCGCGCCCAGTACGACCGTTTCGGCCACGCCGGCATGAATGGTCAGGGTTTCGGGGATCATTTTCATTCTTCCGAAGATGTGTTCAGCGCCTTTGGAGATATTTTCGGGGATTTTTTCGGCTTTGGCGCTGCTGCCGGCGGTCGCAGGCGTCCCCGTGCCGGGGCTGATCTGCGCTACAACCTGACCGTTTCCTTTCGTGATGCGGCCAAGGGTACGGAGGTCGATCTCAATATTCCCAAGAAGGAAGTCTGTTCGGACTGTTCCGGGTCGGGTTCCGCTCCCGGACACTCCGCTGAAACCTGCCAGCATTGTCGCGGCCAGGGCCAGGTGACCCAGAGCCAGGGCTTTTTCCGGATTTCCGTGCCCTGTC
The DNA here is from genome assembly GCF_000023225.1 of Desulfomicrobium baculatum DSM 4028. Taxonomy (NCBI): domain Bacteria; kingdom Pseudomonadati; phylum Thermodesulfobacteriota; class Desulfovibrionia; order Desulfovibrionales; family Desulfomicrobiaceae; genus Desulfomicrobium; species Desulfomicrobium baculatum. The sequence goes on from NC_013173.1 coordinate 3,923,301, forward strand.
CGGTCTGCCGGGGTGAAGGCCAGGTCGTCACCCATCCGTGCGCCAAGTGCCGCGGCCAGGGCATCGTGCAGGTCAACAAGAGCCTCAAGGTGCGTATTCCCGGCGGCGTGGACAACGGCAGCCGCCTGCGTCTGCGCGGCGAGGGCGAACCCGGAGATTTCGGCGGCCCGCATGGCGACCTGTATGTGGTCATCTATGTCGAGGAAGACAAGATATTCACCCGCAGGGGCCAGGATCTCGTCATTGTGGCCGACATCTCCATCGTGCAGGCCATACTTGGCGCCAAGATAGAGGTTCCGACCCTTGATGAGCCCGTGACCCTGGAGATTCCCAAGGGGACGCAGTCCGGCAAGATCCTGCGTATAAAAGGCATGGGCCTGCCGCATCTGGGCAGCACCCAGAAGGGGGACCTGCTGGTGGAGGTTTCCGTGCGCATCCCGACCAAGGTGACCAAGAAACAGGAAGAGCTCTTGCGCGAGTTTGACAAGCTCGAAGAGAGTCGTCCTTTGAACAAGGTCAAGGATTTCTTCAAGAAAGCCATGGGCGATTAATCAGCATACATGAACCGAGCAGGCCGGAAGCGCATGTTTCCGGCCTTTTCTTTTGCGGAGGGCAAGATGGATGAGAAGCTGACGCATATCGACGAGGCCGGGAACGTGGTCATGGTGGACGTGGGTGACAAGGCGGATACCCGGCGGCGCGCAGTGGTGCGGACGAAGGTTCTGCTCAACGAGCGCACCTTCGACCTGCTGACCAGGAACGCCCTGCCCAAGGGCGACGTGCTGACCACGGCCAAAGTGGCCGGGATAATGGCCGCCAAGCGCACTTGGGAGCTCATTCCCATGTGTCATCCACTGTTGCTCTCCAAGGTGGATGTCACGCTCATCCCCGTGCCCGCCGATCTGTCCATCGAGATCGAGGCCGAGGCGCGGACCACCGGCCCCACCGGCGTCGAAATGGAGGCGCTCATGGCCGCCCAGGTTGCGGCCATGACCATCTATGACATGTGCAAGGCCGTGCAGCGCGACATCCTGATCACGGACTGTCGTCTCACGCACAAAAGCGGTGGAAAAAGCGGCGAGTTCAACGCCGAGTAGTTTACCGACATTTCAGGCATTACGTTTACGCGTTCTGGATTTCCGGGGCGCGTTTTTTTGCAGGCAAGGGCATGATCATCGTCAACGATACACTTTGGCTTTCATGACATTACAAGGAAAACTCGTGAATTCAGAAATACGCATCAAGGATACTTCCGCCAATCCGGCCCCCTTGGGTCTGGTGGGATTCGGGCTGACCACAATCCTGCTCAACATCCACAACGTCGGGCTCTACCCGAACAACTCCATGATCCTGGGCATGGGCATTTTCGTGGGTGGGATCGCTCAGATTATCGCCGGCATCCTCGAATCCAAAAAGAACAACACTTTCGGCCTGACCGCATTCACCGCCTACGGCTCCTTCTGGCTCTCGCTCGTGGCCATCTGGACCCTGCCCGCCCTCGGCCTGGCCGAGAAGGCCGATGAGACTGCCATGGGCTTTTATCTGGCCATTTGGGGTCTTTTCACTTTCGGCATGTTCATCGGAACGTTCCGCCTGAGCCGGGCCTTGCAGGTCGTCTTCGGCACGCTGGTCGCCCTGTTCTGGCTGCTGGCCATCGGTGACTTCACCCATATCGCCGCCTACAAGGTCATCGGCGGGTACGTGGGCATCCTGTGCGGCTTTTCGGCTTTTTATACGGCCATTGCGCAGGTGCTGAACGAAGTTTACGGCCGCACGGTGTTGCCGCTGGGGCCGGTTGCTCGCTCTTAGGCGCCGGGGGGACCCGATACTGAAAAAGGCTGTGCACAAGGTGTTCAGCCTTTTTTTTCATTGCGGCAGCTTGATGCGCGGCTGCGTGGTATCTTTGGGGCCGGAGTTCAGGGCAGCCTTGCCAGAGTCCGAACTCCTGTCTTACAAGCTCGGCATGAGCCAGCACTTTTTCTGCAAGTCGAGACGCGGTCGTCATACAGCCAGCGAGTTGAGTCGAACTTCAAGCCCTTCGCGTACAAAGCCGGACATGCTTGGCCGTTGGGCTGGAGCGAGGATTCCGCATGAGATTTTGTAGCACCGGCATTTCCCTTCGGACTTCCATCCCTCTGCTTTTGGTGGGCGTTATTCTTTTTTCCACGGTTTTGGTCAGTTGGGTGTCGTTTACCGGGAGCCGCGCAGCCGTCGGGGATGTCGGTCTGCAGCTGCGCAAGGAGGTTTCGCATCGCATTTCGGAGCATCTGCTCGAATTTCTTCGCCTGCCTCACGAGATCAACCGCCGCAACGCGCTGGCGTTGCAGAATGGACTCGTACCCGCCGCTGATCCGCAGGGATTGATTTCGCGGTTCGCCGAGCAGGTGGATCTTTTTCCTTCGGTTTCAAGCATCTATTTCGGCAATGCACAGGGCGGGCTTGCCAATAGCGGCCGGGATCCGGAGCGCAACTCCCGATATTCAATCCGCACGGATGATTTCAAAGCCGGAACGTTTCGCAGATACGCCATGGACTCCCGAGGCGTGCAGGGCGAGGAGCTGTCCAGCGCGGCAGGCTTCGACGCCAGGACCCGGCCGTGGTACACGAAGGCTCTGTCCGCGAACGGGCCGGTCTGGAGCGACGTTTACGTGCTGTTTACCGGACAGGATCTGGCCCTTGCCGCCAGCCGCCCCGTGTACGACAGCCACGGCACGGCCCTGGGCGTGGTCTCCGTGGATGTGTTCCTGTCCCAGCTCACGAGGTTTTTGCAGCAACTGCGCATCGGCAGCACCGGAAAGGCGTTCATTCTGGATCGTACCGGGGTGTTGGTGGCCGGTTCGGGCACGGAGCCGCTCTTCGTTCCGGCCCGGGGCGGGAATCCGGGCCGGCGGATATTGGGAACGCAGAGCCGGGATCTGCTGGTACATGCCGCGTCGCAGGCCCTGTCTTCACGATTCGGCAATCTTGAGAAGATCAGCGCAGAGCACCATTTTGAATTTTCGGGCCTGGGCCAGCACCTTCTGGTCACGGTTTCTCCGTTGCGCGATCCCCTCGGCATTGATTGGCTTATCGTCGTTGCCGTGCCGGAATCCGACTTCATGGCCAGGATCGGGGACAATGCCCGCGTCACCGCGATTATCATGCTTGGAGTCCTTGCGTTGTCGCTTCTGGTCGGAACGCTGCTGGCCCGCAGGATCGTCAAGCCCATCTCCGGGTTGGAAGAGGCGGCGGGCCGTTTGGCCGGAGATTCGAGTCTGGAAATGATTGGTGAGACTTCGAGGTTTGTCGAGGTCCAGAGCCTGACCAGATCATTCAATCGGATGGCGCGGCAGCTTTCCCAGACCATGCAGGGCATGAAGCGGGAACTGACGGAGCGGCAATGGGCCGAGGCGGCCCTTGGCGAGAGCGAATCCCGGTATCGAGCGCTGGTCGAACTGGCCGTGGACGGCATTCTGCTCGGCTCGCACGAGGGCGTCATCACCGGCGCCAACGAATGCATGTGCGACCTGACCGGGCTCACGCGCGAGGACATGCTTGGCATGCACATCAGCGCCCTGCCGTTCAAACCGGAGAGCCTGGAGCGTGAGCCGTTTCGTTTCGAGCAGCTGGAACACGGGGACATCGTGCAGAAAGAGCGCGTTCTGATTCGTCCTGATGGGACCGAGATCCTGGTGGAGATGCGCAGCAAGATGATGCCGGACGGAACATATCAGTCCATTTTCCGCGATGTCACGGCGCGCAGAAAGGCGGAGGCGGCCTTGCGCGAAAGCGAGGAGCGCCTGCGCATGCTCAGTGACAATCTGCCCGGCGGGCTCGTGTATCAGATCGAGGTGGGTCTGGATGGCCGGGAGCGCAGATTTACCTATATCAGCGGCGGCGTGGAATCTCTGCATGGCCTGAGCGTGCAAGACGTGCTGGACGACGCGTCCGTGCTCTATGCGCAGCTTCCGGAAAAGGACGGGGAGCAGTTGGCTGAGCGGGAGGCCGAGGCTTTGTCGGCCATGTCCCTTTTTCATGCGGAGGCGCGCTTTCGTCTGGCCTCGGGCAAAGTCCGCTGGAGCTATCTGGCCTCCGCTCCGAGACGGATTGGTGATCGCGTGGTCTGGGACGGGGTCGAGATAGACATCACAGAGCTCAAAAAGACCGAAGCCGCCCTGCTCGAAGCCAAGGAGACCGCCGAGACGGCCAACAGGGTCAAAACGGAGTTTCTGGCCAACATGAGTCATGAGATCCGCACGCCCCTCAACGGCATTCTCGGCATGATGCAGCTGTTGCGACAGACCAGCCTGGAACCGGAGCAGGAGAAGTATGTGGAGCTTTCCATCACTTCGGCCGCGCGGCTGACCCGCCTGCTGGCCGACATCCTGGATATCTCCCGCATCGAAGCCGGGAAAATGAGCCTCTTTAACGCGCCCTTCAGCGCTGCCGAGCTTGTCGATTCGGTGGTGGAGCTTTTTGCGGTTCCCGCCCGGGAAAAGGGCCTGCGGCTTCGTTGCGCCATTCATCCCGGCCTGCCGCCCCTGCTTGTCGGCGATGAGGCCCGGGTGCGCCAGATCCTTTTCAACCTGGTCGGCAACGCCCTCAAGTATACGGAGCAGGGGGATATAACCCTGGAGCTGTTCGCGCGAGACGCGGACCTGTGCCGGTCCGAGTGCATGTGCATACGTGTCGTCGATACCGGCGTGGGCATCCCCGCGCACATGCTTTCCGGCGTGTTCGAGCCCTTTCGGCAGGTGGAGGGTTCCCATACGCGCAGTTACGAGGGCGCGGGGCTTGGGCTGGCCATTGTGCAGCGGCTGGTGGAGCTTATGCAGGGCGAGATTTCCGTGCAGAGCGAGCCCGGCGCGGGCACTGCCGTTCTGGTCAGTCTGCCCCTGCGCGCCGCCAGCGAGTATTGCATCCCACAGGACGTCGCGGAGAGCGTGGCGTTGGAGGCCGGACCGGGCCTTCGCCTTCTGCTGGCCGAAGATGAAGCCATCAATCAGTTGGCCATGCGCACTCTGCTGGAAAAAGCGGGGCACCGGGTGTCCATCGCGCAGAACGGCCAGGAGGTCCTGGATCTTTTGCGGGAAGAGGATTTCGATTGCGTTCTCATGGACGTGCAGATGCCGGTCATGAGCGGCATCGAAGCCACCCGCCGCATTCGCACCTCTCCGGAACTGGCGGCCAGGAAGGACGTACCCATCATCGCCCTGACCGCCCACGCAATGAGCGGGGATCGCGAGTCGTTTCTGCAGGCCGGGATGGACGACTACCTGTCCAAGCCGGTCGGCCTGGACGATCTGGTCAAGGCCATCGCGAAGCTTAAAAGCAGGTCAAGCGCATAGGGTCGCGCCCTGCGGCGGGCGGATACCACGTCCTGGCAACGAAAAAGCCCCCGTTTTTGCGGGGGCTTTTTCGTTGCCAGGACAAGACGTCGAGATCACCAGATCCGGCGGACCTTGACCCCTTTGTCCGCCATGTAGTTCTTCAGGTCCGTGACCGTGTATTCGCCGTAGTGCACGATGGAGGCGATGAGCGCGGCCGAGGCCCGGCCCGTGGTCACGGCGTCGACCATGTGTTGGGGGTTGCCGGCCCCGCCAGAGGCGATGACCGGGATGCGCACGTTGTCGGTGATGAGCCGGGTCAGGGTCAGTTCGTAACCGTCCTTGGTGCCGTCGGCGTCGATGGAGTTGATGCACAGTTCCCCCGCGCCCAGTCGCTCCACTTCCTTGGCCCACCACAGGGCGTCGATGCCCATGTGCTTGCGGCCGCCGTGGATGACGATCTCGTAGCCGGACGGGATGTTCTCGCTCCTCGGCACGCGCAACACGTCCATGCCCACGACGATGCACTGGGAACCAAAAGCCGCCGCGCCCTCGGAGATGATATGCGGAGTCTTCACCGCGGCCGAGTTGACGGAGATCTTCTCCGCTCCGGCCAGGAGCACCTCGCGCATGTCGGCCACGGTGGAGATGCCGCCACCCACGGAAAAGGGGATGAAGATCTGGGAGGCCACGGCCTCCACGACCTTGAGCATGATGCCCCTGCCTTCGTGGGAAGCGGTGATGTCGTAGAAGACGATCTCGTCCGCCCCTTCCTCGTAATAGCGGCGGGCCGTTTCCACGGGATCGCCGATGTCGACGTTGCCTTCGAACTTGATGCCCTTGGTCAGCTTGCCGTTCCTGACATCGAGGCAGGGGATGATGCGTTTACTGAGCATTGGCTGTCTCCCTGCAGTATTCGTAGAAATTGGAGAGCATCTTAAGGCCCGGGCGCCCGCTTTTTTCCGGATGGAACTGGGCAGACCACAGCCCGTCGCGGCCATGCACGGAGCAGAACTCCTTGCCGTAATATGTCGTGGCGATGACATACTCCGGGGCCGGGCTTGGGTAGTAGCTGTGCACGAAATAGAATTCGCTTTCCGGAGAGATGCCGCTGAAAAGGGGGCATTCTTGCTTCAGGCTCACGGTGTTCCAGCCCATGTGCGGGATGTTGATGGGCGCGCCGTCCTCTTCGGTCAGATCCGGGGTGAACACGTCGCAGCTGCCCGGGATGAGGCCCAGGGTCTTCGTGTCATTCTCCGGGCTGTATTCGAGCAGGATCTGGCAGCCCAGGCAAATGCCCAGGAGCGGTTTTCCGGCGGCTATTTCCCGGGCCATGACGTCGTGCAGGCCGGACTGATGCAGGTTGGCCATGGCCGAACCGGCCGCGCCGACACCGGGGAAGATGAGGCCCTGGCAGCCTGCGATGGTGTTCGCGTCGGCAGTGATGGTGCAGGGGATGGAAAGATAATCGAGGGCGCGCTTGACACTGGTCAGATTGCCGGCCTTGTAGTCAAGGATGGCTAGCATGGGGAGCTCCTGTCGCATGGGGTGATGATAAAGCAGGCACTCTAGCCAAAGACATCGCAAAAACCAAGGCCCGGATGCCCCGCTTTTTCAAAACAGTTGTGATCTGAAGCCATGGGAATAGCTCGTGTCTCCCTGCCTGGCGTCTTGCCGAGGCAGGGGTTTCGGGCTAGGGGCGGGTGAAGAAGATCTGAAGGGGGATTTATGATCATCATTACCGGCGGCGCGGGTTTCATCGGCAGCGCCATGGTCTGGGAATTGAACCAGCAGGGGTACAGGGATATCGTCGTGGTCGACAATCTGGCTTCCACGAACAAATGGCGCAACCTGGTCGGGCTGGCCTATCATCGGTATATTCAAAAAGACAACTTCCTGGATTTGCTCAACACCAGATATATGGAAGGTCGGATCGAGGCCGTGATTCATCTTGGAGCCTGCTCCGCGACCACGGAAGCGGACTGCGATTATCTCATCCGCAACAACTTGGAATATTCCAAGGCCATGTGCCGCTTCGCCCAGGAGCGCAACGCCCGTTTCATCTACGCCAGTTCCGCTGCGACCTACGGGGACGGCAGCCGCGGATTCGACGACTCGGACGAGGCCATGGAGGGTCTACACCCTTTGAACATGTACGGCTATTCCAAACACCTGTTCGATCTCTGGCTCAAGGGTGACGGACTGCTGAACAAGATGGCCGGGCTCAAGTTCTTCAATGTCTTCGGTCCCAACGAATACCACAAGGACGACATGCGCTCCGTGATCTGCAAGGCTTTCACCCAGATCCGGCAGACGGGAAAATTGAAACTCTTCAAATCCTATCGCAAGGAATACGCCGATGGCGAGCAGCGCCGGGATTTCGTCTATATCAAGGATTGCGTGAAGGTCATCGACTGGCTGATCAAGAACCCGGAGGTGGGCGGCATCTTCAACGTGGGCACGGGCCAGGCCCGGACATGGAACGATCTGGCGCGAGGCGTTTTCACGGCCATGGGCCGGGAACCGCAGATCGAATACGTGGACATGCCGGACACCCTGCGCGGCAAGTACCAGTACTACACCTGCGCCGACCTGACCAAGCTCTCGGGCCACGGCTGCGACGTGGATTTCAGGCCGCTTGAGGACGGGGTCACGGACTATGTGCAAAATTATCTGATGCACGGGTATTCACACCTGACGTCACGGTACTGACCTTCGCCCCGGCCTCAACGCAAGACAGGCGGCCCGGAGTTTTCCGGGCCGCCTGTCTTGCGTTGATGGCTGTGTTTTGATTTCGGCTGATGTGCAGGGTTTTGAGTTTCGTGCGGCTGCTCAGGCACTTTTCCGGTGCCATGAAGGTGCATCCACAATGCCCAGCAGCGCGTCTATGGACAGATCTTCGTCGAGCAGGGGCCAGTGGATTCCGTAACCCGAGGGCGAAACCTCGAAAGTGTCGCGTTCCCGTGGAGAGGCGTTGGCCAATAAAGGAGAAATGGCCTTGAGGGCGAATTTTTTGTGCTCTCCATCGATACGCAGCAGCAGATTGTCCGTTTCGAAGCGGATATCATCAACGACGTGTTTTTTCATTTCTCCCACCTTGGAAAAGTTCCCACTGTTTTTCAATATATTCAAAGTGTTCGAATATTATTTTGCGGATAACCCTTTTTTCGGCGCGCGTGACATTGAAGGAAAAAGCCTCTTCAATGTCAAATGATTGCGTGTTGAGCCAGAACTTGCATTCCATATCCCCTTTTCGACAATGAATGTGAATCGGCTCGCTTCCTTCGTTGGCATAAAAGAAAAGTCGCCAGCCAAGGAGGAGAAGGACTGTCGGCATGGGCATCTCATTTGTTACAAATTTTTCATAACATAACCCTGACTTCTGCATTGGGCAAGTATGCTCCTCGATCACAACTCAAGGAAAGGCCCCGTGACCGAGCCGGGGTTTTGTTTCAGTTCCTCCGGGGTGCCTTCGGCCACGATGATGCCTCCGTTTTCGCCTCCGCCGGGGCCGAGGTCGATGACGTGGTCAGCCGCCGCGACCACGTCCAGGTTGTGCTCGATGACGATGACCGAGGCTCCTTTGTCGACCAGGGTGTGCAGTACGCTGATGAGTTTGCCGACCTCGTGCATGTGCAAGCCCGTGGTCGGTTCGTCCAGAATATAGAGGGTGCCGGGCAGGCTCCTCTTGCCCAGTTCGCGCGAGATCTTGATGCGCTGGGCCTCGCCGCCGGACAGGGTCGTGGCGGGCTGGCCCAGGCGGATGTATTCCAGTCCCACCTCCTCCAGCACCCCGAGCTTGCGTTCCAGGGCCGGGTGGTTGGCGAAGAATTGCCGTGCCTGTCTCACGGTCATGTCCAGCACGTCGGCGATGGACTTGTCGCGGTACAGGATATCGAGGGTCTCGCGGTTGTAGCGCTTGCCCCCGCAGACCTCGCAGGTCACGAACACGTCGGGCAGAAAATGCATCTCGACCCGGATCTGCCCGTCGCCCTGGCAGGCCTCGCAGCGGCCGCCGCGCACGTTGAAGCTGAATCTTCCGACATTGTAGCCGCGCTTTTTGGCGTCTTTGCTGCCGGCGAAAATGGCCCGGATTTCATCGAAGATCTTGGTGTAGGTGGCCGGGTTGGAGCGAGGGGTGCGGCCGATGGGGCTTTGGTCGATGGAGATGATTTTTTCCACGGCCCCTGCACCCTCGATGCCGCCAATGGTGCCGGGGCTGTCCACCTTGAGGCCCTGGGCCAGGGCCAGATGCTTGTAGAGGGAGTCCATGACCAGTGAGCTTTTGCCCGAGCCGGAGACTCCGGTGATGCAGACCAGGGAGCCCAAGGGAAAGCGGGCGTCGATGCCGCGCAGGTTGTTGGTGGTCACGCCGCTCAGGGTGATGGCCCGGTCCGAGGTCCTGCGCTGGGCGGGCCGGGCGATGCGCAGTTCGCCGCGCAGGTATTTACCGGTCAGGCTTTTGGAGACGGTCACCAGATCATGGGGCGTTCCGGCGAAGACCAGCTCTCCGCCCAGAAAACCCGAGCCGGGACCAAGCTCCAGCACATGGTCGGCGGCGCGGATGGTCGGCTCGTCGTGCTCGACCACGAGCACGGTGTTGCCGCGCCCCTGGAGCTGGCGCAGGGTGTTTATGAGGCGCTGGTTGTCGCGCGGGTGCAGACCGATGCTGGGCTCATCCAGGACGTAGGTCACCCCGACCAGGCCCGAGCCAAGCTGCCCGGCCAGACGGATGCGCTGGGCCTCGCCGCCGGACAGGGTAGACATGTTGCGGGCCAGGTTGATGTAGTCGAGCCCCACGTTGGCCAGGAATTCCAGGCGGTGGCAGAGCTCTTTCAAGAGCGGGGTGCTGATTTCCACATTGACGCCGGAAAAGTTCAGGCCTTGCAGCCAGGCGAGGGCGCGGGTGATGGGCAGCGAGCAGAAGTCGAAGATGCTGAGTCCTTCGATGCGCACCGCCAGGGACTCTGGTCGCAGGCGCGCGCCCTGGCAGGACGGGCAGTTCATGGTCTGGCGGTAGCGGGCCAGTTCGTCGCGCCAGATGTGGCCGAGACCGCCGCCCTGTTCGAGAAAATGGATCACTCCCGGCCACCTGTCGTCGCCGTGGAACAGGGCCTGCCGGGCATCAAGGCCGAAGTTCTGTAGCGGCGTGTCCAGGGTGAAGCCGTGTTTGAGCCCCAGTTCCCTCAGGTCATGGGCGTAGCGGTCGAAAGCCCGGCCCTTCCAGGGCAGGATCGCCCCCTGTCGCAGGGACAGACCACCATTGGGCGCGAGCAGCATGGGCTCATAGTACTCGACGGCACCCAGGCCCGAGCAGTGCGGGCAGGCTCCCTGCGGGCTGTTGAACGAGAAAAGTTGAGGACTGGGTTTGGGAAGGCTTAGGCTGCATCTGGGGCAGACGGCGTCGGTGGAGAAGAAGATGTCCTCGCCGCCGATGATGGAGACGACGATCCGTCCCTCGCCGCTTTTCAGGCCGAGCTCCACGGAATCGGCCAGGCGCTTGCGCATGTCGGGCTTCAAAACCAGGCGGTCCACGACCAGATCGATGCTGTGCTTCAGGTTTTTGCCCAGCTCCGGGACCGGATCAAGGTTCGTCACCTCGCCGTTGATCCTGGCGCGAACAAAGCCCTGGGTCTTGAGCTTCTTGAAGAGATCCGCGTGGGTGCCCTTCTTGTGGTCGACCAGGGGCGCCAGGATCATGAATTTTGTCCCTTCCGGCAGGCCAAGGATGCGTTCCATGATCTCGTCGCTGCTCTGGGCCGCGATGGGTACCCCGCAGTCGGGGCAGCAGGGCGTGCCGAGGCGGGCGTAGAAGACGCGCAGAAAATCGTAGATTTCCGTGACTGTGGCCACGGTGGAGCGCGGGTTTTTGGACAGGGTCTGCTGTTCCAGGGAGATGGCCGGGGTCAGACCCTCGATGAGGTCGATGTCCGGCTTGTCCATTTGCGGCAGGAACTGGCGGGCGTAGGCGGACAGCGATTCGACATAGCGCCGCTGGCCTTCGGCGTAGACGATGTCGAAGGCCAGGGTGGATTTGCCCGAACCCGAGGGGCCGCAGACCACGACCAGCTTGTCGCGGGGGATGTCCAGGGTCAGGTTCTTGAGATTATGCTGACGCGCGCCGGCGATATGTATGACTTTGGTGTCCATGAAGTCTCTGTTGCGTACGGTTGAAGGATGATATTTGACGGATGCTTCTTATAACCATATGAGAATGGCTGACAAGTGGCAGTGAAAATGCAAGATGATCAGTGTTGTATTACGGAGACAGTGATGAAAATTTCGCTTGGTGCAAAGACGCTGGCCCAGCCAGCGCCGTTGTGGATTGTCGGGTCTTATGATGAAGACGGCAGAGCCAACGCCATGGCTGCGGCCTGGGGTGGGATATGCTGTTCCAAACCGCCGTGTATCACAGTCTCCTTGCGTGAAGAGCGTCACAGCTATGCGTCCATTCTCGCCCGTCGTGCGTTCACCATCAGTGTGCCTTCGATCAGATTCGCGGCGCAGGCCGATTATTTCGGCATTGCATCGGGAAAAGACGTGGACAAGTTCGCGGCCACGGGGCTGACCCCGGTGCGGTCGGAGCTGGTCGATGCCCCCTATGTGGGAGAATTTCCTCTGGTGCTCGAGTGCGCCTTGCTGCGCACCGTGGAGCTCGGCATGCATATCCAGTTCATCGGAGAAATCGTCGATGTCAAGGCGGAGGAGGACGTTCTCGACGAGAAGGGCTATCCTGACGCAGCCAAGGTCAGGCCGCTCATCTTCACCCCCGTGACCAGGGCCTATCACACCGTGGGCGAGTATGTGGGCCAGGCTTTCGAGATCGGACGTTCCTTCGGGGAAAAGAGTTAGCAATCAACACGAATGGGTCGGGTCATGAGCGTTCAGCACGAAAATTTCTTTTGTTCGCACGATGTCGTCACGTCCCTCCTCAAGGCGGGGGTTCCGGCCAATTCCAAATGGGGGGCGCTCATTCTCTACATGCGCTCCCTTTCGGAGTACGATTTCCTTTCCGCCGAACAGAAACGACAGATGCAGGCCCTGGTCATGGGCGTCGTGCGGGATGGGGATTTTTCCGAAAAGAAATTCAAGGAAATAGTGCGCAGCAAGGAGCAGATTCTCTACCAGCCCTGGAACAAGAAGCTGGAGGAGACGTTTCGCGAGACCGTGGTCCTCATTGAGCATGTGCGCTCCCAGAACCTTTTGCGGACCAAGGAGGTCCGCGATCTGCGGGAGACGACCATCAGCACGGTGACGGACCAGAACGCCCTGGAGGACATTGTCCTTGGGATCAAGGCGGCTTTCGAGAAGGTGCTTACGCACATGGAGCAGGACACACGGGATCTGGTCGAGATGAGCTACACGGACTCCCTGACCAAACTCAGCAACCGCCGGGCCTTTGACCGCTACTACCAGACGACCCTGGTCGAATACATGGTCACGGGCAATCCCATGAGCCTCATGTTTCTCGACATCGACCATTTCAAGGACTTCAACGATTCCTACGGGCATCGTATCGGGGATCAGGCCCTGGTCACCGTGGCCAGCAAGCTGACAGGCTACGCGCAAAAATACGGCACCGTCCCCAACCGCAGCTTTTTTCCCGCCCGCTTCGGCGGAGAAGAGTTCGTGGTCGTTTTGCCTGGGGTTGGACTTGGCGAGGCCGCGGAAGACGCCGAGAATCTGCGCACCATCATCGAGGACTACAATTTCATCATCCGCGACCACAACGGCCAGGTGCTGCAGAAGGGTATCAAGATCACCGTGTCCATCGGCGTGGCCGAATTGAAAAAGGATTGGGCCGACGAGGCCGGAGCGCGGCTCCTCGACGAAGCGGACAAGGCCATGTACCGGGCCAAGGGGCGCGGGCGGAACCGGGTCTGCACCATGAACGAGCGCTGAACGCCGACAAGCGGATCCGCCGTGGAAGAGCTCTCCTTGCCGGGGAGCTTTTTTTTTTGAGCATGCTGTGGATGCGGCGGTTCCGCCTTTCAGAGGCTTGCCGCGAGGATGATACGCAGTCGAGCGGAGTAGTCGTGTTCCGCCACGATGTGTTCCTGCCAGGCCCGGCGCAGCTCTTCCTTCTCACCCGGGTCGGCGGCGAGAGAGCGCAGGAGCTTTGCCGCTTCGCTTGGCGAGGCGAAAGTCACCGCCCGGGCCAGTTCCTGCGGGAATATTTTCATGCCGGGCGTGTCGTCCGTGAGCAGGAAGCCGCCGCAGGCCCAGACGTCGAAGTGGCGTTGGGTCAGGCCGTGGGGCAGGAGCAGGCTGGTCAGGTTCAGGGAAAAGGACGCCCTGCGATATATCTCGGCCAGCCCCGCATAGTAATCCACGGGGGGCAGGATTTTGGCGCCGGGCAGCAGGGTTTGCCAGTGTTCGTCGCCGACGATCGTCAGGTCGGTCTCTTTTGCAAGCGCGGCGAGGCACGCTTGCCGCCATGCGGCCGAGGCCGTTTCCGCGCCCAGGCCGAGAACTCGGACCTCGTTTCCCGGCCACAGCGCATGATCGGGAAGTTTTGCGCGCCACCAGCCGAAATGCGCTTCGCGTCCGGGCAAGCGAGCGGCCTCTTCGGCCAGTTCGCGTGGCACGCGGCAGGCCGCGAAAAAGCGATCCCGGTCCGGAAAGGCCGAACGGCCGACAAAGGTCAGGTCCTCTCCCGTCGGACAGGGGGGGCCGGGGGGGAAGAAGCGCCTGCTCGCGGCCAGGGGCAGGTGCCGTGCGTCGGCCCCCAGGGCGCACAAGGGCTCCACGAACCAGTCGTCGGTGACGAAGAGGGGCAGGTTTTTCCAGAGCTGGTTTTTCTGGTTTGTGAGCAGGTGCAGGGGGTTGTCCACGCACCAGACGGCTATGGGCACTCCGGCCGCCTGCAAGAGGGCCTGGTTTTCCCCGTACGGGTCCAGGCCGTGGAAGTTGACGCTCAGGAAGAGGCCTGGTCGCTCCTGATCAAGCAGACGGCAGAGCTCCTGTTGTGCAAGGTTTGCGGGCAGAAGCCGGGAGGTATAGCCGAGGTCTTTTGCCGCATGGACCAGTTCCGGGATGATGAGGGTATTCTCAGGTCCGGGCAGCCAGAGGCTCTTGGCGGGCGGAGTCTGCGGGAGCGGGCGAAGCCTGGCCAGCAGGGGCGCGAAAATGGACGGAAAGAGGCGGCTTGCCGGGGTGTAGTGCAACACGCGCATGCCGGGCAGGAGGTCGCGTGCCTGCGCGAGAGTGACGTCGTGCCACTCGGGCGGGATGGCCGAGTGCCATGAGCCTGGCATCTGTCCGTCGATTTCGGGCACGCGCAACAGGAACACGCGGTTCGCTTTGCCGGTGTGCCGCGCGCAGAGTCCAGGTTCGGGACCGGGACAGGTGATGAGCAGATCCGCGCCTTCGCCGTAAAGATGAAAACATTGCTCTCCTGCGGGGAGCGATGTAGAAATCCCCAGTTCGTTTTTCAACTTTACACGTATGGGTCTGGCTGGCATGAAGGCGCTCGCTTGGGTGGTCGGGATGCTGCCCCGGTCATAAAAAGCATGAAACAATACCGCGATTACTATTTCAAAAAGGCCAAGCAGGACAATTATCCTGCCCGCTCCGTATACAAGCTTCAGGAAATGGACAAGGCGCACAAGCTCTTGCGCCAGGGCCAGAAAGTGCTTGATCTCGGCGCCTGCCCCGGTTCCTGGACTCTTTACGCCGCCGAACGCGTCGGCGCGGAAGGCCGGGTGCTGGGTATCGACCTGAACATGCCGGATACCCGTTTTCCGGAACAGGTGACCTTTTTGCAGGAAGACATCTTTGCCCGCACTCCTCTTTTTCTCGGGCACCTGCAGGCGCTTGCCCCTTTCGACGTAGTCATGAGCGACATGGCCCCGAAGACCACGGGCTCCAAATTCACCGATCAGGCCCGCTCCATCCAACTGGTGGAGGCGGCCTTTGGCGTGGCCGAGGAATGGCTGGCTTCCGGCGGCACGTTCATCGCCAAGGTCTTCGAAGGTCCGGATGTGCAGCCTTTTGTGCAGTCTCTTAAAGTCCGTTTCGCCAAGGTCGGCATGTTCAAGCCCAAGAGCAGCCGGGCGGAGAGCAAGGAAATATTCATCCTGGGTTTGGGTTTTGTTCCCGCGGCCAGCGAGGCCCCGCCCGCATAACTTTTTTTGGAGGATTGTATGGCAGGACATAGTAAATGGAAGAATATCCAGCACCGCAAGGGACGGCAGGATCTGAAGCGCGGCAAGATGTTCACCAAGGTCACCAAGGAGATCATTCTGGCGGCCAAGGGCGGCGGCGATCCGGACATGAACGCCCGCCTGCGCGCGGCCATTGATGCCGCCAAGGCCGTGAACCTGCCCAAGGACAAGATCGATACGGCCATCAAGAAAGGCACGGGTGAGCTGGCTTCCGAGGCGCTCGAAGAAATCATGTACGAAGGATACGCTCCCGGCGGCGTGGCCATTCTCATCGAGGCGGTCACGGACAACAGGAACCGCACCGTGGCCGAAGTGCGTCACATCCTGAGCAAGAACGGCGGCTCCATGGGCGCGGCCGGTTGCGTAGCCTGGATGTTCGACACCAAGGGCGTCTTCGCCTTCGACAAGGAAAAATACACCGAGGATCAGCTGCTGGAAGCAGGGCTTGAAGGCGGCGTCGAGGATGTGCTCGATGACGACGATTCCTGGCAGGTGCTCTGCGCGGCCGAGGATTTCCACACCGCCAGAAGCGCTTTCGAGGCCGCGGGCATCGAGATCATGAGCTCCGGGCTGAACCGCATTCCGCAGAACACCGTGGCCGTGGATGTCGACACCGGCCGCAAGGTCATGAAGCTTTATGATGCCCTGGACGACAACGACGACGTTCAGAACGTGTACGCCAACTTCGAGCTGCCGACAGAACTCCTGGCGGAGATGTAACCCGGCCGCATGGCGATGGAGCGCATCATCCTGGGCGTGGACCCCGGGTCACGCTGCATGGGTTACGGCCTTGTACGTGAGCGATCCGGGGTTTTGTCCCTGGTCGAGGCGGGCGTGGTGCGACCGGGCGAAGAGGCCATGAGCGCCCGTCTGGGCCTCATGTACACGCGTATCTCGGAGCTGCTGCATGCACATTCTCCACACGCGGTCGCGGTGGAGAATGTTTTTTTTGCCCGCAACTCGGCCTCGGCCCTCAAGCTCGGCCAGGCCCGGGGCGCTGTGCTCGCAGCCTGCGGCGTGCACGGGGCCGAGGTCTTCGGCTACGAGCCCACCCTGGTCAAGAAATCCCTGGTTGGAGCGGGCCGGGCGGAGAAGAGCCAGGTCTCTTTCATGGTCGGACAGCTGCTGGGGGTTAAGCCCGATTGGGCCGAGGATGCCGGCGACGCCCTGGCCCTGGCCATTTGCCATCTGAATCACTCCCGTTTCCTGGCTGCCGTGGCCGCTGGTCAAAACGGGGCAACTCGTCTATAGCTCCTCTCCATGATTGCCTATCTTGAAGGAACGGTCCTGCGCCGCGATGAAGAGTCCTGTGTCCTGCTCACCGCAGGGGGCGTGGGCTATCAGCTCCACTTGACCTCGGACGGGTTGGCCGCCCTGCCCGGCGCCGGTGATACGGCCCGGCTTTTCGTCCATACCCTGGTCCGCGAGGACGCCTTGACCCTCTTCGCTTTTTCCTCCTGGGAAGAGCGGCAGGCCTTCGTGACCCTGCTCGGCGCGCCCAAGCTCGGTCCCAAGACGGCCCTGGCCATGCTTGGATGCTATTCCCCGGCGGAACTTGCAGCCTGCATCGCCAAGGAAGACGTGGCCGCCCTGAGCCGTGTGCCCGGAATCGGCGCCAAGACGGCCAAACGGCTGCTCCTGGACCTGAAGGACAAGCTTGTTTCTTCTCCAAGCCTGCTTCCCGGCCGCACCGCTCCGGCGCCCACGGCTTCGGCGGATTGCGCGGCGGCGCTCGTGTCCCTGGGATACGGGCGGCATGAAGTGGACGAGGTGGTGCGGGTGGTGTTCGAAAAAGAGCCCGATCTGGACGCGGGCAGCGCCATCCGGCAGGCTCTGAAGATTTTTGCTTCCAAATAGTATGATTCAAAACCCCATCGAAGAGCACATCCGTCCGCGCACCCTGGACGATTTCATCGGCCAGGAAGATGTCCGCGGCAACCTGAAGATCTATCTGCAGGCGGCCAAGGAACGGGGCCAGCAGCTGGATCATTGCCTGCTCTACGGCAATCCGGGCCTGGGCAAGACCACCCTGGCCCAGATCATGGCCAGCGAACTGGGCGTGAACCTGGTCTCCACTTCCGGGCCGGTATTGGAACGCAGCGGAGATCTGGCCGCCATCCTGACCAGCCTGAACCGGCACGACCTGCTCTTCATCGACGAGATCCACCGCATGCCGCCCGTGGTCGAAGAAATTCTCTACCCCGGAATGGAGGATTTCAAGCTCGACCTCATTGTCGGACAGGGGCCAGGGGCACGTACGGTCAAGATCGAGCTGGAGCCCTTCACCCTGGTTGGGGCCACGACCCGCATCGGGTTGTTGACCTCTCCGTTGAGAGACCGTTTCGGGGTCATCTGCCGTCTGGAGTTCTACAATCCGCAGGAGCTTTCTCTGATCGTGACCCGCGCGGCCCGCATCCTGGGACTGCAGATCAGCGCCGACGGGGCGCTTGAGATAGGCAAACGCTCACGGGGCACGCCGCGCATCGCCAACCGGTTGCTGCGCCGTGTGGCCGACTACGCCCAGGTGGCCGGGAGCGCGGTCATCGACGCGGAGGTGGCGGCCAAGGGCCTTGACATCATGGATGTGGATTCGCGTGGCCTGGACATGATGGACCGCAAGATCCTGGAATGCATCATCGATCATTTCGGCGGCGGGCCCGTGGGCGTGAAGACCATTGCGGCGGCCTGCTCCGAAGAGGTGCGGACCATCGAGGACATCTACGAACCCTACCTGATCCAGTGCGGTTTTTTGAAGCGCACCCCCCGGGGCCGGGTGGTCACGCCCAAAGCCTACCAGCACATCGACGGCGGGCTGAAGCTGCGCGGCGAATAGGCCGGAACGCCTTTTTGGCGGCAAGGAAAATGCCCCGGTGACCGGTCTTGTCCGGCACCATTTTTGACCTGTCATCACTTCAGTCCAGCGAGGAGCCATGAAAGTTATTGATCCGTGTTTTTCCTTCATGCACCTGCCCGACGGCGAGTTTGTCCTGAGCCACCTCGAACTGGCGGCCCGGACCTGTTACAAATCCGAAGACAAATCCAGCCCGGATTCGGCCCGCAAGCTTCTCTCCCGCATCGTGCGTCTGGGCCATGACAGTGTTTTGGAGCACATCAGCGTTACAGTTCGTATCGTCTGCGACAGGGGCGTGACCCATGAACTGGTCCGCCACCGTCTGTGCGCCTTTTCGCAGGAAAGCACCCGCTACGCCAACTACGCCCAGGACAAGTTCGGTCGCGAGATCACGGTGATCCGTCCATTTTTCTGGGCCGAGGATGACGCCCGTTACGCATTGTGGCTGTCCGCCATGCAGGCTTGCGAGGACGCCTATCTGCGTCTGGTCGATGCCGGGGCCACGGCACAGGAGGCCAGAAGCGTCCTGCCCAACAGCCTCAAGACCGAGATCGTGACTACGGCCAACATCCGGGAGTGGCGACACATTTTCAAGTTGCGTTGCGACAAGGCTGCCCACCCCCAGATGCGCCAGGTCATGCTCCCGCTGATGAGCGCATTTCAGCAACGCATTCCCCTGCTTTTCGACGATCTGGGAGAGCGTTTTGCCGAGGCCCTCGCCGAACTGGACTCCCAGGGTGCCGCCGCCCGCTTGTACTGAAATTTTTACGCACTTAAGGTATCGTTAAGGGCATGTTCAAGAAACGTGCCCTTTTTTTGTTGTGGTATGTGAGGAATTGTCCGACAGGATCGTAGGATGGCTCGGAAACAAGCCCTAGGAAGAGCAAATCCCCTTTTTGCCTTTCTGTTGCAGGAAATTCGGAGCGTTCTCATCTATTTTTTTGGCCGACCCGGGATTTTTTCAGAGTCAAGGGCATAATGACCTTGGTCCGTAATTAATATTTTATACTAATATTTGAGTATACTATATTTAA